>CALUWH010000006.1 GCA_944324435.1 Candidatus Gastranaerophilales bacterium
TATAATTTGCCATTCATACCTATCTTAATTAAATTTCCGACCTATTCGTTTGTAGTCATTTTATATGTTACTTTACACGAGCATTGTGTCGGTTTCGTATCAATTAAAAAATTTAACAGAACGGCAGAATTTTCAAAAACCTCAAACGACTCACTTGCCCAAAATAATCATACCATTTGAACCGAGCCTAAAATACCCTAAAACACAAGCAGAAAGAGGGTTGCAATCCTTTTGCCCGAAATAATCACGCCATCTGCCCCGAGTAGAAAAAGAGTAAAAAGAGTAATTACGGTTCACATGGTTTGATTATTTCCGACCCCCAAAAACCGCAACACAAGCCGATTGCCCAAAATAATCGCACCATCTGCCCTACGCAAAACACTCACTTCAATACATTTACAACACTAAAAAAGGGTTACAGCTAATTAGCTAAAACCCTTTAAAATAATTGGTTGTGGGAGCTGGATTTGAACCAACGACCTTCGGGTTATGAGGGGATAAACGCCCTATTTGCAATGGTTTTCACCTGTGATCGCAATTTATCAGAATTTGTCTCTGTTTGTTGCAGTGCATGAATTTGAAGCAAATTTTATTCTCGTTTTTTATTAGATTTAATTTTGATTTATTAGAATTTTTGCAACTATTCTGCAATCGGAATGCGATTAGGGAAAGATTGAAAATTGAAGAATTGCGATTTTACATAAGGGCGAGGGAGGGGCAAATCCCCTATTTAGCCTCCTTTAATCGGAGCCATAGAAAAATTTCATAATTTTTGAAAATTTTATATTTGCCTATATAGGCGGATTTATTTTTGCTATTTACAAAAAAGATATTTATGGGTATAATTGGATAAAAATGGATATTTTTGGATAAATAAACGGATAAAGATGATTAATGAAGAAAGCATAAAAATTTCAAATCAAATGTTATCAATAATTTCAGAGCTTGATGAATTTAAAGGATCTTGGAAATTGTTGGGACAATTATCACCAGAAAGACTGAAAACACTTAAAAAAGTGGCAACTATTGAAAGTGTCGGTTCTTCTAATCGTATTGAAGGCAATAAACTTAGTGATAAACAGGTTGAAGAACTGTTATCAAATATAAAAAAACAATCTTTCGCAACCCGTGATGAGCAAGAAGTTGCAGGGTATGCGCGGTTAATGGATACAATATTTGAAGATTGGGAAGTTATAAATTTTAACGAAAATTATATAAAGCAGTTGCATAAAATCCTTTTGCAATATTCAACAAAAGACGAAAGACACAAAGGGAATTATAAAAAGATTTCAAATGCTGTTGCGGCATATTCGCCAGAAGGCAAAGAATTAGGAATCGTCTTTGAAACTGCAACACCGTTTGAAACACCATTAAAAATGGAGGAATTGGTTAATTGGACAAGAAAAAATCTTGAAGACAGATATTATCATCCTTTAATTGTAATAGGTATTTTCATTGTTAATTTTCTTGCAATTCACCCTTTTGAAGATGGAAATGGGCGTCTTTCACGTGCAATTACTTGTTTGTTATTATTGAAATCCGGATATAATTACATGCAATATAGTTCACTAGAAGCTGTTATTGAAGATAACAAAGAAGGCTATTATAGAGCATTAAGACAAACACAAACTACACTAAAAAATAATGTACCCAATTATGAACCTTGGTTAATATTCTTTTTGAAATCTTTGCAAAAGCAAAAAATAAGACTTGAATACAAACTTAACGAAAAAGAGATAAACTTAAATCAAGAAAACTTAACGGAACTTGAAATGCAAATTTTAGAATATTTTGAACAAAATGAGCACGGTACAAATACTAGATTGCTTGAATATACGAAAGCAAATAGAAATACACTTAAAAAATCATTATCAAACCTTGTGAATAAAAAGTATCTAATAATGCACTCAAAAGGACGTGGAGCTTGGTATTCTATAACTAGGTAGCTTAATTATTTATTTTTATTGAGTTATAGCATCGCTTAAATCTCTATCATCGTATTAATTTTTATTTTGGGATGATTGAGGTTTTGGGTCTGCTGGTCTTGGTGTTTTTTTATCTGTATTTACACCGCCTTTTTTTTCATAACCTTCATTAAATTTAGTATATCCGTTGATAGCTTTTATTGTTTTATTCTCCTTCATTTTTTTCCTCCTCTGGCTTATAAAATTCTATTGTAATATCATTTTCACATCTTGTTATGCCATTAACCAATGGTACAAACGGACTTGAAGAAATTCGCTGTAATCTGCCAAACGGGATTGCAAGAATTATCTTTTGTGTTGAAGATAACTCTATCATACTTTTACACGCATTTATCAAGAAAACTCAAAAAACACCGCAAAAAGACTTAGATATAGCAATAAAACGTTATAAGGATTTAAGCAAAAGATAGAATAACTATGACCTATTTTGACATAGGTATATTGCATAATAAAAGTACAAAGGACAAAAAAATGAAATATTTAATACGAGCAAACAAAGTAGTTTTTAGCGGAAATATGCAAATGATAATAAAGTACATTTCAGATTTTTATAAATCGGAAACTAAGGAATGGACTGGTAAAAGCGGTGAATGGAACGACTTAGGGAAGTTTAAAACTTTTATAGAATCTATGGGATATTCAATCAAAGATAAAATTCCTTCAAATTGTCGTTGTGAGGGAACTGCGGTAACAAACTACGAATTTATTAAAGTGTGGTGTGAATGTAAGTTTGATATTCAAGCTGTTGCTGAAAGGTTACACATAGATAAAAGAACTGTTGCACAAATTGTTAGAAAGTTAAAATTAAGGAAATAATTATGTATGAGATTCAAGGCAAATATACATCAGCAAAAGTTTTTACAGAAAATGAAGAGACTGATATTACAGAACAAATATTAGCAATTTGCAACCACCCGATATTCAATGGTTGCAAAGTAAGAATTATGCCGGATTGTCATAGAGGCAAAGGTTGTACAATAGGGTTTACAGCTGAAATACCGAAAAATGGAGAGATTATTCCAAATATAATCGGAGTAGACCAATCCTGCGGAATGCTTACTGTAAAACTCAAAAAATCTAAAACTCTGAATGATTTTGCAAAATTAGACAAAGTTATTAGAGAATGTGTTCCATTCGGGCAAAACGGCAGAAAAGAAATAAGCTCGCATGTTCCTAATAATTTGGTAGAAAAAGTCAAACAAATTTCAATAGACTACTTGAAAGAAAAAGCTGACAGTGATTTAAGAAAAATCGGTTCATTGGGAGGCGGAAATCATTTTATTTCAATCGAAAAAGGAACAACCGGTACTTACTTGATTATTCATACAGGTTCAAGAAATTTTGGCAAAAAACTTGCAATTTATTTTCAAACATTAGCAATAGAACAAAATTGTTATGGGGAGGGTGAATTAAAAAATTTATCTTATTTAACCGGTAAAAATGCTCAAGATTATCTTGAATGTGCACAAGTTTGTAATGAATATGCACATTTCAATCGTTATGTTATTGCAAAAGAGATTTTGAATGCTATGGGGTGGAAGTCAGAAGATGAATTTGAAACAGTCCATAATTATATTGGCCAAGATAATATAATCAGAAAAGGTGCAATTTCTTGCTATAAGGATGAAAAAGTCTTAATACCTCTCAATATGGTAGATGGCTCACTAATTTGTATCGGCAGAGGAAATTCTGATTGGAATAACTCCGCTCCACATGGTGCAGGCAGGGCATTATCTCGGACACAGGCAAAAGAACAATTAACAATGCAAGAATACAAAAAGCAGATGAAAAACATATTTTCAAGCTGTGTTTCAATCGCTACACTTGATGAAGCTCCAATGGCTTACAAAAATAGTGATGAGATAATTTCAGCGATTGCACACACCGCTCAAATTATAGACCACTTGAAACCGTTATACAACTTTAAAGCAGAAGAATAGACCAATGGAAGACAACATATTTAATGAAAGCTGAAAACAAATTAATATGAATTTTTGTAAATAGCCGGATTAGGTAAAAAATTATTTTTAAACGAGTATTTTATCATATATTTAGACAAAATATTCTTGAGGAGGATTTAATGATTAATCAGAAACAAAGATATATATTTTTTTGTTTTCAAAGATGAATAATCCTGCAACGCCGTTTTCTTTTGAAGGCTGTTTGACAAACTTCTCGTCAATATATGACCATCTGCATTCAAAATCTCTTGAGATTCCGATGTAGTTTCCTTTTTCCTCCGGTATAACAAAATCATTTGACAGAATAAGATCACACCACATTATCATGAATGATTCTTCGCTAGAAAAATCTGAAAGGGCTTCCTTTATACCGGAAATAGTACCTTTTTTAGAAGCTTTTATAATTTTATAGTTATATTTATCTCCAAAAGCTTGAAGGTATTTTTCAAGAACATCTGTTTTGTAATCTGCAATTATAGTAAAATCAGCTTCAGGGAACTTTTGAAACGCATAAAATAAAATCGGCAGATTATTAACAGGCACCAAACATTTAGGCTTGTTTCTGGTAAGTCATTCCAGTCTTGTTCCTTTACCGCCGGCTTGTATAATTATTTTCGGGCGTGTATTTTTATTCGTTTTATCATATTCCTGATGTAAAATTGTTCCCATTTATAAACACACTCCTTCACGAAATCTCAAGTTCATATTCTCGTTTACGCCAATAAATTGTAAAGTCTGTTCTACTGTTGACTGATTAAAAAGCCATTGCAGATACGATAAATCCTTGTACTTTTGATAATAATGATAAGCAAAGGTTTTACGCCAGGAAGCGACTGAATAATTGTGTAATGCTAATTCCGTACAGATATTCCTGAATGAATTAAAAACAGTACTTCTGTTTAGAGGTTTACCTTGTCTTGTACTAAAAATATAATCATTATTATTTTTATCTTTAATAAGTGTTAATATAAGTTCTTTCATATTGTTATTCAGGGGAAAAGTTTTGGAATTTTCTAAGACAAGATATTGCTTATTTTTAACATCTTTCACACGCAGTTTTAGCATGTCGTTGAGTGCAAAACCTGTATTGATTCCGATTTCAAACAACAATAGATCCCGGTAGTTGTTCTGCTTTCTATACAACAACTTGATATTATCTATAGTTTTAGTATCTTTTATTGATTAGCAAAGGGGCGCTTTTCTGCAAGCCTTTTTTATGTTAGAATAAGTCTGTAGAAGAAATGAGTTTTTAGATATGTTCCCAAAAAGAATAAAAACCAATATGGAAACGGAAATTCTTGAGCAAAAAAAGATTATTCCATATATATTGATGAAATATATTAATTCCCATACAGGTGAAATAAGAATAGATTTGCCTCAGAATATTACAAAAATTGTTCTTGTTGCGAGCGGTTCGTCATATCACTGTGCGAGATTTGCCGTCGATTTATTGGAAAAAATCTCAAAGATTGAAACACGCGCAATATATTCAAGTGAATTTTTGCTCAAGAGCGTTATACCCAAAGATGAGAACACATTATACATTTTTATCACCCAGTCTGGAGAAACAAGTGATACTGTTAAGTCTGCGAGAAGGGTAAAGGATTCCACTAATCTGCCCACTCTATGTATAACAAATAGCGAAAACTCAACCATTTGGAACCTGTGTGATTATAAAGCGGCTTGTTTTGCCGGAAAAGAGAGAGGTATTGCTGCAACAAAATCATTTACTTCCCAGATGCTGTGTCTTATTTTGATTTCTTTGAAGCTGGTCGAAATTCTTCACCGCTCCAATGAACAGACAAAAGAGTATATAGAATCTTTGAATTATTTGCCAATAATAATTGAGAGAGCTTTAAATAAGCGAGATGAGATAAAGAAGCTCGCAAAAATTTTATCTAAAGAAAAATTGATTGTTATAACAGCAGACGGAATTTCTTATTCACTTGCCAAGGAGGCTGCTTTAAAAATAAAAGAGACCTCATACAAAAATATAAGCGCAGCAATTTTGGGCGAATTTATGCACGGGCATGTTGCTGTTTTTAACAATCACGGAACATTACTCTACATTGCGGTTGATCAGATATCAGAACGTTCTTCAGTTAACCTCAACAAAATAAAGCAGGATTACAATCCGCGCCTTGTCATTATTGGCCCTTCAGGAGCAGATATTAAACCCGATATAAATATTAATGTGGAATGTGATAATGAAATCCAGCAGATGTTTGCAAATGTTATTATCTGCCAGCAGCTTGCCTTAGAAACTGCACTAAACCTCGGGAGAAACGTTGACCATCCCAAAGGGCTGACAAAAGTTTTAAAGACATGAAATCTTGTTTCTTAGAGCATTGATAATGCAGTCGTATAGGCGGTTTGCCTAGGTTTAGGGAATTTTACTTGTCGCATCTTTTGCTATAATACTCACCCCACTCTGCCATAGATTGTAAAACGGGGTTTAATGTCATGCCGAGTTCTGATAATTTATACTCAACCCTTGGCGGAACCTCGGGATAAATTTTGCGAATCAAAAGTCCGTTTCCCTCAAGTTCGCGCAGATTGTCGGTTAACACTTTTTGAGAACATCCGACACTCCGCTGCAGTTCGCCAAAACGTTTTACACCTCCGAGCAGGTCGCGGATGATGAGAATTTTCCACTTGTTGCCGATAAGTTTTAATAACACTGCAACAGGACAGGGCGGTAAATCTTTTTTGTCTAACATGCTTGTTTTTCCTCAATAGTTACTTTTTTAATACTACATTACAAAATTGTGCCTACTTTACTTTTGTACTGCTACAGTTTAACATAATATTGTAAAAAAAGAAAGGCGGTATAAAATGGAAATTATTGTAAAAAATTACAAAGAAGAAAAAGGCAAACTTCAAGGCCAGGGCCAAAATACTTATAACGTAAAACCAATTGCGGCAGGAAAATGCAGCGCTAACTTTGTTGAAGTCGAACCGGGAAATTTTGCATACGGCTACCACTGGCACGAAGAAAACGAAGAAGTATTTTATATAATATCAGGCGAAGCTTCTGTTAAGACCGTAAACGGTGATATCAGACTCAAACAGGGCGATGCTATATATTTCCCTGCAAATGAAAAGGGCTCACACGTAATCTCTAACCCATCAAAGACCGAAAAACTCGTTTATCTTGATTTCGGCACCCTGAATAAACCTGATGTTGTTCATTTTACGGGAACAAATGCCGGCATGGTAATTTCAAATACAGGCGTACACCATTTGGAGTTTTAGAATATGAGTGTTGAGCAAAATAAAGAATTAATGAAAAAATTCGAGATAATGATAACTACTGCGGACGAGAGGCTTGCAGAAGGCATGATTGCAATTTTGCGCGGAATAGGAATTTGTCCATAGTTTCAAGAAATTGTTTGGCGGAATTTTACCGAACGGTAAAATTCCGCATGTCAAGTATGTAAAGTTTTCTAAATTTTACCGCTCGGTAAAAAACATTGACTTTGTAAACAAAAAATGTTATATTTTTACTGAACGGTAAAATTTTATCCCATACTATCATGCAAATCAAAGACTTAGAGACATTGGCAGCGCTTGTTAAAAAGACGCGCAAAGAACAAAATTTAACACAATCAGACCTTGCAGCGGCATGTGGTGTCGGTGTCAGGTATATTGTTGATTTAGAAAAAGGGAAAGAGAGCTGCCAGATAGGTAAAGCCTTAAAGATTGTTCGCATGCTCGGAATTGAACTTGAGGCAAAGTAGGATGGCTATGAATCCGGAGAAGACATTAACTGTAAGATTAAATAAAAATTTTGTCGGATATCTCGAGCAGGATTTGCAGGGTAAATTTGTTTTCACGTATGACAAAGATAACAAAATTCCGCTCTCTTTGAGCCTTCCTTTAAGAGAAGAGCCTTATTTGGATAAAGAATGCAGAGGATTTTTTGAGGGACTGCTTCCGGAAGGTGAACAAATAAGACTTTATATCGGAAAAAAATACGGCATTAATCCTAAAAATGAATTCAGCCTCTTGAAGGCTATCGGGTATGATTGTGCAGGAGCGGTGTCTTTTAGTGATTATGAGGAAAATCCTAAAAATATAAAAAATGATTTTATAAAAATTGAAGGAAAAAAATTTACAGATAAAGCACTGGAAGACTATATCTCGGACTTGCCGTTAAAGCCGCTTTTGACAAACTCTGACGGTTTAAGACTTTCTCTTGCCGGAGCGCAGGATAAGATGGCCGTTGTTTTGATTGATAATGTTGTATCACTGCCAGACAAAGATGTTCCGACAACCCATATTCTTAAACCGGAGATGAAAGATATTGAAAGTTCTGTAGAAAATGAATATATCTGTCTGAACGTTGCAAAAGAAATCGGATTGAATGTTTGTAATTGTGAAATCAGAACAACCGGAAATATTAAGTATCTTCTGCTTGAACGTTATGACCGTGAGCTTAAAGGAAATCAGGTAAAAAGGATACATCAGGAGGACTTCTGTCAGGCAAAAAATATCACAAGCACTTTCAAGTATGAAAGAGAGGGCGGAATAAACATAAAAGACTGTTATGAAATTATAAGACATACAAAAACGCCGGCGTTAAATATAATAGAACTTACAAATCGAATTATTTTTAATTATCTCATAGGGAATGCAGATGCCCATGGCAAAAATTTTTCTCTTTTGTACACGGATACCGGCATTCAATTTGCGCCGGCTTATGATATTCTATGTACTGCAATATATCCGGATTTGACTTCCAATATGGCTATGAAAATCGGAGGACACTACGAGCCTGATAAAATATGTGAGCACAATTGGGAAAAAATGGCAGAAAGTGTCGGTATTAACTACACACAACTAAAAAAAATGATAATAGAACAAGCACGAATTCTTACTCCAACGATAGAAAACTTCATAGTAACAAATGAAATCGATGCTCCGGTTGCAAATAATCTTATAAAATTTGTAAGAGATAATTGCAGAAGGGTGCTTAGGAGGTTTGGTTTATTTAGTGACTAAAAATCCGTAGCGTGCATTTTTAAATTCTAATGCTTTGCTTGAAACAATGCCCGGTGATTCGTACGGAATCCCGAGTTTATCAAGCAAAGCTTTTTGTATTTCAGCTTCCTCTTTACCTTGATTAACAATAAGCATTTGTTTTTCCAGAATTTCATAGGCGTGCTTCATCAGCTTTTCCGGCATGAAGAATCTTTCAGGCAGCCCCCATCTTTTGAGCGGATATTTTGTCACAAAGGGTAAGAGCCAAATAATATAATCATATCGGGATTTTATATTCAACAAATCATCCGCGTAGTAACTAACTCCTTCAAGTCCGTTTATATAGAATTGAGCCGCCTCGTATCTTGAATAAAGGTTTGAGTAAAGTCTGTACGCATCAATTTCAACACCGTCAAGTTTTAGCGCTTTGCAGTGGTTTTTAAAAAATTTATACTCGCCTCTGACATAAGCCCAATTTTTTGAGCCAATATCAAGCACACTCAAAGAATCCTGAAAATCAACCTTGAAATTTTGGCTCAAAATATCATAAACATAATCAGCCTCGGGATTTTCTGCCTCGCCCCGGTAATTCTTTCTGGAAAATTTTGTATGTGAACGTATGAAAAAATCAAATCGGTTTTTTAAATCTTCAAACATAAGTATATATTAACCTATAAACTATAATTTTTCAGCTGATATATAAATTATTGCGGCCATCATTTTGTTATAATCAAACTTTGTTACTCTCATTTGTGTAGAAACAGCAATATTTGATTTTCGGAAGCAGGGTTTGGAAATTAATGAGCAATTTTTTTATAGTAAATGACTTTATATATATAAGGTTAGATAAGGTTGTAAAAAATTTAAGGAGACGGCGAGTCTCCTTTTCTTTTACCCAAGTGTTCTAATGATATCCTCAGCAACTTCTTCTGCGGAAAACTTGTCAGACAGTTTAGTTCTGACCTCGCCAAGAGCTTGAATTATTTCTTCGCGATATTTTTTATTATAGAGTAGTTTTTCGGTCTCGTAACAAATATTATCAACATTAAACTTCCATTGTATCAGCTCCGGTACAATATTTTTTCCGGTAATAATATTCGGCAGAGAAACTTTATTAATACATCTTACAAGTAAATATACAAGGTAGATAAACCACGGCCCTTTATACCCTATTATCATAGGGACTTGATACAGCGCGGCTTCCAGCGCAACAGTTCCCGAAGCAAGAATCAAAGAGTCGGAAACGCTGAGTAATGCTTGATTTTCACCTTTTATCACCTTAAAATCCGTATTTTTGATGTATTTATCAAAAACATTATCGCTCAAATTCGGAGCGTGCGAGATACAGAATTGGAGTTCAGGATGGAGTGTTTGTAATTTTTTTGCTGCTTTAATAAACGTATCGGCCAAAAAATGCAGCTCCAGGGGTCTTGAACCCGGAAAAACCGATACAAGGGGCTTTTGGATATCCAATCCGTATTTATCAAAGAACGTTTTTTTATCGGCTTTATCCGGAAGCTGTTTTATAAGCGGATGGCCGCAATAGTGAACATCAATTCCGTGTTCTTTGTACATTTCCGTTTCAAACGGGAATATGCAAAGGACTTTATCAACGTATTTTTTTATTCCCCGAATTCGCCATTTTCTGCTTGCCCAAACTTGCGGCGGAATATAATGGAAAACCTTAATTCCTTTTCCATTAAGGCGTTTGGCTATTCTCAGATTAAACGTTCCGTAATCAATCAGTAGAACCAAATCGGGTTTATAATTGTTCAGAATATAATCTGCAACTTTTTTTTCCAGAGAAAGATGGTCGATTATCATTTTGAAATTCAAGCCGAAACCGGACATTTTTGAATGGTCGCAGAAAATTTTTACTCCGGCTTTCCTGAGGTTTTCTCCTCCAATACCTTCAAGTTCTATTTTAGGATTCCGTGATTTTAGAATTTCAGCGACTTTGCCTGCGTGAATATCTCCGGAATATTCGCCTGTTATAATAAAAACTTTTTTCATAAGCTTATACTGCCATCACAACGATATTATGCTTGTTAGCATATTTAATAACTTCTTCTCTGTCAACAATAATTGTTTCACCGGCTTCGACCGCGATTAGATCTGCCCCGTATTTTTTCATTGTTTTTAGAGTCCTGAGTCCTATCGCCGGAATATCAAACCTCTTATCCTGAGATGGTTTTGAGACCTTAATAACTCTTGAGTTTTTCTTTGCAATTTTGCATCCGCGTTTAATACAGTTATCGGTTCCTTCAATTGCTTCTACAGCCATAATCATTTTATCTTTAATAACAACAGATTGACCGACGTCCAGTTTGCCGGTTTCTTTTGCGAGCCAGTAGCCGTAATTTACATCGTCAATCTGTTCTTGTGTAGGCTGGACTGTGCCGAGAATACCGGAGGGTATCATCAGATTTTTTATAAACAGTGTCTGGTCTAAAATGGTTATTCCAATCTTTTCAAGTTCCTCTATTATCATAAGCATAACTTTGTCATCGTTAAGCCTTATAGCTTTTTTTATAAACTCCAGAGCTCTTGAATCAAATTTAGGGCGCTTGATAAGTATTGTTTTGCTGACTTTGCCGAGAAACGTAATTTGTTTAATCCCTTCCGCTTTAAGCGTATCCTCGATTTTTTGGACTTCACCCGGACAGAAAGAATAGACTTTCGAGCAGTATTTTTTTAATTGAGAATAATTATCATTTGAAAGCGATATTGCAATTACGTCAAATCCGTTGTCTTTTGCATATTGAGCCATCTTAACCGGCAAATGGCCGTCTCCTGCTATTAAACCTTGTTTCTGTTCCAGTGCTACCGACAAAATATATCCTCCTGTTTCTATGATTTATAATACTATAAACAAGGATTTTTTCTACAAAATATTAAGTTTGCGTAAAGAAATTAAGTTTGCCGAGAAACAAATGTAACAAATTGTTACATTAAAACAGTTGAAAAAGGCAATTTTTTCGTGCAGGCATACTTTTTATATATAGGAATAATAAAGAGGATAAAATTTATGGGTATGCCATTCTATTTTTCGAGTATAAATCATTCAATGTTGAGCCAGAATCCGTGCGATTCCATAAACTTATTTTGGAATCAGCAGATAGAGTCCAGCAAAGCAAAAGAATTAATGTATATGACACCGGCTTATGATTTTAGTATGGTATGGCGTTTCCCGGAAGTAGCAACCTGGGGCAATTCACTTTTAGACCCGACTCTTGCTATTCAACAGACTTTGCAGAATTTTCAGAATAGTAATTCCTGGAATAATATGTGGAGCTTTGATAATATCAAGTGGAATTTTACCCCTTGGACTAACAAGGATGGTAATGATAACGGTTCAAAGAAAACCGATGCGGAAAGACTTGCAGAAAAGAGAATGCAGCGCGAGTATAATGATTTAAAAACTCTTATAACTGCGTATAAGAATATTGCACAAGGAAATTCAACGCTTAATCCCGAATTGCTTGATGAGATTGAAGTTGCCTTAAATAAATCAGGGAAAATAGAAGAAAAATTAGACGCATTAAAAGATGTTTATAATAAACTTAGTAAACCTGCTTTAAAAAAGACAATTGCTTCTATTTCAACAGATGATTTTGGCTTGAAGGAACGTCTTGAACAAGCAGGATATAACTTTGGCGACAAGGATTACAGTTATAGAAATGCAAAAGATACGGATTTGAACTCTATGTTAGATAGAATTCACAGCGAGATTGCAAGTATATCCAGCAGCAATGCAAACGGAATGAAAGAGTTCAAGGGGTTGGTTGAACCTATGGTATCCGATTCTGATAATGAAATATTGCGAGTTATAAGCTACTGGAACGACAAGTATGGCGTTACAGAGGACGAAGACGGCAACAAAACCAATGAAGAAAGAAGTATTATCCGTTTTATGATTAAACAGATGGATGGACTTGATGACAATGCAAAGAAAGATGTCATGAGCTCTGCCAATAAACTTGTTGATGCTCTTACTGCCCGGGCAAATCAGATAAAAGATAACGGACAGGCTTTTGATGAAACGACTATCTCAGCACTTGGAAATCAGATAACAAATGTTAACAAGGCCAAAGAGGCTGCGACGAAAGACCTGACTTCAACAGCATTAGAAAATCTGGCTCAAGAATTTGAGAAGCTCTACGTAATGCTCAGGAGAATGGAAGCTTTAGAAATTAATCAGAAAATCAACAATAAGTACGGATTTTTGAATAATATTTCAACAACAGATGTAAATATTATCAATGAAGACATAATAGTAAAAGATACCGAAGCCGACTTGAAAAAAGAAGGTTTAGACGGTGTTGATACTTCAAGTGTACAGTTAGTTGATTATCAGCCGAGTACCGTAATCAACGACGGAAACGGAGAGAACGGCGGAAACGACGAAGAGAACGATATTGCATCTGTAAGCGAGTTGAAACAACTTGTCTCCGCAGGTACTCTGGAGCAGGCAAAGGATGCTCTAAATTCTGCCAATGAGGTTAAAAATTGTTATAAGGACAAGAACGGGACTTATTATACAGTAAGAGAGGGCAAAATTATCAGGCTTGATGATGTTATTAAAGTCTACAGCAATGGCAGATGCAAAACAAAAGATAATAAAATGCATAATATATCCGATATAAAAGGAACGGAAGTTACAACCTCCTTTTTTGCCGCATTGGAATCGGGAAAATACGCGCAAGAGGGCGAGGAAATCTGTGCTATATTGAAAAAACTACTCGGTCATACACCAAAAATTGCCGGTGAGGAGATTATCGATACTATAGAAAACAGATTAACATCCAAAAATATTTATTATGTCCTTAAAGGATGGCAAGAGATTAATGAACTTGGATGTGACGGGTACGGCGGATTATGCGATCAAATTGACAATGAAGGAGATTGGTCATTATTAGAAACCGCTTTCGTTAATGACGAAATTAAAGCGTCAGTTATAGGTAAAATTTTGGATTGCGTCTTAGACTGGGCAAAAGAAAACGATTTAGATGAAACAGTTTACTACAAAGAGCTTAAAAAACTTAAAGATAATCCACCATCAGGCGTTGAGGCAAACGAAAATATCAGACGAAACGTTGAACAGGTAGATCAATACATTGCATATCTTTACAGTGCTTATGAAAAAAAATTGAATAAATAAGATGTAAGATTGGTATTTTAAAGTCAAACCGGAGAAATCCGGTTTTTTATTTTTTCATATATTTTTGCAAAATCAATTTTTTAAGCGCCTTTGCATTAACCGCTTGAGATTCAAGCTCAATAATTCTGTCCAGATTTTTGATTGCCTCCTCGTATTGGCCTAAGTCCTTTTGAATGACTGCAATAGCATAATATGCGTCGATGAATTTTGGATCCAGAGCAACCGAGGCGACAAAATCGTCAAGTGCGGCCTTTTTGTCGGTTTTCATTAAAAGCTGCCCCCGATTATAATATGCATCAATCATGTTTTTATTATTATCTATAGACTTAGTATAATTTTCATACGCCTTATCAGAATTTCCGAGGTTGTGATAGGCAATACCGAGATATAAATAAGCAAGCGCAGACTTTTCATTAAATTTTAATACCTCATTAAGACTTCTTACACCTTCACAAAAATTTCCCTGGTTAATATCGGTGATTCCGAGGCTCAAGTAAAATTTTTCGCTAAAATCCTTGTCATCCTCCAGGCAGACATCCAAAAGCAAGCGTGCCTTATTGTCAATCGCCATTTGAAATTTAGGATTAAGAAGAATTGCCTTATTATAATCTTTAAGCGCACCTTCATAATCTTGTTTTTTATACTTTGTATAACCCCGATTATTATATGCAAGCGCACATCTGGAGTCAATTTCTATAGCCCTATTATAATCCTCTAAGGAACCATCATAATCTTGAAGTTCATTTTTTACAAGGCCTCGGTTAATATAGGCGTCCAAAAATTCCGGATTGAAATCCAGTGCCATTGTATAAAGTTCTTGCTTTTTCTCAAGATTTTCCGTAATAAGAGCCAGATAGAAATAATATTCATCCTTGCAGTCAAGGCGCTTCAAATCATTTTCTATATACCTTCTTGCAGACTCATAGTCATTTGCATTAAGACTGTTGACTATCTTTTTTATAACCTTGTTTTTATTTTTCATAAATTTATTTTAGCACACAACTTCTGCTTTTATTATCCTGCTGAGCGGTTAAATTTTAGGCGAGAATTTTGTTCTCGCCTAAAGATTTTATTTTACGTAAAAATTAGCATTCACACTTGCGTTAATCTTTACCACTCCTTTTGATATAGATGTCGGAGCAGAACCGGCCGCCTCGTCCGTAACAGCGCTCATAAGATTTTTTGCCATATACATTCTTGGGGTCGCATAGTTATTAGCATTGCAGCTTACATTAAAACTTTTTATTCCGTCAACAGAAGTCGAAAGTGCTTTTGCAACGACACCTGCTCTTGTTTGGGCTTTCTTTGTTGCAATTTCAATTAAATCATTACATTGTGATTCATAATTTGATACGGAAAAAGTCAGATTATCTACATTTGTTGCACCGGCGGCAATCGCTTTGTCTATCATATCTCCGACCTTATCTATAGATTTTGTATGTACAATAACTCTGTTTGAAACCTCATACTTGTCAAGATTGCGTTTGCTGCCTGAATAACTGTAAATTGGCGAAGCGCTGTAGTCGGCTGTTTTAATATAATCTCCGTTTACTCCGGAAATCATTGACTTTAAAACATTGTAAACTTTGTCCGAAGCCTCTTTGTTCATAAGCGTTGCCTTTTGCATAGATTTAGCATCAGATGTTTGTACCGCAAAAGAGATTTCTGCAACATCAGGAGCAATTTCAGTATTTGCGGTAGTGTTTACGGAAATAAATCCTCTTTCGGAAGCCGTTTCAGCTACAGACCCTGCTTGGGTTGAGAGAGAAGCGCAGCCTGCAAGTAAACTCAACATAGTAATTGCTATTAAAGTTTTTTTCATATTTCCTCCTGTTAATTTCTCTTCTATTATACTATAAACATATCTTCATAGGTTAAAGTTCCGTAGGATGCGGTCAATCATAGATTGACCGCATCAAATCAGCTTTTTAAATTTTTTGCGAGCGTGCGGCGGAGCCGCGATAGCGAGCACAAGAGTGCAGGCTTGCCTGCAACAGCCATTTAATCCCACCCCCTTAGGGCGTAGAAAACATTTGCGGATTTTCTCTTTCTTTTCGTTCTTTTCTTTCTCTTTTTATTCGCAACAAAAGAGAAAGAAAAGGACATATTATGAGGTTAAATTAAATTATATGCCTCTTTCTTGTGTAGGCAAGACTTTAGATTTACCGCATCAACAAAAATCGTAAACTATAACTATAATAGAAATGTTTCGGTAATCAGAGATTACCAAAACCTACGGAACTATCTTGGTGAAGAGTGAGGAGTGAGGGGAGCGTTTTTTATGTGACCAGGTGACTAAGTGATCAGGTGATCAAGTGACCAAGTGACCAAGTGACCAAGTGTTTTTTAGTGAATAGATTTTACTTTCTTCTCAACTTATCAACTTATAAACTCCTAAACTATAAACTACTCTTCAACCCCTCAACTATTCAACTTATCAACCCTAAAACTTCTCCTCAACTCCTAGACTCTAAAACTACCCTTCAACCCCTCAACTATTCAACTTATCAACCCTAAAACTTCTCCTCAACTCCTAGACTCTAAAACTACCCTTCAACCCCTCAACTATTCAACTTTTCAACTCCATAACTTCCCCACAACTCCTCAACCTCTCAACTTCTAAACTCTAAAACTCCTCTTCAGCAGCCGGGCTGCAAGAAATTATATTGAACTCGTTGTCCCATGTAATTTCTCCCTGCGGCTCAAGGTTATGGTACCTGTAGACATTTTCTATATACTCCGGCCTAAATAATCCTTTTTTACCCAGAATTTGGATAATTTCCGGAAGGAGTTTTGTACTGCCGGCAATTGTTCCGTCCGCAGATACCGCCTTCTTGCCGTCATAATAGATTTTTGAATCCGCAAATACCGTTTCTTTTACTGTGCTGTACGTTATTGGAAGCGAGTCGCTGATTAAGATAACTTTATCCGTAGGTTTTGATTTAAAAAACAACTTTAAAGCTTCATCACTTACGTGAAGGCCGTCCCCTATTATTTCCGCATAAGCGTCATCATCAACAAGCGCAGAAAGCGCGGTCGAACTCCCTCTGTGAGAAACCGGAGCCATTGCATTGAATGTATGAGTAGCTGCATCAATGTTTCCCCAGCCTGTACAGTGACCGGCCTGAACTTTAATACCTTTGGATTTTAGATAATCAATCAGTCCCTCATCAAGCTCCGGAGCTAGTGTTACTATTTTTATAAATTCGTCTTCTATTCTTTTGTAATTTTCAACCGTTAGAGTTAGAAAGTGCTCCGGATTATGAATCCCCTTTTTTGCAGGATTAATGAAAATTCCTTCAAGATGTATTCCCAGGATTTCCGGTGTGAACCTTGAAGCCCGTTTTATTTCTTCAATTTGGCGCTTGATATTTTGAACAGAGTCAGTCACTAGTGTAGGGAAAAAACCGCCAATACCGATTCCTCGCAGTTTTATCGCTAATTCTGAAATATCCTCCGCACTTGCCGTATTGAAATTTACGCCGTAAGCGCCATGGAAATGCTGTTCTATAATCAAAGGTGTTTTCATTATTCTCCGAAGATTTCTCTGACTTTTTCCCTATCATCAAAATGGATTGTCTCATTTGCAAGAATCTGGTAGTTTTCATGCCCCTTGCCTGCAACCAGTACAACATCACGAGGCCCTGCAATCTTTCTTGCCTCCTTGATTGCAAGCTCCCTGTCAGGTTCTACAATAACATCATTCACGCTTCTGAATCCTGAAAGAATATCTGTTATAATTTGCTGCGGATTTTCAGAGCGCGGATTGTCGCTTGTCACAATAACTTTATCTGCCAGCTCTTCTGCAATTCTTCCCATTTTAGGACGTTTGGTTGTGTCTCTGTCACCACCGCATCCAAATATACAGATTAATTTACCATCACTTGGCGTAATATCTCTTGCAGCCTTCAAAACATTTTCCAAACCGTCCGGAGTGTGTGCATAATCTACAATGACCGTAGGCTGGTTAACAATTACCTCAAACCTTCCTATAACTCCGCCAATTTCTTCCAAACACTTTATCGTAACATCTATATCAAAATTCATTGCGATTGCTGTTGAAATTGCAGCAAGCACGTTGTAAACCGAGAACATACCGTTCATCTTTAGTCGAACCGGATACTCTTTGCCGTTGATTACGCAAATGAAAGAAGCGCCGTTATGTGTAAATTCTACATCTTTTGCAGAAATATCCGCAGGCATATTGATTCCGTAAGTAAATACGTTTACGGAGGGTGAAATAGTCTCCATAAATCTTCCGGCATACTCACTGTCAGCATTGATTACTGCAAAGTCACCGGCGACAAGGTGTTCAAATAACAGAGCCTTCGCTTTAAAATAATTATTCATTGTAATATGGAAATCCAGATGATCCTGAGTTAAATTTGTAAACACCGCTCCGTTAAAGTCACAAAAATCTACTCTATGCTGCACAAGAGCGTGTGACGACACTTCCATAACTACATTGGGTATACACTTTTCATTAATATTGTACAGAATCTCCTGCAAATCAGGCGCTTGCGGCGTTGTATGCTTAGCGTCATGATAAGAATCCGAGGAAGAAAATTTGTTTCCAAGCGTTCCGATTAAAGCACATTGTCTGTTATTTGCTTCAAACACTTTCTGTATCAAATGCGTAACAGTAGTCTTGCCGTTTGTGCCGGTGACTCCTATTATATTCAATTTTCTGGACGGATTGGCGTAAAATAAACTTGCAACCTCAGCAATCATTTCGCTGGTATCACTTACAACAATCTGCGGCGCATCGAGATTAAGCCTTCTTTCAACAATACAAACGCACGCTCCATTTGCCACGGCTTCCTCCGCATACTCATGACCGTCAACATGTTCTCCCGACAAGCAGAAGAAAATATCTCCGGGTACAGTCTTTTTGGAATTGTAAGAGATTCCGGTCACTTCTTCCGATTGGTCATCCAGATTAACCAGCTCTATATAACTTATATTGTCTATTAAATTTCTTAATTTCATATTTTTCCTCCAATTTTATCCGGTTGTAAGTTTAAAATGTGTGATATTTGGGTTGAAATTTCCTTGAATATTGGTGCTGCAACTGTATTTCCCCAGATTTCTCCGCCCTGAGCAGAATCTACTATTACATAAATCAGAACCTGTGGGTCACTGGACGGCATATATCCAACAATTGAGGTATATAGTTTATTTGTATAACCGGAGCCGTTTTCTTTTGGCTTGATTGATGTACCGGTTTTTGCGGCTATATTAAAGCTGTTTGATTTAATGGTTGAACGGCCGCGATTTATTCCTTCCGTAAGAAGTTCTGTGACAATTCTTGCATGCTCAGGCGTCATAACCCTAATTTTTTTTATTTTCGTTTCCTCTTCTTCCGGGGAGTATTTAATTACATGAGGTGTTATCCAAATCCCGTCATTGGCAATTGCTGCAATTGCCGCAACCATTTGTATCGCAGTAACCGATGAACCGTAACCGTACCCCATGGAGGCGTGATCAGAAGAATCCCATCGCCCGGCAGGTTTTAAAAGCCCCACTGATTCACCCGGAAGATCAATACCCGTTTTTTGCCCAAAACCAAACTTTTTGAGCATGTCATAAAATTCAAACCTGTCCATCATTTGTGCTACAACAACAGAACCAACATTGCTTGAATGCTCAAACAAATATACTAAATCTATCATTCCAGGCTTTGGATGTTTATTATAATCATAATTCTTTATAGTCCACCAGCCAACCTTAATTTTCCCGGTATCATTTATTTTTGTATATTTATTAATCTTTCCGAGCTCCAGAGCTGAAGCTACCGTTATTATTTTGAATGTTGATCCCGGGGGAAAAACATCAGTCAATGTCCAGTTTTTTATCTGAAAATTTGTTGCATTCTTAAAATTATTCGGATCATAGTAAGGGTAAACGGCATAAGCAAGAATCTCTCCATTCCTCGGATTCATGACAATAACCGCCCCTCGATGTGCCTTAAATTTTTCTATAGATTTCATCAGCTCTTTTTCGCACACGTGCTGAACCGCAGCATCTATAGTTAATGTCACGTCTTTTCCTTTTACGGGTTTTGTTGCCGCAACCGGATCCGTAGATATGTTATAAATGACTTTTCCCTTGGGTGTCATCTCTAATTCAGATTCTCTGGTGACACTCTCAAGCTTGTCTTTTGCCGTGAGTTCTACTCCGGAAGCAACGTCCGCATCAAAGTTATAATATCCCAGAACATGCGCCGCCAAAGTCCCCTGTGGGTAAGTGCGAATGCTCTTTTTATCCATCGGGATTTCTCTGAGATTAAGCGCGGCTATCTTATCCCTCGTATGCCTGTCTACATTTTTTTTTAAAGATATGAGCGAGACATTTTGCCTCAGTTTTTCGGTCAAATCAACTTGTGAAATCTTTAGTATAGGGGCAAGAATTTTTGCCAGCTCCTCCGGAGAGTGTACAAAATCTTCCTTCCTTGCAAAAATATCAAAATATACAGTATCCGTTGCAAGTTTTATTCCGTTGCGGTCATAAATATTACCGCGCATTACAAAAGCGCTTGCGCGTCTCTGATTTTTAGCCTTAATTCTAAAATGACGCACATCCAAAACCTGAACGCAGAAAAGATAGATAACGAACAAAAATACTGCAAACACAAATATAATCTGAAGCCACATCAGACGGTCAGAAAACTGTTTATTTTTATTGATATTTCCATTCTTCTCCATATTCTCCCCTATGGATTAAATAATACCACAATCAGGATTAATAATGAATAGGGTTTTATGAATCATGCAATACAATTTGTCCGCTCTCAAGTGTCGGCTTTACATCAATAACCCTCTGGTTTGAACTCCCGACCCAATGAATCTTATTGTCAAGAAGTTCCTGTACAAATTTACCTTCGGCAACAACATCCATATCCGCAATCTCCGGAATATCTTTAATCTCCTCCCAGAGAAATCCGGTATACAGCCATATAGTTTTTTGGGGGAGTTCTTTCCTAATCTTCTTTGCAATCCTGAAAACTTCTTCCCTGTTAAAAGGATGTAGAGGATCGCCTCCCGAGAAAGTAATCCCAGATATATGAGGTCTTGCAAGCGCTTCAAAAAGCTCATTTTCTGCGGCTTCATCATAAGGAATTCCGCCTGCCACATCCCACGTAATAGGATTCTGACAGCCGGGACAGTGGTGAGTGCACCCTGATACCCACAGCACAACTCTTAATCCGTCGCCGTTTAACATGTCGTCTTTTGTTATGTTGTGATAATTCATTTTTTACTCCATTTACAATTAGATTTTTTCTATATACTACACACACCTTGTGGGAGGGCCGAAATCTTTGATTTTGAGGAGGAGTTTATTGACGTCTATTGTTGGGCTGAAGGCCCTGCGTTCTACACCAAATTACGCTACCTCCCGAACTGGTAAGATGCTGAAACGAGTTCAGCAGGACACAGAGAGTAATATTTTTGAATATAGTCAGGCGCACGACTAAAAAGCCCTGCGCCTGATTACGTAAAACTATTACATACTAACTCTGTCTTTGATTTCTTCCATCTTGTGATCAGCAAGTCTGGAATCACCTTTTACTCTTGAATATGCAAGATAACCGTTCATTCTTTCAATCTTAGTAAGATTCTTAGAACCGCATTTCGGACATACATCCATATTCAATTCCTGATGACCGCAGTCATCGCAGTATGAAAGCGATAAGTTAACACCTTCATAGAAACCTTTATCCATAGCTCTGTTAATCAAAGTCTCTACAGCTTCTGTATTATAATCAATCGGATATTTTACATACTGAATCTTTCCGCCGTTGAATAAATCCCAGAATCTGCCTTCCAAATCCTGCTTTTCAATAGGACTTATCTGTTCTGATACATGGCAGTGGAATGAGTTTGAAATATACGGCTTGTCAGAAACATTTGCAACAATTCCATATTTCTTTCTGAACTGCTTAATCTGAAGACCGCATAAATTTTCGGCAGGAGTTCCGTAAATAGCATAAAGTATTCCGTCTTCTTCCTTGTATTCCTGAATCTTCTTATTAATATATTCCATAACTTCCAGAGCGAACTGACCGTCTTCAACAAGAGACTTTCCGTTATGAATTTCCTGCAATTCATTCAATGCAGTGATACCGAATGAAGCTGTTGAAGATTTCAAAATCGGTCTGATTTTATCATGAATACCCAAATGTCCGCCTAAGAAACCGCCTTCGCAGAATGCTAACGGGTTGATAGACGCCTTCATTTCTCCAAGGTAATCATAAGTTCTGATATGAAGCTGTCTTATAAGTTCCATATAATAATCAAGAACTTCATAAAAATCCTTGCTTTCCTTTTTAGCCTTAGCGTAAATCATAGGCAGGTGAAGGCTTATTGCACCGATATTAAATCTTCCTACAAAAATCGGAGCATCATTTTCATCAGCCGGTTTCATACCGCCTCTTTCAAACCAAGGTGAAAGAAACGCTCTGCATCCCATCGGAGATACAACTCTTTTGTATTTTTTATACATAGAGGCAACATAACCTTCGCCTGACAGTGAAAGCCAGTCAGGATACATTGTCTTTTTAGAGCATTCAACACCGGCTTTGAATAAATCTTCGTTTACTTTGCCTTCGCCGTGAAGCTCTTTATCATATAAGAAAACAATCTTCGGGAACAGAACCGGTTTTTTGCATTCTTTTTTGCCCTGTCCGCCCATTCTTATTTTAAGCATTGTCTTTGTAGCCATCTTTTCATAAAGACCGGTTCCGAGACCTGCTGTTACGGTAATGAACGGATAGTCGCCTCTTGAAGATGCAACTGTATTAAATTTGTATTCCCAGCCCTGGAATCCTTGTTCAAAGTCTTTTTGAACATCATTCAAAGCTGCTTCTCTTGCTTTTTCAAAATCAAGACCTAAACAAATATATTTGTTGTACTGTCTTTCATAAGTTTTTTCAGCGTAAGGAGCAAGAATCTTATCGACTTCTGCTACGGTAAATCCGCCGTATTGCTGACTTGCTGCAGCCATAACAATATCGCCGATTACGTCAAACGCAACATCTAGAGACTTTGGCTCATTATACCAGAGATTACCCATCTCAAATCCGCCTTTTAAAACTGATGCAACATCAAACAAACAGCAGTTCATAGTGTCGCGTCTTGCGGACATATCGTGGATATAGATATAACCGTCTCTTATTGCCTGAAGCTCATCTACAGTAAGGAAGAATTTTTTATAAAGTTCCTTATTCAGTTCATTGAATATTAATGAACGTTTTGTAGATACAAGAGTTGAATCAGCATTAGCGTTTTCTTTATCGCCAATGTACATAATTCTTTGAGATTCTTGATAAACTTTGTCTAGCATGTGTACGAAATCCTGTTTATAGTTTCTGTAATTTCTGTAACTGCTTGCGACTTTCGGGTTAATGTGTTCAAGCGCACCCTCAACCAGATTGTGCATATCAGCTATTGTGACTTCGGTTTTATTCATTTTTACAATGTTGCTGTCAACAAAGTCGCATATTTCTTTTAATTCCACATCTGACAATTCTACTAACACTCTTGTAGCAGATTTTTTTACAGCGTTTACAATTTTATTATTATCGAACTCTTCTCTGGTTCCGTCTTTTTTAATCACGCAGACGCAATTTGCTTTGATAGGAGTAATTTGCGCAGTTTTAGACATCTCATTCAGTTTTGAAACCGGAGATATTGTTGAACCTTTTATTACATCTGTTGTTGTTTTTGTTGTTGGTGAGGTAAATTCTACTATATTTCTTTCCTTATTTAAACTGTTTTGCATTGCCTTAAAAACCTCCTAATCTTACGTCAAGGCGAGCTATTTTATTTACTCTGCTTCCTTATATTTAGAGAATAACATTCTCTTCCCAAAATCTAATCCTTTATATAAATGATAATTCAAAAAAGTATTCCAATCAACAAATTCACAAAAAGTCACAAAGGGAGCAAATTCAGTTTTGGCAGGGGTTTTACAAAACTCAACATTGTTAATTTTGTAACGTTTTTTGCATGAAAAATTGTTAAATTTCTTGACAAACTCCGCACCTCTTAACAATTGTGAAACATACACTAGTTGAATAAAACAATCACCCATGCCTTGAAAGAAATTTTTAGTATCCTTTTAGTATCCTGAGTCTAAAAATTTTGTAACATATCTTAATACAGCCGTTTTATTAAGCAATTTTTTCAATAAAATATACTTTATATTCATGTAGCAGGTTAGAAAGTTGGTGTCGTAATGTCAATGGGCAGCTATTACAGCATGAATAATCCGTTTTATTCTCCAAATGTGAGTTTTAGGAATACTCAAAATTCTCCTGCACTTCCGGCTCCTATTGAAAAAGTAGAGACCACTATTAATGACACGGTTGATACATTTGTTAAGAAGAGTGAAGAGGAAGAAAGAAAGGTTTCCAACAGAACGGCAGTAGCTGTAGGAAGCAGTGTTCTTGTTCTTTCCGGTTTAGTTGCACTGTTAAACCCTAAATTTTCCGGCAAGTTTATTAACCGCTTGAAATCTTGGGCTGCAAAGAGTGAAGCAAAAATAGATAAGAATAAAAATGACTTTGTGAAAAGCAAATTCTACGCCGGTGTCACTAAGATATTAAAAAATGTTGCCGATGCGTTCCAATTTACAAACAGCCTGAATGCTTCAAAGGATGTCGGGTTTAAGTGGCTGTGCACTGCGGAAAAATTTGGCGGTGTAAAAAACGAAACAACCCGAAACGTTTTACAAACCTGTGATAAAGGCTTCAGAAAAATAATGTCTAAAGTACATTCATCAATTACAAATTGGTTTGACAGCATAAGCAAGCATACTGTTCATGGTAAATACAAACAAGCCGGCAACAAGCTGGATTCTCTTGAGAACATGATAAAAACATACCGCAATAAACTTCCTCGCGAGGAAAGGTTAAAAATAGATGCAAAGCTTCAAGAGATTACATCCGCCCGAGAGTATTTCTCTGTATCTCAAACAAATGCGCGGCTTAAACATCAGGAAGACTTAATGTCTAATATAGAACACGATTTTGCTGCAAAATTAAAAGATTTTGCAGGAAACTTCCAGGGCTTAAAATCAAAAGGAACATTCAAAGAAAAGTTCAATCACAATGTTAACAATGTTAAGGATAACATGTCTTTTTGGGCAGAAGACATGCTTATGCCTCAGCGAAACAAGTTAGAGCAGGAAGGGATAGATGTTGTAAACAAGCTTATGGGCGACACAAAAACTCAGAAAGGTAAGTACGATGAAATTATTGATATTTTATCACCGCATATAAGCAAAGAAGACAGGCATGTATTAGAAGTAAGTTTGCACAAAGCAGGAAGAAAACTGCGAAAAGCAAACCATAGTGAAAGTGTGGAATATTTTGATAAAAAAAGAGATTTAATGCTTGGCGGCGCACCTATGGACATTTTAACAGGGCTCGGCGCGGTTGCTCTGAGCGGAATAGCTGTTGGTACTGCGCATGATAAAGAGGACCGTATCTCAAGAGCTTTAACAGTCGGCTTTCCTGCGGTTGCAGGTATCGGAACATCTCTGGCGTTTACGGCAATGCTGTTTTCAGGAGTGCAGAGCCTTTTGTACGGTGCAATCTCCAGTGTTGTACTGAGTAAAATGGGAAGCGTTGCTGATAAATATTTGACACCCAAAAAGCCTGATATACAATTGGCTGATATAAATACAAAAGAAACGGAGGTTATAGTCAATGCTTAATGTAATTAACGTAATTTTTCAACAATTTTTAGAACATTTTGTTTCAATGTTTCGTAATCCTTGTTATTGTCGAGCAGAAAATCCCAGTCTTGAATATTGTCCAGATCAACTTCCGTAATATCGTTCTCGCCAACGAGCCTTCCCCCTCTTGCTTCCCGGATTTCGCGCGAAGCTTCTACGCGAATTGATATAGCGCCTGCTGCTTTAAAGACTTCGTATTCATATTTTATCCTGACATCGGTTACAACGATATCACCTTCCTGCGATATAATTTTTTTAATCCAATAATCCGGGCTCAGGCTTCGCCCCCGATTCCCGAGGTCAATTAAACCCTGACGATATTTTTGTTTATTATTTTCAATCTCGTCAAAAGTTAAGTTGTGAAGCCTTGCGTATTCAATTTTTATAATATCACCCATTGCAAAACGCCGAAAATCCGGCATTGCTTCCATAAGAATCTTTGCTGCCGTATCTTTTCCGGAATATTGTTTGCCTGAAAAAATAATTATTTTATCCGCCATAATTTAAAATTTAGCACAGACAGGGACGGCTTGCATAAAAAAATCATGGTTTGCAGTTTGGGGAAAAGTGATAAAGGGACTTATTTTGCCCATACCGCGGCAGGTTTTAAGGACATAAACAGATTTATCAGAAAATATTGATTGTAACATTTTTGTAACAAGAAAATTATAGTTGTAATATTCAGAAATTATGGTAAGATTAAAGATGAAGTAATATACTAAAATTCTAATCCTCTTGGAAAGTATAATAAAATAGTATAAACAATTGATTTCAAATCGGATAGCACAGAGTATATTTAGAGTAGATGAGAGTTACAAGTAGTTAGAAGTATAATAACATGAAAATGCGCAATTATATGAAGAAAAAAGAAGAGCTTGGAAACACATTAGATATGTATGCAGATGACTTGCAAGAAAAGTTTGTGAAAAAGAACAGAATTGTTCTTAGAAAGCGAACTAAGGTTATTCTTGCTCTCTGTTGCATAACTCCACTGTTTTGCGTTTCTTTAGGCTTTAACAAACAAGGGTTAATTCCTGCGGAAGAGATTAGTGACAGCTCGCTGAGTCTGGTTTCAGCTCCCTTAGCAGCAACCTCAGTAAAAAAAGATTTGATTTCTATTCCGTCAGGTACTGTGAAAGCAAATCCGTTTTTACCGTATAGGGATATCGGAGATACGTCGGTAAGCGATGTGCCATCGTTTGATATTGTTGAGCCGCCGGAAGTTATTACTGAAGGCTCAGAGGCTGCAAGAGTAATGGATACTATTGTCAGCGGTATTCTGTACGATAAATATAGTCCTTCAGCTATTTTAAATATAGAAGGCAATGATTATTTAGTAAAGAAGGGTGATACCGTTAATAATTATAAAGTTCTGAATATTATGCAGGATGGAGTTACGGTTAAGCTTGGTGATAACGTATACAAAGCCGGAATCGGCGAAATTTTAACCGAAGGGTCAGTAACACATAATGACGTTTCAAATTTAAGTAATAAATTCGGAGGGAAAAAGTGATGAAGTATAATCATATACAGAGATTTTTATCAGCTGCGTTGTTATTAGCATTTACTGCGCCCACAAGTTTTGCGGTTTCAACGTTTGATGAGGTTTTGCAACCGTCAGCGCCATACAAAGATTCAATGGTACTGTCTGCTGATGTAAAGCTTACTGATAAAAATGATAAAATTAATTTAAGCTTACGAAATTCTGATGTAAAACAGGTTTTAAGAATGTTTGCAGATAAAGTAGGCATGAACATTGTATTTCATTCATCAGTTGAAGGAAATGTAACTCTTGATTTAGTTGATATGCCTGTAAATGATGCATTTAATCTTGTATTGCAGATTGCAGGATTAAATTATTATAAACAGGATAATACTATTATTGTTTTAGGTAAAGATGCTGCAGATAACGCAACATTTTCCAAGCAGGAAATGATGGTTTTCCCTGTAAATTATGTAAGTGCAGCAAAGATTGCAGACTTTTTGAATAAAAATGTCTTTGGCATGAAAAAAGCAGGGCTTTCGAGTGTTGATGCTGCAACGGTTAATACGGCAACGAATGAAATTATTGTATTTGGTATGCAGTCGGATGCCGCCATCGTAAAAAAGGTTATAGAACAGCTTGACAGAGAACCATTAACAAAAACATTTACTGTAAATCATACAACACCTGCTGAAATGGCAGATATGATATGTAATATGCTGCTCCCATCCAGAGGGTCTGTTAACGGCGGCCCATCCGCAGGGGGCGGTGGAGGTGTTGCAGCACCCAGAACCGGCATGATTGGCGGTGCGGCCGGTATAATGACAGGTGGTGCGGCAAGCTCCAGCGGAACAAGTGACTTAAAACTCGGAGAAGGTGTTGTTGCTTGTACAATTTCTCCTTCTGCGGCCGGAACGGCAGCATCTCCGTTTGATGTACAAAATCTTTCTATAACGTACTTCCCTCAGAGAGGTACTATAACAATGCTTGGCGGTTCAGAAGCCCAGCTGAATATGGTTGAAAATTTTATTAAAAATAACGATATAAAACAACCTCAAGCATATTTAGAGATTTCAATAGTTGAACTCAATGAACAGGGCAGTAAAGAATTTTCTAATAATTGGTCTGTCCAAAGTAATGCCTGGGGTGTACGCTTCTCCGGCGGACGTGTAAGCGGCGGAAGAGAAGCTTCTCCTGAGCCGAGATGGTTTGATTATACTTATAAAAAGTATGTTGACGGTCAATGGAATGATGACGGAACTTATACACCGCCGCAATGGATTACTGTTGACGGACAAAAACAAGATGTATACGGCAATGGTTCTTATATTTCATGGACAATGAATTATTTAATAGAAAACCAAAAGGGGCGTGTTCTTGCAAACCCGAAATTATTGATTACAAACGGTCAGGAATCTGTTATTGACTTGACTCAAGATTATATTGAAAAAGTAACGTCCGAGTTCTTGTCCTCATCAAGTAACGGTGTAGGAGCAACCGGTACGGTTCAAAAAACCTATACAATAGGTGAAGATCAGGGTATTAAGGTATCCTTGACACCGTTTATCTCACCTGACGGCTATGTTACATTAAATATAGCTCCAGAGTATTCAACCATTGCTGGTCAGGCAACTACTACGGGCGAAACCGGTGAAAGAGAAATCGCTGCAACACTTTTGAGCAGAAGAAATCTTGACCTTAAAAATGTCAGAATAAAAGACGGTGAAACATTGATTATTGCCGGTTTGATTCAGGAAAATGAAAATAAAACGGTTCAGAAAATTCCTGTGTTAGGTGATTTGCCGATAATAGGCTCTGTGTTTAGATCAACAACTACATCTAAAACAAAGAGTGAGCTTGTAATTATGCTCACCCCAAGAATTATTAACGATGACGAAGGTATTGTAGCGGATAATTTGTAATTTATGTCTAATCAACTGGAAAAACTCAAAAATAGCATAAGACAAGAATATTTGAAAAACTTTGAATTAAACCTGATGAAGTCATCAGGTTTTATTCCAGTTGATAAAAGAAAAGACGAGTTTTTTATTATTCTTAATAAGGATTGTGCTGCAAATAAGAGTAATATTGAACAAATTATAAAGGAAAAATTCAATGGACTCACCCCTAAATTTATTCAGATTCCCTCTGGGGATTTTGAAAAAGTTTTTGAGTCGATAAGCAACGTTCAGGCTTCTTCCGTGCAAAGCGGGAACAATAACACTGCTCCGGCTGCAGCAGAGGCAGAAACAAAAAATGCTGAACTATCTGCAGAAGAAATGCTCGTAAGTATCGGATGGTTAACACAGGAACAATTGAACGAATGTTCGCAACTGGCACATGATAAAAAAGTTCCTCTTGATGCAATATTCCACGAAAAAGATTACCTGTCTTATGATAGAATAGTTTCGTATTTAAAGAAAAAATACAATTGCAATGTTATTTCAAAATCCAATATTATAGTTGACAAGAAGATTTTAAAGCTTCTGCCAGATGATTTTGTCGAGAAAAAACGCACAATAATCATGTCTATGGAAGCCAATAAACTTGCAGTTGCAATGGTTAATCCGGATGACAAATATACAATAAGAGAAATTTCTCTGTCGACGGGACGTTCGCTCAATGTGTATTGTATACCTTATTTTGAATACGAAATGTATTTGAAAGAATATTTCTTGCAGAAAAAAAGCGAACAGGCCGCAAAAGAAACTGAAAGAATTATTCAAAGTATTGAAGAAGAGGCGGCTCAATTTAATAATGAAGAGTCTTTGTGGGCACAAGTAGAAAAAGAACTGCAAGACGCAAGCGGTAATGTTGCAAAGTTTGTATACAAAATTATTACGGATGCAATTGATGCAAAAGCTTCCGATATTCATATTGAGCCTCGTCTTGGCTATTATGTTGTAAGGCTTCGTTCTGATGGTATTTTGAAAAAAGTTCTGGAAATCCCGGGCAGTATTGAACAGGCTGTAATAACTCGTTTTAAAGTTCTTGCAAGGATGAATATTGCAGAACACAGGCGTCCGCAGGACGGTACGTTCTCTATTAAGTATAATGACAGAATGTATGATTTTCGTATTAATACACTGCCTGTTTCCGGAAAGGAAAAAGTTGTAATCCGTATTTTGGCACCTGCGGTGAGCTTGAAAGCTTCTGGAGATCAAATGGTTATTGCAGGCGCTGATGAGTCTGATATTCAAAAAATTCATGACATGGTTCAATCTCCTAATGGCATCATTTTGACATCAGGTCCTACTGGTTCAGGTAAAACGACAACTCTTTATACTATTCTTAAAGCTTTAAATAAAGAAGACGTCAATATTACTACAATTGAGGATCCTATTGAAATTAAGCTTGAGGGAATCAACCAATCACAGGTAAACCCTAAAGCAGACATTACATTTGCTTCCTGTATGAGAGCTATTTTAAGACAGGACCCTGATATCATTCTTATTGGTGAAATCCGTGACTTTGAAACATTAGAAGTCGCAATCTCTGCAGCGTTAACAGGTCACCTTGTATTAAGCACCGTTCACACAAACTCTGCAGCTGCAACAGTTACCCGTTTGATTGAAATGGGTGCGAAAGATTATTTGGTATCTTCAACATTAACCGGTGTTATAGCTCAGCGTCTTGTAAGAAGACTTTGCGACAACTGTAAAGAAGGATATTTCCCGACAGAAGAGGAAGTAAAACATATTACAACAAGTCCTGAAATGCAGCAGGAGCTTTTGAAAACAAAATTATACAGAAAAAAAGGCTGTAAGGATTGTGGGTATTTAGGTTATACAGGCCGTTTAGGTATTTATGAAGTTATGCCTATAACAAGAGAAATTAAGAAATTAATTGCACAAGGTGCACATGATATTGAAATAGAAGAAGCTGCAGTTGCTGCAGGTATGAAAACCCTTAAGTATTCTTGCCTTAATCATATAATAGAAGGCGTTACGACAACCAGTGAATTTATAAGGGTATTGGGTTACGCTAATGAATAAATAAGAAGAGGTTTATATGCCAATATACAGTTATACAGCACTGAAAAAAGGAAAGGAAGTTGTAAGGGGAGAAATAACTGCCTCTGATTTGAAGGATGCAAGAGAAGTTATTCGTAAAATGGGCTTGGTTCCTACAAAAATCAGCGAATACAGTGATACGAAACAAAAAAAAGCTGCGTATATAGCTTCGTTGTCATTAAGCGAAAAGATAGACTTTTTATCAACGCTTCAAATTCTTCTTTCATCCGGTATCCCTGCTGTTGAGTCTTTAATGTTTATGGAGCAGGAAGCGGCGAAAGCAAAGATTAGAAACATGTCGAAAATTCTAAAAACACAGATTATGGCAGGTTCAACTTTTGCTGATACTCTGGCACGTTATCCTCAAGTCTTCGGGTACATATTTATTGGTTTGATAAAAGCAGGTGAAGAGGCCGGTGAATTGGAAAAAACATTAGGCCGTATGAAAGACTTGCTTCAAAAGCAGGCAAATATTAAGGGAAAAGTTATCGGGACATTAATGTATCCTGCGTTCGTAGTTGTATTGGCTTTTTGTATTACCTTAGTAATGTTATTGTTCGTATTTCCGACATTTAAAGAAATGTTTGAATCGCAGGAAAAGGCACTGCCGCTTATTACATCATTAATGATTAATGCCGGAGATTATTTAAAAACTTACTGGTTTACTATACCTATATTTATTGTTTTTGTTATAGTATTTTGTTTTGTTATGGTAAACTGGCAGCCGGCAAGAAATATATTGGACAGGTTTGTGTTAAAAGTGCCTTTGTTTAACAATTTGATATTATACGCAAATTATTCAAATTTTTTGTCTGTATTGAGCGTATCCTATGATGCAGGTATTCCGATTGTAGATTGTCTCCATCTGGGAGTTGTAACATTAACCAATTCCGTTTTAAGAAACAAAATGAGCGGAGCTATTGTAAAGGTTCAGCAAGGTATGCAGGTATCGCAAGCTTTGCGTTCGACAAAGGTTGTTCCACGAATGCTGTTGTTTATGATTGCAACAGGTGAGCAGTCAGGTCGCCTGGGCGATATGCTTGAAAAAGGGGTAAATTTCCTTGATAAAACTCTTGACAGCATTATTGATACAATGACTAAGATGATTGAGCCTATAATGCTTCTTGTAATCGGTAGTATTGTATTAGTAATGGCTCTGGCGCTATATCTGCCTCTATTCCAGTCCTACATGAGCTAATGAGTGGTAAAAGGGGTAAATATTATAAAAATGTAAATATTTATCCGGTCAAATTCCCACAGTAAACGATAATCAAAAAGAGTGAGAAAATATAGATGGAAAACAACGAAATTTTAGAATTAACAACATCTTCTTGGAGAGAAAAGGTTTATATAGAAACCGTTGAGTATATAATCAGAGGGTATGTTTTTATGCCTAAGATTGGTAAAAAGAGCAGATTGTTGTCTGAGATATTAAATACTAATAAACAGTTTATTGCGGTAAAGAATTGTACTATAGAGTCAAAACTGAATCCGCAGCGAGAAGTAGAAGAACACGAGTTTTTGCAGGTAAATATTTCTACAATACTTTTGATGAGACCGTTGTATGAAGACTAAGACTTATGTGATAACGGGCTCTGCCTCAGGTATAGGGAGAGCACTGCTTGAAAGACTTGCACCCGAGAATGTAATATTTGCAGGTTATAGGAATAAAGAGCATTTAGCAATGCTGGAGAAGATTTCTCCGAACATTTATCCATTTTATATAGACTACTCCAAGCCTGAAACAATACACCTGGCTGCGGATTATTTGCTGTCAAAGTGTACAAAGGTTGACTCTTTGGTTAATATAGCAGGCTGTGTCGTGGCAGGGCCTGTTGAAAAAATTGACATGAACGAGATTAGAAGGCAGTTTGATGTTAATGTGTTCGGTCATCTTGAACTCACTCAATTTTTGGCTGAAATTTTGAACGGTGGGAGGATTATTAATATAAGTTCAATGGCGAGTTTTGGAATCTTTCCTTTTATATCTCCATATTGCGCTTCAAAGAAATGTCTTGATATGTTTTTCAACTCATTCCTTATAGAAAACAAGCGTAATATAAAGGTTATTTCGATAAAACCGGGAGTTATTGTGACGCCTCTATGGGGAAAATCTGTTGATGAGAACTCCAAAAATCTTGATAAATGTGTCGGGTACGAGGCAGAAATGCGATTTTTAATTAAAAATGCTCAAAAAAATTCAAAAGAGGGTTTGAGTGTTGAAAAGGTTGTTGACGTTATAGTTAAAGCTGATAGGGCAAAGAATCCTAAGCTTTCATATACGGTCGGCAAAGACGCCTTTTGGGCATCTCTGATATCAAAGCTTCCGCAAGGATTGATTAATAAACTGATTAAATTCGGTTTAAAGGCTCGAGTTAAGGGATAAAAAAAAGACCTTGTGTATTTGTAACCAAGGCCTGTCCGTTTAAATAAGAAGAGAGAGCTTTATATCTTTATAAAAAATGGTGAAAATTTTTTTTGCTAGTTTGGTGTCAAATTTGTTACAAAACTTAATATTTGGCTTTGGGTGAATTCAAGAAGCAATCGCAACGCTATGAAGTTAGTTTAGAAGTTGAGAGGTTGAGGAGAAGTTTTAGGGTTGATAAGTTGAATAGTTGAAAAGTTGAAAAGTAGTTTTAGGGTTTAGAGGTTGAGTAGTTTATAAGTTTAGAAGAAGTTATAAAGGGTTGATAAGTTGAGTAGTTGAGAAGTTGAGGCGAAGTTAAAAATCTATTCACTAAACACTTATTCACTTAGTCACCTGATCACCTGATCACTTGATCACTTTAAACACGCTCACTTCACCCCTCACTCTTCACGCTTTGGTTTATGAGTCCCGTAGGATGTGCTAAATCTCTTATTTACCGTATCGAAAAGGTGTTTCAGTAATTGAAGACTAATAAAACCTGCAAGTTGCTTTTGTTTGGGGACAGTTTAACAGAAAACATCCCACGAATTAATCACTTTTGTGCTATGATTTGAATTATGTTAAAAACCAAATTAAAAATATTTGCAGGGGATATTTTAGGTGGGCTTAATTCCGCAATAGTTGCGCTTCCTCAGGCCTTAGCCTTCGGTGTTGCAACAGGATTCGGCGCATCTGCAGGCGTATGGGGTGCAATAATACTTTGTTTTATTGCAGGACTTATCGGGGGCAAAGTGCCTCTTGTATCTGGAATTACAGGGCCGGTTACAATAGTTATCGCATCAATTATGCACGCTCTTAATGCGGATATTGCATCAACCATTCTTGTTATTCTTATGGCAGGGCTGCTGCAGATAATACTTGCATTTACTTCGCTGCCATCCATAGTCAAATATGTTCCATATCCGGTTATTTCAGGATTTATGAACGGTATCGGAACTATTATAATTATTATGCAGATAAATCCGCTCCTCGGATGCCCTGTTATGTCAAATACTATTAACAGTGTTACTGCTTTTTTTGAGAATATTCATCATATTAACTTTGATGCGCTTTTGATTGGAGGTATAACTCTTGCAATTGTGTTTGGGATTCCGAAAAAATTCAATAAAATTATTCCGGGACAGGCAATCGCACTCGTTATATGTACAATAATTTCCATAAAAATGGGGCTGAATGTCGATAAGATTTCTCAAATCTCAATAAACATGCCGGCTCTGACTTTGCCAAAAGCCAGTATTCATAATATTATAACCTATTCCCACTACGCGGTAATGCTTGCGATTGTGCTTTCAGCAGAAAGCTTACTTACGGTTCTTGTCGCAGATTCTTTGATGAAAACAAAAACTACTTCCAAGGGAATGCTTCTCGGGCAAGGTATCGGGAATATGTTTTGTGCACTAACCGGCTCGCTTCCGGGCTCAGCCGCCACTATGAGAACTGTTGCTGCAATTAATACAGGCTCAACAACAAGGCTCACAGCTGTAATAAATCCGATAATTCTAATACTCTTATTATTTCAATTTTCAAACTTTGTATCAGAAATCCCACTTGCGGTCCTTGCCGGAATTCTTATTAAAATCGGGTATGACATTATTGATGTAAAACTCTTAAAAGTTATCAAATACGCCCCGAAAGATGATTTGTATATTCTTGCAATTGTATTTGTCCTTACGGTATTCTACAATCTTATCGTCGCAGTCGGCGCCGGCATAACCTGCGCGGCTTTACTTTATGCCAAAAGAACAGCTGATCAAACAAAACTCGTACAGAAAACCGTCTATGATAAAGACATTGTAAAGCTTGAAAAATTGCTTGAAAAAGATTACAAACACAAAATTCGTGTAGTGCATATTGACGGACAATTCTTTTTTGGCTCTGCAACCCAGCTGGTTTCGCAATTTGAAGAAGTGTGGGGGACAAAATATCTTATCCTTGACTACTCTTCCAACAACCTTCTTGATATCTCGGCTCTGTTTGCTCTGGAAGACATTATCATAAGGCTGAAAGCACAAAAGATTAAAATTATTCTTGTAATCAAATCCGAAGAAATATACAAACAGCTTACCGAACACGACATAATCGCGCAAATCGGCGAAGATAAAGTTTTCTACACAGAACTTGAAGCGATTGATTTTGCAAAATCCTGTTTAAAAAGCAAAGTCAAAAAGCACCATTTCTGGGAAAGAACTAAAGATAACACTTAGGCTCCTGCCCTTCAACACCGGCAAAAAGTTCTACACGTTGTTTGGCTGGACTTGATTCAATCTTAGAGGTCTTAAACTCAAAGAAGCCTGCAATAAGAAGCAGGCCTCTCTATAAAAAATTTTATAAAACACATTACTATTTTGTAGTCGTCATAGTACATACGGAGCTGTCTTGCAAGTATTTGTTCCATACCTTAACAACAGGATTGTCCTGAACTGCAGACAGTTTTGATGTATCAATATCTTCTTTTGAATATTTCTGTACAACCTCATAAGCAGCCATTACAGAGACCAACTCATCAATCTGAGATTTTGCCAACTTACAGGTCAAGCAGGTATTCATGCCTGAGAAACTGATTTTCTCTTGATAAACACATTTATCATTTTCCCAGCCTAAAATCTTCTTTGTAGAAGTAACATTCATCCCCTCAGTAGTAAAATTGCCGCTTTCCTCATAAGAAGTTGAGCAAGTTTTTAGGGCATTTACAAAGTTTGATGAAATGGCTTCTTCCGCAATAACAAGCGAACATCCAACAACCAGCGCTAATCCGAAAATTAAATATTTTTTCACAAAAACCGTCCTTTTATTTAGCCAAAGCTGCTTTTAATCTGGCTAAAGATCTTGCAAGAGCAGCTTGAGCTCTATCCGCATCAATTTTTGCGCTGGCATCAGCAAGTCTCTGTTCAGCTCTATTTTTTGCTGCATTAGCTCTTGTCACATCAATATCGCATCCGTCTTCGCAAACATCAGTAAGAATAGTAGCTTCATTATTCTTAAACTGAAAAATTCCGCCCATTGTTGCAAAATACTTATTCGTCTCTCCCATACGAACTTTAGTTACACCTATTTCTAAGGCAGTTGTTATCGGAATATGGTCTTTTAATACACCAATCTGACCGCCTTTTGTTTGAAGAACGAGCTCATCAACCTCGCCTTCAAAAACTATTCTCTCGTGGGTTATGATTTTTAGTTTCATTCTAAACCTCTTAAAATATATTTATAAGTTTATAAGTTTAGCGGTTTAGAAGATTATAAAGAAATTCTTGATAAATTTCTTCTAAACTTCTAAACCCATGAACTCCTAAACTCATTGTAATGTTTTTGCTTTTTCAATCGCTTCTTCAATAGTACCAACCATATAGAAAGCTTGTTCCGGCAAATCATCATGCTTACCTTCAATGATTTCCTTAAAGCCTCTGATTGTATCTTCAAGCTTAACATATTTACCAGGAATGCCTGAGAACTGTTCTGCAACAAAGAACGGTTGAGACAAGAATCTTTGAATCTTTCTTGCTCTGTTTACAGTTTCTTTATCTTCATCAGAAAGTTCATCCATACCCAAAATAGCGATGATATCTTGAAGTTCCTTATATTTTTGAAGAATTTCAAGCACTTTTCTTGTAACTTCATAGTGTTCTTCACCGATAATATTCGGATCAAGAACTCTTGAGTTAGACGCAAGCGGATCAACTGCCGGATAAATACCAAGAGACGCAATCTGTCTTGAAAGAACGGTTGAAGCATCCAGGTGAGAGAATGTTGTAGCCGGAGCAGGGTCGGTTAAGTCGTCTGCCGGTACGTAAATCGCTTGAACTGATGTAATAGAACCATCTTTAGTTGATGTAATACGTTCCTGCAATTCACCCATTTCCGTACCCAAAGTCGGCTGATAACCAACCGCAGAAGGCATACGTCCGAGAAGCGCTGATACCTCAGAACCTGCTTGAGTAAATCTGAAAATGTTATCAATAAATAACAATACGTCCTGCTTAGAAAAGTCTCTGAAATATTCAGCAGCGGTAAGTGCAGACAAACCAACTCTCATTCTTGCTCCCGGCGGTTCGTTCATCTGACCGTAAATCAAAGCAACTTTATCGATAACGCCTGATTCTTTCATTTCATTCCAAAGGTCGTTACCTTCACGAGTTCTTTCTCCAACACCGCCGAATACAGAAACGCCGGAGTGCTCAGATGCGATGTTGTGAATCAATTCCATAATCAAAACTGTTTTACCAACACCGGCACCGCCGAACAAACCGATTTTACCACCTTTTTGATACGGCTGGATAAGGTCAATAGCCTTAATACCGGTTTCCAGAATTTCAATATCAGTATTCTGGTCAACAAGTCTCGGTGATTCTCTGTGGATAGGAAGATAATCATTAGTCTCAATCGGTCCCATATGGTCAACAGGCTGACCGATAACGTTTAGGATTCTTCCTAAAATAGGTTTACCTACCGGAATTTTAATAGGTTCACCGGTATTTACAACCTTCATCCCTCTTTTGAGACCGTCTGTTGAAGACATTGCAACGGTTCTTACTCTATTCGAGCCCAGCATCTGTTGAACTTCCGCAACAACGACAGAGCCGTCATCACATGTAATATTTAATGCCGTGTAGATTTCGGGAAGTTCTCCCTGTGCAAATTCTACGTCGATTACAGGGCCGATAATCTGTGTAATTAACCCCTCATTCTTGTTTAATGTTTCCATAAAACTTCTCCTCACTCTTCCTTTTGTATTAATTATATAATACAAAATTTGAAATGACAATGATAAAATTATTAAACATCTGCAGGAACTTTATTTTTCTTCAACAATTCCATTATCGGTTCTAAGAATTTTTCTTCGTCTTCATATTGCGTCTTTAATGAATAATAGGCAATTTCAACAAGCTCTTTGCATATTGCTGAAATAGGATTCTTTCTCAATTTTGAGTTGATAGCATAACGTGCAACATTGTATCGAAGCTCATTTATCTCATTATATGAATATCCGCATAATAAGGAATCGACTTCTTCCAGAGCGGAAGAATTGTACATAATTCCCTTATACAGTGCCGGAATCGAGTATTCCAGTCCTCCGCCTACACAATCGTGGTTTCGGATTTCTATAAAGTTTCTAAGTCGGACTTCCGGGAAATAAAGGTTTGCATGCAGCTGCCAATCTTCAATTACGGCCTGAAAACCTTCATGTCCTTTTTCCATAAATTGCCTAAAAGTTAACCTGCCGTTCAGACTCACCGTATGCCCGTTTCGGTTTATAAAAATCATAGGTGTCTCTAAGAGTGTATTAACATAGTCTTTAAAGCCCATGCCGTCATTAAATTTCGTCGCAAAACCGCACCTTTCATTATCTGTGTTGAGCCAGGCAAGAGCCCTAAAGGATTTGTACCCGGTATCTACTCCGCCTCTTATTTTTGAATTTGCAAACATCGCAGTAGAAAAAGGCATCATAAGATTTGCAACACGGAATTTCCTCATTGCATCTTCTTCGGACTGATAATCTATCCCGACCTGAATTCCTGCAGTCTCTCTCATCATGACATCGGATAAAATACCCCAGAGGTAATTTGCCATAAGATGATATCTACGCTTAGGAAGCAGTTTTATATTTTTGTAAGTTGTTGTCGGAGAAACGCCTTTGTTAAGAAGTTTTATCCCAAACTTATCAAGAATCGGCTCCATTACTTTATCAATCTCTTCAACTCGTGATTTTAAGTCTCTTATAAATTCTTTGGGTTCTAAACTAAGCTCAATCTGACAGCCCGGCTCAAGAGTTATTGTGTCATGCAATTTTTTTAACCCGATAATACTTATATCGTCCAAAATATAATCCCAGTTATCGACTTTTGCAAACTCGCGCAGAAGCTCGCAAACTCCATATTCACCTCCATAAGGCGCAACTTCGCGAGTTACTTTTATAATCGGAATACGCTCATATTCCAGACCGATTTTTTGTGTTGTCTTACAACCGAGTATAAATTCATCTAACAGCTGGTTGTATTCTAAACGTTCTTGAGATTCTGTTTTACAATAACTCACAATATTCTCCTTTTCCCATTATACATAAAATATGCCGAATTTTCTCCGCCTTATTAATATATATAATATTTAAGATTTTAACATCTCCCTGTTTGTACTATTATTAATACCATGGTGGATTATTTACAACGCGCAAAATTTTTTAGAACAAAAAAAAGATTAGGCCAGAATTTTCTGATAAATCCTGACGTAATCTCAGATATTATTGACTTTGCAAACATATCAAAAGAAGATGTGGTTCTGGAAATCGGCCCGGGAGTCGGTTTTGTAACAGAACAGCTGGTTAAGTATGCAAAAAAAGTTATCGCAATAGAGCTTGATGAAGAAGCTGTAAAAGAGCTGGAAAAACTTAACTTTGATAATCTGGAAATTATTCATCAGGATATTCTGAAAACAGATATATCTTCACTCACAGATGAGAAAGTTAAAGTTGTCGCAAATATTCCGTATTACATAACCTCGCCTATTATAGCTCATCTGCTCGGCGAAATTGATGATTTGAATAACAAAAATCGAAACAGTATAACTGATATTATTCTAATGGTACAGGAAGAAGTAGCCCTAAGAATTGTTGCGACAGAGCAGAGTTCCGCAAAACAGTATGGGCTTTTAACAATACTTTCCCAATTTTGGGCAGACTGTTCAATAATAAGGCTTGTTGGCAGAAAATCCTTCTATCCGGCGCCTAAAGTTAATTCGGCGCTTGTATCGATGAAGGTAAGAGAAACTCCGCTCCTTCAACTAGATGACTACTCGCATTTTAGAAAAACAATCAAGGCTGCATTTTCTCAAAGGCGCAAAACATTGAAAAATTGTCTTTTAGGCGCAGGTTTTGATAAGAATAAAATTACTTCCGCAATCTCGGAATTAGGTTTTGATGAGAATATCCGCGGCGAAAAATTATCGATAGAACAATTTGGGAAACTCTCCGAGCTGCTCAAGGTGTAAGGGGGATAAGTTGAGAAGTTGAACAGTTGAACAGTTGAAGGGTAGTTTTAGGGTTTATAAGTTGAGAGGTTGAGAAGTTGAGAGGAAGTTATAAAGGGTTGATAAGTTGAACAGTTGAAGGGTTGAATAGTAGTTTTATAGTTGAGGAGTTGAGAAGTTTAGAAGAAGTTAAAATCTATTCACTAATCACTATTCACTTTTGTTCACTTGCTCACTTGATCACTTGATCACTTAGTCACCTGGTCACATAAAACACGCTCCCTTCACACCTCACACCTCACTCTTCACGCTTTGGTTGATAAGTTGAATAGTTGAAAGGTTGAAAAGGAATTTAGAGGTTTAGTAGTTGAGAAGTTTAGGGGTTGAGAAGAAGTTAAAAATCTATTCACTATTCACCAATCACTATTCACTCTTGCTAACCTGATCACCTGATCACTTGATCACTTGATCACTTTAAACACGCTCCCTTCACGCCTCACGCTTCACTATTACCTAAACCAACATAAAGCCGATTAATATTATCCTCTATTTGTAACAAATTGATAAAAACCTTTTTTTGTTATATGATATATATAAAGAGGTGGAAATGGATTTTTTTAGACGGCACAAGAAATTTATAATCGGATTGATTGCTATATCATTCGTTATCTGGACTTTTGGTATGGGGTTACTCTTAATACTTCCCGGCCTTGGACAATAATTGCGAGGGGGTTCTGTGAAGAGATTTGCAAGTGGGAATAAAATAATGGCAGCTTTAATGTCTTTTGTGTTTATTTTTAACACGTTCTCCTGCTGCAGTGTTTTTGCCCAGGATATAGAAGCCCAAAAACGCAAGACCAGAGAAAAAATTAACCATCTGCGTTGGCTGGAAAGCCTTGAAACCAATAAGTTATATAAAAATCAACAAAAACTGGAAACTGCAACCAATAACCTCCAACAGTCTAAAACAGAAATAATCAGTGCTCAAAAGGAATTGAACGGAATGCAGGCAAAACTCGATAAAGCCGCGGCAGAATATAACAATCTTAACAATATTCTGGCTATTCATATTAGAAAAGTGTTTAAGTCACAAAGAAAGGCGTTTTTCGAACTCTTGCTGACTTCTGAAGATATTAATATGCTTGTTGACAGAATTTATTTCCAAAAAATTATCCTAAAAGAAGATTATGACAGAATGAGCTTGGCTAAAAATAAGGCCCGGGAAATTGCTCTGCTTAAATACAATATTGAAACTCGAAAACGAAATCTTGAACGCTCCGTTGCTTCTATTAACTCACAGCAGGACTATATTCAACGGGCCATTGCAAGAAATGAAAGTATGATAAATAAATTGCGTACAGACAGAGTTGCTTACCAGAAAGCAGAGAAAGAACTTGCCAAACAATCTGCAAGCATTGGTTCTTATATCAATAAAACAGTAAAAGACTCGGATGTTCAAGTTGCGTCCGGATTTATTAAACCAATTCAGGGACGCATAACCTCCCCCTTCGGCTGGAGAACTCATCCTATATTTAACAGTAAGTCTTTCCACTCCGGAGTTGATATAGGGGGACCGAATTTAGGAGCTATCAGAGCCTCCAATTCCGGTAAAGTTATATATTCCGGCTGGTACGGCGGTTATGGAAAAGTTGTGATATTGGAACACGGTATTGTGAACGGTAAGCCTATAACTACTCTTTATGCACACATGAATTCTATTGCGGTCTCAAACGGACAAAGAGTCTCTAAAGGACAGGTCCTCGGATATGAAGGTACAACCGGATACAGCACAGGCCCTCATTGTCACTTTGAAGTAAGGGTTAACGGTCAGCCTAACAATCCGTTGAATTATATATAGTAGGAAGAACACTTGAAAAAGAAATTATTATCATTATTCATAACAACATTAGTTCTGGCAAATGCGGCATTTGCCGAATACTCTTTTGTGTCACCGGAAGATTTTACAGGAGACGCTTTTTTTACTCCGCCAGCCTTTAAACTTGAAGAAGAAAAGCCGCAAAATACACAAGGTTCCAGAGATAAGACAACTCCTCCTGTAAAACAGATACGGCTTTTGCTGAAGAATAAAATGAAAGAGCGTTCCGATAAAAAAATGCAGTTAGCCCCGGTCGCTCCGCAAGAGGATGATATCTTTGCCGCCGGTGCAGAAACTTCCGAATATGCTTCTAAAGAAATTGAAGAACATTTTGATGAAGATATGATGCCGGACGGATTTGAAGCCGATGAAGAATTCGTTGCCGAACAAAAAAAATCAAAACACTTCTGGAGCAGAAAACCTAAAAAACAAAAAAACACAGAACCGGAAGACACCGAAAATATAATTTTGGACTGTGAAAATATGGATTACGACACAGAAACATACTGTGTAAAGGCAACCGGTGATGTCAGCGTCGAGTTTGTAAAACAGGGAACTGTTGTAAAAGCTGATGTTATAACTTATGACCGCATGAACAATACTATCAAAGCAGAAGGCAATGTACGTATATTAAAAAATGGACAAACAATTACGGGGGACTATATATTCGTTGATATGAATGAAGAAAATGCTCTGATAGAAAACCCCTTAACTCAAACAGCGACAATCGAAATTAAGGCTAAAAAAGGATATGTCTACGGCGATAAAATTGTCCAGGAGGACGGTTCTATAAAAGTTGATGAATCGTTTCCGGTTAATTTCCGTTCAGTTAACGCAGGACCCCAAATGTCACAAATGATTGTTCCCAAAGATCAAACATTAACAAATGACATGGAAAAAGGCTTGATAAGGGTCAAAGTCAAGGATATGAAAATCACACAAAAGGGTGATTTGGAAGTCCTTGCGATAAAAAATGCAACAGTATTTAAAGGAAAGCGAAAAATCATCAAAATTCCGGGTTTAAAGGTATATACGAATAAAAATAATGAATTTGCAGAAACAAACTCCTGGGAACTGGGTTCATTTAGAGGGCTTGGTATGTATATAGGCCCCGGGTTTGTTTTTGAGCTGCCAAAGGGTTCTGTCTTGAAGGCTATTCCGATATTAAATTATTATCACGGAATCGGGGTCGGCGGTATTGGCCGTTTCAGCAGTGCTACAAATAGAACTCAGGTAGCTTATGGTTCAGCAGAAAGCCTGTTTCTTGTAAGAGGTAAACAAAAACTCGACGACAACTTATATTTACAATACGGTATGAATGACTACATGAATGAATGGTTTCTGGGAAGACGTCGTCCTAAATACGGTTTAGACCTTGTATATGAAAAAGGCTACGCTGATGAAAATTTTCTTTTAAAAGGACACGCTTCCAAATTTGCGCACAGGTTTGATATGGGTTATTACCATGATATTGATGAAGATAAAAACTTTGGAGCATTAAGAGGCAATCAAATCGGCACAATGCGTTTTAGATACATGGCGCAGGCTGATCAAAACCTTTTTAATTATAAAAATGTGGACAAGCAGACGGCTTTCAGTATTGATATATCATCCCAGCTTGCTGCATCCGTTTATGGGACTGGAGACACTCAGGTCATAGGAAGAATTGGTCCTAGAATGCACACACAGTATAAACGCTGGATGCAGGATATTGGTTATTATCAATCAGTGTATGATGACAATTCTCCAGTACCGGTATTTGATGCGTATCGTTATGGAAAATCAAATGTGTATATACGTGAATATTTAAGGATTTGCCGTTACCTGACCGCATCCTGGTTTGGGTCAATAAATCTTTCAGGTGATTCGCCTAACGGACAGCCATTTCAGGAAAATTCTTTCTACGTATCTGTCGGGCCGGACGATATTAAGTTTAGTATCGGGTATGATTTTATAAGAGAAAACACTTTCTTTACTGTTGAAGTTATGATGGACGCAAAAGGTACTCAGGTTGATTATGACAGATTAGAAATTAAACAGGCTAAAAAAGAAGAAAAGAAAGAAAAACTCGTTGATGCGGAAGAAGAAAATAGCTTCCAGAACTCCAACAAAGCTCCGGTTCTGCAAAGAGCTGTGGTAGAAGATATTAAAACGGTGGAAGATGTTCTCTAGATATAAATTAACAAAAAAAATTATTAAATATGGCAGAATGTGTGATGAAAAGAATTACACACCCGGGTATTCAGGAAATATTTCTGCAAGATATAAGGAGGGAATGTTGATAACAACCTCCGGCTCTTCAAACGGTTATTTAAAGCCTTCAAACATTGTGTTTACGGATTTTAACGGTAATTCTGCGGAAAAGGGCAAAAAACCTTCAAGCGAAAAATTTTTACATATAGAAATTTATAAAAAAAGACCCGAGTTTAACTATATAATTCATGTTCATGCCCCTTATCTAAGCAGTTTTGCATCATCTGGAAAGGACTTAATGGCACCTGTTATGGCAGAAAACGTTTTTTACTTTGGCGGAATTCCCCTTGCTGAGTATGCACTGCCTTCTACAATGCAGCTTGTTGAAAATACAGTTAAATTTTTTGATGAATATGACGCAGTGCTTATGGCAAACCATGGATTTGTTGTTGCCTCAAAAACAATAGAGGATGCGTATATGAAGCTTGAGCTTGCAGAATCTTATGCTCAGGTTGTTTTAAATACACAAATTCTAGGCGGCGCAAAAATTCTTGATGAGAATCAGGCGAGGGAGATTTTGAGTTTAAGATAAGTAAGAGGGGGCGGATTTTGAAAAAATCCGCCCCCTCTAATATATTAAAGCAGTTCTTTTAAGTAATTAGGTAGCGCAAACCTTGCATTATGATATTCTTTATTATAAATCTTGCAGGTTTTTGTAATCGCTTCACCCCTTCTTTCATCCCAGTAAGAAAGCGGTTTAACCGTTTCTGAACAAAAAGCCCAAGCCCAATAGCCGCCCGGATATGTCGGGATGTTTGATGTAAATGTTGAACAAATCGGAAATACTTTTTTCAATAATTTGTACATTTTTTGGATTTCTTCTTTGTTAACAAAAGGTGATTCAGATTGAGCGCACATAATGCCGCCTTCTTTCAAAGATTTTTTTACGTTTGTGTAAAAATCTTCCGTAAACAAACCTTCTCCAGGGCCAAGTGGATCTGTCGAATCGATAAGGACAATATCGAACATATTTTCCTTACCCTTAATATATTCTATAGCATCTTCCACAAGAATCTCACATTTTGGGTTATCAAGTTCGCAAGAAATCGTCGGCAAATATTTCTTGCAAGCTTCAATAACCATTCCGTCAATTTCGCAGAGAACAACTTTTTCGACAGTATCGTGTTTTAAAACTTCTCTCACGGTTCCGCCGTCACCACCCCCTATTACAAGCACGGTCTTTGGTGCTTTATGGTGCATCATAGGAATGTGTGCAATCATTTCGTGGTAATGAAATTCATCGCCTTCTGTTGTCATCATTAAGTCATCTATAGTCAAAATTCTACCTAAAGATGAATCAGTATCTATTATATCAATTTTTTGAAAAGGTGATTGCTTGGAAAACAAGACTTCTTTTTGTTTTATTGCAATACCAAAACCTGCCGGTGTTATTTCTTTAAAAAATTCACTCATAGTTTAATACTCCCTGCTAATATATGTATATGTAAGTGGAAAACTTCTTGTCCAGCCTCTTTTCCTGTGTTAATAACTATTCTATATGATTTAAGCCCTGCATTCTTTGCAGCTTCTTTAACTGTCATCATAAGTTTACCTAATAAAAATTCATCATCCAATTCATTTAAAGATTCGACATGTTTTCTTGGAACAACAAGCAAATGTGTCTCTGCCTTTGGATTGATGTCTTTAAAAACAACTGCATATTCGTTTTCATAAACAAATTCGGTATTAAACTCACCGTTGATAATTTTACAAAAAATACAATCGTTCATACTGTCTCCTTTTTATGCAATCATATTTCAAAAAGATAGTAATTACAAGAGGAAGAGGAAATATAGTATGCCGGCGCAAAACTAATGTTTTGCGCCGGCACCAGACAGTTATTTAACAAATTCACCTACATTGTAAGATATTCCAGAAGAGCCGTTTAGGTTGTTAATCCAGGCGTATACAGTAGGGACATTAGCATTCCTTGTCACAAATCCGGTCTCAGGTACTCCACGTCCGCCTAAGAATTTCTGCTACAGGCTTGTACGCGAGGGCTGGGCTGGAAGGTAAGCGCTACAAGAATTTTAGAAAGTGGATTTTTTGCAAAAATTGGGCAAAAATGAGGATTTTGGGCCTCGCACAACAAAAGAGCGGTTTTATGGTTAGTGAGGCGTGAGGTGTGAGGTGTGAAGGGAGCGTGTTTAAAGTGATCAAGTGATCAGGTGATCAAGTGATCAGGTGATCAGGTTAGCAAGAGTGAATAGTGATTGGTGAATAGTGAATAGATTTTTAACTTCTTCTAAACTACTCAACTACTAAACCCTAAAACTACTCTTCAACCTTTCAACTATTCAACTTATCAACCCAAAAACTTCTTCTCAACTTCTAAACTACTCAACTTCTAAGCTTTTTTATTCAACTATTCTGTAACGATAGTTTAAAAAATCGTTACAATTGGTAGAAATAATTTTTTTTATTGATTAGAATATCTATTGGGTATAGAAAGAGGGGAATTTATTAAAATGAATGCTAATCCAAGTAAAATACTTTTACCTAACGATGTTAGAAAATTACTGAATGCTGATAATAAAGAGATAGTTGAATTATGTAAAAAGACTTCAGTAACCCCGAAAAAAGATTCAAAAGGCCAGATATATTTTTCGGTTGACGAAGTTAAGAAACTGCGCAGCGCGAAGTCTGCAGTTATTACAGAAATGAAAGAGAAAGGTAGAATTTTGGAACACATGAACCCTGCAGAAAGTATGAATAGATTACCATCAACAACAATGACAAAACCAAATTCTCAGGCAGTTGTCAACGGTTTGTTGGAAACACTTAACAAAATGGAGACTAACATTACTACGTCAATGACTAAGCTTATTGACGAAAAGCTTGAAGGTATGGACGATGTTGTACTTGAACTTGTAAGGTGTAAGACAGAAAATGAGAATTTGAAAAATAAGGTTAATGAACTGAATAAAGAGAATTTTAAGCTTAAAAATATTTTGAACAGCTTTAAACCTTTATTTTGCGGATTTTACATAAAAAAGGAAGAAGAAAGTATTTTATTATAGACTTAGGGAATTAAGAAATGGCAAAAGAAGAAACAACTGCGACGGCAATTGATGAGAGGAGCAAGGCGCTCAAATTAGCAATAGAGAAAATAGAGAAGGATTTTGGCAAAGGTGCTATAATGAAGCTTGGAGACAAGCCGGCTGTAAGCGTTGAAACAATACCTACAGGAGCCCTGGCGCTTGATGTAGCCCTTGGCGTAGGCGGTATTCCTCGTGGCCGTATTATTGAAATATATGGGCCTGAATCCTCAGGAAAAACCACTCTTGCCCAGCATATTGTAGCAGAATGCCAGAAGAGAGGCGGTATTGCTGCCTTTGTCGATGCAGAGCACGCGTTAGACCCTGAATACGCAAGGAACCTCGGGGTTAATGTCGATGAACTTCTTATCTCCCAACCTGATACAGGAGAACAAGCCCTCGATATTACAGAAGAATTGGTGCGCTCAGGAGCGGTTGACGTAATTGTGGTTGACTCTGTGGCAGCTCTTGTTCCGAAAGCAGAAATTGAAGGTTCTATGGAAGACCAACAAATGGGTCTGCAGGCAAGGTTAATGTCAAAGGCTTTGAGAAAATTAACAGGTATTATAGGCAAAACTAACACTACTGTTATATTTATCAACCAGTTAAGACAAAAAATCGGTGTTATGTACGGTAATCCCGAAACAACTACCGGCGGCAATGCTCTTAAATATTACGCCTCAGTTCGTCTTGAGATTAAGCGCGTTGAGGGTCTTAAAGGTGATGGCGAAGATATCGGGAATCATGTAAGGGTGCGTATATTAAAAAATAAAGTTGCACCTCCTTTCAGAACCGCCGAATTTGATATTATATTTGGCAAAGGGATCTGCAAAATCGGCAATATTCTTGACGTTGCTGTTGATTTGGATATTGTGAAAAAAGCCGGCTCCTGGTTTAGCTTTAATGATGAAAAGCTGGGACAGGGTAGGGATAAAGCTAAGGAATTTTTAGGTGCTAATCCTGAAATTCTCCAGCAAGTCGAGACTCTAGTTCGTGAAAAGCTTGCTAATAACAATTAAAATTATTAAATTGTTTATTTAGTGCACAATAATAAGTAAGACAAGGCAGTAGACTTGCAGCCTGTCAAATTTATCATTATCAGGCATTTCTCCGGTCGCCATTATAACCACTTCTACTTTTTTAAATTAAAAGTATTGTCGTTAATAAAATTGAACAAATTTTCATGCGATTGAGCAAGCTTCGCATTAAAGACAGACTGTCTTATAAGCGGATTTGTATTATAGTTTGATTTGTTTTGGGGAAGTGTTCTTAAATTTTGAGAGGACAACGAAACCCGGTTATGTATAATCATCTCATTCCTTTCGACTAATGTAATATTAAGGGTAATTTTTAAGAAATCAAATAACTTGATATTTCCTCCGCCAAGAGGCGTTCTTTTATTATAGCCAGAAAAAAATTTTTGCCAAGTGTTTTTTTGAAAAATCAGCCATTTGGATTTAAAAAAATTGACCGAGGTTGCGAGAAAATCAGGTTTATGTTAGTATCAGAAAAAAGAGAATACATATAGCTAAGGAGTACGTATGATTTCAGTAAACGATTTAAAGAATGGCTTAACACTAGAATTAGATAACGGTTTATGGACGGTTGTAGAGTTTTTACACGTAAAACCGGGAAAGGGTGCAGCTTTTGTAAGAACAAAACTCAAGAATGTTGAATCAGGAAACGTAATAGAAAGAACATTCAGAGCCGGTGAAAAAGTTGCAAAAGCCATGCTTGACCGCAGAGAAATGCAATATTTGTACAAAGAAGGCAAAGATTACGTTATGATGGATAACGAAACCTACGAACAGCTTCAACTTACGGAAGCACAAGTAGGCGACGGCATTAAGTACCTTAAAGAAAATATGATTGTTCAGGTTCTTATGCACGACAAGAGAATTATAGGTGTTGATATTCCTGCACACGTAGAATTGGAAGTTGTTGACACTCCTCCTGCAGAAAAAGGAAACACTGCTCAAGGCGGAACAAAACCTGCTACTTTGGAAACTGGTGCTGTTGTTCAGGTTCCGTTCTTTGTTTCTAACGGTGACGTAATCAGAGTCGACACCAGAAGTAATGAGTATTTAGACAGAGTTTAAGAGTTTTGAAGTTGATGGGTTGAGAAGAGTTTATATATAATGAGCGTAAGCGAATTAAATTCTTATAAACTTCTAAACTGCTCAACTTATAAACAGGCTTATAGTCAAGCTTTTAAAGGAGAATATAATGAAGTTTGAACCAGAATATATAGAAAAATTAGCGAAAATAATCACAGACAGCGGTCTTACCGAAATATCACTGGAAGACGGCGAACAGGCAATAACAATTAGAAAGGACTTGCCTGAAGTAGTTATGTCAGCACCTGCAGTTTCTACAGCGGCTCCGGCACCGGCAGCAGCTCCTGCCGCAGCAAGTGTCCCGGCTCCGGCTGCAAAAGACGAGCCGAAAGGAAAAGCTATTACCGCTCCGATGGTAGGAACTTTCTATGCAGCATCTTCGCCGGATGCAGAGCCGTTTGTAGAAGTCGGCTCTACGGTTGCTGTGGGTGATGTTGTGTGTATTATTGAAGCAATGAAGTTGATGAACGAGATTAAGGCTGAACAGGCAGGAAAAATCGTTCAAATCTGCGTTAAGAACGGCGACCCGATTGAATACGGTCAAGTTCTTATGTATGTAGAATAGTTGTGAAGCGTGAAGTGTGAGGAGTGAGGCGGTTTTAAAGTTATCCTTCACTCATTACATTTTACAAACATAGCCGGTATGGCAGATAATCTGTCAAAAAATTAGTCAATGGAACAGGGAATGGGATTATGTTTAAAAAGGTTTTGATAGCAAACAGAGGCGAAATAGCGGTTCGTGTAATCCGCGCTTGCAGAGAGTTAGGTATTCCAACGGTTGCAATATATTCTCAGGCTGATGCGGAATCACTTCATGTAAGGCTTGCAACAGACGCTTATTGTATAGGGCCTGCACCGAGCACGCAAAGCTATTTAAACATTCCTGCAATAATATCTACGGCCTTGATGACAGGCAGTGATGCAATCCATCCGGGTTATGGGTTTATGTCAGAAAGAGCTGATTTTGTTGATATTTGTACAAAACATGGTATAAAATTTATCGGCCCTTCTGCAGAATCAATGCGCAAAATGGGCGATAAAGCGACTGCACGTAAGACAATGATAGAGAACGATGTTCCTGTAACTCCGGGAACAGGAATTCTGGAAAGTGTAGAGCAGGCAAGAGAGTTTGCTCATAAGGCCGGTTATCCGATAATTCTCAAGGCTACTGCTGGCGGCGGCGGAAAGGGAATGAGAATTGTAAGAAGCGATGATGAGCTGGAAGTTAATATGAGCTTGTGCCAGCAGGAAGCAGAAAAATTCTTTGGGAATCCGGGCGTTTATGCAGAGAAATATCTTGAAAACCCCAGACATATTGAGGTACAGATATTGGGCGATTCTTTCGGGAATGTAATCCATTTAGGCGAAAGAGATTGTTCTATTCAGAGACGTCACCAGAAATTACTGGAAGAAGCTCCTTCTCCTGCTATTGATGAAAAAACTCGTAAGGAGATGGGTGCAGCGGCTGTTCGTGCAGCAAAGGCAATTAAGTACGAAGGTGCCGGAACTTGTGAATTCTTGCTGGATCATGACGGAAAATGGTATTTTATGGAAATGAATACCAGAGTTCAGGTTGAGCACTGTGTAACTGAGATGATTTCTCAAATAGATATTGTAAGAGAACAGATACTTGTTGCATCAGGCAGAAAACTTGGTTATACTCAGGATGATGTTCTGCTGAGAGGGCATGCTATTGAGTGGAGAATTAATGGGGAAGATCCTGAACATGACTTTATGCCTTGTCCCGGTAAGATAGACGGTTATTTTGCGCCGGGAGGATTTGGAATCAGGGTTGATTCGCATGTATATCCGGGGTATTCTATTCCGCCTTACTATGATTCAATGATTGGTAAGTTGATTTGCTGGGGCGAGAACAGAAATGAGGCAAGACGCAGAATGTATCAAGCTTTGAAAGAGTATGTAGTTACAGGGATTAAGACGACAATACCTTTCCACCAGCAGATTGTAGAAGATGAAGTCTTTATGAGTGGGAATTTTAATACCGGATTTATTGAAGATTACTACAAGCGTAAGGGCAAAGCGTAAGTTAGGAATGCGGATGTAATTCAGTGGTAGAATGCAACCTTCCCAAGGTTGACGTCGCGAGTTCGAGTCTCGTCGTCCGCTAATAAAAAAGAGCCATTTATGGCTCTTTTTTATTAGCGAGATGACAGTAAGATGAGAACTCCAAGTGCGAAAGCACATAGTTGAGTTTGAGCGACCTGCGAACAGGGTGCGAAGGATTTTCCAAGTGCTAGTTTTAAACGTCCTGTAAGTTGTCTGTAATAAAATATCTGTGTTCGTATTTACTACGTTACAAGCCTGCCTTATAAACCCGGCAACATGCAAATTGCAATAAACGAAAAAATACCCACTCCTGATTAATGAAGTGGGTATATTATATCAATAGACTATGCTGCAACAAATCTTGCTCCATCTGGTGCCAAGCCTGATTCAAATTCTTTTTTTACAGCTTCTTTTACTTCTTTGTTATCGTATAACCAGGCATCAAACTCTGTTGTTCCCGATTTTAAGTCTGTAGGTGCACCTTTTTTCGGGGCTTTCTTTAATTGGATATGTGTAATTTCACCTTTTTCATTGACAGAGATTACGTTACCGTTTTTGTCAGTATATTTAAAGTTACCGACCTTAACACCGTCTACGCGGCCTTTTTCAATCAATGTTCTTACCTGATTATCAACATCGCTGTTTTTATTCAACCAAGCTTTCCATTCAGCCTCTGCAGGTTTATGGTTAATCTCACCCGGAAGGTTTATTTTACTTGTTACAAGGGCACCGCTTTTGTTGTAGCCTCTTGTATATGTTACTCCGGCATCATCAACCCAGGAGTATTGTATACTGTTATCTACGAATCCACGGACTTTTTCACCATTTTGGACTTTTGCAATCTTCTTTTCAATCTGGCCTTTTTCAGTTGCGTTCATTTTTTCTAAGAACTCACTTACTTTATCTTTATTAACCTTTTTGCCGCCATCTACGATGCTTATGATTTCTCCGTTTTCTACGGTATAAGTTTTCTTGTTATGAGTAAACTGGTATTTAGTTAAATTTACTCCATCTGTGAGTTTGCCGCCGGTAAACGCATTTGGAATAGTTACGCTGTTATCCGCTATATATTTATTAATTTCACCGGCTTTGTCAAGAACCTTATCTTCGCCTTTGATAGCAACCTTGGCAATTTTGCCGTCTTTAACATAAACAATGCTGCCGTCTTTTGCTTTATAGCTGAATTCCTTCATTGCTCTTGTAGCTTTTTCGGCGGCAGTTTCTGCACCTTTGCCTTTCAGACCACGTAAGATGTTTTTGAAACCTTCTTTGATTCCTTTACCGTTGCCTTTTTTAGCTGCATAAATCAATGTAGCTGCGCCTGCAACAACCGTACCGCCGACGATTAAGCCTGCATTTGAGCTTTCTTTTTCGTCATCGGAACCCTTAAAGCTCGGTGTAGTTGTTGTAACAACCGGCTGTTCTATTGTATAATTCTGGGGCTGTGACACCGCTGGTGTCTGCTGTGTTCCCATAAAATTCGGATTGTATGAGTTTAGTGCATACATAAAGTAAGGATCACTTGCATAAGAACCTATACTATTAATTCCATAACCCGGTGCCATAAAATACCTGCCTTTCTTAAAGAGTGAAACACTCTTTTGTAACCTATTTAATTTCCCTTACTTACATAAAGTTTTTTTTGCTTCAAAAATTGCCTTTTTGATTAAATTTGCTTTACAAAACTTAACAATGCGTAACAGGTGAATTCATGAAACAATCGCATCACTATGAATTTAGTTTAGAAGTTGAGAGGTTTAGGAGTTGAGAAGACGTTTTAGGAGTGAATAGTGGAGTAGTGTTATAATAATTAAAAACCTCAAAATTTATGAATTTTGAGGTTTTTTGATTATTAATTTAACGAATATTATGAAGAAACGCTAATTATTCTTTAGTAAATTCTGCATCGATTACATCATCGTCTTTTTTATCGGAAGATGATTCGCTTCCTGCAGAGTTTGCATCACTCTGTGCCTCTCCGCCTTCTTTTTGAACTGCTTCGTAAGCTTTTTGTGAGATTGCAAACATTGTTTGCTGCAATTCTTCTGAAAGTTTTTTAATCTCATCTGTAGATTTATTTTCATCCAAAGCCTTTTGTAAAGCTTCTCTGTGTTCTGTCAATTTCTTAACATCTTCATCAGAAATTTTGCCCTCAAAGTCTTTTACGATTCTTTCGGAAGATGAGATTAATGAATTAGCATTATTTTTGATTTCAGCTTCTTCTTTCTTTCTCTTATCTTCTGCAGCATTTGCTTCTGCTTCTTTTACCATCTTGTCGATATCAGCTTCTGAAAGGTTAGAAGAGTTTGTAATTGTAATCTTTTGTTCCTTATTAGTAGCTTTATCTTTAGCAGAAACGTTAACAATACCGTTAGCATCGATATCGAATGTAACTTCGATTTGCGGAACACCTCTCATAGCAGGTGCGATACCTTCAAGTCTAAACATACCCAATGATTTGTTATCGGAAGCCATTGGTCTTTCACCTTGAAGTACGTTAATATCAACTGCTGTCTGGTTATTTTCTGCAGTAGAGAATACCTGAGATTTGCTTACAGGGATTGTAGTGTTACGAGGAACAAGAGGTGTCATAACTCCGCCTAAAGTTTCGATACCAAGTGTTAAAGGTGTTACGTCAAGAAGAACGATGTCTTTAACTTCACCTGCCAATACACCGGCCTGAATAGCTGCACCAACTGCAACAACTTCATCAGGGTTAACTGATTGGTTAGGATCTTTTCCTGTGTAAGCTTTTACCAGCTGTTGAACAGCAGGGATACGAGTTGAACCGCCTACCAGAACTACTTCATTGATGTCATTCTTGCTTAAACCTGCATCAGAAAGAGCCTGTTCAACAGGTTTTTTACATCTTTCGAGCAAATCATGAGAAAGTTCTTCGAATTTTGCTCTTGTTAAAGATAATTCTAAGTGTTTTGGTCCGTTAGCATCAGCAGTGATGTAAGGAAGGTTGATTGTTGTCTCAATTACTGATGACAATTCGCATTTAGCTTTTTCAGCAGCTTCTTTAATACGCTGCATAGCTTGTTTATCACCGGTTAAGTCAATACCTTCTTGTTTTTTGAACTCTTCGCAAATCCAATCGATAATCTTTTTATCAAAATCATCACCACCTAAGTGTGTATCACCTGATGTAGAAAGAACTTCGTGAACACCGTCACCGATTTCAAGGATAGATACATCGAATGTCCCACCGCCTAAGTCGAATACAAGAACTTTTTCCGGTTTATCTTTTTCCAAGCCGTAAGCAAGAGCAGCTGCAGTCGGTTCGTTTACGATACGGAGAACGTCTAAGCCTGCGATTTTACCTGCATCTTTTGTTGCTTGTCTTTGAGCGTCGTTAAAGTAAGCAGGAACAGTGATAACTGCTGATGTAACTTTTTCACCCAAATATTTGCTTGCATCATCAGCCAATTTTCTCAAAATCATTGATGAAATTTCTTGCGGAGTGTAATCTTTTCCGTCAATATTCTTTTTATAATCTTCACCCATGTGTCTTTTGATAGAAGCGATTGTTCTGTCCGGGTTCAAGATAGCTTGTCTTTTTGCAAGCTGACCTACCAATCTTTCGCCGGTCTTTGTGAAACCTACGATAGACGGAGTTGTTCTCATGCCTTCTGCGTTAGCAATAACGGTTGGTTTTCCGCCTTCCATAACTGCTACAACAGAGTTTGTTGTTCCTAAGTCAATACCTATTGTCTTTGCCATAATTTATGTCTCCTTTTTAATTAATTATATTTATCAAGGAGTGATTAAAATACTTGATCACCTGATCACTTAGTCACTTAATCACTGTACTTTTATTAAATCACTTTTTTCAATAAAACCTTAAAAAATAAACAAAAAATTAATTATTTGGATTTCAGGTTTTATGGTTTGAGTTTACTTAGATCAAGAACCAACGGTTTTTCTTCAGGAGACATTTTATGCAATTTTGACGCAAAACTTTGAATATAGCCTCTGTGCAGGCCTACCTTGCTGAAAGTTCCGTCATTATACAGCTCAATCATTCTGTCAATATATTTTTGAGAATTTTCATAAGTTTCAGGGTGTTTTTTTAATTGTTCTTCAAAACTTCTATGTCCTCTTTCTCCGTTGCTGTCTACAGATGCCAGGGCATAGTTGGCAAGAACATCTTCTCCGCCTCTTTTGGCCGGAGTGAGATGCTCGATACTGCCCATGGAGCCGTATATTAATTCATATCCGATTTTTTCGGAGGAATAACCTGCGGCTTTGACAATAAATGCTGACATGTTTTCTTTTGATGTTGGAAGTTTTAGAGCAGTCTGAATCATTCTATGCTGGAGTTTGATATCATCCAGCTTATTTAGAATTTTCTTTAAATCATGGATGAAAGATTTACGGTTAAAAGTGTAAATCTGTGGGATTTTGTATATTCTGAAACGAGTTTGAACAAACAAATCATTTAATTCTTTGTCATCATATAATGGAGAGGTCATCAAAACTCTATCCATTTGCCTTAGGACTTCTGCCTGTTTTTGGCGGTATTTTTGGATGAAACGTGATTTATTTTTTGATTTTATTTTATTTTTTGCTACAGCTTTCTCATACGTTTCTTCTTCTGATAAAACAGAAAAATTCCCGGACAGTCGAATAAGTTTTCGGATTGTAGACTGTTCTGCAAATATTCCGCGACGGTTTATACCCTCTGCTGCGCGGTGAAGTTTATATTGAAATTCTTTAGCACTGAAATCTACAACAACAGGCATGTTGCTTAATTTTTTCTGGGTATATTCCATAAATGCGTCAAATTCCTGACGTAAATCTTCCGGCATTTCTTTGGATTGTTCTGTAAGTTTATCAAAAATGGGCTGTTGGGCTGTACGTAGTTTAAGCTGGTGTTCTGCTGCCAGCTCATGTAAAACTTCTTCCAAGTTTTTTTTAGGGCTTGTTTTTGCAGCTGTTTGCAGAATGTTGAGGATAGATCTATTGACAGGATTGAGGCATTCTTCAAACGGCATAAGTGTTTTGACAACGTTTCTCAGGGAACTGGAAAATACTTTATGTTTTAGAAAATGTTGAATATCTTCCGGTGACATCATTATACGCCCTGTATACATATCCGGAATTCTGTATGGGAGCAGCCTTTTTAGCAGCTCACCGTTTGGCACTCCGCCGGTGAATGAAACTGTATCGCACTTTAAAGCCGGTCTCAAGACTATGCCTTGAGAATAATCATTATGATTATTGACCGCTGATACAGGGCGATAAAAATTATTCAAACTAATTGGTGTTATTCTCACAATAATACAATAACGCTAATAAAAAAATTTTGCCTGATTGTTACTAAAGTGTTACAAAAAGAGCGAGAAATTTTTTTTCTCGCTCTTTTTAATATCTTTAAGCTGCTGCTGCAGTTTTTGTCGATTTTTTCTTGTCTTCCCATATATCAACTAGCACTGAGCAGAAGAATATACTTGAATAAGTACCGATTGCGATACCTAAAATCATCGCAAGTACAAAGTCTTTTGTCGTTACACCGCCAAAGAAGTACAATGCTGTTAATGTAATCAATGTTGTCAAAGACGTGTTGATACTTCTGGCAAGTGTCTGTTGGATACTTGAATTCATTATTTCGCTGAAAGTCATTTTCTTTGAATAATACTTCAAGTTTTCACGCACCCTGTCAAATACAACGATAGTATCATGTACAGAGAAGCCTATTACGGTCAGAAGTGCCGTTACGAATAAACCGTCAATTTGTACGTCATAAAGAAGTCCGAATATTGAAAACATACCGATTACAAAAAGCGCGTCATGCAAAAGCCCGAGTATCGCAGCAAGCGCATAATCAAACTGGAATCTGAACGTCAGATAAGCAATAATTCCCAGAAGCGCCAGAGACAAAGCAATTAAAGAGTTTTTAAATAACTCTGACCCCATTGTCGGCCCTACGGATGATACCTGAACAAGCTCCGGTGATTGGAATTCCTGACCTACAATGTTTGTAATATTATTCTGGTCTGCAGAACCTTCGTCAATAAACTTTGTTCTGATAGAAAGGATTGCTTTCAAATCAGTGCTTTCCTGTGAATTAACATTGATAATCTGCAGGTAAGGATTTTCTATTCCGCCCTGCTCAAGTTTTGCTCTTACATCCGCAAGTTTATCGTTAGTGATAGATTCTTTCAAACCATATTGCAAAGTCGTTCCGCCTGTATAGTCAATACCGACTTTCAGCGGAGTATGCGTAGGATAAGTTACTGTTGAATAAATCATCGCAACTATACCCGGCAAAAGCAGAATTGCCGAAAGTAAGAGAAATAAGAATCTGTATTTTACTATGTCTAATTTAAATTTCATTATCGTTTCCCTTTATTTTTCTTTATTAGTCTAAGATACCAAACTTAGCTTTCTCGCGAGAAGTTTCAACAGATTGGAATCCTTCATTGATTTCACTTTTCTTCAAACCGAACCATTCCGGATGAACAAGTTTACCTGTACCAAAGATTAAGTGCATAAAGTTTCTTGTAATAGTAATCGCACTAAACATAGAAACGATTACACCAACTGCAAGCGTCAGAGCAAAACCTTTAACGACGCTTGTGCCGCAGCAATACAGAATTGCACAGGTAATAATTGTTGTCATGTTTGAATCGAAAATACTTGTAAAGGCTCTGTCAAAACCTGAATTAATCGCCGTAAACAATGTACGTCCTGCTTTTAATTCCTCTTTTGTTCTCTCAAAAATCAAGATATTCGCATCAACCGCCATACCGATACTCAGGATAAAACCTGCAATACCCGCAAGTGTTAATGTAATCGGAATTGCTTTAAACAGTGCGAACAAGAAAATACCGTATATAATCAACGCAACGTCTGCGATTAAACCCGGAGCCCTGTAGTATAAAGCCATAAACAGCATTACAAACCCTAAACCTACAGCACCTGCAACTTTTGATTTTGCAATACTGTCAGCACCTAAAGTCGGGCCTACAGTGTTTTCCTCAACGATTTTTGCAGGAACCGGAAGCGCACCTGCGTTTAGAAGGTCAACCATTTTCTTTGCTTCTTCATAAGCAAAACCGCTGTCTCCGCCGGAAATTTGAGCTCGGCCGCCGGTGATTGCTTCTCTGATAACAGGAGCTGACTGAAGTTCGCCGTTAAAGAAGATTGCCATTGGCTGGCCTACAAGCTGTTTTGTTAAATCAGCAAATTTCTTTGTACCTGCACCGTTAAATTCCAAATCTACAACCCATTGGCCGTTTTGTGAATTTGTACTCAGATTGGCTCTGGTCAAATCTTTACCTGTCAAGTCCGTTGCTTCCCATTCAGGCATTCCGTCTTTCATAACAGGCTTTCTGAAATCAAGCTCGGCTGTTTCACCAAGATAAGCCTTTGCTTGCTCTAAATCTGATACGTCCGGGATTTCAACAATAAGTCTCTTGTCTCCGGATCTTTGAACTACAGTTTCTGCAACACCGAGTTTATTAACCCTGTTTTCTATTGCAAACTGAAGGCTTGACATCATATCAGGTGTTACCTGAGCGTTAGTAGGATTAGCTTCCAGTACAAGACGCGAGCCGCCTACCAAATCCAAACCGAGCTTTGTCGGCTTGGTAAAAATTACCACTGTTGCGGTGATAACAAGTGCGACTATCACCCAAAACAGTATTAACTTGTTTTTCATTTATATGTACTCCTTATACCCTTTTTTATAATAATATCCCAAATATGAAAATAAATCTTACCTCATCGGGCTAAATTGAATCAAGAGTGAAAATCAATTCAGTCTTTTCCGTTTTTGTAAGTTCAACGAGCGGACGTCTTACATAGTCCTCTATCAAACCTTTGTATGCAAGAGCTGCTTTTACCGGCACAGGGTTTGGTGCCATAAATAATTTCTTAAATATCGGATAAAGCTTCTGGTGCATATTCTTGGCGGTCATAACATCGCCTGTCTTGAAGTTTCTAATCATAGACTTGATTTCTTTTCCGAAAAGATGAGATGCAACAGAGATTACGCCATGTGCGCCCAAAGAAAGCATCGGAAGTGTAAGGCTGTCATCCCCTGAATATACTGCAAAGTCGTGCGGACAGCTCATTTTCAAGTCTGTTATCATATCCATATCACCAAAACTTTGTTTTACGGCAACAATGTTTTGATATTTTCTTGCAAGTGTCTTAACTGTTTCAACAGACATATTAACGCCTGTTCTTGAAGGAATGTTATACAAGATTATCGGAAGTTCAACCGCTTCCGCTACCGCAGAAAAGTGTTCTATAAGACCGCTTTGAGAAGGTTTATTGTAATAAGGAACTACGGTTAATATTGCATCAGCTCCTTCTTTTTCAGCCTTTTTAGCCATCATAACTGCGGTTTCGGTTGAATTTGAGCCGGTTCCCATTATAAGTTTACCTTTATTTGCAATAGCGCGTCTTGCGCTGCATAAAATTTCGATTTCTTCTTCATGAGTTAATGTCGGAGATTCGCCGGTTGTTCCGGTAACCAAAACGGCATCAGAACCGGTGTTTACAAGCTGATATGCAAGCATCTCAACCTTTTCATAATCAACTTCACGTTTTTCGTTCATTGGTGTAACCATTGCTGTTATTACTTCACCGGCATCATATCTCATATACTATTCACTCCTTCTCTATGTTTAACTTCTTTATTATACTACAGATTATTCTTGAACTCATGCACTTCCATTGTATCGCCGTCTCCGGACTGGAAAAGACCGATTTGAACTGTTTCATAACACTTTAAATCATTGTATCCATACCTGTAAGCGGTATCTGAACCCATATATATTTTCCCAGTGTATTTTAACTTGACTAATCTCTCCAGAAGCTCTTTGTCTTTTATCGGGTTTCCGGTTGATATTTGAACGCAGATTGTATAATCAATCGGAGCTTTAGAATGTATCACTCTAAACATAACATCCAGAACTTTGTCAACTTTTTCAAAATTATTAAAACTGTATAAAAATCCGTCTTGAAATTTTGATGGAGTAGTGTTAGTTTTCTCCATTATGAATTTATTCATAATAACATTTTGTTCATCAAGGTTAACTTGGACATGTTGGTAATGGTTCTTAGGCCTTTCATACGTATTGATGGCGACAAGATATTTGGTAAGACTTTTTTGCGAGCGCTTCATATCATTTTCAAGATTTTTGTTAAAAACAGCTTCTTCTGCCTTTTTGCATAAAAAACGTCCACTTCTATAAAGCCCCTCAACAACGTTTGTGCCAAATGTCAAAAGCTCCATCAAGACTCCTAACAGGAGTAATAAAACTATTGCACTTATATATTTAAACTCAAATTTTACTCCGAATATATCAAATGAAACAGAGTAAATCGAATTTGCAACTTTCAAGAGTTCTTTCAGGAACGGTTTAATAAAATTCAGCCAGTCCCAGTCTCCGCCTGTAAGGTTTTGCACCCAGTAAAAAAGGAGCATTAAAATACAGAACACTGCAACTATTTTGAGAAAATAGAATACATTTCTTACGAATTTAAAAAAGCCCAAAATAAATTCATTCATCTATTATCCCTCCCCTAAATATATATTATCGATAAGCCTAACCCCTTCTACTCTGCAAGCGATAAGGACAATAGAATCCTTATCGGCTTTGCTTTTTTCTTCAAGAGTGTTTCTGTCAAGAATCTCTAAATATTCCATATCATGTTTATCTGTCAAAAAGCCGTAAGCAGTTTCTTTAAGCGCCGCGACATCGGTAATTCCTTTGTTATAGCAAGCTTTAATATTATTAAGAATCCTGCTTAACACAAGCGCTTCTTTTTTACCTTCTTCTGACAGATACTTGTTTCTTGAACTCAACGCAAGTCCTGATTCTTCTCTCACAATAGGACATTGAACAATCTTAACCGGAACATTCAAGTCTCTAACCATTTTCTTTATAATAATCACCTGCTGCGCATCTTTCTGACCGAAAAAGCCCAAATCCGGCTGAACAATATTGAACAATTTCAGAACAACCGTACAAACTCCGTCAAAATGTCCTACTCTTGTTTTTCCGCAAAGCTTGTTTACGTAGAAAAACGGAGGGCAAACATAAGTCAGCGTATCATTTGATAATTTACCGTTCCCCTCAGGATACATACAGCTTGGTGAAGGTGCAAAAACCAAGTCAACGCCCTCTTTTGTGCATAATTCATAATCCTTATCAAGTGTCCTCGGGTATTTGTCATAATCTTCTGAAGGCCCGAATTGGATAGGGTTTACAAACACTGAAACTACTACTTTGTCGCAAACTTCCTTTGCTTTTTTTATCAAGCTTAAATGTCCTTCATGCAAAGCGCCCATTGTAGGCACAAGCCCAATTTTAAGCCCTTTCCATTCTTGTCTTTTTTCCCTCACTTCTTCTATTGTATGTGCTAGCATAATTTTTCTTTTTCCTCTGTCTCCAATTCAAACGATTCATTATCCGAAGGGAATAAACCCTGTTTTACATCGTTTTTATATTCACTTACACCTTTAAGAACAATATCATGCAGGTTTGCATATTTTTTCACAAACTTTGGCGTAAAATCAGTATACTTGCCTAAAATATCATCAGCAACGACAATTTGTCCTGAGCATCCTGCACCTGCTCCTATTCCGATTGTCGGAATATTAAGGTTTTTGGTTATATACTCGGCGCTTTCTTTTGGCATAAGCTCAAGCACAATTGCAAAACACCCTGCTGCTTCAAGCTTTTGCGCGCTTGCAAGAATTTCTTCCGTCATCTCTGCGGTCTTACCTTGAATTTTATGACCGCCGATTGTATTCATAAGCTGCGGCGTAAAGCCCAGATGCCCGAGAACAGGAATCCCTGATTCAATACATCTTTGAATAAGGGTTAAGATGTACTTGTTGCATCCTTCAAGCTTAATTGCCGCAGCACCTGCTTTAATCATCTTTGAAGCATTCTCTAAACCCTGCTCAACATTTATGTTATAGCTCATAAACGGCATATCCGCTATAATTAAAGAGTTTCTTGCACCCTTAGAAACTGCTTTAACAAAGACCTGCATCTCGTCAGGTGTAATAATATAAGTATCTCTATATCCCAGAGCCACCATAGCAAGAGAATCCCCTACAAGGATTCCGTCAATTCCGGCCTCTTCCAATACCTGAGCCGTAGAGTAGTCATACGCCGTGAGCATAACTATTTTTTCGTTGTTGTCTTTTAGTTTCTGAAAAGAATGCACTGTTTTCATCTTTTTGATTTCCTTCTGTACCAGTAGTATACTGCCCTTGCAACCCTGTGCGAGCTGTGTCTTACAAGGCCTTTTTTATTTTCCTGAATAAGTTTTTGAGAAACAACTTCTATTCCGATTGGCGCAATATTTTCCATATCTAATCTGACAGGTATTGAACCGCTCTTTGCATAGCCTTCTGAAATATTCTCGGGCAGACTGTCATTAACCAGAACCGCATCTATGATTTTCTTGCCCTTTGCGTGAGTAATTAAAGCGTTAATATGGCTTGCAACCGAATAGTTATCAGTTTCACCCGGCTGAGTCATTATGTTGCACACATAAATCTTTTTAGCGTGAGATTTCTCTATTGCTTCTACAATACCATTAACCAGAAGATTTGGTATTACACTTGTGTACAAACTTCCCGGGCCTAAGATTATCAAATCTGCCTCTCTGATTGCCGCAATTACCTCAGGAAGCGCATGGCATACCGAAGGCTCTGTGAACAGACGCTTAATTTTTCCGTGAACTTCAGGAATATTAGATTCGCCTTTCACAACTCTTCCGTCTTCAAAAACAGCTGCAAGCTTCATATCATCTAATGTTGCAGGAAGCACAACCCCTCTGATATTCAAAACATTAGAAGATTCCTTAACCGCTCTTACCATATCACCGGTAATTGAACAAAGTGCTGTTAAAAATAGATTCCCGAAACTGTGCCCTTCAAGACCTTCGCCGTTTCTGAAACGATACTGGAACAGTTCCGTAATCAAATCCTCATCGTCAGCAAGCGCAGCAATACAGTTTCTTATATCTCCCGGAGGAAGGACGCCCATTTCTTCTCTCAATCTTCCCGAGCTTCCGCCGTCATCACCTACGGTTACAACCGCAGTAATATTATTTGTGTATTTTTTTATTCCGCGAAGAAGCATTGAAAGCCCTGTTCCGCCACCGATTGCAACAATTTTGGCTCCCTTATTGAGTTTTCTTCTTCTGTATAATTTTTCTAATATGGAATTGTTACCTTTTTTAGAATCCATATCCATAATAGAAAGTGTTGTTTTTTGCCATCCTTTAAAAAATATTACTGAACCTATAAGAATGAATATAGCCGCCAGAAGGTTAGAAGGCAATACAAGCGCGGCTTTTCTTATTAGTTCAAGCATAATATATATAGGTCTTACATTTGCAAGCACCATAAAACCGAGAACTATCATTATTGAGCCGAGGAAGATTAAAAAGAACCATCTTTTGACTTCAAGCCCCGGTATAAGCCAGCCTACATCCTTTGTAACCTTAACATTGTCTTTTAAATTAAACGCCATATCCTAGTCCACCCATCCGGAAGTTTTTGCATTAATATAATTAACCGGAGCCGGAGTAATCAGGTTTCTTGCCTGCTGAACCAACTCCAGAGAATTTTTGTACTTGTTGGAGAAATGAATCGTATCCGCTTCAACAAAGCTCATTCCGCCTGCATTATTTCGGATTTGAGATGTGTGAAGCAAATGCTGGAATCTCTTTATCATCTCAAAATTGTTTGTATTATCCGGAATAGCGTAATCAATGGTTAAGTCAGGATTATAAGTCTTTTCCAGGCTTATTTCCTGAGCAGTTTGAATATTTACGTAATCTCCGACTTTTTGCGTAACCTCTCCTGCAGGAGCGTAGTAAACAAGCCAATCCGAGCATTTTTTTACGGCTTTTGCAATTGTTGAAGAGAAAATAAAATCCTCTCCTGCCATTTTATACATAGCACCGTGAGGTCTTACATGCTCAATGCCCAATCCGTACGCTTTTGCAAAAGACATAATCGCGCCGACCTGATAAATTATCAGAGCTTCAAGTTCGTCTTCTTTAAGTTCAACCGGCCTGTAGCCAAAACCCTGTATATCATTAAACCCTATATGCGCACCTATTGCAACGTTTTTTTCTTTAGCTTTAAGCATAGCTTCTTTAATAGTCATAGGGTCTCCGGCGTGAAATCCGCAAGAGATATTGACAGAGCTTACGTAATCCAAAAGCTCATATTCAACATTATTTTTATAAATCCCGTAAGCCTGCGCTAAATCACAATTAAAGTCAATGTTCTTTATTGGTTTCTTCTCTAAAACTTCCTGCATCATATTCTCCCTGCTATCATACAGTAATTATACAACTAAAAGATAAACCGACAAGAGAGAATTTTTTACGAAAATTTTCCCAAAAGCATAAAGCAGAATAGGCATAAAAATATAGCTGAGGACAGATTCGAACTGTCGACCTTGCGGGTATGAGCCGCACGCTCTCACCAACTGAGCTACTCAGCCATAATCTTGCTGCTATGTTTCAGCACCTAATTATCTTCGCACAAACATTTTTAAATAGCAAGTGCAAAGAAGAAAAAACCTGCTAATATAGCAGGTTTTTTCTTCTAATTAGTCGTCTATTTCTGCTCTATCAGCTCTCGGAGGCATTGGCTTATCAAGCCTGTCTTTAGGAAATTTTTTGTGGAAATCACCTCTGTGACCTCTGTCAAAATGGTGGTGGCAGTGGCAAGGTCTTACCATTTGAGGCCCAGGTCCGCCGAAAGCATAAGGATTCATTGGCGGCATTGGCGGTCTATGAAGTGCCGCAAATAAACTCAGTGCTAAAAACACGCCGACAAAACTTCCGCCTGTGATGATTAAAAATTTTCTAAACCCCTTGCTCTGGCATAAGCATTTTTCTTCTTTTACATCTGCAATTTTGTTTTCTTCTGTCATAATTACTCTCCTTTATTTGTTCTACATCTGTATAACGAAAAATTTTTTTATTTGTTCATTTTTTGATAAAATATATTTATGGGTATTTATTCTGATAAAGCATGCAAACATTTTCGCGAAGGTTACAATTGTGCACAGTCCGTTTTACTGGCTTTTTCTGATGAAATTGGTTTGGATAAGGAAACCTGCCTGAAGTTATCGTCATCCTTTGGCGGCGGCATGGGGCGCCTTAGAGAGGTTTGCGGAGCGGTTACATCTATGTTTGCAATTGCCGGCATGCTTAGAGGGTATACGGCGCCTAATGATTATGAAGCCAAATCAAAGCATTATAAACTTATACAGGATTTAGCCAAAGATTTTAAGACAGAGTTTGGTACAATTATTTGCCGTGAACTTCTTGGCCTGCCTCCGGGTGAAGATTCCCCGATGCCGTCGGTTCGTACAGACAGTTATTATAAACAACGCCCTTGCGAATTTTTTATAAAAAAAGCTGCCGAGATAGCGGAAACAAAACTCTTAAATCAAAGGACTGAAAACCTTGTAGTACAAGTAAACGGCAACAAGGATTAAGAGGAGCCCACTGAACTTCATCAAGGCATCGGTAAACCGCGTCATTTTTTTTAAGTTTTTGATACCTGATGTAAAAATCCCTGCAATAATCAGTATTACCCCCTGTCCCAGAGCGAAAAGAAACAGCATAAAAATCGCTGCAGCGAGGTTTTTGCCCATTGCTGCAAAAGCCATTATGCCTGCTAAGATAGGTGTTGAGCAGGGGGTTCCTGCAAGCGCAAATGTTATACCTAGAAGTATCGGATATATAAATAACGAACTCGTTGTATTCGTCGGCATTGACTTAATTACAACTGGAAGGTCAAAATCAATTATATCAAGAATCTTGAGCCCCATCACCATTAGGAGTGATGCCATTATTAGAGTAAAATATTCTCCAAGAGCAGAAGCAAAGACACTGCCGGTTACCGCGCATATAATCCCGATAATTGAAAATACAATTGCAGTTCCGAGAATAAAAAAGCACAGCTGAACAAACGTCCTGAAAGGTGTTTCTTTAGAATACCCTCCGACATATCCTATAATCAAAGGCAGCATTGCAAGGGAACACGGCGAAATTGAAGCTATCACTCCGCCTGCAAACGATGCGGCAAACATTAAAAGCCATACCTGAGCCCCTGTAGTACCTGATGAAAATATTTGTACAAGATTATCCATTATTTACCAGTTCTTTCAAATAATTATCCAAAATTTTAGGCTGTATAGTCCCCTCAATACGACGTTTTACATTACCCTGAGCGTCTTTAAATACGGTTGTCGGAACAAGTTTTACTTCATATTTTTTTATAAGTTCTTTTGTTTCGGAATTTTTTTGTGTAACGTCAATTTTCCTAAGACTTATATCTCTGCTGTATGAAGGATAAACCTCTTCAAAAATTTTTTCCAATTCTTCGCATTCATAGCACATTGGCGATGAAAATTTAATAACTTCGGCACCTGACGCCGCAATAGATGGCAGGGTTGTAAGCTTGTCTCTAGTAAGACCAAAGTACACAGCCAGAGGTACCAAAAAAATTAACAAAATTAATACAACATTTTTTTTCATATTATCTCCTTCTTTAAGTTTACCACATAATATATCGGGGATAAAAAAAATAAAATTACCCGAGGAGGGATTCTTTAATATCCTCTAAACTTGCAAAGAGGCTCTGTTTGTAGTAGCGTGAAAAAAGAGGCAGTATAATTGAAAGGATTTAATAAATATGAACACAACGATTGAAAAACAAGAAGGCAATATTGTAAAAGTTGATATTGATATTCCTGCAAAAGATGCAGTAGATTTTTACAATAATGCAGCAAAAAGACTAGCACAGTACATCAATATTCCGGGCTTTAGAAAGGGAAAGGCGCCGAGAAATATTGTTGAACAAAATATCGGCGAAGAAAGAATTAAACAGGAAGCTCTTGAAGGCGCTCTTCCGAGAATTTTCTCTCAGGTTATTAAAGAAAATGAATTTGATGTAGTGGCTCAACCATACGTTGAATCTTACACCTACAAGATCGGCGAAGATTTAAAGATTACAGCTAAGATTGAATTGAGACCGGAAGTAACACTCGGTGAATACAAAGGGTTAACTATTGATGTTCCTGAATACAAAACTCCGGAAGATGCTATGCAAAAATCTATAGACGCTCTTTTGGAACAGCACGCAACAACCGTTATTGTAACTGACAGAAAAACTCTTGATTCTGATGTTGTTGTATTCGATTTTGAAGGTTTTTCAAACGGTGAAAAAATTGAACACGGTGATGCAAAAAATTATACACTTGATTTAGCACACTCAAGCTTTATTCCGGGTTTTGCAGAACAGCTCGTTGACAAAACTCTCGGCGAAGAGTTTGAAATAAATGTAACTTTCCCGGAAGAATATCATGAAAAAAAATTAGCAGGTCAGCCGGCTGTATTCAAGTGTAAAATAAATGAAATTAAGTCTAAAGTATTGCCCGAACTTAACGATGAATTTGTACAAAAAATCGGGCCGTTTAAAACCGTTGACGAACTAAAAGCTGATATTCAAAAGTACCTTGATAATCAAAAAGCCGATATTGACAGAACAAATTCTGAAAAGGCTGTTTTTGAAAAAGTTTCAGGCGACGCTAAAGTAGAAATTCAGCAGTCAATGATCGACAGAGAAGCAGATCAGCTCGTAGAAGAATACAGACAAAGACTTTCAATGCAGGGATTTACCTGGGAGCAGGCTGTTGAGGCTCAAGGGTACGATAATATAATGAATGATCTCAAAGAAGATGCTAAAGTCAGAGTAAAAAATTCTCTTGTAATTGATAAGATTGCAAAAGAAGAAAATATAACTGTTTCTCAAGAAGAATTTGGTGCAAAGCTGGCTGAATTAAGCAGGGCGTATCAAATAGATCCTAAAACAATGGTTAAGCAGCTTTCTCAAACACCGGGCGTATTTAATGCTATTTCACAGCAGGTTTTGAATGAAAAAGTTACGCAATTTCTGGCCGAAAATAATACGGTCAAGCTTGTGTAAGCAAAAATAAACATAAAAACAGGAGAGGGAATCCTCTCCTGTTTTTTGTATCTTTAAAGAACTTTTTTATCTTGCCTTTAGAGGGTTTGCAAAATTTATAGCAGCTTTTGGCTTGGTGGTCGGAATAGTTACTCCGTTACAATCAAGACCGCTGGGCAGACCACTTGAACCATATAAAGTACAGTAGGATTCCTTGTAAGAACGATATTGAATCGGTGCTACAGATTCGCTTGAAGCTGTTTTTCTTCCGACAAACCCATCATCCAAGTAAGTAGGCAGCAAATCTCTTCTGGAAAAAAGAGGCTCGCCGGGAACAAGGATTCCAGTGCTGCTGTCATAAGTAAGCTCAACCCTAGCTTTACCCTCATTCTTTTTTGTCTTTGCGGCAGGAACATCCATATAAATTTTATCAGAGTCAGAATTATCAAAAACGTACTCTATACCATTAGATGTTGTTATAACTGCCTGAGAAGATGAGTTGACCGTCACATCATCTTTCCCTAAAATTTTATTCAGTTCATCTATTGTTTTCCAGTTAGCTGTAGAGCCTGCCCAGCCCGAAGGCGGCGTGCTGGTTGTAGAACTTGTAGATTCTTCGTCTGAAATTTCTACGAGCGCGTCATACATGTTTACATAGCCGGAATAATAGAATAAATTGTATGCCTTTGCCGAACTTTTTTTAGTTATAGTCATTCCCATAGCCGAAACTATACCTATAATCGCAAGGCATAGTAATAGTTCAATCATTGTAAAACCATTCTTTTTCATCATAAAAGCTCCAATATTTCTTCATACGTATTAATTATATCACACTTTGTTGAAATATGACTGCCTGTAACATTTAAAACCGTTTTGTTTTCATTAACCGCGTAGATTTTTTTTCTTCTTTTTGACATCTCAAGTACAGGAATTCCGCCGAGACAGTCAGACGGATAAACAAGAAAATCAAGATTATCGATAGAAATCCCTCCGGTCTGTGCAAGTTTCGGCGCCTGATTAAGACCGATTAAAATACACGGCAAAAATGTCGGGGTTATATATTCTGCAGCACAGCGTCTATCAACGATATTTGACGAAATTGTTATATCATCAAACGCCGGAGCGTGCGCACAAGGAACGCGAAATTCTTTAGAAATATAATGAGATATAATTGCTTCAACTCCGCCGACCGGATCAACCCCGATTCCGTTTGCATAATCATCTCCTTGCTCTTCCGGAAAACGGCAGACTATTGCAATTGCTTCCGCACCCTTTGAGATTAAGCTTTGTGCAGCCCTTTTTAAGGTCAGTAAATCTCTGACGTTTCCCATGGATGCCCCGGTTTTATCTATAAAAAATTCTACTCCTACGGCTGAATCTGTTACTTCATACCCTATAACATTCAAATCATAAACAGTTTCTACAGCATGAATCGTATTTATATGAACATTCAAAACATTCTGAGGAATAGATCTGTCAAAAATTATCCCGATTTTATTATTAACAGAAGGTTTGAGCGTTAACCTTCCTCTGAAAAATTCATCAAGGGCATACCCCTCTACATAAAGCATATTAGGGGTAATCCCGGAAAAACAGGCTGCATTAACTACGTTGGGATTCACAATAAGCCTGACTTTTTCTGCAAGCCTTCTTGCCCACTTACTTGCATCTCCGGCAAAACCTCCTATCGAAGCGCCTATTCCAGTTGGAACTATAAAAGCAGCTGTTTTCACGTCATCTCCTTCCTTTTATATTTTATCATGAATAACAACGTAATTTCTTGCAATATAAAATTATCCCCCTTTATTTCAAGGGGGATAAGCATTCATTATTTTACAAACTCTCCGACATCATTATATATAGTAAGCCTATTAAGTTCGCTGGCATTAGGGCTTCCGTTAGTTAACCAAGAATACACTGCTGCCGGGCTATCATTCCAGCCGGCATCTGCCCATAAGTTATCGTAGTATATATTTGTACTGTCATATCTGGGACTTATATCTGCAATTGAAAGATCTACAGAGGAGGTATCATATTGACACCTTGCTTTATTTGAAACTCCATTCCAATATAGTTCACAATCGTCAACATTGCTGGGTAATGATTGAAACGGGTTGTATAAAAGAGAATATTCGGGCTTTGTGCTTCCGGCACGGTAAGTAGCTGTCATAAAAGGGCTGCTCCACGCTGATACTGCAGCAGAGTGTTTGTTTGTACAAAAACCTAAAACTCCTGCCCCCGGCCTATAATAACAATATACCATACCTAAATCGCTTAAAGCTCCAACAGTATCTACGTTAAACCTCACCCCGTCAATATAAAGATATATTGTAACAGTTTGAGAGGCGGCGTTGCTTAAACTTAAACTGTAAGGGTTAAAATATGCTGTTATGTTAGTATTATTGAAACTTTCTTTCATTCTAGCCTTGAACTTACGCCCTCCAAATTTATTTAATCCCTGATAATAGATACTTGGTTTTTGCAAACATTGCATATAAAGAGGACCTCCGCCGTTCCACTTGAATCTACTCTCACACGGATCGAGTTCTTCTACCGGTTCAGGCTCCGGCACATAAACAGGAATGTCCGGTTCCGGATCCGGCTCAGGAGTCGGCGTTGGTGTTGGAGTAGGATCCGGTGTAGGTGTAGAAGGGGTTTCCTCAACCGGATCATCCTCAAACATTTTATCATCTAAACTTGCTAAAACATTTCCCTCAACATCAAATTTCTTCTTGAGTAAATTCTTTCTCGTGTTGATATAATGTACACCGACAGGATCCGCAGGTACCAATCTACCGTCGGCCGCAAGTAAAAACTTAAACCTGTCAGGATTCTTGCAGCCATCTTCGCCATACATACAATTAGAGGATTCCTTTGATGAATCCACATCTACATATATGTCTGTCTGATAAGATATTTTGTTTTCTGCTGTATCAATTTCTCTTTTCGTCTGACTTATCCACCACTCCATGCCGTTTGATGTTGTGAAAGATGATTTGTCAGGATAAGAAGTTGTATTGCAGGAATCTGCACCAAAAGTATGCGCTAACAAATTACAAAGCTTATTATCTCCTGAATATTTTGTGTCATCCTTAAAAGGTGCCTTTAATGGCTGAGAGTTATTTACAAGCGGATATTTGCTTACATCAATATCTGTGCTTCCTTCTTTGAGAAGTATTGGAAACAATGAAGTATCCGCAACCATTGATTTAATATTATTACCTAATTCATCATACACTTTCAGATAATTAATTTGTTGATGCGGTAAATCTATGATTTACATCATCCTACCACTGAGAAAATGTAAGAGGTTAATGTTCTATAACCTATTCCCTCTCCTTACAGGGGAGGGAATAGGTTATCCGGTTGTAGTTATTTCATACTTAGTATAGAATATTATCGGGAGTATATAAAATGCCGGCTAAAACTGAATGTAATATAGATAAAATTGTTGCCACACTAAAGCAAGCTGATCAGCCTAAGAGCGACTTTGTGCATTTAATGGATTCGCTTAAAGATCCTTATCTTGTTCTGATAGCCTGTATTTTGAGCCTTAGAACAAATGACAGGACTACTTATCCTGCGACATTAAGAATGCTTGAGCTTGCAAAAACCCCTATAGAAATGAAAAATGTAAAAACAGAAGATTTAGCTAAAGCTATTTATCCGGTTGGGTTTTATGAAAATAAAGCAAAACAAATTATTGAGCTTTCTCGCCAAATAGACGAGGAATTAGGTGGTAAGGTTCCTGATGAAATTGAGGAACTCACGAAATTTAAAGGAGTAGGGAGAAAAACTGCAAATCTTGTTTTATCACAAGGGTTTAATAAACCAGCAATTTGTGTTGATGTTCACGTTCATAGGATTTTTAACCGGCTCGGGTATGTGAAGACAAAAACTCCGGAAGAGACAGAATTTGCGCTAAGAGAAAAACTCCCTGTGAAATATTGGATTGATATTAATACGCTTCTTGTAACTCATGGCCAGAATGTCTGCAAGCCAATAAAACCAATGTGCGACAAATGTCCCATATCAGACTATTGCGCTAAGATAATATAGTATGATATGATATGTGAAAAGAGGGACGTAATGTCAGAGGAAATTTCTTGTCCGTTTTGCGGAAATATTATTACAGATGATGCAATTCGCTGCAGTCACTGCGGCTCTTTATTTAAGGAGCCTGATTTGCCGGGGATTAAGTTTACAGAATTGGGTCCGTTTTTGGCAATTGATATTTTGACTTTAGGTTTCTTTTCAACTATATGGTTTTTTATTAACGGTAAGGCTGTAAATACTTTGGTTTCTAAACCTAAAGACGGTCTGAAATTGAATTGGCTTTTTCTTCTGCTTGCAGTAAATGGCGGATTTTATATATTCTTTTTCTATAAAAATCCTGCATACTTACTTCTTTTTGCTGTATTGCAATGCATAATCTATATTGCTCTTACTTACAGAGTTCTCAGGATTGTTCAAAAATACACAGAACGAGTTTACGAAGCGGCTCTGGAGATTAATCCCTACTATATAGTTTTATTCAATGTATTTTATCTTGTACATTTCCTTGATACATACAGCAAAAGAGTACAAGGTATACATGCCCATTTTGATTGGAAATCACCGCAGGGCATTATGCTTATACTTTTGCTCTTGATTATTATATTTATATTGCGTTTTTACAATGAAATGTTTCTTTTCATCAAATAGCAATTTCAAACGTTGACATTTCGTTAACTGCGTTAAATACAGCGCAATTGGCTTGATAAGCTGTTTGTGCCATCTTGATATTGCAGGCATCTTGTACTGAATAACCGTTTTCTAAAGCGGAAACCATTGCATTGTCAAGAGCTTGAGCGGATTGTACGACATTATCTCCGACATCAGTTAGCAAGTCTTCCGGACGTATATTTGAATAATAATTGCTTAAATCAACCTGCGAACTTGAAGCGTCTGAGCTGTCATAAGTTCTGGTTGTTGCAGCCTCGGGAGCATTTCTGCCGCTTGTTGCCTGCATGCTTTCCAATAAGCCGGAGTAAATGGAAGTATCGATTGATGATATTGAACTCATAGTTAACCTCTATTATCAGTTTAACTCGTTTTTTTGATTATGCAAGGGGTATATATACAATATGTTACATTTGTGGTTCTGCATGTATTGTTATAGTCACATTACCCAACTTGGATTTTACTTCATTTTCTATCTGGTCGCAAATGTTGTGGCAACAGCTTATTTTCATATCAGGATTGAAAAAGATTGTGAGTTCAATTTCTTTGTACTGTCCTGATTTACGTCCTTTTATATCCCTGTAACCTTTGATTACCGTATTTTCTTCCAGAATTTGTTCGACAATTTGAATGTCTTCATTCGGCAAAGAGCCGTCAAGAAGATTGTTTAGGGTCTCTTTAGAGATAGAAAAACCTGCTTTTAATATAATTAAAGCAACAATTATCGCAATAATTGGGTCGAGTAGAGTTATGCCTGTGATTTTTATTAGAATCAACCCGACTAAAACCCCGAGGGATGAATAAATATCGGTACTTAGGTGCTCTGCATCTGCAAGAAGCGATACCGAGTCGGATTTCTTTGCAACGTAGAACAGATATCTGCTTACAAGAAAATTAGTTAGAACGGCAAACCCCATAACATAAATCCCGAGCATTGATTCTGCTTCCATTGAGTAGCCGAAGATTAATTTTTTCGATGCCTCAAATATAATATAAATCCCTGCAAATATGATTAACCCACCTTCAATAAACCCGGACATATCTTCATATTTTCCGTGCCCGAAGGGGTGCTCCTTGTCTGCAGGCTCAGCGGAACGGCTTACAGCAAAGAAGGTCAGAATTGATGCAAGAAAATCTGACAGAGAATGAATAGCTTCTGATATAATACTTATGCTGCCTGAAATATGGCCTATAATTATTTTTAAAAGAATTAAAACAGCATTGGAACTTATGGAAAGTCCTGCTGCAAAACGCTTTTCCGTGTTGATATCCATCAGGCAACTCCGTTGTTCAGTAAGTCGTGGATATGAATTACCCCAACAGGCTTTTTACCTTCTACTACAAAAAGATTCGTAATCTTTTTATCATGCATAATTTTTAACGCTTCTGCTGTCATTGCATTCGGAGATATTGTTTTCGGATTTTTAGTCATAAGATTTATTGCTTTCTCATCAAGAATCTTAGGAGAAAGACATCTTCTCAAGTCGCCGTCTGTAAGCATTCCTGTCAATTCGCCGGTCTGATTGATAAACCCGACGCATCCGAGCCGTTTGGATGTCATTTCAAGCAGAACAGCCTGCATATTAGAATTTTCATCAAGTATCGGCATGTCTTGTCCTGTGTGCATTAAATCAGAAACATGTTTAAGAATTGCGCCCAATTTTCCGCCCGGGTGTCTGTCATTAAAATCTTCTTTAGAAAAACCTTTTCTTTCAATCATTCCGACAGTCAGAATATCTCCAAGAACGAGTGTCGCGGTTGTAGAACTTGTCGGAGCAAGCCCAAGCGGACAGGCTTCGCCGTTATCCGGAAGTTTCAAAACATCATCGCAGGCTTTTCCGAGAGAGCTTTCGGGGTTTTTGGTAATTGCAATTAGTTTAATACCAAATCTTTTGCAATAATTCAGAATATCAATTAATTCTTTGGATTCGCCGCTGTTAGAAATTGCAATTACAACATCATCTTCCGTTATCATGCCAAGATCACCATGGCTAGCTTCCGCAGGATGTACAAAAAATGACGGCGTGCCGGTTGAGGCAAGGGAGGCGGCTATTTTTTGTGCGATATGACCGGACTTTCCGATGCCTGTAATTATTATTCTGCCCTTAGAATTTTGCATATAATCAAGAGCTCTTGTTAGACTTTCAGAATCAATAGAATCCTTTAATCTTTTTAATGTTTCAATTTCAGAATCAATAGTTCTTATTGCAGAAAGTCTGTCTATCTGTGATTGTTGAATTACAGCGGTCATATTTCACACTCCTTTCACAATATTTTACTACAAAAATTGTTTGCTTTAATATATTAATTATGAAAAAGCTGGCTGAATATGAAGATAAAATTCATTCTTGCTCAAAATGCGGTCTGTGTCAGTCTGTTTGTCCGATATACAAGGTGACCGGAAATGACTGTACCGTATCAAGGGGACAGTTTATAATGCTCAGGGGGCTTATCAAAGGCGACTTGAAGATGTCATCAAAAATCAACCGCTATTTGGATTTGTGTCTGAAATGCGGCGCCTGCTCAAAGTTCTGCCCTAGTGATATTGATGTAGTTGATATTATTGTGAGCGCAAAGGCAGAATACTTCAAGAAACACCCGATAGAAAAGTTTATTTCATTTATTCAGCGAGTGTTTGTTTTTGGGCTGGGGATGAAACTTTTAGGCCTGTTTTCAAGAAATATTAAGGGAAAAGATTTTGAAAAGAAAGTTGTTTATTTTGGCGGCTGCGGAAATAAACTAAAAGGGAATCAGGCTGTTGTAAAGCTTCTGAATTCCTGCTCCGTTCAGGTGATTACGCCCGATTTTGAATGCTGCGGAATCCCTTTTTTAATGAGGGGAGATGTGGATAATTTTAATAAATATAAAGAAAGTTTTCTGAAAATATTAAATGAGCAGGGAATTAACGAAGTTGTTACTAGCTGCGCAAGCTGTGAAAAGACTTTGAAAGACTATATTAAACATTCACCCTCTTTAGAGGCAATCAAAGTAAAAAATATTTATGAATACATAAGGGAAAATAATTTAAAACTCAAATTAAAGAAAAACCAGAGAGTAACTTTTCATAAGCCCTGCAATATTAATAATTTTGAAGATATTGAATGGATTTTAAACAATACGGAAAATCTTGATTACGTTAAGATGGAAGGCTTTGATGAGTGCTGCGGACTAAACGGCGTGTCAAAGCTCAATGAATATAGAATTATGTCAAAAGTTTTCAGTGCCAAACATAATAATATTATAAACACCGGCGCGCAAATTGTTTTAACTTCTTGTCTCGGGTGTGAAGCTGCATTGAATCTGTTTTCTTTCGGCAAATACAGGGTTTATGATTTTGCAGAGTTTTTGGCAATCAATCTGGATGAAAAATCTTTCCAGACCAGATAAGCTCAAAAAAAGAGACTATGTGAAAACAGATTGTAAAAGAACACATGGTTTGATTTCTTGTTACACATGGTTTGATTATTTTCTACCCCTGAAACCTGCTAAACAAACAGATTGCCAAAAAT
>CALUWH010000007.1 GCA_944324435.1 Candidatus Gastranaerophilales bacterium
ACTTCGCCTCAACTTCTCAACTACTCAACTTATCAACCCTTTATAACTTCTTCTAAACTTATAAACTCCTCAACTCCTAAACCAAAAACTACTATTCAACCCTTCAACTATTCCACTTATCAACCCTTTATAACTTCTTCTAAACTTCTAAACCTCTCAACCTCTAAACCAAAAACTACTATTCAACCCTTCAACCTTTCAACTCTTCAACCCTTCTAAAGCTCTTTTTTATTTTAGATAGATTGACAATTATTCTTTAGAGACTAAAATTAATATATAACTTAGTATAATATTATAAGTTGACGTAGTATATTTAATCAAAGAAGGAGATTAATCTCATGGCACGTGAAAAGTATGAACGCACGAAACCGCACGTTAACATTGGTACTATTGGCCACGTTGACCACGGTAAAACAACATTAACAGCAGCTATTACAGGTGTTATGGCTGCAGCCGGAAAAGCTCAAGCAAAGAAATTTGATGAAATCGATGCAGCTCCGGAAGAAAAAGCAAGAGGTATAACCATCTCTACAGCTCACGTAGAATACGAAACAGATGCTAGGCACTACGCACACGTAGACTGCCCCGGCCACGCTGACTATGTAAAAAACATGATTACCGGTGCAGCTCAGATGGACGGTGCTATCCTCGTAGTAGCAGCTACTGACGGTGCAATGCCTCAAACTCGTGAACACATCCTGCTCGCTAGACAGGTTGGTGTTCCTAACTTGGTTGTATTCTTGAACAAATGCGACATGGTTGATGACCCTGAATTGTTAGAACTCGTTGAAATGGAAGTAAGAGAACTTCTTTCTTCTTATGAATTCGACGGTGACAACATTCCTTTCATCCACGGTTCTGCATTGAAAGCTTTGGAAGCTGTTCAAGCTAATCCAAACATCCAACGCGGTGAAGACAAATGGGTTGACAAAATTTGGGAATTGATGGATGCAGTAGATACTTACTTCCCAACTCCTGAACGTGATTTGGACAAACCTTTCTTGATGCCGGTTGAAGACGTATTCTCTATCACTGGTCGTGGTACTGTTGCGACAGGTAGAGTAGAACGTGGTATTGTTAAAGTTGGTGACGAAGTTGAATTAGTTGGTCTTGGCGAAACTAAGAAAACAACTGTTACCGGTGTTGAAATGTTTAGAAAATCTCTTGACCAAGGTCAAGCTGGTGACAACATTGGTGCTTTGTTAAGAGGTATTGATAAGACTGAAATCCAACGTGGTCAAGTTCTTGCAAAACCTGGTTCAATTCACCCACATACTAAATTTACAGCTAACGTTTACGTTCTGACTAAAGAAGAAGGCGGACGTCACACTCCTTTCTTCCCGGGTTACAGACCTCAATTCTATATCAGAACAACTGACGTTACCGGTTCTATCAAATTTGACGGCGAAATGGTAATGCCTGGTGATAACGTAGTTATGGAAGTTGAACTTATCGCTCCTGTAGCTATCGAAGAAGGTATGAGATTCGCTATCCGTGAAGGCGGTAGAACAGTTGGTGCCGGTGTTGTTGACAAAATTATTGAATAATTTTTGTTAATAACATAATGAACTCTTGGAAAGGAAGCTATGTGCTTCCTTTCCTTTTTTATGATAATAAATAATTTTGTTCGGTATTTGTGATATAAGTCTTCTTATAGCTTTTAGGAATATTTACGCAGACGTATTCTGTTCTCTTTTTTAGTCCGCATAAACCAATGATTGAGTCATGCTTAAAGAAATTCTTGATAAATTGCATATTTAAATCCTTTCTATGTTGTGATATAATGTCAATAATCTTTTTAAGAAAGATTGTGTATAAGTCAAGGTAAAGGAGTTTTTAAATGGCAAAAGTAACAAAAGATATGGGCATTTTGGATATTGTTCAACAGCATCCTGAATCAATTGCCGTATTCCAAAAATATGGCATGGGGTGTATCGGATGTGCTGCGGCAAGGTTTGAGAATCTTGAGGCAGGCGCTAAGGTTCACGGGTTTAATCCTGATGAAATGGTGGATGAAATTAATTCAATAATCAGCGAGTAACCGGACTATGTGGCAAATTTTATCAATAATAGGTATTGCATTCGTTATATTGGAAATCTTTACGCCAAGCATGTTTTTCCTGAATTTTGCGTTGGCGGCCTTTATTACGGCATTAGTTTCCATATATGTTGCTAATATTTTTGCACTGGTATTAATATTTTTTATACTATCATTCCTGTCTTTTGCTTTTTTGAGACCAATTTTGATAAAGAGAAAGCACCATTTTACAGAGACAGGGATTTCCGGTAAGTATATCGGCAAAACTGCACAGGCAGCAGAAGAAATTTCTGAAAAAAGCGGCGTTATTACAATATACGGCGAACGCTGGGATGCCAGAAGCGAGGATAAATCCGTAATTCCGGCAGGAGCTGAGGTAAAAATCGTAAGAAATGACAGTTTAGTTATGTATGTTATAAAATCAGAATAACAAGAAGGGAGTTTTATGGTTGTATTATCAATTTTTTTAATTGCACTTGCACTGATTGTGGTAGTGAAAGGTGTTATTATCGTTCAACAGGCAGAAGTTGTTATTGTTGAAAGATTAGGGAAATTCGACAGAATGCTTGAATCAGGATTTAATTTTATCATCCCTGTTATTGAGGCTCCGAGAGCTATCGATTGGAAGATTACACAAAAAGGTTTTGACGGTTCAACTTATTCTATAATTCAAAAACGTACAAAAATCGATTTGAGAGAAGCTGTTTATGATTTTCCGAGACAAAATGTTATTACAAAGGATAATGTTTCAATAAGTATTAATGCTCTTTTATACTTCCAAATTATTGATCCTAAATCTGCAGTTTATGAGATTCAAAACTTACCGGATGCTATTGAAAAACTTACTCAGACAAACCTAAGGAACCTTGTCGGTCAGCTTGATTTGGACGAAAGTTTGGTTTCCAGAGACAAAATTAACCACGAATTAAGGGCGATATTGGATGATGCAACTAATAAATGGGGGGTAAAGGTTAACAGAGTTGAGCTTCAAGACATTATCCCACCATCTGATATTCAATCTGCAATGGAAAAACAGATGAAAGCTGAACGTGACAGACGTGCTGCAATTTTGGAGGCAGAAGGTTTAAAGAAATCTGCCGTACTCAAAGCAGAAGGCGAAAAAGAGGCTGCTATTAATAGGGCAGAGGGTGAAAAACAGGCTAATATCCTAAGAGCAGAAGGTATTGCTCAGGCAAGAATTCTTGAGGCAGATGGTGAAAAGGAGGCTATTCAAAGAATTATCAATGCGCTTGCTGACAAGGGGCAGCCTGATAAGTACCTTATTGCGATGAAGTATTTAGAAACTATGAAGGATATTACAAGTGGTAAGGACAATAAAATTGTTTACATGCCTTATGAAGCGACCGGAATATTGAGTTCTGTCGACGGTATTAAACAAATGTTTGGAGATAAGAAGTAAATTAAGCTAAAGTAGAAAGGATTTAATATGAAGAAAGTATTATTATCATTATTAGCAGTTATGACAGTTACAACACTTGCGTATGCTTATAATTATGACAAGACTATTCCGGTGAAGGGCGGAACTCTTGCTGACGGAAAACTTCAGGCAGATATGCTTTTTCCGGTTTATGCTTACGGGCTGAGAATTGCAGCTCCTGATTGCAAAGACTTCTCTATCTCTGACACTAAGGTTACCAAGCCTAAAAAAGATGGTGTTTGGGAAGAGATGTGGACAGTTAAGGCTTGCACAAGAACAGCTAATATTCCTATAAAATTCACTACAACAGAAAGCGGAACTGATTATGCAATCGACCCGATGGGCGTAAAAGTTGCGAAGTAAGGCGCTTTCAAAATGAAAATACCGGCTTCAAAAGATGTTCAAATAATAAATAAAATTTCCCAATTGCGCACTGAACTTATGTACAGTGCTGCAATGGGAAATTATAAAGGGTTTAAAAAAGCTAATATTGAATATGCAAAAATGGCTGTGGACAATTTTGAGCTGGCAAAACAGGCGAAAAGCCCAAACATCAAAGCTCCGCTTTTTTCTAAAGTTGGGATGCGAATGGCTAAAGTATGGTTTTTGAATCTTTTTAGAATTAAATCTCCTGAGGAGAAGCAATTAAAAACTTTAGCTAAACAAGAGAGATTAAAACAAGAAGCGAGGCAGTTTGTAGGATAATGAGTATCAGTTTTGGAACAGACGGTTGGAGAGCGGTTTTAGATAAGGATTTCACCAGGGGAAATGTCGAGCGAGTTACGTTGGCTATCGCAAAGTATGTTGCTGACAATTTCGGGTTTACTAAGCCTTTACTTGTCGGTTATGACCCGAGAAGGATGGCTGATGAGCTTTCCGGGTATTGTGCTGAAATTCTTACAAAAAAAGGGTTTGATGTATATTATTCAGAACGAGTCGTTCCGACGCCTGTTTTGGCATACAATGCAAAGATTAAAGATGCTTGCGCTATAATGTTTACAGCCTCCCACAATCCGCCGGAGTATTTGGGGATGAAATTTATTCCGGACTACGCAGGGCCTGCTACATCAGAGATTACGGACGAGATCGTAGGGAATTTAGATAAACCTTTTGAGACATCAGGCAGGCAGGGCAGCTTTATTCGGACGGATTTTGCGCCCGAATATTATGAACATCTCAAAAAGCTTATTGATTATGAATCTATAAAAAAAATTAAAACAAATATTATTTTTGACGGGCTGTATTCAGCTTCCATCGGGTATTTTGACGAGATATTGAAAAGTAACGATATTCCGTTTGAGAGTTTGAACATGTTTCGGGATACAAACTTTGGCGGAGGAATGCCCGATCCTAAGCCCAAGTATTTAAACGATTTGATTGAGGCTGTTAAAGCCAAGCCAAATTCTATCGGACTTGCAAATGACGGTGATGCTGACAGATTCGGGGTCATAAATGAAGACGGCGAGTATGTTTCTCCAAATGAGATTATTGCAATTTTGCTTAAACATCTTATTCAAAAGGGCTTAAAGGGTGCTGTGGTTAAGACTGTAGGCTCAAGTCTTTTGATAGATGTTGTTGCAAAGAAACTCGGAGTTGAAGTTATAGAAACTGCGGTCGGGTTTAAGCATGTCGGCGATGCTATGCGCAAAAACAAAGTCATAATCGGCGGAGAAGAGTCGGGAGGATTGAGTATTCAAGGACATCTTCCGGAAAAGGACGGACTTCTTGCAAACCTTCTGGTACTTGAAGCTATGGCAAAATCCGGCAAGGCTTTGAAAGATTTACAAAAAGCCCTGTATGAATTTGCAGGAGACAGGTTTTACACTGACAGAATTGATTTGAAGCTGGAGGATAAATCTCAAATTCAAGAGATTTTAGAAAAAGCAAAACATTATAAAACGATTGGTCAATACAAAGTTTCATCAATAGATACAAAGGACGGCGTTAAGCTTATGCTCGATGAAAAAACGAAAATCTTAGTACGTCCGAGCGGAACGGAACCTCTTTTGAGAATTTATTTTGAAAGTGACAATATTGATAAAATTGAAGAGCTAAAAACATCGATAAAGCTTATTTAATATTTGTGCACCTTGCTATTTACATTTTTACTCTTCATGGTAGAATTGTACAAAAGGATAAGATAATGACATTTATGACAGCAAGACATCATCATACTCATATAGACCCGGAAGGGCCCGGAGTTTTGCTGCTTCTCTAAAAACTCCTTTACCCATCGGCTCTTTCGGGATATCAGTCAAGAGATAAAGAGTACGATATATAAAGGAGAATTTAAATGTCACTAGTTAATATAATATCAGCAATCGGTAATAATTCCAGCATCTACCCTCTGATTGTAAGAGATTGTGGAATTGAGATTCCGTCTAAAGTTGCAATGACCTATAATCAGAATCTCAAGGAATCAAAACAGATGGCATATAATGCGACACGAGAGCGTCTTATAGATGAATACGGAACATCAGTAATCTGGCTTGGCGGAATCCCTGCTATTGACAGCCTTTGTAATTTGGGCATCAAAAAGCTCGGGTATAACCCAAAAGTCAATCCAAACCTCTTAAAGGAGAGCGGTAAACAGGGATTGAAATATAATATGGAAAAATTTAAATCTCTTGCTCCGGAGGAAGTCAAGGAGATGGAGAGGGTTCTGAAAAACAAATCAACTTACCAGAAACTCCTTGCAGGTAGGTTCATCTTGTCTACGGCAATACCTGTAGCATTAATGGGGTATTTTCTTCCCAAATTCAATTTTGCACTCACGGATAAAATCAGAAAAAAACAGGAAAATATGAAGCCTGTCATTAAAGCTGCGATTGAAAACAAGCAAAATATTTCTTTTAAGGGAATTTCTGCGACACTTGCGAACATGTCTACCGTAAACAAAATGGCTATTACAGATGGTGGACTCACCGTTGGCCGAGTGGGGACTGCAAGGAATAAGTTTGAAAAAATGGAGATGGGATTCAAAATGGCGATGATGATGTTTTTGAACTTCGTATTTCCGATTTGGCTGGCAAAAGGTTTAGATTCATTATCAGGGAAACTTTTTAACACAAATGTTAATCTCGACCCAAACTTATTGAATAACAAATCTTTTATTGCGGAGATTAAGAATAACGCGATGGAATTGCCTAAAGATAATATTATAGAATTTTTAGACACTAAGCCTGATAGCACATTTTCAAAACTAAGTGAAAAGTATTGCGGAGTTAAGTATTTGAAAAACAGAATAAGAGATCCGAGAGAATTTGTAGACGAAAAGAAAATCAAAGCTTTTCAATCCGAGATTGAAAAATTCGCAAAACAGGCAATAGAAAGCGGCAATGTTGATAAGTTTGCAAATAAAGCTCTAAAAGTAAAATCAGCAAATATCCTTGCAAATGTAGGAATAAGCAGTTTTCTTCTTGCTGCAGCTCTTCCAAAATTGACATTTATTCTCCGTAAAAAAGTTACGGGCTCAGATGCAGAGCCGGGTTTGATAAAATAATTTACAAATGTTCATAAAAAACGCAATTTTTTCAAGCAAGCAAACTTTATAAATATATCGGGGAATAATTATGGGAATATTATCAGAGTTAAGAAATTTCGCCTGCGAAGTTTTAGGAATTGATATGGGAATTCCTAAACCACGCAAAAGCGAAGATATATCTAAAGAGGCTGTCATACAGTGTCAGAATGTTGAGCAGCCCGGTGATAAGCTGGAAATTAATCAGCAGGAAACAAGACCAAACGGGATTGTACAAAACTTAATGGCGCTAAAAGATACTATAGAATTAAAATGTACAAAATATGGATTTGATGGGACAGATTTATTAAAAAATGGGCTTCTCGGAAAAATAACCGGACTTTCGGACGAAATGCTGAATCAGCTTTCAGACGGAGACAAACAAAAGCTTTTAGGATGTATTGATTTAATTCTTTCAAAATTTCAAAATTATCGCAACAATGGAGAAATAAGCGAGGATGCAAATATAAATGAGTTAATTACGGAGAACGTAAAAGTTTACTACGGTGCATTAAAAAGCGGTGTGTTTGAGGATCTGCAGGAGTATGAAGAGGCAAAAGGCGATGTTAATGCCGAACTCGGTGCAGAGTTTAAAACAATGGACAGAGTCTCCCAAAGAGCTGTTTTAACCGGAGTGCGGCAAAAAGATGAAGCAACCTTGAAGCAAGAACTTCAAGAAGTGCAAAATCTGCCGGAAGAAGAACGTACAGAGGCGGAGCAGAAAATACGGACACGACATCAGCACATCCAGCGTGGAAGATTTATGGATATTGTTAATGTTAATTCTTCCGAAACGGCCTTGGAATCATTGATTATGTTGTGTTCCAATGATCTTGAAAACGGAACAGCCACAATTCTTGCAACACGTTGCAGCGCTGAAGAAAGGGTCAGAACTGCAGACTTAGCAGATTATACATTTTTTAAAGCATTAGCAGAAAATTATGACAGTGTTGGTGATACTTTATCCCAAGAAGTTATTGAACGATACACTGCCTTAATAATGAGTGCAAAATCTTCAGAAGCAGCAGCACTTTATCAGGAAGAGGTTAAACAAGACTTTAAGAACTATGAGGAAAAAATTAAAAGAGGAGAAGAGGTCCCTAAACATTTAAAAGCTCTTTATGAAGGAAGTAAAAAAGGGATTGAACAAATTTCAACAGAATTAAAAAGAGAAATTCATCAGGAATTGAAAACAGAAGAAAGCGTGATAATACAAAATTCAAAACGTCAGGAGGCTTTGGAAGAATTTTCTGAAACAGTGATTCTTCCGGGAAATAACTATGCAGTAAATGAGAATCCTTCTTCGGCAGAACGTGAGGGAGAAGATGTAAAACGGCTTCTTGAGAATAACTATGTTGAAAAAACAAACCGAGGGGCACCCACAAAATCAAAAACTGTAACAAGTCCGATAGCAATTGCACGTGTTATTAAGCAGGAAGGGCTGCAAGAAGCTATAAAGCAATATGACACAGGAAATATTATCGAAACAATTCTCGAAGACGGAAATTTGAGACATTTACGTACCAGACTTGTGACGATTATAAAATCTGCGGATGTAAATTCATTGAGGAAAATTACCGACACCTGCTCTGACAGTGCTTTTATCTTTATATGCAGCATTGTAAATCCGGACGATGTAGAAACCCTCAGAGAAAGCCGTGGACATTTATGTTATACTGCAAGAAAAGAAATTGAGGCTATAGAAAGTAAAGACTATGCAAGTATTTAAAAGTTTATTATACAAAATCTTGAGTATGCAGGAAAAATACCTGCGCTACCGTCTTTCAAAGACCATAGGCGTAAAAAATGTTTCTAAAAAAAAGAGACATTATTCGGACGGGTGTCTGCTTGATTTGAGCACGCTTGCAGAAAGTGAAAAACAAAAGCTTGAAGAAGAACTTACCACAATTCTTACTGAAGCCGATTTTGAACCGGAAAAACTTTTAGAATACATTCAATCACACGGTACAAAAGTATGCAGAATAGATAATGCTTCCTCAATCCTTAACCCTATAGGTGAAAACGAAGGACTCATATATCCTGCCAAAGGAAGTAAGGCTCTCTATCTTTCGCTTGCGCTAAATAAAACATTTTCTCTTAAAACAGATGAAATTTTTGTGTTATCAAACGGAGAGATTAATAAATACTATTTTATCTACCATTTTTATAACTGGTTTGCGTTCAAACATAATATTGCCGGCATGGATACGGAATCTCAAGAACTTTTGAAAAAATATCTTTTTGAAACTTCTGATACAAGCCGGCTGCAGCTTGCAGAGATTTATAAGCTTAAAGATGCAATCCGTCAGGACAAAGCGTCTATTGAATTTGTAATAAAGCTCTGCAGAAACTATGAAGGAGCAAAGCAAGCCCTAACCAAGTTAAAAGATGAAGGCGGAGCAAATCTTTAGGCAATATAATCCAAAATCGCCCCTCCGATTTCCTCGTTAGGGTCAAACCCACAGTCTTGAGGAGGATGAATTGAGTTTTTGATAAGCATTGAAACTAATGGCCCAAATGCATCAGGGACTTTTGTCTTGCGGTATATTCCTGCAAGAAAGGTCTGAATATAAGGAGACTGCGTATTATTATACTTTGATAATACAGGATACAATTTATCCACACCTTTTTCTCCTTTATCAAGCATTAAATTAAGCGCGTACAAATCTTCAATAACCTCTTCTTCAGACTTAGGATTCTCAAGCGAAGTCTTTATTGCGACTAAATCATTTTTGAGTCCTGTTTCATCAAAAACACAATAATTTCTGTATTGATTCGGATACGATACACTCATACTAAAAGTTTATATGAAAAAAGATAAAATATAAAGCTCCTGCTGTAAGTGCCGGTACATAAGGAAGGTAACTGCGATTCTCAGACTTATTAATCCCTTTTATTATAGAAATTGCAAGCGCAATCCCCAAGCAGGCTAAAAGCGCTAAAGAGTAATAATTCTGCGCTACAGTCTTAAAGACAAGTATTGATAATATGAAAAGAACTGATAAAATGCAAGTCATCTTGTTGTTATTCTTATATTGGTTATACAAAAAAACAGGGATTATAAAAATCATCGAAGCCGCAAGCCCGTATAAAAGAACAATCCCGATATTCTGTATCCCGAACATAGCCCCGAGAGCGCCGGCAACATAAGTATCAGCCTCTCCCATCGCCCTTGATTTTATAAACAAATATCCGCTTCTCGCAACGAGCTCCATTATTAAAACACCTGCCAAAAGTCCCAAAACCGAATATAAAACTCCGGACAAGCCGTTGTTTATAAAATTCCATAAAATACCGCCAACCCCCAGTGCTATTGCAATATTACAATCAACAAGTCGGGCTTTTATATCGGTCACTGTCATTATAATAAAACCTGAAAAGAAAAATATCATAAACAAAGTATTCCAGCTTATACCAAATTTCAAAAAGGCAGCCGCAAATGCAAACATCGTGGTTAACTCGATTATCGGGTACTGAATACTTATTTTATCTTTGCAAAAATAACACTTTCCTCTCAGTAAAATGTATGATAATACCGGAATATTGTGCCAAAAATAAAGTCTTTGTCCGCATTTCGGGCACTTTGACGCCGGAAATACAATGCTTTCATTACTCAAAGAGCGTAGTATGACAACATTATAAAAGCTTCCAAGACATAAACCTATTATGCAAATCCAAAAAAGAATATAATGAAACCAGTCCATTTAAACTCCCAAAGCATTGTCCTCAGAAGTTTTAGCAGCTATCCTGCCGGATTCTTTTTCTGAAAACTTGCCTTCCATAATCATCTTATATAAAATACTGAAGGCTTTCTTTAACCTTCTGGAGGTCTGCATCGGTGTCATATTGAAGTGCTCTGCAATTTCCTTCTGACTCATGTCCTTATAATAATACAGTTCAACAAGTTCTCTGTATTTTTCCGGTAATTTTCCAATAACATCCCTTAGTATAATTCGGGCATCTTCAAGCTCTCGTGTTTCTTCATAATTATTATCAGACAGCATCTCTTCGTAGCTTAGACTATCAGTGTCTGTACTGTATAAATCCTCCAGCGACAGAGTGGAACGTCGTCTATCCGCTTGCAAAGCAAAATCAACTGCACTGGAAGAAATTTTTAACACTCCAGCTACATCATCGCTTGTCAGTTCATTCAATTCTTCCGGCGTAAGAGTTCTCGTAAAACTGTTTATACGATATACAAGCTCTTGAATATGTCTTGGAACTCTTATTGTATTAAGTTTATCTCGCAGATAATGCTTCATTTCACCAATAATAAGATAGCCTGCATATATTCTAAAATTATCATTAATGTCTTTTGAATAACTGTCAATAGCTTTTAAAAGCCCGATGGCACCTGCTTGAACAAGATCCTCAACAGGGTCATAAGAACGTCTTGCAATTGTCCTTGCAATACGTTTTATAACCGGAATCATATTAGTTACAATCAGTGCCTTTGCTTTTGTACGTTGATATTTATCCTGAGAAGAGTGATATTCTTCCAGCCATCCGGATATTAACTCGTATGTACTTTTATCTATACTCGGTCTTCTAGGCAAAATACAAGCTCCAATTCGGTACAATCTTATAATAGCACGACTGATTATCAATTACAAATAAAAGACAAGATTAATCAAGAAATCTGCTATAAGCATGTAGACTGTTGACAGCACCGCCGCTCTTGTAGTGGACTCTCCCACATCTTTTGCGCCGCCTTTTGTTTCGTATCCTTGTGTCGCGCAAACAAGCGCAATAAGGATTCCAAAAACAACCCCTTTAAAAAGGCTTATGTAAATATCTCTAGCGCTCAGCCAAAGCCATACGGAGTTAATATATCTTGCAGGATGCAGGTGAATTGTAGCATTTGAAACCAACAGCCCTCCAAGAATCCCTACCAATTCCGCGATTAAAACAACCATCGGAACAGTTATTGCGGCAGCAAGAATTCTGGGTGAAAAATAATACCCGACAGGATCAACTTTGAGGGTTTTTATTGCATCAACCTGAGACGTAACCTGCATATTGGCGATTTCCGCAGAAATAGCAGTCCCAGCTCTTGCGCCGATTGCAAGCGCAACAAAACCCGGTGCAATTTCTCTTATCATTACAATCGCAATAGAGCCGCCTACGTAAGCTTCTGCACCTGACATCAAAAACTGTTTAGATACCTGTATTGCAATAACCGCTGCCGAAACAAACGCAATTACGAGTGATATAATCAAAGAATCATAACTTATAGCGGCAGCCTGCGCTATTACATGAGAAACCCGGGAGCGTCCTGTAACCAAATACAGGATGGACTTCCACAGATTTTCCATACATTTTCCAAAAAAACTAATCATATACAGGTGTACACCAATGCTTGTATTTGTCTACTTTTCCTCTAACCACATCGTAGTAGAGCTTTGAAATCTGCCTTGTAATCTCTCCCATCTTACCATCCCCGACAGGTCTGTGGTCTATGCTTTCTACCGGAACAATCTGCGCTCCTGTTCCGCAGCAGAAAACTTCATCTGCAATATAAAGCTCTGTTCTGTCTATTGCCCTTTCACGAACAGGAATCCCCAGTTCACGCGCAAGTTCAATTACCGTGTTTCTGGTAACACCTACCAGAATATCATCAGTAGTGTTTGAAGTTACGAGAACACCGTTTATTACAAGAAAAATATTCATAGCAGATCCTTCCGCAACCTGACCGCAATCAGAAAGAACAACCGCATCATCAAACCCGGCTTCGTGCGCGTCAGTCTTTATCAAAGCGGCGTTTGCATAAGCTCCGCTTACTTTTGCCCTTGGAGGAATCGCGTTATCTGATGTCCTCCTCCAGCTCGAAACACAAAGCTTCAAACCTTTTTCCGCCTCAAAATAGTTACCGAAAGGTGTTGTAAAGATTAAGAACGAATCCTCATTATCCGTTAAAGTCGGCCCGACCTTGAAAGAAGATTTGTACAATGTAGGGCGGATATAAACATCTGTCTTGTATTCATTTTTCTTGAGAAGTTCTTTTGTAATATTGCAATACTCTTCAATAGAATAGGGGCTTTTCATCCACATGACCTTTGCGCTTCTCAAAAGTCTTTCGTAATGTTCTTTTACTCTAAAAGCATACATCTGCTCTTCATCGGGATTATAGTACGCGCGAATCCCTTCAAAAACGGAGGTTCCATAAAGAAAAGCATGAGTTCTTATTGGAATAGATGCTCTCGAGGCATCAACATATTCCCCATTCATAAATACGTATTCTGTCATAATCTTCTCCTATTAAATCTATTATACACTAATAAAATCCCGGAGTAAGAATATTATGTAAACTTATGTTAAATTAAAAGGCAATTTTATAGCACTTCATGTTTTTATTTAAATATACAGTGTGGAGGTAATCTATGTTTGAAGTTCAAAACGGTATCGCAAAAATTGACGGTTCAAAAGGCAAGTATGACGGCAAAGTTTCAAATCCTTCAGTTAAATACGGCAGGAATGCAGTAGAGAATTACTTTACATACCTTGAACAGCCGATTGTTGCAGACCCGATGAATGCAGCCCCAATTCTTGATTTTGGTTTAAGTCCGGATGCAGCAAAAAATAATGCGGATAAATTAGAAAAGTTTTTGAAAGAAAATGACGAATATTTAAAAGCCTTGCCTCCACTTGAATTTGAATACAGATACATGCCAACAGGTAACGTAGATAAAATGGCTCTTCTTGGAGCCGCTTATGAAGAAATGGGCAAAGTAAAAGAATTGGACGTAAAAGAATTAGACTCAAAATTTGCACCTGATACAACCTTTACCTCTGAACCCCTTGATATAAACAAAGACGGCAAAGTTGATATTGCAGAATACTCTTCAAGCATTCTTGCAGCTGATATGTTAAGCAAATCCGATACTCCTGACTCGGCAAACATTGACGGGACAATTAACAGAAAGGGATTTAATGCGGTTTTGGCGTACACACAAAAAAGCAACGCAGCTGCAGCAGCCGCGTTGTACTCAAAGATTTATAACAATTATAATTTAGGCGAAGCTAAAAAAGAATTTAAGGCTGAATAACCTTAATCCATCCTTCAGGAGCTTCAATCGTACCCATCTGAATTCCTGTCAGAGTGTCATAAAGTTTTTTAGTGACCTCACCCATTTTTTCCATACCAGATGGGAATAAAATTTCTTTTCCATGGTCAACGACTTTGCCAACAGGAGACAGAACTGCCGCTGTTCCGCATAATGCGCATTCTGCAAAGTCTTTAACCTCATCAAATCGGACTTCGCGCTCTTCTGCTTTTAAGCCCAAATAATGTTCTGCAACGTACATCAATGAACGTCTTGTAATTGAAGGCAGAATTGTATTTGATTTTGGAGTTACAACAGTATTATCTTTTGTAACAAAGATAATATTAGCTCCGCCGGTTTCTTCAACCTTAGTTCTTGTTGCAGAATCCAGATACATATTTTCATTGTACCCCTGTTTGTGAGCGTCAACAATTGCATGTAAACTCATAGCATAATTAAGCCCTGCCTTTACATGCCCCGTACCATGCGGTGCAGCTCTGTCAAAATCAGGCACTCTTAGAGTAATCGGTTTGGCGCCTCCCTTAAAATACGGCCCTACAGGAGATGTAAACACTCTAAACTGATACTCGTTTGCAGGTTTAACCCCCATTATCGGGTCTGAACCAAACATGTACGGTCTTATATAAAGCGTCGCGCCTGATCCATAAGGAGGAACATAATCAATATTTTTTTGAACCGTTTTAACTACGGCGTCAACAAACTTATCCTCCGGATATACAGCCATCTCTAAGCGTCTGCAAGTATCTGCCATTCGTTTTGCGTTCAAATCAGGTCTAAAACATACAACATTACCATCAACTGTCCTATATGCTTTAAGCCCCTCAAAGCAAGTTTGTGCATATTGAAGAACGCATGCGCATTCATTTATGACAATATTTTCATCCGTCGTTAATGTACCTTCATCCCATTTTCCGTCTTTGAAATTCGATACAAAACGATAATCCGTTTTCATATAGCCAAATCCCAGATTTGCCCAATCAATGTTCTTTTCCATACTCGTTCCTCCAACAATAATACAAATATTATATAATAAAAACGATTCATAAAAACTTACAAAAACGCAAAAAAAATATTTAGAATCATTAGTATTTATATGGAAAGCAAGATAATCAACTTAACACGAAAATCACTGCCGCAGCTCTCTCCTTACTCAAGAGTTAACAGGGAATCCATAAACAATATGCCTGAAATGGTATTATCTAGAAAAATGCTTAGCGGTGATAAAAGCATTCTTCACGTTGATATGAACCATTGTACTGCAGTAAGAATTAGCGAAAAAGGTATAAATACCATTTATACCGACGCTCTGAACGGATGTAACTCTGTCGGAATTATAGCAAAAGCGCTTGATAATAAACCTGTTACGGTCTTATCTCACTATGTACCTACAAATGTTGACGGACAGACCAGAGCTATAGAAATACAACTTAATCGCTATGACTCTTATTTGGATAAAAGTTTTACACCCAAACTCTTTTTCAACATTCGCGGCTGGAATTCCTCCGGAAAATTGGAAGCTGTTCCAAATCCTATTGTTGAAAAAGTAAAAAATATACTGAAAAAATTCTTTCCTCAGGGGATTGAAACAACAATCATACCATACCTTACAAAAATACGTCCTGCATTTTTTTCCTCTGCTAACATATTTCAATTTGATCCTGCAGATTTAAGCAAAGTAAAAATAACATTCGTTGGCGAAAAAGAAAAGTTTCTTGATTTGAAGATATAACTAATAAATTATTTGAACTGTAATATTTCTGGAGCGGGATTTGTTATCAAAATCCAGAAGAACAACCTGCTGCCATGTTCCGAGATTTAACAAGCCGTCTTTTAATGCAATATTAACAGAGCTTCCGACAAGAGCCGCACGAACATGGGCATATCCGTTTCCGTCATGCCAGATTTCGTCGTGATGGTATTCCATGCCGGTAGGGGCCATTCTCTCCAGTGCCTCTTTTAAGTCCTGTATCAAGCCCGATTCATATTCTATTGTAGTTACAGCCGAAGTGCTTCCCTGAACAGATACGCATACTAATGCGTCTTTTAGAGCGTGCTGATAAACACAATTTTGAACATGTTTTGTAATATCAATTATGTCGTTGTTTCCCAAAGTATTAATTACAAAATTTTCATTGATTATCGGCATATCTTAACCTCTATTCTATTACCCTGTATAAAGAAGGTGCCTCTTGTACACTGACGTTTCCTGACGGTACAATAAGAACTTCAACTTTCTCAACCCTGTTTGAGTATTCGATTTCTATAATATCTCCTACTTTAAGCGGCTTTGCAGGCTTAGCAGGAGTGCCGTTAACAAGAATCCTGCCCATTTCAGAAACCGTATTGGCAACTGTTCTGCGTTTGATTAGACGTGATACTTTTAGAAATTTATCGAGCCTCATATTCTTTTTATAACCTCTTTGACAAGCGACTTAAATTTAACCTTTGCATCATCTGCAGCTTTAATAACATCTGCATGTGAAAGCCCTACCGTGCTTACTCCTGCTGCTGAATTACAAATACAGCTTAGACCAATAACTTTCATTCCTGCCCAAGATGCAACTATTGCCTCAGGAACCGTTGACATTCCGACTGCATCGGCGCCGATTGTTCTTGCCATTCGAACCTCTGCCGGTGTTTCATAAGACGGGCCCGTAAGTGCCATATACACACCCTTTTGGAGTTCTATACCCAAGTCCTCACCGGCCTTTTGTACCAGCGAGACATATTCGGGTGTATAAACTTCGCTCATATCAGGGAAGCGTTCGCCCATTGTATCATCATTTAAACCTATTAACGGATTTACTCCCATAAAATTTATATGGTCAGTAATTATCATCAAGTCAGACGGTTTAAAATCAGCGTTAACTCCTCCGGCTGCGTTTGTTACAATAAGAGTTTCAACCCCGAGCTTTTTCATAACCTTTATTGGGAAAACAACTTTCTGTATAGAATGCCCTTCGTAAAAATGGAATCTTCCCTGCATCATAACAACCTTTTTGTTGTTAATTTCTGCAAAAACAAGTCTTCCTTTGTGTCCTGAAACTGTCGATGCCTCAAAGCCCGGAATTTCAGAATAAGAAAGCGCCTGCTGACAGTATTCATCAGCTAATTCACCTAAGCCTGAGCCTAAAATTATCCCGATTTCAGGCTTAAAATTGTTTGTACACTTATTTATATATTCAACCGCACTATTAAGCATTATATAAATCTCCTACTCCTTTGGGTATTTTATAACAAACACGCCTCAGATACAGTAATAATTATATAATATTTACAAAACTATACAGCGTGGTATGAACCGATTACATAAAACATTTTTGCAATCGGCATTATTTCTTTAAAAGCGTCTTCAATTTTTGTATCCAGAATATGTCCTTCAAAATCTATATAGAATACATATTCTCCAAGCTCTTTTTTAGAAGGTCTTGAATCTATGTAGGACATATTAATATCGTGGTTTTCAAGTATTGTTAAAATTTTATTCAAAGCTCCTGCCTTGTTTTCGGTAGAAAACGTAATACTTGTTTTATCGTGTCCTGTCTGGGGTGAGAGGAATTTCCCGAGCAGAATAAACCTTGTTTTATTGTTCGCCTCGTCATTTATTGTGGTCTCGATTATCGGAACATTGTACATCTTGGCGCAATCTATACTTCCGATAGCTGCAACAGATTTATCCTCTTCTGTCAGTGAACGTATTGCAGCCGATGTAGAAAGAGTTGCCTCTTCTATAAGAGAGTCCGGGAAATTATCATGAATATACTTTTTGCACTGCGCCAAAGCCTGAGGGTGGGAGCGAATAACCTTTATTTCAGATTTTTTATCGGCATATCCGATAAGAGCGTGTTCTATATCCATAGTAGTTTCAGCAAGAATTTTATATCCTTCTTTTTTCAAAGAAGCCAGATTGTCTAATGTCTCTCTGACAATACCCTCTATTGAATTTTCTATCGGAATTACAGCGGCTATATCCTCGGAGTTCTCGTCTTTTAGAGCCTTAATAACGCCTGATATAGATTTCAAATTTGTGCTTACGCAATTTAAGCCAAAGGCTTCTATGAATTTATTCTTTGCAAAATCACTGTATGAGCCTTTAGGCCCTAAAAACAATAATTTCCTTATTCTTGATGTATCTAAAATTTCCAAATCCATATTCTCTAATTCCTATCAGATGAAAAATCTCTTTGTAAAACATTGTTAATACGTGTTGTTGCCTTATCAATATCACCGGTTTTATAATAAAGTCTTGCAAGCAAAACTTCTCTGGAAGAAGACGGGCTGAGGTTATAAGCTTTTTGAGCATAAGATAAGGCAGAGCCGTATCTTTTTACAATAGCATAAACATTTGCGATTTCTTCGTAGCATCTTGCCTGAATATTTGTATCAGTAGATGAAGATAGAATTTTTTTGTACTCTTCAAGAGCTTTAACATATTGTTTCTGATCTTTATATTTTTTTGCACTCGCAAACGAAAGTTCCGTTTGCTCCTCAGGCGTTAATATTGTTTGAGAAGCTTGCTCCGGCGCAATAGGTTCACCGGAATCTGATAGAGGCTCCAGGGCTTCCGTAGGCTCAGGCATTTTTTGCGGCGTCTTAATTTTTGTCACTGGTTCGTCTAATTCCGGTGCCTCGTCTTGGACATTTAGAGTAACGTTCAGCCCTTCATCTTTGGGACTTTGCTCAACTTGCTCTTCCGAATTATCTTGAACCTGCTTACGAGGCTTATTTATCTCATCAATATCCGCATGCTTAACCATACTTTTATTTGATTCAGAATCAGGAAGATATTCAAATGCTTTGGCTACCACGATAAAAAAGACAACGCAAATTACAACCAGTAAAATTAAAAACTTTTTGGAATTAGAATAAATCTCTTTGTTCATTTATTTTTCAACCTCCTGATTCTTTTTACTATTTAATTCTACACCAAAAGCAAACATTGCAAAATCATATTTAACCGGATCCTCAGGGCAGAATTCTTTTAATTTGTTTGTAAGCTCAAGCACGGCTTTAAAATCATTACTTTTTCTGGTAAGCAGCCCCATATTTCTTGACACTCGTCCGACATGAACGTCAAGAGGAATCAACAAGTCTTTAGGCTCCATAAACTTCCAAATACCCAAATCCACAACAGAACGTCTTACCATCCATCTTAGAAACATGTTCATACGCTTCATTGCGCCGCCGTTCTGCGGATTTGGAATCATGTGGTAAAACCCTTGGCCTGCGAATTTTGGGGCTAGTGAATAAAAATAATCTACAACCGTCTGCAAAAAATTATCCTGAGAAAAACCGTAAGCAAAAAGCTCCTCCAGCCCTTTTGCTTCTTTATATAATTTATTAAGAATCTCAAACACAGGGATAATATCACTGTCCTTAGAAAAGCGGTATTCAAAGCCTTTGAGATTAGAAAAGTCACCATTCTTAACATAGTTTGTAATATCATTATCAGCTTTCAGAAATAATTCATCAAGTTTTTTGATAAACATTTTTCTGTTTCCGTAAGCGAATAATGATGCAATAAACCCACCAAGTTCCGCATCTTCTTTTTTCTTAAATCTATGAATAAATTGAACAGGGTCATCCTTAATAAAGTCTTCTGTCTCGTATTTTTGAGCCAAACGATCTAATTCTTCTTTTGTAATCATCTTAAAGCCTTAAAAAACTCTTCTAATATTTTATTACACTTATCTTCCTGTATTCCACCATACACTTTAATTTTTGAATTTGCAAGTTTTTGTAACTGCAGCACTGATTCTAAGGCGCCGTACTGGGTATTATATGCCCCAAAATAAACAGCACTGATTCCGGATTGAATAATTGCCCACGCACACATCGGGCAAGGCTCAAGCGTAACATACATTTCACACCCGTTAAGCCGTGAAGTTTTCAATTTATCCTGCGCCTGTTTTATTGCGAGAATCTCTGCATGCGCTGTTATATCATTATTGGCCTCTCTTAGGTTGGAAGCAGATGCAACAATCTTACCATCTTTTTTTATAACACACCCCACGGGTACGTCAATCTTACATTTTAATGCCTGCTCAATTGCGTTTTGCATAAAAACCTCTAAATTGTGTAGTCGACGATTTACACATACAGCGTCAGATACATTGTACATTGGTGTTAATTATAGTTCAAGAAGTAAATATATTGAGCCGATAGGTTAGAGTATAAGGTTATAAAAATTGCAGAGCATGAATGAAGCAGGCTTTATTCTGAAAGTGCGTGAATAACTTGTTCATCACTAACACCTTTGTAATTTATTTTTGCTGAGGTTATAGGCTGTCTGTAATCATATTTGTTAATTGATCTGGATTCAACAATAACAGACGGCGGAAGAATCGACCATTTATATAAAGCTGTAGACATCCTCCTAAAAAATTTGTCAATCCAATTCGTTTTTTGTTCAGTTGATATCGAATTATGCTTTTCGTACACGAATTTCGTCTTGATTAAATCCTGATACCCTTCGTTGTTATTTTCTATCCGCCAAATTATTTCATCAAGAAATTCGTAAGGCATAAGAGCATCCTCCGCAATCAAAGGCTTTCCTGTCTTAGGGTCAATTGCGAGTTCTGCACCGGGTTTTTTCAGAATAATAGCCTCAGGTATAGCATTTTTAACTTCTCTGTTTGCGTTCAACCAGCGCGCAAAGGCAAACAGCTTTGTTTTAGGAACATCCGCAATCGGGGCAAACCCTCCTGACATATCTCCGTTAATCGTTGCATACCCCATATAAAGTTCTGATTTATCAGAGGTTGCAATCGGAATACAGGATGCAAATTCATTACTTATTCCCCACAAAAACATCGCTCTTGAACGCGCTTGAATATTGTCCGGCGTAAAGGGATAAATGTTATCGGGCCTGTCAATAAACTTACCGGAGCGGCTGTCCCAATATTTCTTCCACTTTGTCTCAACAGCTTCAAACAATTTATCCAAGCATTCTGTTGTTGTATCTACCATAGGTTTAATTGAGGCTTCCGTAAAATTAATCCCCAGATTATGCGCAAGCTCCTCTGCGTCAGAGCGGCTTTCTTGACTCGTAATCTTTGAGGGCATGGAAATTCCAAAAACATTTTCTTTTCCTATTGCATCTGCAAGAAGTACCGCGCAAACTGTTGAATCTAAGCCTCCGGAAAGACCCAGCACGGCGCGTTTAAATCCGCATTTTCTAAAATAGTCTCTTATTCCTTGAATAATCGTTTTATATGTACGCTCCAAGTCGGATTCGTATTCAAGTGTAAATACCTTTTGTTCGGTAAGTGATTTATCAAGCCCCTTTGTAAGAGGATAAATCTTTCCGATATTTTTTGAAGGATTTACAATAAGAAATTGTTCTTCAAAAGACTTTGCTCTTGCAATAAGCTCTCCTTGAGAGTTAAAAACTCTGCTTGAGCCGTCAAAAGAGCTGTTATCAATAGCCCCGACCTGGTTTACATATACTATCGGAGTTTTATATTTGTTTGCAATAAAGGAAAGCATATTATGTTTAAGCTGCTCTTTTTTTGCTCTGGTAGGAGATGCCGAACAATTGATAAAGATTTCAGGCCTTTCTTGTGCAAGCTCTTCTATGGGATCTTTTTCATAAAGATGTTTATCAAAAAATTCTTTGTTATTCCAGCAGTCCTCACATATTGAAATGCCGTATTTTCCAAAGAGTTTTGAGCCGGCTTTGACAGACTCCTTATCAAATTTACCGAGTGTTTCTGCAGGCTGCACTCCAACCACGGGGGAGGGTTCTATATATCTGTAATCATTAAACTCAGAATAGTTTGGAAGAAGTGATTTCCTAACTATACCGTTGATTTTTCCGTCTTTTAAAATCGCCACCGAATTATAATACTTTTTACCTTCCGCATCTTTTTTTCTGGGTTCAACAAACCCGACCAGCGCGGTTGTTCCTACAGTAATCTTGGCAAGCCCTTTAAGCCATTTAACGTTTTCCTCAACAATTACCGGATGTCTGTCAATCGTGTCTTCTATAGGGTACCCCATTAGAGCAAGCTCTGGGAAAATAACCATATCCAGCCCTATTTTGCAGGCATATTTTATATATTTTGCAATCTTTTTGGCGTTGTATTCAATATTCCCTGCAATCGGATTAATTTGCGCCATCCCGATAAATCCGCCGCCTGCAACGATTTTTTTTATTCCTTCTACAATATTTTGCGGAACATCTTCTCCGTGCGAAAAACGTTTATCCGCTATTTCCGAAAGGGTATACAAATTATCCATAATTATAGTCTTTCTCCAATGTTTGCTTTATTTTTTATAAAAACTTCCGCTTCTTCAATATTGGTAACATCTCCATTCAGCTGCGCTTCTTTGAGCGCTTCTATTATTTTCCCCAACTGTGGAGTTGGTTTTAACCCTGTTAACTCCATAATTTCTTTTCCGTCAAGAAGTTTGGGAAGTGGTTTTAAAGTATCTTTTTTCTCCAGATAGAATTTCAACAGCCTGTCAAGTCCGCGCATGTTGTTTTCAATCATCTCTTCGGTTACGTCAACCCCACGCGCAGAAAGCCGGTCTGCTTTGGCAAGAATTATATTATCGATTACATTATCTTCCATTTTTCTAATGTATCTCATCATAATCTTGTCGTTCAAATCCGGAGCAGCTATTACATTTGAAGGGTAAATATGATTTTTTATCATACATGTAATATATTCTATTTGTTTTTTAGAGAATTTCATTTTTTTTAGGAATGGAATTGCAAGCTCTGCTCCGATATCAGCGTGCTTAATAAACCTGTGCCGGCCGTTTTCTTCAATAGTCCAGCAGGAGAATTTACCTATATCGTGCATAAATCCTGCAAGCTTTAAGTGATTTATTCTTGGAAAACCTCCGAAATCTACCTTTTGAAGATGTTCTTTTACTTCACCCGTCAGATTTTCATACTGAATTTCTATTTGTCTGACCGTTTCAATTACATGGTGAAGTAAATCAAGGTGATGGTGTGTATTTGGCGGAACCTGCTTCATTTCTTTTACAAAAGGAAATAATGCTTCAAGTATTCCAAACTCGTTCATTTTAAGAAGGGTTTCAGCCGCATATTTTCCGCCGAAGAGTTTCATAAGCTCATAGTTAATTCTCTCCGGAGCAGGTTTGAGGATTAAATGTGCGTATTTGCTTATTGCGCTTTCAAGCTCTTCTGTCATTCTAAAACCTGTTGTCGAGAAAAATCTGAATCCGCGCAGAAGCCTCAAAGGGTCATCTTCAAAGTTTTTGTCGCTTATATGACGCAGAACTTTGTTTTCCAAATCATTAATGCCGCCTGTTGTATCTATAAATTTATCGTTTTTCAAATCATAAGCTATTGCATTAATTGAGAAGTCGCGTCTTTTCAAATCTTCTTCAATTGTGCTTCCTTCTATTTCCGAAATATCAAGAAAATTAGTCTTGTCAGGCAAAACTACCCTGAATATTTTGTTTACCGAATCAAGAGTTATAAAAGTTCCGCCAAACTTATCTGCAATTTTATGTGCAAACTCCTCCGCTCCGCTTATTGCAATATCTCTGTCTACGCTTGTTTTTCCCGTAAGAAAATCCCGGATGATTCCGCCGACCAGATACCCTTCATTAATTTCTTTTAAGATAAAATCATCCCTGATATTCATAGATAATATCTCCTAAAGCAACTATTACGGCCGTTTCTGCCTTGAGTATCAAATCTCCTAGCGTAATCAGCGGTAATCCTTTTTCTTTAAAATAATCAAATTCCCTCTGTGAAAATCCGCCTTCCGGGCCGATGATTACAAGGACTTTTTCTCCCTTGTGTATAGGGTTTTCTTTGAGGTAAGCTTTGAGGCTTTTCTCGGTTGAGCGTTCTGCAAAAACTATAATCTTATCAAAGTCCTGTTTTAAAACATCCTCAATAGTTGTTAAGTTATAACATATCGGGATTTTCGCCCTTTCGCATTGCTTGGAAGCCTCATACATAACTCGCTGCCATTTTGGCTGTTTATCAACTTTTAATGCGCAGTTGTCTGTTTTAACAGGATAAACCGCTCTTATTCCAAGTTCTGTGGCTTTTTCCATTATAGTAAGCTGCGCATCGCTTCTCAAAGGGCTTTGTGCCAGATATAAATCAAATTCCAGGTCTCTTTTGGAAGGGTAGCTGTTTTTAATCTCACATACTATTTCTTTAGAATTGATATTTTCAATAACTGTTTCATACTGTATCTGTTTTTCGTCAATTAACAGTAGCTTTTCTCCTGCTCTTACGCGCAGCGAACGTGCAATATGGCGGTAGTTTTCCTCGTCGGATATTATAATCTTATTATTGTTAATATTTTTTGAATCTACAAAGAAGTGCGGCATGATACCTCTCTATACTCACCTGTAAATTTTTTGAAAAGACTTACTGACATTATTGTACATAATATTATAGCTGAAATACCGAGACTGTACCAGAAACCAAGCAGATTTAGCTTAAAATGGAATGCAAATACGCACCCGAGAGGTATTGATACCAGCCAGTATGCAATAAAATTAGAAATCATAACAATTCCTGTTTGTTTAATTCCTTTAAAAATCCCTGCTAATGCAACCTGCAGACCGTCAAATATTTGGAAGAAGCAGAGTACATAAACAACCGGAATACTTACGTTGATTAATTCCGGATCTCGTGTGAATAATTTTAGAAGGCTTACAGGAAAAGTCCCGACAACAATAGCTGAACAGGTCATGAATGCAACACAAAGTGCGATACCTGTATAAGCATAAGTTTTTAATGATTTATAGTATTTGGCTCCGTTTGCAAATCCTACCTTAACAGCAGTTGCATTAGATATTGCAAGCGGAACCATAAAAGATACGCTTGTCATTGTGCAGACAATGTTTTGAGCAGCGGCATAGATGCCCGAAATCCTTCCCATAATAATAGTTATTGCATTAAATCCGATAAATTCAATCATAACCGCAAGCGAGGAAGGTACACCTACTCTTATTAAATCCCTGTAGTAATTCTTATCCTTATGATGTTTTATCCGAACTTTTTTAAAACAATAGAAAAACAGTACAAATCCCATAATATATCTTGTAATTAAACTTGCAATTGCAAGCCCTGCAGCTCCCATTTCGGGAATCGGCCCGAAGCCGAAGCAAAAAATTATGTTCAGAAATAAATTAACAAAAATACAGATTACTGTTAAAATATTGGGAAATACAACAATTTCAAAAGCCTGTAAAAACTCCTTTGTCATTGTATGCAAATACGCTCCGAAAGTAGAAAATGCTGTTATCCAGAAATAGGCCTTAATCATAGGGACAAGTTTTGCTTCGAATCCGAATTTATCAATCAAAGGTATAAAAAGTGCAATAACAATTGACATAATAATAGATAGAGCAGAAGCAAACTTGAGAGATGGGTAGAAATATTTTTCGGCTTCTTTTCCGGCACCTCTGTAGTTGGAAAGAATCGGAGAAATGCTGCCTAAGATTCCTATTCCGAATATCATAATACAATTAATTATAGCAGTTGCGATGCTGACAGCCGCAAGTGTATCAGTAGAGTGCCTGCCTGCTACAATGACATCGCCGACACCTATCAGGATAAAGCCCAGATTTCCCAATATTATAGGGCCTGCGATATTAGTAATATCTTTTATATAAAAACTTCTGACTAGCATATAAAATATTGTACTATAAAAGTAAGCTTAAATTTTACAGTGACTGAAATAGTTATATAGAGAATGTTACATACTATATACCTATTCTTTTTACCCCCATATTATTGTAAATTGTTGTAAATTTTTATGTAGTTTTGTAACAATATGCTTGATTTTACTAAAGTTTTCCGAAAATAAGCCGTAAACACTAATATCGGAAGTTTAAATTGTTGATTAGGAGCTTTATTATCGTGAAAAAAGTAGTATTAGTATTTTTTGCATTCTTATTTTTTACCCTGAATCAGGCATTTGCGTACAGAGCATCAGATTTTTCAAGCGACACTAAGATTATTTCTGCAATCAATCTGCTTGAACAATCCGGAGAGGTTGATGTTTTAAGAAACCTCCAGCGGCACGCAATGAGAGTTAAGTTTGATGACTTAACGATGGTTTACAATGGAAGTAAGGCTTTTGCGGTAAGCACATACAATAATTATGGAACAAGGGTTATATTGATTAACTCAAAATATAAAAACGCTCCTGTAGAACAGATTGCCTGCTTAATTGCCCACGAAAGCTGTCATACAGGCTACAGCGCCGATTTGGAAGAAGAGACAATCGCTACCCAAAAGGAAGCCGCCTGCTGGACAAGATTGAAAGTTTCATCAAAGACTTATCCTGATTCCAGACTAACAAAACGACTGGATAAGCTGAGTGAAATGTACCTTGCATCAGACAGCAATAATAACCTGGTACAGCAAAAGATTGCAAGCAACGGTTTTTACAGGAATCAATTAGGCTTAAATTAAAACGTTAATACTTACCCATAATGCCGCTCCACTTAGACAGAGCGGTTTTTATTACCCTAATAAAAGCAAAAGCGATAATCGTATAATTATCGCTAAATTATGTGTGTGTATTATATATTATAGATTTATATTTTTGGCTTGTGTGTATCTTAATAGTGTGTTTAATTATGCTATTGCATGAAACTGTTTACTTCCGTTAGTCTGAGTTTGTTCATTTTCTTTTATCATGCTGAATGTTCTGTACAATTTGTAACCGAGTGATTTAAACGGGTTAGTGTTTACAGTATCAGCATTTTTTGCAAACTCTTGGTTTTGTTGAAATTTAACAGAAGCATTTGGATCTCTGAGCATCAAAATTGCGTTTTGAGATTCAGCGCCTTTTGATATGACATTTTCTTTAAAGTTGATATTTGAAAAATTGTTGATTTTATTAATAAGCATTTTTATCACCTCTGTGAACTTTCTGTTATTAAGTGTTTTTGTTACACTTCATTTAACAATTTCATTATGCACTATAAGAAATAAAAAGTCAAGAGGGTGCTGTACTTATTGTTAAGTTTTGTGAAACCCAATGATATCAATAGATTAAGGATAAAATGTTAAAAGTACACTTAAAAATAGTACAAATGGATATTATCCTAACGGCTTATTCTTCATGACCCGAAATCATGTCATGCCATTATTTTAATATCTTTTGTTCGTATTTTTCTGCATTTATACGCTTAGACATTAAGTTTATTAAACTCGTTATGCAGTGATAGGATTCCGTTACTTTAACCTTAGGAGCTTTACCTGCCATATATTTTAATTTTTCAACGAAGGTTGGTTTTTCTTTTTTTATTGTTATGGAAAGCTGGTAAATGTCTTCTCCTGCCAGATGGTCCATATCCCATATAGAAGCTTTTTTTTGCGATAATTTGGGGATAATTGTATAATCACGTTCGGCAAGTTTTTGAATTTCTGCATTATTTTCAAAAGCTTTTTTAAATCTTCTCGGGTAATTTTTGTTCATCTTGATAGAACCTTCAAAACTTTGCAAAGAATTGCTATTCATCTGTGATATATTCATTCGGGGACTCCTTTTTCGTCTGGTAGTTCTAATTTTAATCCGTAAAACCGAAATGTAAATATATAAATGTCAAATTTTATTAAGAATTATGCAACAAAATTTATAGATTTGATATAATACAATCATAGAGGTTAACATCTTAGGAGGAAGTATGAAAGAACGCACAAGTAATGTATTGTCGCTTCTTGAAGACAAGACAAATATTTACGCACGCAAGATTGCTCTTGGTATGAAAACACAGTTCGGGTGGCAGGAGCTTACCTATGATGGGCTCGGGCTTATGTCAAGAAGACTTGCAGCGTATTTGATGAACGATTTGGGACTTAAAAGGGGCGAGAAGCTTGCTATTCTATCTGAATCCAAACCTGAATACGGTGCGTGCGTTTTTGCTTCAGTAATTTCCGGTTTGATTACCGTTCCTCTTGATATTAAGCTGACTAAATATGAATTACAGTCGATATTATCAGACTGCCTGCCATCTGTAATGATGGTTTCTCAAAGCTATATTGATAAAGCGCTTGAGCTTCAAAAGGTTATTCCGTCACTTAAACATATTATTGTAATGGATGAACACCCTGTGAATTCTGATTTGCAGAGTATTTATACAATTCCTAACAACTATACCTGCAAATGGAGACATCGTTCAAGAAAATCTACGGTATTTATTATTTACACATCAGGAACGACCGGTTCTCCTAAGGGAGTTGAAACAACTTTTGGGAATATGCTTACGCAGCTGAACGACTTGAAGGTTGCATTTGACAGTATTTTGCCAAGGGGAGATGTTAGGATTCTGTCTATTCTTCCGATGAATCATTTGTTTGAGATGACCGTAGGGTTTTCGACTTTCTTGAATCTCGGATTCTCCGTATATTATACGCATAATCTCAAACCTAAAGACATTTTGAACGTTATGAGAGACCAGAAGATTAATTTTATGATAGTTGTTCCTGCGTTTCTTAAACTCCTAAAAACAGGCTTGGAAGCAGAGATGAAACATACTTCTGAATTCTCTCAAAAGATGTTTCCGATACTTTACCATCTGGCGAAATTTGTTCCGTTTATCTGGGCAAAAAAGCTTATGTTCAGAAAGATTCACAACTGTTTTGGCGGAGCGTTTAAGGGCTGTATGTCAGGCGGTGCGCCTCTTGATATTAATGTTGCTAAATTTTTCCAGAGAGTAGGGATTCAGGTGTTCGAAGTTTATGGGCTTACTGAAACCAGCCCGATTGCGACTATCAACATTGAACGCAACAGAGATTTGCGCTCTGTAGGGAAGCCGCTTCCGAGTTACGAAGCCAAGACTGACCCTGTAACAGGCGAGTTATTGCTCAAAGGTCCTTCTGTAATGAAAGGATACCATAACCAGCCGGAGCTTACGGCACAGGCTGTTGATGAGGAAGGCTGGTTCCATACAGGAGATATCGCAAGAATCGACGATAAGGGAAGAGTGTATATAACAGGCAGAATCAAAAACATGATAGTTTTATCAGGCGGAAAGAAGGTTTTCCCTGAAGAGGTTGAATCTGTGCTTGAAAAAAGCGACATGTTTGCAGAGGTTTGCGTGTTTGGCGTTTCTCGTGACGGCGGAGCAAAAGATGGGACGGAAGATATTGCGGTCGTTGTTGTTCCGACAGAAGAGCTTATATCAAAACATGACGATGCGACTTTAGACAAACTTATGAAAGACGAGGTTAAGCGCCTTTCTCAGCGTCTTACGCCGTACAAACGACCGATAAATATTACGGTTCATAAAAACGCGCTTCCAAGAACAAAGAAGGCTACTGTTCAGAGAAACAAAGTAAAAGAATTAATATACAGCTAGGCTTATGTACGAAGAATTAAAAGCGGTTCGCGAAAAATGCCTCTCTTGTAAAAAGTGTGGTCTTGCTGAGAGCAGGCATAACATAGTTTTTGATGACGGGATTCCGAATCCAAAGCTTATGCTTATCGGAGAAGCTCCAGGATTTTATGAAGACAAGGAGGGCAAACCTTTTGTCGGGAAAGCCGGCCAGCTTTTGGATAAGATTTTTGCATCCGTCGGGTTAAGCAGGGATAAGGATGTTTATATCTGCAATACAATCAAGTGTCGTCCGCCGGAGAACAGAAATCCGCTTCCGGAAGAAAAAGAGGCTTGCTGGGAATATCTAAAAGCACAGATTGATATTATCAGACCAAAGATGATTTTGTTGTGCGGAAACGTTGCAGTTCAGTCTATCCTCGGCAGCGTGGGCGGAATTACAAGAATCAGAGGCAAATGGTTTGAGGGCGGAGAAAACGTCCACGGCGCAAAGCTTATGCCGATTTTTCATCCGTCGTATCTTTTGAGAAACGACTCCAGAGAAAAAGGCAGCCCCAAATGGCTTATGTGGCAAGATATTCAGGAAATTAGAAGAGAATACGATAAGCTTTAAATATTATAAGCAATGAACCTGCAAAGTTCTATTACCCTTTCCGGATACAAGCCGAGAACAAGAGTTGCAATTGCCGTAAGATACAGGACAAATTTCTGCGAGAACACAGGATTCAGAAGTTTTACTTCCGTATTCTTGTCATACTCTCCAAATAGCGGAAGAAGAACTTTGAGATAATAATAAAGCGCAACAACCGTAAGGATTAAAAGTGCAAGCAGGAACGGAACAAATATTAATCCCGAATTAGCAATCGCCGTAAACAGATAAATTTTTGCGACAAATCCGGAGGTAATCGGGATTCCTGCAAGTCCGATTATTGAAAATGCATAAGCGCCTGTCAAACCGTGGTTCTTGTGGAAAAATCCTTTAAACGAATTTACGTCCATAGAATTTTTATCACCATAGATATTTAAAAACGCGAACACTGCAATATTCATCAAGACGTAGCATATCAGATAAAAAATCACTGTTGAAAGGTTGTATACAGACACAAGACTTGCTGCGAGAAGAACATAGGAGGAGTTGGCGGAGGCAGAGCAGGCAAATATCACTTTAACATTATTTTCGCGAATAGCATAAGTATTTGCCCACAGCGCCGTTACAAGGCTCAAAATCACGAGCACAAAAGTTAATTCAAAGCTGCTTCCGAGCGGGAATACCAGAAGTCTGCAGAGAATTCCGAACATCGCAAGCTTGGGAATTGTGGATAAAAATGCGAGTACAGATGTTTCGCACCCTTTATAAACATCTATTATCCAGTTTGCAAACGGAAATACCGCAAGTTTGGCAAGAAGCCCGGCTGCAATCAGAATTGATGCGATTGAATACATCAGAGAAGTTTCTTGAGTTGCTGTTATTTCATAAATCTCTGACAGGTTTAAAGAGCCTGTGATTCCATACAGATAGGAAACTCCGAACAGAAAAACTCCGGTGGCGATTGCCGAGGTTAAAAGATACTTAAAACTGGCTTCTTTTGAATAATATCCTTTTGATGCCGCTATTAAAAAGTATGTTGAAAAGCTCAAAAGCTCAATTGAAACAAACAGGGTTATAAAATCATTGGCAGACACTATGTTCATAGCGCCAAAAACCGCGCTCAAAAGAATTGCCTGGAACGTATACGCGTTTCTTTTTCTGCTTCTGATAAGACTTCTGCTCAAAAGTGCGGTAAAAAATCCGCAGAGAAGTATTATAAAATCAAAAAGAAGCGTATAGCTGTCCGACATAATAGAGTTTTTAAACCCGAAATACTGCGGCTCTGTTTGTACTGTTGACAAAAGAACCACACTTAAAGAGATTCCGATAATTGATATGAGCCTTGAAAATTTATAGAATCTTGGCGATAAAATCATTGAAAGAACAAGCTGGATGAGAATAAACACTCCAAGCGCCATTTGCGGTAACAGTATATTAAAAATATCATTGAGCATCTACATACCTCCTGCCAAACTCAAAAGAGCATCCGGGAAGATTCCGAATATAATCAACCCTGCGCTGACTGCCGCAAGTATCAAAAATTCATGGATAGAAATATCGTTTACCTTCTCAAACTCGGGTTTTATTTCTCCATAGAATCCGCAGTGCAGGAATTTCAGCATATAAGCGGAACTTAATATAAGGAGCGGAAGCGCAAATATTGCAGAGAATTTTATAACCTCAGAAAGTTCTGAATTTAGAGCGCCCAGCATCGTCAAAATTTCACTTACAAACGGCGCAAACATCGGGATTCCGATTGACGCGAGTACAATCAACACTCCAAACCCGAACAGACGCGGCATAACAGAAGCGATTCCTCCGATTGAATTTATATCCCTTGTTTTACATCTCAAATAAACAATACCTGCTGTCATAAAAAGACCGCAAGTTACAAGGGCGTGTGCAACCATGTGGAACACAGATGCTGTAAGTGCAAGCTTATTAAACGCGCAAAGCCCGAGGAGAATCAAGCCCATATTTGAAATACTTGAATACGCAACGATTCTTTTTATATCCGTCTGCGCGTACGCAATAAACGCCGTATAGATTATATTAATCAGCGCAAACACCGCAAGTACAGGTGCAATTGTCGTAAAAGAATCCGGCATGGTCTGATAATTAAACCTGAATATCCCATACGCGCCTGTCTTGAGCAGGATTCCCGCAAGAATCATACTGACAGGTGTCGGCGCGTTTGTATGCGCATCCGGAAGCCAAGTATGAAGAGGCACTATAGGAAGTTTAACCGCAAAACCTATAATCAAACATACAGCTATCAAATTCTGGATTCCGACAGGAATCGATGAATCTATTATGTCAGAAAAAGTAGCAGAAAGGATTCCGTTTGAAATGTAGTTGTAATAGTGAAGAAGCAGGATTCCGAGAAGCATTACCATACTTCCCAAAAACGTAAATAACACAAACTTCATCGCAGAAGCCTTTGCGTTTTCATTGTCGCCGAAAGCGATTAAGAAATACGCAGGAACCATTTCCAACTCCCAGAACAGGAAGAACAGAAACATGTCTCCTGCCGTAAAAATTCCGAGAATTGCAGACATCAAAAGCAAAAGCATTGAATAGTAAAATTTGTGATTTTTTCTTATATTAAGTTTGCTTGCAATTGAGGCAAGAAGAAAAACAAAAGATGTCAAAACCGTAAGTATCATTGAGATTGCATCAATTTTGAAAACGAATTTTACCCCCAGAGACTGAATCCAATCCAACCCGAAAAAGTGAATCTCGCTTACATAAGGATTTGCAGGGTCAAAGCAGGCGAGCATGAGAATTGCGTAAAGAAAATGGAATACGCAAACACCTTTTACGAATCTCCTTATTACAATTTCGTTTCGCGTAAACAGAGGCGACATAATAAGAAGCGAGATTACAAGCGGCATAAATATTAAAAACGGTATTGATAAAAACATCTCCATATTTTATTCCCTTCCCTACTTAAATTGAATTAATATAAAAGTGTATCCTATTATTACCAGACTTAAAATCAGAGTGATAATAATAAACGCATAGGCATTATAGCTCTGTACATTCTTGCTCTGGAGTTTCATATCCGCAGCCGAGAATTTTTTACATAAAGCCGTAACCGCTCTTACAGAGCCGTCCATAACATATTTTTCGATTAATCCGCTGAACTTTACGCCCATTGAAGCTGTGAAAACAAGCGGTTTATAATTTGCAAGGATTTTTGTATCAATAAAATTACAAACTCCTGCAACTTTTCCATAAACAAATGGAATAATTCTATAAGAAAAATCCTGAACAAGTTTTGGCGGAGCCGTAAATCTTGTAAGCAGATTTTGAGTATACAAAATATACACAACAATCCACGCAGTAAGCGCAAGCCAGAATGGCTCCGCTATTTGATATGTTAAATGACGCCTTATTATAAAATAAAATACTATATTTAATATTAAAAGCACACCTGCAGGAATATATTTTGAATACTCAAACGATTTTTCTATCTCCCTATCCTTTATCATAACAATCGGAAGCCTTGTGATATAAAAAGCCGTGAGAAAAGAATTTATGCAGAAAAGTATTGCAAAAATCTTATTGCCTTCCACTGCCGTGTACAAAAATTCTTTTGCGCATACTCCCGAAAAAATCAGCCCTGCAAGGCTTAAAGCCCCGATTACAAAGGTTGCAAGAGTAATATAATTGATATTTTCTCCCTCTTTTGGAAGGCAGATGAATAACATTGATTTAATAAATGCGTGTGCAATCAGAAAAACAAGCGCGGCTTTTATATTCAAAACCCCGAGCGCAAGAAACATCAAGCCCAAGTTTGCAGAAGTTGAATACGCAAGAACTTTTTTGGGATGAGTTTCAACGCATGCGTATATTGAACATAGGATTGCACTCACAAGCCCTATCACACATATCATTATCAAAAGCGGTTTTTCAAGCATAAACATCGGCAAAAGTCTTGTTACAAGATAAACTCCTGCCGCAACCATCGTCGCCGAATGCAAAAGCGCACTTACAGGAAGCTTTGCCTCCATCGCGTCCTGCAGCCAAATATGGAAAGGAAATTGCGCCGATTTCACTGCCGCACCGATTAAGAACAGGGCGCAGATTATATAAAACTGCGGTGTTGAAGTGTACGCATAAAGAAGCGTTGAGATTACGTTCATATCTTCAAACCCGAGTGTCGTAAAAGACAAATTCCCTGCATAATTGTACATAAAATAAGATGTAAGAATTATTGCACCTACAAGCGCCGTATCGCCGATTCTGTTAACAATAAAGACACGCCTTGATGCAGCAGATTTCTGCTCCTTTTTATAGTCAAATCCGATAAGAAGGTAAGATACAACCCCGACAAGCTCCCAGAAAGCGTACATTTGAAACATATTCTGGCTGAACAAAAGCCCTGCCATAGAAAAGTTAAACAAGTTCAAGAGCGCAAAAAATCTATACTCTTTTTCCTCATTTTTCATGTAAGAAATACTGAACGCCTGCACGCAAAAACTTACCAGAAACAGCACAAGCGCAAAAATAAGCGAAGTTTTGTCAATATGCAGCCCGAATGAAAGTACAAAATCATTGATTTTAATAAACGGAAAGCTCTGTTCAATTATTCCGTCAGTCTTAAGCAGACTTACCGAGCAGAGCAGGATTCCCAAAAAAGATGAAAGAAGGGTTAATACATGAATCAGTCTTTTATTAACATATACGGAAAAGAATCTTCCGCACATGATGATTAAGAAAATCCACAAAGGCAGTAATAATATTAAATATATATTATCTAAGATTAAATCTGTCATTTTTATTCCTTATAATTCGCTGTACTTTTCAATATTGTCACTCTTCTTTTTCTGATACATCAGGTAGAAAATATAAAGCGCAACCGCAAGCTCCACTGCCCCCAATCCGACGTAGAAAAGCCCCATAATATATCCGCCGAAAAGGTTGTTATCACAAAACGCTGCAAAAGTTATAAAATTTATGTTTACCCCTGTCAGCATAAACTCAATCGCAATCAACACTTTGATAACGTTTTTTGCACATACGGAGCCCAAAAGCCCGATAACAAACAACACTAACCCGAGGAATAAATAATGAAACATTCCGACCATTTTATACCCCCCTCTTGTTGTTATTAAACATCGTAAGTCCTGCAATAACAATCGTAAGCAGCAAAGACACAAGTTCAAACGCCCATACATAGTTAATAAACAAGCCTTTTGCAAACGCAGATATCGTATCAAACGTGTTCACCTGCGCAAGTTCCTGAATATTAAACGTTCCGGGTATAACCGCAATTGATATCATAACAAGATAAAGAAACGCAAGGACAAACACCCCTCCGCAAATCATTGTTATATAAGGAAGCGTAAACCCCTTTCCGCTTTCTTTAGTTTTGCCGTTCGTAAACATTATTGAAACTCCGATAATTACAGGAACCGCAAGTCCGTAAATTGCAGCCTGAATTATCGCATTATACTCAGAGCCGAGAACATAGAATAACAAAGCCGCATCAAAAAATACCATAACCGCTGCAAGCAGAGAATATATGACATTTTTCAAAAACATTGAAAGAAGAGCAAACAAAATAAGTATAAATGCCGCTATATAAAATATTACAGGATTGCTAATCATCCGCACCTCCTTTATATTTAAGAACCAAATCCTCCGGATTCTCAACGCCAAGCTCATAATCTTTTGTCATTTTTATTGCTTTTACAGGACAATAGTAAGCACAGTTTCCGCAAAAAATACACTTTTTTAAATCAAATCTGTATGAAATAACTTTACCGTCCTCATTTTTTTCAAACTCTATTGCGCCCGACGGACAAACCCTTTTGCACACTCCGCACCCGATACATCCGCTGACTTCCGGCTTTCCGCGAAACGCGTCATTCAACTCTCGTCTTTTTTCAGGATACTCTAACGTTACAGGTCTTCTGAACAAATGCTTGAAAACCGTCATTAAACCTTCAAAGAGAGCCTTAATACTGCTTATGGGATTCAAAATCATTACGCAAGCCCTCCCAGAATAAATTTATAAATAACAACAATAAACAGATTGATTATTGATAACGGCAGAAGAACAACCCACGAGAATTTCAGCAAATCAAACGCGGCAAGTCTCGGCAAAGTCGCCCTTATCCAGATTATTACAAAAATCAGTAAAGAAGCCTTGAAAAATAACCAGCCTGCCTGTTCAAAATAAAGTAAAACCGAAGCAAACGGGGTTTCTCCAAAAAGGATATTACTCAAATATTTTCCGAAAGGAGACAAGTATCCTCCGAAAAATAATATTGCCATAAACATTGAATTTGCAAACAGCATGGCATACTCGCTCAAATAAAATAATGCAAATCTCATGCCGGAGTATTCCGTATTATATCCGCACACAAGCTCGCTCTCCGCTTCCGGCAAATCAAACGGACAGCGGTTTAATTCGGCGAGTATGCTTATAAACATGATTATAAATCCCAAAATACACGGAAAAACAAACCATCCAAACATTCCCCACTTTGAGAACTGAGCCATCGTGATTCCTGTCATGTTCATGGATGATGCAAGAACCACAACCGACAAAAGCACAAACGTTATCGGAAGTTCATAGCTCAAAACCTGAGATATACTTCTTGCAGCCCCGAAAAGCGAATACTTATTAGAGCTTGCCCATCCTGCAAGGAATACGCTCAATATAGGAAATGCCGCAAGTATAAGGTACAAAATTACATTTGTCTGCGTATTCATAAACGTAAATTCCGCGCTGTAAGGAATTATCCCGACAGCTGCCATAACCGGAATAAACACAAGAATCGGCGCAAGATTAAATAAGAACCTGTCAACCCGGGCTGGTGTAATATTTTCTTTGCAAAGAAGCTTGAAAGCATCCGCAAGAGTTTGCAAAAGCCCCCAGTACCCGACCCTGTTCGGCCCCTTTCTCTGGGTAAAAAATCCCAAAAGTTTCCGCTCCGCAAGCACCAGCGCTAAGATTACCACAAGCAGCGCCCCAAAGATTATACAAAAAGGAATCACGTAAAAAGTTATGTCTCCAAAAAGTTTTGGAATCCCATGCTTTTGCAAAAATTCTATGTATAAAAAGTAAAGATAATTCATTACTTATCCACCTCCGGCAGAATTATATCCAGAGAGCCCGCAATCGCAATCGCATCATTAAGATACTCGCCCTTCAAGAGCTCTCTTAGCAGGTTAACCGAATAATAAGACCCTGTCCGCCATTTGAGCCTATAAGGCTTATCCTCGCCTGTTGATTTAACATAACAGCATGCAAGCCCCCTTGGCGCTTCAATCTCCTGAATATAATCACCCTCAGGCAGTTTGAGATTAAGCGGATTTATTAATTTCTGCTCCAACTTTCCGGCCTCTTTTAGATAAACAAGCGCCTGATGAATAATATTCATGCTCTCTTTAATCTCTAAAACCCTTGCCTTATACCTTGTCCAGGAATCCTTGCCGTCCATAACAACCGCCCTGAAATCAAAGCCTTTGTATAGTGGATCATTATGTCTGTAATCATAATCCACACCACTTGCTCTCAGATTAACTCCGGTAATTGCGTAATTAAGCGCTGTTTCAGCTTCCAAAATTCCTTTACCCCTCGTTCGCATAAGAAAAATAGGATTTTCCGTGATAATTTTTTCGTAATCATCAAGTTTTTCCGGCAGAATTGATAAAATCTCCTCGACATCTTCAAGATACTCAATATCCTTTCTTACTCCGCCAAAAACAAAGTAATTGTACATCATTCTCTGTCCGGTGAGTTTTTCAAAGTATCTCAAAATCTTCTCACGTTCACGGAACGCGTAGAAAAACGGAGACACTGCTCCCAAATCCATCAAAAATGCGCCAATCCAAAGGAGGTGAGAAGAGATTCTGTTGAGTTCAAGCAGCATCACCCTTATTGCACGAACCTTGTCCGGAAGCTCAACTTCAAGCGCGTTTTCTACAACACCGCAAAGAAGTTCGGAATAGAAAAATCCGGCAAGATAATCGATTCTGTCAACAAGCGGAAGATACTGAATATATGACATTTTTTCAGCCATCTTTTCCATTCCCCTGTGCAAGTACCCGACATCCGGCTCGCAAGAGAGAATCTTTTCTCCGTCAAGTTCTAACAGAAGCCTCAAAACCCCATGCGTTGAAGGATGCTGCGGCCCCAGATTTAACCTAAGACTGCTTGTCATTCCACTCCAATCTCTTATCGTCTTCTTTATAATCTTTTCTCAAAGGATGACCTTCCCAATCCTCCGGCATGTAAAGACGTTTCAGGTTCTCATTGCCGATAAATTTTATCCCGAAAAGGTCATAAATCTCATTCTCGTCAGCCTCTGCAGATTTGAATATTCCTGTAACACTTTCTATTTCGTCTTTGACAGTAATTGATATAAACAAATCTTCCTCATCATCAACAGAATACAGATGATAAGTAAGCTCAACTCCCTCATCTCCTTTGTCCGTTGCGATAATCTCCTTTAACATATCATAAGGATATTCTTTTAATACAAACTCAATCACCCCGAGCAGATTAGATTGAATAACAATCTTATTCCCTACAAGCTCGCAGCCATGAAATATTCTCTCAAATTCATTCCAGTTCATTAGCCCCTGCCTCCGTTTGTAAAATGTTAACCCCAAGTTGAGTAATACGAATATCTTCGTCGACAAGGAGACCGCATTCCTCTTTTAATTTTATTTTGTGCGAATTTACAAAATCTTTTCTTGTTAAAACAGATTCTTTTTTAATCTTTCCCTGCAGCTTCCTTATGGCATCAAGCAGCGCCTCCGGCCTTGGCGGACACATAGGAAGATAAATATCCACCGGAATAATTTTATCAATCCCTCGTATAACAGAATACGAAGTCTCTGCAAACATTCCTCCTCCGCATGTGCATGCTCCCATTGCAATCACGTATTTAGGCTCCGGCATCTGCTGATAGAGCCGCAAAAGGATCGGCGCCATTTTGTGCGTAATTGTTCCTGCACAGATTAACAAATCCGCCTGCCTCGGAGAGCCTCTGAAAACTTCCGAGCCAAAACGTGCAATATCATTATCCGATGCAACTGTCTGCATCATCTCAATTCCGCAGCATGAAGTAGCAAACGTCAGTGGCCACAGAGAATTTGCTCTGCTCCAGTTTATAATATAATCAATTGAAGATATTATTATATTCACAGCCACCTCAACATTTTCTTATTGATTGCAAAAAACAATCCGAACAACAGAAGCGCAACAAAAATAAACGCCTCTATTATTGCAAACAAGCCCAACCCATTTACGAACACCGCAAACGGGTATAAGAATATTGTCTCAATATCAAATATTAAAAACATTACCGCATAATTGAAAAATCTTATATCAAACAGCATTCCACTGTCAGAAGCAGGGGTCAGACCGCACTCGTAAGTAGTTTCTTTAACCGCGCATTTTTGTCTATACTGGCAGATAAAACCAGCAACAACTATTAATACTGCAAAAACAGCGGCAAGTATTATAAATACTGATAGACAAACAAGTTCCTTCACGCGGTAAACCCTCTTTTTATATTCTACTAAAAAATTTCCTGATATAATAGATATTATTATGTAATATTAAGATAATTTATATGGGACAACTGATTAGGATTTTTTTGTTAATTTTATTGATAGGCGGGGCATCGCTGCCTTCATTTTCTGCAGTACAAGGGAATATTCAGTATCAGATTCCGATTGATTACACCAAATTGAATGAAGCAGAGATTTTAGAAAGAGCAGAGTTCTTCTACGGAATGGCGCTCAAATCAAGCAACGGAAATGTTAATGAAGAAATGACCGCGGCTCTTAATCTCTATACAATTCTTTGCAAAAAATGTCCGGATAATGTTATGTACCCGACAAGACTTGGAATCCTCTATGACCTTTGCGGCATGGATAAGTATGCCAAAGGATGTTTTTATAAAGCAATGGGAATTAAAAAGTCCAGACCTGAGCCTTATTTCTACCTCGGAGAATTTTTCTACAAACGCAGACAGTTCAAAGACGCTCTTAATATGTACAAACGCGCTTACAAAAACGGGTATTCAGGAAACTATGAGACTTTGTATAAAATAGGCGCTATTTACGAAAAATTCGGCGACACAGAGGCTGCTTTAAGATATTTTAAAAAGGCTGCGGAAATAAGTCCGAACAGTGAACTTGATAATAAAATTATCCGCGTTGAAAATGCGGATAAAAGCAATCGGGAATACTATTCGGATACAAGAATTCGGCTTATTGAACGGTAGCGATACGGGTAAAACTATGTATAAAATTTTTTGTTTGTCTTCTTATTTATTTCTTATGCTATAATTTTCTTATGAAGAGCTTAACAAAAAAAATATTAGTCGGAAGTGTAATTACCATATTTTTACTTTGCTCTGCAGGTGTTGCGTCATATATGTGGCTTTTGCCGTCTCTGGTATCAAGTTCGTGGTTTCAGGGACAAGTCGAAAAATCTGTTCAAAAATATCTTGATGCGGATTTGGATTTGGAGGGCGCACAACTCGCAACAGGCTGGAGACCGGAGCTCGGGTTTAAGCTTGACAAATTGTCTCTGAAAAAAGAGGATAAAGAACTTCTTAATCTCTCAGGAATTGATACGGAAGTTTCGTTTAAAGATATTTTTCAAAAAAGACTTATTATAAACAGAGTTCTTGCAGAAAATGTGTATGTGGATTCTGCAGGAATTATTGAACTGCTTCCAAAGACGGAAGAGAAAAAAGAACAAAAACCGTCTGATTTTACTATTGATATTTTTTCTGCTCTTCTAGGCGTTAAAAAATGTCTGATAACTTATGACAATTCTGATATTGCAATAAAATTTGATGCACATAATCTGGTTCTTGACAGAACTAAGGCTAAAAAATACCTGCATTTTGACTTTAATTTTGAAATGGCAAAGGGGCAGGATAAAATTGTTATTTCTGCAGACGATCAAAACAGAATTTATATGGGCGGAGGAGAACTGCATGTTGACAGCTTCCCGATTGAGGTTGATAAATCAAAAATCGTTATTGACGCGTTTGCATCCAGAAAAACAGGCATGGAGATAAATATTTCTTCTAAGAACTTCAAGGCAAGAGATATTTATAACATGCTGACATCAAATATCATTATTCCTAACGGCAAAGAGCTTCTTGCCCCGATTGTGGATGTCAACGGAAGTGTGGATTTTAATCTTCACCTTGCAAAAAACAGTATCAGAGGGGATGTAAACGTAAATGAATCCGAGTTTAAAGTTAAAGATTTGCTGAATATGCCTGTTAAGATTACACAGGGTATTGTTGAGATTGGGAATACTACGGTAACTCTCAAGGATTTTAAAGGTTATTATAATAATAAAAAAGAAAACAGTATTGTTATGTCAGGTGATGTTAAGGATTACTGGAAAACTTGCGACACAACAGTCGTTTCTGATATTTTTGTAAATAATGACTTCTTTAAAAACTATGTGTCAAAGCTTCTTGGTGCTCCAATCGGGCTTGTTGGCGATGCAGGTTCAAGGCTTACTTTAACCTCCAAGAACGGGTCTTGTGATCTTATATGGTACTTTTTGTTAAACGAAGGAGAAGGGTTTGAGCTCGGTGATCAGTCTATGGTGCTCAAAAATTACAAAACTCTTTTTAAAGTCGATTTAAGTGTTGTAAAAAATATTCTTAAAATTAATACGATTGATTATTATATAACAGATAAGCTTCAAAAAGACATGACACCGGTTCTTGCTATCAAGGGAAATCTTGATATGGCGGATAATATGAAGCTTCTGGATATTAACCTTAATATTCCGCGTCCGCTTCCGAGTGAATTTTTGAACTTCCTTGCCTGCCAGAAGATTTTCAGAAAAGGTACAATATCAGGTGATTTAAGTATTGATAATACAGGCGAGTTCCCGAAAATGGATGGTGTAATCTCGTTTGATAAAGTTTTTGTACCTGCTCAGAGATTGTTTATCAAGTCTGCAAAAATCGGAGCTAAAGGCGATAAATTAGGCGCTATAGCAAGCGGCAGATATAAAAGGTCTAAATATGACTTTAACGGATATATTGTTAACGATTTAAGACTTCCGATAGTGGTTAAGAGTGTTAATTTAACCGTTGATGATATTGATTTGGAAAAAATGCTTGCGGCAAACAATTCCAATACTCATAACACTGAACCTGCTAAGCAGGCGCTTGAAGAAACTAACAGTCAGGCAACAGAAGAAATCACAGAGGAAACACTTGCAAGCAGCGAAAGCGTTCCTACATTTACAAAAGGATTGATTATTGTTGAAAAATGTATGCTTCATCTTGGCAAAGGTAAATATAAGCAGGTTGATTTCGGCAACCTGCACGCTAATCTGACGCTCGATAAGGATGGAGTTTTGAAGGTTCAGTCTAACAAATTTGATATAGCGGAAGGGATTTCAACCCTTAAGGTTAATGCTGATTTAATTAAGAAAAAATATTACTTAAGATTGGGTGTAAAAGATGTTAATTCTGATGTTATGGCAGGAGCAGTTCTTGGGCTTCCAAGAGAAATTTCAGGTAAAGCAAGCGGCCTGATTGAGATTAACGCTGATGAGAGCCTTAAACTTAACGGTATAATCAGATTCTTGATTCAGAACGGAACGATTGAAAAAGTCGGATATGTTGAATATATCTTGAAAGTTGCATCATTGTTCAGAAATCCTCTTGCAATGATAACACCTGCAACGTTCGGAGATTTGGTAACTATTCCGGACGGAAGTTTTGACAGTATTTCAGGAGATTTGATTCTGAAAGATAATGTGATTGAACTTATCAAAATTAAATCCAGAGCGTCTATGTTGAGTTCGTTCATTGTCGGAAGGTATGAGCTTGAAACCGGTGATGCTACTTTAAGAATTTATACTAAAATGTCAAATAAGGGCGAAGGTTTTGCAGGATTTTTAAGAGGACTTTCTCTCAACAGTCTTGCTAACAGGATTACGGCAAGTGGAAGAAATGACAGTAATTATTACGCATCTGAACTTGCGCAGCTGCCGTCAATTGACGCGGATGAAAAAGACTGTCAGGTGTTCTTGACTAAAGTTGACGGGGATGTTATTAATTTTAACTTCTTATCTTCGCTTAAAAGGATTAAATAATAAAGTGTATGCTAAGCAATTATTTTAAGGTAAAAACAACGTCAAAGATTTTTGATGAATATATTTGTTCACTGCTTGATGAACTTAAAGGTAAGCGTATCATTTTATACGGAATGGGTGAGGGTTTTGTTGAGCTGAATAAAAAATATCGTTTTAGCGAATATTGGAACGTGACAGCAGTCACAGATTTAAGATTTGAAAAAGAACAAACCTTCGAAGGAATGAGAGCAATACCACCACAAAGTATTGCCGGAGAAGAATTTGATATTATAGTAATAACAAATGAGTCAAGCGGTAGAATTATAAATTATATTAATAATGTTTTTAAAATAGATAAAGAATTTAAAACATTATTTTGTCAGGAAACTGCGAATGAAATACAAAATATTGAACATCTTGAGAAGTTTGGATTTCCAAAATATTTGGAAAAAATGAAAAAGAGACTTAAAAATAAAAAAATTGTAATATATGATGCCGGAGAGTTTTTTAAAGTGATAAAAGGCTATTACAATCTGGACGGATTAAATATTATCGCGATTTCGGATAAAAGATTCGCGCAGAGTAATGAAAAAGAATTTCTGGGGTACCAAGCAGTTGAGCCTGATAAAATAAAATATTTAAAGCCGGATTACGTTATCGTTGCAACAAAAATATTTAGAAGCATCATAGAAGATTTACGCCATAGCCAGCTTAAAGGGACAAAAATAAGGGTTGAACCTATTTTGAAAAGGAGTCTGTGGAAAATTCTTGGTGAAATCTGGTCGTTATAATTTCTATTTAATAATCCGACTGTTCATAGTCGTCTTCGTCTTGAAGCGATGACAAATCCGAATCATATTTTGAATCAAAGTCCTCCGGCAGGTACTCATTGTCCGGCCAGATTGTTTCCTCGTCAAATCTGCAGGCACTTAAGTTTTCTGCAGATGAAAGGTCTGAATTAGTTAAATCAGCACCCTGAAATATTGCACCTGCAAGATCCGCATCAGAAAAATTGCAGTAATCAATCTTTGAGTAGCTGAAATCTGTACCATTTAACACTGATTCATTAAAAGATGATTCAACAACATTTGCTCGAGTAAAGTCAACAGAAGTTAAGTCACAGCCGTCAAATTTAATTTCAGAAAGGTGCGCATCCGCAAATGATGAAGAAGTCAGATCTACGTTTATAAATTCTGCCTGTTCAATATTTGAGTTTGAAAAATCAGTTTCACTCAAATCAATCCCACCTTTAGCATTCTTAACTTCATTATTGAATGCCTCTGTATTTGTCAGTAATAGGTTTATTAATTCGTCTTTTGATAACATTTTATACCTTTCTTTTATTTTATTAAGTTAACTTGCATTGCAAGCAGAACTGCCTGAGTTCTGTTCGTGACTTTCAGCTTTTTGAATATACTGTTTAAATGTGTTTTTACCGTAACATCTCTTACGCATAATTTGTCTGCAATTTCCTGATTGCTTGCGCCTTTTGCGACAAGAGCCAACACTTCTTTTTCCTTTGGCGTAAGGGCATCAATATTAACATCTTTATTAAGAGTTTTTTCTCCTTTAGGCGCTGCCTCCTGCTGCCATTTACACCGTCTTAATACAGCTTCAATTCGTGCTAACAGGTTTGGTAATATGAACGGTTTAACTATATAATCATCGGCGCCGATCTTGAGTCCTGAAACGACTTTCTGGTCTTCGCTGACTGCCGTAATCATAATAACCGGAATATATTTTAAATCCTTGTTACTCCGAATAGCCTTTAATGTGTCCCATCCGTCCATATTAGGCATCATGACATCCAGCAATATTAAATCAAACGCTTCTTTTTTTTCTGTTAAGATTTTCAGCGCCTCAAGTCCGTCTTCTGCAACCGTAACGTCATAGCCGTACATTGGCAAGGCATCTTTTAAATATTTAGGATTATCATCTACAACCAGTATAGAGGCTATTCCGCCCATAATTTACACCAATCTTTCTTTTAACGCTTTTAGCGCTGCTTGTAGTCTATCATCTACTTCAAGTTTTTGCAAGATACTTGCAACATGAGCTTTTGTTGTATTAATACTTACAAATAGCTCATTTGCAATTTCAATATTGCTGCAACCCTCTGTAATAAGCTTTAGAATCTGCTTTTCTCTTGAGGTTAAGCCATAATCTTTTTCAGGTTTTTGAACCTCTTTGTTATCAGATTTAGTTGCTGCCTCAAGTACAATATGCGCAATGGCAGGATCAAACCAGGCCGCACCGTCAAGCACCGATTGAACAACCTGTATAAGGTTTTTAGGGTTAATTTCTTTTGAGCAGTATGCATTTGCACCGGCTTTAAGGCTGCTCAAGACCTCACTCTCATCGTTATGAGAAGTCAAAATAACTATTTTAATATCCTTGTTAAAGGACTTAATCTTTTTGCAGGCATCAATTCCGTTCATTCCAGGGAGCCCCAAATCCATAATTATGAGATTTATTTCGTTTTCATTTACAATGCTTAATCCTTTTTCTGCGGATTCGGCTTCATAAATTGTGCCGACAAAATCACAAGCCTCAAAGGCTGTTTTTAATCCAAATCGTGTAAGTTCATGATCTTCTACTATTAAAATATTACTCTTCATAGATACTTTGTCCCGGATGCATATCTGCTGCGTAATCTGAGTTCAATGTTGAGCATCTTATCAATGATTGATTTGCTAAATCTATATCACCTTTTGCCCTTAAAACCAGACTTAAATAATAATAATATTTAAAGTTATTTACGTCAATATAATAAGAATTATTTAAATAAGTCGTTGCCATGGTATAATTCCGGTCTCTAATCGCCAAATTAGCTAATCCAAGCCAGATGTCGTTATTTGTAATATCAATTGCGGCAACTCTTGGCAAATAATAATCTGCCTTTTGAGGGAACACTTTTAGTGATTCTACAAGCAAATCTTCATCATACTTATACTTTTTAAGAAGTTTTTCATACATTTTTTTAGACTTCTTGTCTTTTTCCAGAGCAAGATAGGTCTTTGCTATTCCAACAGAAGGCTCTGCATCTTTAGTAAGCCTTTTTGCTTTTTTATAATATTTTAAAGCATCGTCATACTTACGATTGTCGTAACTTAAATCTGCTAAAGTAATTGCAGCCAAGTAATTATCATTATCTTCCCTGAAAGCTCGGCCTGCAAATTCCTGCGCCTTTAAAGGCTCATCATTTTCATAATAGATTCGCCCCAGAAGCGAGAATATTAAAGGGCTGTACTGTTTTGCCTGTAATACAGCTGATTGAAGGACTTTAGTTGCAAGGAGGCTCTTATCCTGCAGGTGATAATAATACGCAAGATGGTAATCCTTCAGTGGTTCGGCCTTGGAGGTTTTATATAATACATATTCTTCTACAGAACGAACTTTTTTCTGGAAATCTATAGTTACAAAGTTTGTTTTCTTAATCTTTTCCAGAACTTTAAGTGCCTGCTTTGGTTTATTTAAATCTGCCAAAACTTTTGCTTTTAAGGACAGATAATTGATATTCTTATCGTTTTCGACAATTGCATTATTTATATATTTAAGCGCCTGCTGCAAATCATTGGATTTGTAAAATCCAAGCGCTATGAGATAGTTTTTATAATCACTTTCTTCTGCCTGAACACTGTTCAGAAGCTCCGATGTGGTTTCTATTGCCATATTGTTATACATAATATTAGAATAAGCATCCGCAAGATAAATTATATCTTTCTGTTTCAGCATTCCGGAAGGATAATAATAGTTTCTTATATCCTGAACATAAGAAGACGTAAAAGCATTATTATCCAGCTTGTTTATTAAAGAATCGGACAAATCAAAAAATCCGCACTCTGCCATCTTCATAGAATAAACAAGAAAAACATAGTCGTCATGCGCGGCCCTTTTTATCAAATCATTAAAATCATCGTAAGAAGCTTTTACGTTATTTTGTGCAAACCTGTTTTCCGCAGATGCGTACTTTGCTTTAACAAAGTTATCTTTAATAACCATATCCATATTAGCAACGGTTGTTTCCGCCTTAACCTGCAGAGGTTTCATTCCGGTCTCGCCTGCCGCAAAAACCGGACTTGAAAGTGCTATTAATGCTAATATAACCAGATATTTACTCATGCTCTAAATCTATACCTACGTAATATTTGTTGAAAACTTCTAACAACTTGTTACTACAATTATTTACTATTGAGTAATATAAATCAAGTAGGTTGTATTTATCTAACGTAATTTTATCATCATCATCAATTGTCATGTGAGTTTCGGTGACAAATACACCAACGATTTTGCTCAATTTTATTAATAAAAATTTATCAACAACTTTTGGATCAAAATGTGATCCTGAGCCGTTCATTATAATCTCAATGACTTTTTCAATCGGCATCTTATCACGATAGTGACGCTTTGATGTTATAGCGTCAAACACGTCCGAGACTGCTAAGATTCTTCCTCCGAAAGGTATTTCTTCTCCTTTAAGGTGCCTGTAATAACCGGTTCCGTCATATTTTTCGTGGTGTGAACAGGCGATTTCGGTGATTTCATCAAAATCTTTAGAAGTATGAATCTTCTCCAATATATGATGCGTAATTTCCACATGCTCCTGAATATGCTTGTACTCTTCAGGCGTAAGCTTGCCTTCTTTTTGCAAAACAGAATCTCTTATGCCAATTTTTCCTATATCATGAAGAGCCGCGGCTTTTTCAAGCACATACAAATCATGCTTTTCCATCCCAAATTCCTGGGCTATAAGAGTTGCAAACATTCTAACCCTGGAAGAATGACCTGCCGTTATTTTATCTCTTGCATCGATTGAAGCCGCAAGAGTGTCTATAAAACTGTCTAAAATAACTTTTTGTTCCTCTAAGAGTTTTTGCTGTCTTTCAAAGAGTCGTGCATTTTCTAAAGATATACCGGCGCTCGACGCTATTGCTACAAGCAGGTCTTCATCATCCGGAGTAAAATATTCATCAAATTTGTTAAGAACCTGAAAAACACCTATTATTTCCTGATTATAGTTTTTTATCGGCATACAGAGTATTGTTTTAGTCTTATAGCCTGTCTGTTTGTCAACATCAGAGTTAAATCTCTTATCATTGTACGCATCTTTTATATTAATAGTTTCGCCGGTTTGTACAACATGCCCTGCGATCCCCCTGTCTGCAGGAATCCTTAATTCTTTAGTGTCCAGACCTGTCGCGACTTTTGAATAAAGTTCATTGTGCTCTTTGTCATACAGAAAAACCGTGCACCTGTCAGCATTAAGAGCGGTTTTTGTCTCTTCTGCTATAGTTTTAATTAAGGAATCAATATTTTTTTCTGCCGCAACCGCCTGTCCAATATTAACAAGAGATATTAACGGATCCTTTGTTTGCGTACTGTGGCTTCCGTAGTGACTTATGGGCGGACATTTTAACATTGAATTAAGCTTTTCAAAGAAATCTGTCTTTTGATTTTTGATAGAAAGTTTTCTAGCTTTATTATAATTAATGGCATACAGGGTTGTATTTTTTTCGCTAAAATTAACAAAGCCCAGTATCATTTCATGAAAAATATGCGTTACAGGGTCTTTGGTCTGCTCTGTCAAAAAAGCAGTATCATTCATAAATTGATAAAAATTATCGTAGTCTTTTTTCAGAAAAGCTATTAATGCCATCAGCGTCAGACAAATTGCTGTATCATCCTGATATATCTCTTTATGTTTAATTATACTTTGTTTAACTTCTTCATACTCGCCATTGAGTATTTCTGACATTGACTCATAAATAAAGTTTTCTAAAGTCATCGAACACTCTCTCTTTTATGTTTGTATTATAATGATATAATAAAACTTATATTTTGGCAAAGGGGAGGGGTAAAAAATATATGACCAAAATGGATAAAATCTCTATATTAATACCGGTTTATAACGAGAAGGACTCTTTGCCTCAAATCTTAAAACAAATAGAAGAGGTTGATTTCGGCTTAGAAAAAGAAATTATACTTATTGATGACGGTTCAACTGATGGAACAATAGAACTTTATAAAACAATGCCTTATAAGATTTTATACCACCAGAGAAATATGGGAAAAGGGGCCGCTTTAAGAACCGGAATTATGTCTGCAACCGGGGATATAATTATCATTCAGGATGCGGATTTAGAATATAATCCAAAAGATTACAAACCCTTAGTACATTTAATTATGACAAATTCTGCCGATGTTGTTTACGGGTCAAGATTAGCTGATACAAGAAACAGTGGAAAATTTTTGCTTTTAAGCTATATTGCAAATATTACGCTCACTTATATGACAAGGATTCTCTATGGTACATACCTTACAGATATGGAAACCTGTTACAAAGCTTTTAGGGCAGATTTAATCAAAGGAATAACAATAAAATCAAACCGTTTTGACTTTGAACCTGAAATTACCGCCAAAATATTAAAGAAAAAGAGTACACGTTTTATGGAAGTCCCAATCTCTTATAATGCAAGAAAAACGAAGGAGGGCAAAAAAATAACCTGGAAAGATGGTGTCCAGGCTATTTTTGCGCTTATTAAATACCGTTTTAGTGATTAGTATTGCTTTTAACCCAGTTTTCTACAATCCTTAAAGGAGCTCTTGTTATTGCAAGTGCCCATGCCGGGATATTTTTAGTTATAACGCTTAACGCACCTACGTTTGCCCCCTCTTCAATTGTTACCGGAGCAACGAGCACAGAGTTTGACCCGATTTTTACATTGTCTTTAATAATTGTTTTACTCTTTTCTTTTGTGAGTGGGTTATAATTTGCAGTAATCGTACCTGCCCCGATATTTACCCCTGAGCCGATTTCACTGTCTCCTAAGTATGTCAGATGGCAAGCATTTGTATGGGATTTTATAGTCGTCTTTTTAACCTCAACAAAGTTTCCTATTTTTACATTATCTTCTAATACAACATCACCTCTCAGGTGCGCAAATGGGCCGATTTTGCAATTCCTGCCTATTTTATTTTTTCCGTTTATATAGCAGGAGGGATAAATTACCGTATCGCTTTCGATTACCGTATCCGGGCTTATCCAGGTTGTCGCAGGGTCAATGATTGTAACTCCGTTTTCAAGGTGTTTGTTTATTATCCTTTTATTCATTAATTTCGCGGCCTCCGCAAGATTTGCTTTAGAATTTATTCCGAAGATTTCTTCATTATTTTTTATTGTATAAGAATTTACGGAGAACTTTTTAGAGTTTGCCCACTTTACAATATCTGTCAGGTAATATTCTCCCTGAGCGTTATTATTCTGAAGCTCGGAAAACGCCTGTCGTATTTTTCCCCAATTAAGACAGTATATACCTGCATTAACCTCATTAACAAGTTTTTCTTCTTCAGTAGCATCTTTTTCCTCGACAATAGAATTCAGCGTACCGTCATAATTCTTTATAATTCTGCCGTAATTTGCAGGATTTTCCATAATAGCGCTCATGACGGTTAAGTCAGAATTTTTTGATTTGTGAAAAACAATAAAGTCTTTCAATGTTTCAGCTGTTATAAGAGGAGTATCTCCGCAAAGAATAATAACCTCTCCTTCGTAGTCTCTAAGTTCAGCTCTTGCCATACTCACAGCGTGCCCTGTTCCCAGCTGCGGCATTTGAAGTATACAGGTTGAATTTCTGCAATTTTTGTTTATGTACTCTTCAACCTGCCTTGCTTGATGACCCACTATAATATAGTTCTCGTCAATAAGTCCGGTATTGTTTACGGCCTCTATAACATATTCAACAAGCGATTTATCAAAAATTGTATGTAACACTTTCGGTGTATCGGATTTCATCCTTGTACCTTTTCCTGCGGCTAAGATTATAGATTTAAGCATTGTGTATCCTCCGTCTTTATTAATTTAGCATAAGAGGGATTTGAAGCCAAATATTTGCTAATTTTAACGTTTTTACATATAATTTTAGTATGAAAAAAACATTGATTGCAACATTGTTTATAGCGCTAAATTTAAGTTGTTTTGCCATAACGCCGGAGGAGCTGTCGCAGCAGGCAACGGCATTTTACAGTGATAACAATTTCAACAAAACAATGGAGCTTTTGCTTCAAATTAATGAAAATGACAGAACTGCACAGGATTGGCTGTTGTTGGGAAACCTTTTGGATGACAAAGGTGAAAGAGACAATGCAATTTTTATGTACCAGAAGGCAATTAATGTTGATAAAAAGTTCTACAAGGCCTACTATAATCTTGCAAACAACTATGCTGATAACGGTCAATATAATATGGCTGTCTCAAATTATAAGAAGGCTGCTTCTTTAAATAAAGAAAATCCTTTTGTTTTTTATAATCTGGCATGCACATATATTAAGCTCGGCGAGTTAAACAAGGCAAAGTCAAACCTTAATAAAGCTATTATGTTAAAATCCGATGTACCGGAGTTTCACTATAACCTTGCTTATGTGTATAAACAACTCAATAAAGACAAACTTGCGCAGACATATCTTGATAATTTTAACAAACTGACAGAACAGGCTAGTCTTTAAACTCTTCTTCCAGCCATTCAATAAGAGGTTTGTCATCACCGAAGAAAATATCAAATTCTTTTTCAAACTTAGGGCTTATAAGAAATTTTCGTGTAATGTTAAATGCAGCCGGTTCACATCCGTCAATTGTCTTTCCGATAATTATCTTCTGCTCCTTGTCATGCACCTCTGCATAATTAAGTCCCAGCTCTACACAAAACGGGATTCTTTTTTTATCCTTATCGTCATAGGAAATAAGACCGAATGTTCTGCAAATAACCGCTCTTGCAGGGTAAACGGTACACCTGTTGTCAACCAAAAACGGACATTCGTACATTTTTTCTCTGGATTTTTCAAGCAAAGAGGCTATATTTTCATTTACTTTGTCTTTTATGGAATCTTCCAGCTCATTGTAATAAAACATTAAATTAATGTATTCAAGCTCGGACATGGGGTACTCGCCTTCTTTGCAGCAATAAGCACAACCCTCTTTGCATTTTATAAAAGGCTTTTGCGAGTCAAACATCTTAGCAAGCTTCTTGTCCAGAAACTCTAAATATTCTCTAAATCTTGTTATCACAAGGCATGCCCTTTTCTTTTGGATTTGATAGATTCACAACGCTCCAGTTTATTATAGAGCTGAGAGTTAATCTCACCACCGATAAGAATCAATATAGATGTATAATACAGCCAAACCATTAATACTGCAAACCCTCCGATGGTACCGTATACAAAATTGTACGTATGAAGGTTGTTGATATATACCGAAAAACCCCACGAGCCTAACAGCCAAGAAACACAGAAAAAGAGCGTCCCCGGAAGCGCACTTCTGCGCCTTAATTTCTCCTTTCCGCCTAAATCCGGTAAAATGTAGTAATGGAGATATGCCATTAAGTATAAAGCAATAAATGCAATAGGCCAGCGGATTAAAAGCATTATGTTCCCAAGATGATCAGCAAGACCGATATATGTAACCAAAAACTTAATAATAACTTTTCCAAAAATAATTAAATTAATACTGAGAAACAAGACAAGAGCATTTACAAAAACCATTACTAAGGAAAGAAGTCTTGTATATAAAAACGAGCGTGTTTCTTCGACTTTGTACGCTCTGTTCAGGCCTTTTAATACAATCGCAAGAGCATTTGTTGAAAGAATTACCGTTATGCAGAATCCTATTGTTGCAACAAGTCCGCCTTTAGTGAAAAACCAAACCTCATTCAGAACGGTTTCTATCAAATTCAATACGTCATTTGGAATAATTTGCTGGAGAAATACGAAAACAGGATTCATAAACGAATGCTTCCCCAGCCATCCAAAAAGTGCAGTAAGAAAAAGCATAAAAGGGAAAATACCTATAACAAGCATAAAGCCCATCTCTGCTGCCATGCCGAAAAAATCATTTTCTACAACGGACTTGATGATATTTCTGAGTGTTCTAAATTTAAATCTTATTTTCACAGCTTAATCTCTTTTAACAGTTTTTTTGCGGAATCCTCAATGTTTGCTTTAATAGTGCATCCGGCAGCAAAGGTATGTCCGCCGCCACCAAATTTAGAACAGATTTTTGCAACATCAACCCCCTTGCTTCTCATAGAAATTTTGGTGAGTCTGGTATCAACTTCCTTTAACACAAAGGAGACTTCCGTAGACTCGATTGCTCTTAATGTTTCTGCAATACCGTCAGTATAATCATCTCCTGCAGAGAATTTTTCCAAATCTTTTTTATAAACCGTTGTATATGCAATTTTATTATCTTCAAGAAACACTGACTTATTAACGCAGTAATTCTGAAACATTACGAAGTTTTTAGTCTTTGTCTCATAACACTGTTTGTATATATAATTCGGATTTGCCCCGGCCTCGACCAAATCTGCCGCCGCCCTGAAAACATTGGCCGAAGTATTTTCAAACCTAAAATTTCCCGTATCTGTCATTATTGCCGTATATAAGCATATAGCAGAATCTTTATCAATTGTCCAGTTATTCTGTTTAAAATAATTGTACAAAACTTCCCCACAAGAGCTTGCTTCAGGCTCAATTAATTGATAATCGCCAAATCCGGGATTTGTTTTGTGATGGTCGATATTTATTGTACATTTTGCCTTATCAAAGAATATTTTTGAATCCATAACCCTGTCTATTGCCGCAACATCCAGGGTTATTACTAAATCATACACAAGAGATTTGTCATAATATCTCTGCGCTAAATCAATATTTGGCAAAAATTTGTAATTAAAAGGGATATTTGATACGACGTTCATATCCGCTTTTTTCTTAAACCTGTGATAAATCATACTGTACATAGCGCACATAGACCCCAATGTATCTCCGTCAGGGTTCATGTGTGATAACAGCAGTATCTTTCCGGAAGATTTTATGATATCATCTAAGTTACAACTCATATTAAAATATTACCATAAAGATAGGGATTTAATGAAGAAAGTTCTTTATACAGATTTTGAAGGGGTAGATTCAGTAATAAGTTCTATGATGGATAATCCGCAGTTGAAAAAAGCAATTACACGGACAAATCTGTACAGCTTCTGGGATAAAATTGTACCTTCAAAATTCAAAAAACGTTCAAAACCGTATTCAATGACCTTCGGCGGAATTATGGTAATCGCGTGTGAAAACCATATTGTGGCTCAGGAATTGTCTTTATATAAAGTTGTCCTCCTTAAGAAATTTGAGCCGTATCTAAAAAGCCTCAAAATGCGTATTACGGATTTAAAGTTTGACCCTAAAAAGTGGACTACAGACTAAATCCGTATTTCAAAATAGTTATATTGATTTTTAGTCATATTTGTTAATAATGATGACATCATCTAAATTAACATTGTCTACAGGTAAGTTGTCAATAGTCATTTTTACAAACGTGTTCCCATTCTCATCTTTATAGGAAAAAACATTTCCTTTTGAGGGTTTTGTTTCAGCCTGAACATCAACGTCTTTCTCGCTTGTAAGTTTGCCTGCATTTTCTACATCTGTTTTATTTGTTTCCGGTGATAAATTTTCATTTGCTGCGTCATCTCTTTGAGTTTTGTCCTGTGCAAAATCTTTGGGGCCGGGAAATCTCCACGCCTCCTTCTCTTTTATTTTTTTGTCAACGGTATTTGATAAAACCTTATAATAATTCTCATCCTCTTTACAATCTTGTGTTGTCTGCAAAGACTCAACGAGTATTTGCGGATTATTCTCAATACTTTCTCCAAAATTTAAGATTAATTTTCTGCACTCCTCCGCATCCAATTCTTGAATTGCCAGAGTTAAGTCAAATGCTTTTGGGTAGTTATTAAACAACTCTGCATTTTTCATTAATAGAACGCAATCTTTGTAATCAAACCTGTTTTCACCATCTTTATCCTTTGTTTTGAGGACTTTTTTAAAAACTTCCGGAAAATTTTCTATTTCCTCTCCTGCATCGTAAAAGAGGGAGACAGAGTCTTCTGCGCCAAATCTGAATGTGTTATCATCATTTTTTGCGTCTATTATTCTTCTAAAAGCGGTAGGATGCATATCAATATTATCAAAATGTCTGCCTATTACATATTTCTCTTCTTCGGAAAATCTTTTCAGATGAAAATTCGCTCTGTTATGTCCTAATTTTTTGTTTTCATTTTCATAAAATTCATTAACGATAGCAGAAGGAGTTTTAACCTCGTTTTGAGCTAACATAAACAGGGCACCGGCAGAAAGAGTTCCGCCAAGCTCTAAACCCCTTTTTATCAGTTTTTGTTTCTGACCTTGAAAGCTGATATCTTTTTTTGTAATTTGTCTTTGATTAGCATTATGTACAGGATTTACACTTATCTTAGTTATTTGCATTACCATCTACCTTTCTTTTGTATATTTATTTAAACCTCAAAATAATATATTTTGCTAGTCCGATTTACAAAATTTAACAACATTGGTTTAACAGCCTGTATAATCCTATTTTTTCATATTTATGTTATTATATTTATTAATTGGAGAGGATTATTATGATAAATTTTTTATTAAAACTTTTAGGCGACGCTAATGAAAAGAAGATAAAAAAAATAATGGGCATTATTGACCATATAAACGCTTTGGAACCTGAATTTGAAAAACTGACGGACGAACAGCTCAGAGCCAAGACTGACGAATTTAAAGAAATTCTGTCCAAACGTCCGACTTCGGATAATGAAAAAGCTGATAGGATTTTGGAAAAAGAAGCTTTAGACAAAATTCTTCCTGAAGCCTTTGCAACTGTTCGTGAGGCAGGTAAAAGAGTTCTTAACATGCGCCATTTTGATGTACAGCTTATCGGAGCATATTTTCTTCATAACGGTCATATTGCGGAGATGAGAACCGGTGAAGGTAAAACTCTTGTAGCAACGCTTGCGGCTTACTTAAATGCCCTGACGGGGAAAGGTGTTCACGTTGTAACCGTTAACGATTATCTTGCAAAACGTGACAGCGAATGGATGGGGCAGATTTATAAATTTTTAGGCCTAAGCGTCGGCGTTATTCTCTCCAATCAGCACGATGCAGACGAGTTTAACCGCAAACGTGCCGCCTATGCCTGCGATATTACGTACGGCACAAACAACGAGTTCGGGTTTGATTATCTTAGAGATAATATGGCGGCATCTAAAGAAATGCTCGTTCAAAGACCTTTTAACTACGCAATTATCGATGAAGTTGACAGTATTTTGATTGATGAAGCCCGAACCCCTCTTATCATAAGCGGACGCGTTGAAAAATCCGCTGATACTTATACATTGATGGCAAAAGTTGCTCCTCAGCTGGAGAAAAATAAGGATTATGAGGTTGACGAAAAGAATAAAAACGTAATCCTTACAGAAGATGGTATTGATAGAGCACAAGAAATTATAGGATGTAAGGATTTATTTGATATTAACAACCAGTACGCACACGATTTATTAAATGCTCTCAAGGCAAAAGAATTGTTTATCAAAGACACGGACTATGTTATAAAAGACGGCGAAATAGTTATAGTTGACGAATTTACCGGACGCTTAATGCCTGGAAGGCGTTGGTCAGACGGTCTGCATCAGGCAATTGAAGCGAAGGAAGGGGTTGAAATCCAAGACGAGACACAGACTCTTGCAAGTATTACTTTTCAGAACCTGTTTAGACTATATCCAAAACTGTCAGGCATGACCGGTACTGCTATGACGGAAGAAGCAGAATTCGGAAAAATATATAACCTTGAAGTCACGGTTATTCCAACCAATAAACCTGATATAAGGATTAATTATCCGGATGTTATATATAAAACTGAAAAGGCTAAATATAACGCTGTTGTTAATGATATTATTGAGCAGCACAAACTTGGACGTCCGGTGCTGGTAGGTACTGTAAGTATCGAAAAATCAGAATACATATCTTCTCTTTTAAAGCAAAAGGGTATAAAACATAATGTGTTGAATGCAAAGCAGCACGAAAGAGAAGCTTATATTATTGCACAAGCCGGACGTGTAGGAGCTGTTACAATAGCAACAAATATGGCAGGCCGCGGAACAGATATTCTATTGGGCGGTAATGCAGAATTTCTCGCAAAAGAGGCGCTGGATAAAAACGGAGTAACACCTGACAGTGCAAACTATGAAGAAATAAAAAATGAAGCTCTTAAAGATGCCCGGGAAATTACAGAAAAAGAACACGCAAAAGTTGTAGAACTCGGAGGACTTCACGTTATCGGAACAGAAAGACATGAGTCCAGAAGAATTGATAACCAGCTTAGAGGCCGTGCCGCAAGACAGGGTGATCCGGGCTCTACCAGGTTTTTCCTTTCACTCGAAGACAATTTAATGAGAATATTCGGCGGCGATAAAATTACAGGTTTGATGAATATGCTTAACGTTGAAGATGATATGGCTATTGAATCTGGGCTTATTACAAAGCAAATTCAGTCGGCCCAGAAAAAAGTCGAAACATATCACTTTGATATTCGTAAAAATGTGCTTCAGTATGATGATGTTATGAATATTCAGAGAGAAAAATTCTACGCTCAGAGAAAGAAAGTCCTTGAAGGAAAAGATTTAAGATCTGATATTGAATATATGATAGACAGAGAAATTGACAGGCTTCTAAAAAGCTATATCACGCCGGAGATGAATCCGGAGGAATATGTACCTCAAGATTTGGAAACTCTTGTAAAAGAGCTGCATTCAACAATTCCGCAGCTTTCATATATCTCTGTTGATGATATTAAAAATTATAGATTCTCCAGAATTTATGATTCTCTGAAAGATGCTGCACAGAATGCATACAAAGAACACGAAAAAGAGATTATCGGTTTTTATAACACAATCTCCGAACAGTACGATCCATCATTTGAAAAACAGGAAGTTTTCTCTGAAAATAATATAATGCGCTCACTTGAGAGAGATATTCTCTTGCGTGTTGTAGACAATCAATGGATAGATCATCTTCATAACATTGATATGTTGAAAGACGGTATCGGTCTCAGAGCTTACGGTCAAAAAGATCCGCTTATTGAGTATAAAAAAGAGGCTTATGATTTATTTAATAAGATGATGTACGAGATCCAGAGCAATACTGTAAGATATCTGTTTAGAGCAAAATTCGGGATTCAATTTGTTTCGGATGAGGGTGTAGAAGAAATTTCACAATAGCGAGAAAAAGTTTAGGCGCTGTCTATAAGACAGCGCCTAAACTTTTATCTTGTAAGTTTTATGCGTTTAATTTTGCTTTATCCTCTTCGGTAACACCTTTAATTGTCAGGTTAATTCTGCCCTTGTCATCAATTTTTATAACCTTAACAATAACTTCATCACCGATATTTACATGCGGCTCAATCGTTTCTATTCTTTCCTGACAGATTTGAGATATGTGAACCATACCGTCTTTTCCGCCGCCGAGCTCTACAAAGGCTCCAATAGGGATAATTCGTACAACTTTACCTTTTATAACCATACCGACTTCCGGCTTGAATGTTAAGTCTTTAATCATTTTCTTAGCAATAGCCGCGCCTTCTTGGTCATTTGAGGTTATTGTAACAACACCGCTGTCCTGAATATCAATTTCAGCACCGGATGCGTCAATAATAGCTCTAATCTGTTTTCCACCAGGTCCGATAACAGTTCCGATATCTTCAACAGGAATTGTCATTGTTGTTATGCTTGGCGCAAACGGAGACAGATGATCTGCCGGTTTAGAAATAACTTTTCTCATTTCTCCAAGAATATGAAGTCGGCCTTCTTTTGCTTGAGCCAAAGCTCTTCTTAAAGTCTCATTTGCGATACCTTTAGCCTTCATATCCATTTGAAGAGCTGTAATTCCGTCATCATTACCTGTAACTTTAAAGTCCATATCACCTAAAAAGTCTTCAATACCTTGGATATCGGTTAATACAACCGGTTCTCTGCCCGGTTCCGTTATCATACCCATTGCAACGCCGCCTATCATACATTTAACAGGAACACCTGCGTTCATCAAAGCCATAGAAGAACCGCAAGTAGAACCCATTGATGTAGAACCGTTTGATTCAAGTACATCGGAAGTAACTCGAATAGTGTAGCCAAACTCTTCTTGTGAAGGCAGTGCCGGAACATTTGCTCTTTCTGCAAGGTTTCCGTGTCCCACTTCACGTCTTCCCGGTCCTCTCAAAGGCTTAACTTCGCCAACTGAAAAACCCGGGAAAATATATTTGTGCATATATGTTTTTTCGGTTTCAGGATCAACTCCGTCAAGTTCCTGTTTCATGCCAGGGCCTGCCAGAGTTGCAACCGAAAGAATCTGAGTTTGTCCTCTTGTAAACACCGCAGAACCGTGAGCTCTTGGAATTACACCAACTTCACACCAGATAGGACGAACTTCATTCGGTTTTCTGCCGTCAGCTCTTACACCTTCATCAAGAATCATGGCACGCATAATTTTCTTTTCTGCTGCCTTGAACTCTTCTGCAACAAAGTCAATACCTGTTTCTTCAATGATTTGATGAATGTAATGGTCTTCAGGAAGAGCTTCAACCTTTTCTTTAACCAATTTTTTAGCTTCTTCCAATTTTTCCTGTCTATAAGTTCTGTCAAAGTTGTGATAAGCATCAAAAATCATATCGTGAGCAACTTCGTCAATAATATTTTTAAGCTCCGTTGTGTCATAAGGATTAACAAATTCTTCCTTAACAACTCCGCAAGCTTTTGCGAATTCAACCTGAGCATCGCATTGTTTTCTGATTTCACCTTGAGCAAACTCAACAGCTTCCATAATATCGTCTTCTGTAACAAATTTACATCCTGCCTCTACCATGATTACACTGTCATGAGTTCCGGCTACAACGATGTCCAAATCAGATTTATCTGCCTGTTGATGAGTCGGGTTAGCAATAAGCTGTCCATCAAGTTTTGAGACCCTTACAGCACCGATAGGGCCTTCAAAAGGGGCTCCTGAAAGCATCAACGCGCAAGATGCCCCGAGCATCGCCAAAGTATCAGGCTGGTTTTGCTGATCGTAACTGAATAACTGAGCTACAATTTGAATATCATTTCTATATCCTTTTGGGAAAAGTGGTCTTATAGGTCTGTCAATCAAACGTGATATAAGAATAGCCTTGTCGCTTGCCTTGCCTTCTGTACGGTTGTAACCGCCCGGGATACGTCCTATTGCAGACATTCTTTCTTCGTAATCAATAAGCAGGGGGAAGAAGTCAATTCCGACTCTTGGCTCCTTGCTTACAACGCAGTGTACAAAAAGCATTGTATCGCCGCAGCGAACAGTAACACTGCCGTTTGTTGATTGAGCATACTTGCCGGTTTCTACCGTAACCGTTTTTCCGCCAATCTCAAGTTGAAAACTTTTTGTTTCAGGTATCATTTTTCCTTCTTTCTCCGGCTACTCGAAAGCCGGATGCTTCCATTTATAATACTACATTTTATTCCATTTTGATTATAATATAAAAAATATAAATACGCAAAAACTCCCTTAATTAGGGAGTTTTTGCGTATTAGATGAAATTTTGTCTTATGCGATCAGTTCTTCTTGCTCTTTTGTGGTCGTTTCTTTTCCAGCGTTAGTTTCGCCGTTTACCCAGGCAGCATAGTTTGTTGAGAAATTCTCAGTAAATGCACTGACAATCTCTTGCGGATTTACAGTAACCTGATAGAAGTATCTTCCCGGAGTAATGCCTGTATTTATAGCAAGATTTTTTGCATTTTCAAAAGTCGTGCTAAATGTATTCATATCAAAATCTATACTGTTTGCGGAGCACATTGCATAAGATTTGCTTAATAATTGAGATCTTAATCTCTCAAGCATGTTACTAATCTGATTTTGTACTCTTGGCCCATAGTTTGAAACAGAATATTCGCTGTTATTTTTCATTGATTCTACAAATTTGGAGCTCTGTCTGTCACTTGCCATCACTTCGTAATCAATGTCTTGCAAATCCATATCCTTATTAGAACTGTTCATATCGTCAACAGCTTTTGCAATATTTTCATTAAATACTACAAGGAATGTATCTACCATTGACTTAATGTCTACATTAGATTGTACATTATGCCACCACCAGTTGTCTCCGGTCGTTGTTATTATACCGCTGTTTAAGGTATCACTTATTGACTGGTTGTATACATTTTCAAAGATAGTTTCCAAACCGTCAAAACCAATACCTTTTTCTGTCACCATAGAATTAAATGCAGTAAGAACCTGATTTTTAATATTATCGGCCTGTAAAAGTTTTGTTGCTTTGTTGTAAACTTCGTTTTGTGCTTTTTCTACACCGCCATACCAGGAATAAGAACGAGCCGAAATCTGACCGTTATTCCTATATCCTCTGATGTAGTCGCAGTTAATACTATCAAGATCTATCTTATAATCTGCTCCTGTAATACCGGTTGAATTTGTTGTTTCAGGTGCAGCTGAGGCAACTGATTCAAGGCCTGGTGCAGCTTCTGCTGCCGGCATATTTTTTACTGCTGTTTTCAGCGCTTCTGTGCTAAGAGAATTAAAGACTGTTTCCATTGCAGCATTTAATTCCTGTGCATCAGTAAAGTTTGCTAAAGCGGTTGTGATTGCACCTTCAGATGTTATTGTTGTATCACCGAGTGTTATGTACATGCCATTTTCAAGCGCACTTGTTAAAAATTCTTTTGCGGCTTCCTTGAGTGTTACAAGCTCGTCGGAATCAATATAAATTCCTAACGAATCCGCAACTTCTCTATAGCCGGAAACGGAATCTGCTAATCTTTCCGAATCAGATTTGTTCATATAATCTTGCAAATAGCGTGTCAAATCTGTTTGTAAATTAGCTCCTGTATAATTCTGCATATAAACATCCGCAGCAGCTTCTAATCTTTTCCCGAGAGTTTGAATTTCGGAATTCTTGTATGAAGGAAGTTCCGTACCATCCTCTTGAACAATTCTTTCTGCTGCAATTTCGTTTATTATATCGTCAAGAACCTGTGACTTAATGCTTGAAGTATCGTTTTTTAGAACCTCCTGCTTTATCTCTTCGTATTTTGCAGGCAAGGAGGTCTTAAAGTCTTCTGCCATACTTGAAACTTCGCCGACATAAGTGAGTGCATATCCGTTAATATAGTCTTTTAAGTATTCTGTTACCTCCGGTAAATACTGAGATTTGCTGCCCGAAAAGTCTGTACTTATTGTGCTTTTCATTTCATTTACGGCATCCTGCATAAGGAGTTTTTGCTCATAGATTTCAAATTCTTCTTCCGAAAGGGTTTTATCACCGTCTTTGTCTATAGAGGATAGTTCAACGCTGTCCAACTCAACTTCTTTAAGCAGTGCATCATACTCTTCCTGAGTAACTTTTCCGTCTTTATCTTTGTCAAAGTCCTCAAAAGTTAATTTTTGCCCGTTTACCGTTAAACTTCCAAACTGGTTGATACCCTGAAATCCGCTCATTTTTTTCTCCTAATTAATTGTATTTTTAATAATATATACGGCATATTTATATAAAACTTTAGGGATAAGAGAAGATTTGTTACAAAAATTTACAATCTGTCTCAGGTATATTAAGACGTATTTTTGTAGTATTATACAAAAAAACGGGGAGCTCAGATGAGAATAGAAGCAAAAAATCTGGTTAAAATATACGGTGACAGAAGTGTTGTAAATGATGTATCCTTCTTTATGGATAAAGGTGAGGTCGTTTGTCTTCTGGGGCCGAATGGAGCCGGGAAAACCACAACATTTTATATGATTGTAGGCTTAGTTAAGCCCAATACGGGAAGTGTTTTTATAGACGATAAAGATATTACAACCTGGCCTATGAACTTGAGGGCAAAGGAAGGTATCGGGTATTTACCACAAGAGAACTCGATTTTCAGGAAACTGACTGTAGAAGATAATATTAAACTTGTGTTGGAAATGAATGACAAGCTGACGGTTGATGAGAAAAAACAGAAACTGGAAGAGCTTTTGACGGAATTTGGTGTAATGAAACTGAGAAAATCTCCGGCAGTTGCGCTTTCCGGCGGTGAAAGACGACGTGTAGAAATTGCAAGAGCGCTTGCTGCAAGTCCTGATTTTATGCTTCTGGACGAACCGTTTGCCGGTATTGACCCTATTGCAATCGGCGAGATTAAGGATAATATCAGAAAAATTTCCGAAGAAAAAGGGCTTGGAGTATTGATTACGGACCACAACCCTAAGGCTACGCTTTCGATTACAGACAGAGCGTATGTAATTTTTGACGGTAAAATTAAAATTCAAGGAAAAAGTGTTGATGTTGCAAATGATCCTGTTGCTAAAGAATTTTATTTAGGAAAGGATTTCAAACTGTAGAATGAAGAAACTTTTTACGGTATATGACAGGTATATTTTTACTCAGGTTTTGATTACGACAATTGTTGCAATATTGTTGTTTACAATTGTTTGGATAGCGCCGGAGATGCTTCTGAATACAATAAAGAAAATTCTTGCGCATGAATATACTGTAAAAACAGGCGTTCTTGTTCTTGTGTATGAGCTTCCGAAAATCTTTGGTAAAGCTTTCCCTGTAGGGCTTTTGCTGGGTTCTTTGTTTACTTTTGATAAGCTTAGTAAGGATTCGGAGCTTACAATCTTCAGAGCTGTCGGTATGTCCTTTGGAAGGATTTTGGCCCCTGTTTTTGTGTTGAGCCTTATTGTTACGTATTTATGTTTTGTAACTTATGATAAATGGATTCCGTATTCCTGCCAGAAATTGCAGGAAATAAGAGGCGGAAGTATGCTTACACAGTATATTTATACTAAGAAGGATGAGAATAATCATCCTGAGCAGGCAGTTATTGTCTCGAGATTTTTCGAAAATGAAATGACGGATGTTATTGTATTGAATTTCTCTAAACAGGTGTTTGACGATTTGCATGGACTGGAAAATATTCTCGTGGCAAAAGTCGGACATAAAGGGGTTGATGAAAACGGTAACTCTAGCTGGGTGCTGAATGATGTAACATCGTATGATATTAATGAAGAAGGTATTTTTAAAAGAATTACCAAAAAAGACAGAGTTGATATTTTGAACGGTGAGCCTGCAGAAGATGCTTATACTATTATGATTAATTCAACCAAACGTGACCGTGATATTAATAACAAAGATTTAAGATATTACGTCAGCCTGCTTAAAAAGGAAAACCTTGATGAAGACTATAGGCTGATGTTTAACAAGTATCTACAAAGGTTTTTCCATCCGTTTGTTTGTGTACTTCTTGCTGTAATGGGATGCTTGCTGGGCTTTAGCAAGCCTCGTGAGCAGAGATTAATCGGGTTTACAATTGCAATCGGGTGTATTTTTGTTTACTATATAACTCTGCCATTCTTTGACTTGCTGGCAGAAAAGGGGGTGCTTCATCCGTTTATAACGGCAGCGTTCCCACCGGCTGCGTTTCTGTGTGCCATAATAGCGTTTTACAAATCGAGGGACTTATGATGAAAAAATTTTGGGTATTTTTGAGTTTATTATTATTTATGGGGGCAGCTTTTGCAGGGCCTATAAATATGACTTATGAGGAGGGAATCTATCACTTCGTTCTTACAGGCGACAAGATAATGAAGCAGATACAGTTCATATCGTCACCAAGTCTTATAACAAATAAGGAGGCGCATAATAAGTCTGCTTCATTGCTGACGATTAATGCCGGTTTCTTTGATCCGGTAAACCAAAAATCAATATCATACATAATAAATGATACACAAACAATCGAAGATCCTATTTTTAATGAGAATCTTATGAACAATCCTGTTATGCGCCTTAATTTGCAGAAGATATTAAACAGGTCTGAGTTTAGAATAATGGATTGCGACGGAAAGCTCAAGTATGAAATAGCACCTCACAATTCTAAAGTAGATTTTTTGTGCTCTATAATAACATCTGCGCAAGGCGGACCTCAGCTTGTACCAAACTTGAGACTGGAGGAGGAGTTTTTTATTGTAAAAGATGCTGAGGGTAATATAATAAGAGAAACTGCATCTGTCTTACATAAAACTCCGAGGACTATTGTCGGGATAAAGACAAATAAAGGAAAGCAGGAAATGCACATCTTTATTGTTACAAATGAACATCCTATGGATATCTATGAGGCAAGAGATTTGTGTTTGAAATATGAGCTTGATAATGCTATGGCGTTTGATGGCGGAAGCTCTACTTCTTTGAATTACAAGAAAATTAATGTAGTTTCAAATGAAGAAGGCGGCGGAACCGGCAGGGCTCTTAAATCTTTTATGATTGTTAAAGAAAAATAGCAAAAAATATTTTTAGCGGTTTTTATTGAGTATGAAGATTTTAAGCATACCTGCAGTAAAACCGTTAAATTTTAAAGGCCCTGATTCTCATACGCCTGTACGCAAACCTTTGCATATTGATGAGTTTGTTAAGACAACAGGCGGAGTTGATATTGCCAGAATAAAGGCACTAAATATTTCTCATTTCAGGTTAATTGATTCAAACTCTATTCGAGGTGTAACTCTTGCAAACCAAAAGCCGGAAATATTAAAAGAATTGAAAGAGTCCGGTATTGAAACAATTATTGATTTGCGTGCCGAAGCCAACACGGATTCTGACTATGCCCAAAAGTGTTACGAAAACGGCTTAGAATATTTTAATTTTAAACTCAAGGTTAATATGCCAATTTTCACCCCGCCTCTTGCATCCAAGTTGTCAATGGAGGAGAGGAATCTGGAGAATAAAAATTTTCTTGAAAATTTACCTAAATTTTTTGAATTGATGGATAGAGGTAAATATTATATGGCCTGTCTTCTAGGCTTACATAGAACAGATCTTGCCGTTGTGTTAAATTATCTTATAAATCCTAATGAACCTAAAGCTCCGCCTATACTCTCACATATGTATCTTAAAGATGAAACTAATTATACTAATAAGTACATTGGAGCAATGAAGAATTTGTATAAAAATATCAACTCCAATGAAAGGCAATTGTTAGGCTTAAGTGATAATTTCAAAGAAATTTTTGACGCGCGCATCACAAAGCTTAGATTAATGAACGGTTTAATAAAATAATTTAGTCTACAGAGAAGATATCTTTAATATCTTCCATTGTAAGCGATTTTGTAATATTTCTGTCAATAGAAACTACGCTGTCAACAAGGTCGCGCTTGCGTCCTTTAATTTTCTGAATCTTTTCTTCAACCGTATTTTTAGTAATAAGTCTGTATACAAATACTTTTTTAGTTTGTCCGATACGGTAAGCTCTGTCTGTAGCCTGATCTTCAACAGCCGGGTTCCACCATGGGTCATAGTGGATTACGTAATCTGCGCCTGTCAGGTTCAAACCGGTGCCGCCGGCTTTCAAGCTTACAAGGAATATCGGAATATTCGGATTGTTGTTGAAGTTTTCAACAGCAGCCTGTCTGTCTTTGGTTTTACCTGTTAAATATTCATAAGGTATGCCTTCTCTTTCGAGCCATCCCTTAATAATATCAAGCATATCTACAAATTGGCTGAACAGAAGAACTCTGTGTTTTTCCTGAATAATCTGCTCCAGCATACCTTTTAAGTATTCAAACTTACCTGATTTCATGACGCCTTTAACATGGTCTTTGTCATAAAGCTTCGGATGGCAGCAAATCTGACGCAACCTGAGAAGTGCTGAAAAGATAGACATTCTGCTCTTTTCAAGCCCGTTAAGTTCAATGCTCTTAAAGAGTTCTTCTTTTGTACTGTCAAGAACTTCCAGATAAAAGTCTCTCTGCTCATCCGTAAGTTCACAGTATGCCATATTTTCAACTTTATCCGGCAAGTCTTTTGCAACGTCGCGTTTCATACGTCTCAAGATAAATGGGAATATTTGAAGTTTCAAGCGTTTTTCAACCGTCTTATCCTGACGTTCCATAATCGGTGTAACGTATCGATAGTTAAATTCCGCAACATTAAACAAGAAGCCCGGCATGAGGAAGTCAAATACTGACCACAATTCTTCAAGTTTGTTTTCAATCGGAGTTCCTGATAGTGCAAGCTTATGTTCTGATTGAAGCTCCTTAACTGCCTGTGCTGTCTGTGATATTGCGTTTTTAATATTCTGAGATTCATCCAAGATAATATATCTGAAATTATACTTTTTAAGCTTAGCAATATCTCTCCTTACAAGCGCGTAACTTGTAATTACAATATCGTACTCAGGAATATGCTTGAATAAAGTTTTTCTGTCAGCTCCGGAAAGCTTGAGACAGCTTAAGTCCGGTGTAAATTTCTGAATTTCGGCTTCCCAGTTAAATACAACCGTTGTCGGAGCAATAACCAGAGTCGGCATAGGGCCGTCAACTTCTTTGGCCTTCTGCAGGAGGCTCAATGCCTGTAATGTTTTACCAAGCCCCATATCATCGGCCAGAATTCCGTTTAATCCGTACTGATACAAGAACCACAACCAATGGAAACCTTTAACCTGATATTCTCTGAATTCAGCATTAACGCCTTTAGGAAGTTCAACTCCGTCAGATGTGGTTGAGAATGTAGAAATCTGTTCCCAGAATTTCTGGAACTTTTCGCTCATAACAAGTTCAAATCCCTGGTTTTGAAGCTCCGTAATCAAACCTACACGATAAGTTTTAACAAGGAAAGTATTATCGTTGTTTCTGTATGCATCAAAAGAGTTGAATGAACGCATTACCTGATAAATATTTTGAGCCGGATATTCAACAAAACCTAAACTCCTTACGCGAGCGTACTTTTCTCCGCTTTGAATTGTTTCATAAATATCATCAAAATTGATAATCTCATCGCCTACCTGACCGTAAAGCTGAATTTCCATACTATCGGCAGATTCTTCTGAAAAATCAATCTTAGCACACATCTTGAACGGTTCTTTTAAAAGCTTAAAGAAATTCATGTCGTCTTTTTCTTCAAACTTCCAACCCTCGCCTGCCTGCTGGATATAGTAATTGTAAAAATCGATTGCATTTTCTTTTTCTAAAGCAAGGTTGTTCGTCTGCATCGGAACGAATTTGCAGGCAAGAAGCATATTATACGCGCTCTGCTCGTGTTCATAATCTCTTTTAATCCAGTATACAAGTCCGTCTTCTTCCTGACTCTTTACTGAAATATAAGGCGACTTGTCCTTACTTTTTGTATAAGGAACTCTGACGCCTGAATAGTCAAATTCCAAAGATGCCTTAAGTGATTGGTCATAATCAATACCGAGACTGACAACATTTAGAGGCGGTTTATGGTCTAAAAGAAGCTTGCTGATATTCTCCGCAATAGTAACATTCATTATTTCTTTCAAATGCGGAAGTTCTTCATATACAAACTTACCGCCGTCAGCTTCTTTTAAGTCTGTAAAAGTCGATTTTATTATACTTTGCGGAAGCTCGTTCATTGCGATATTAATCGGGAAAATAATATTTTTATACCTTCCCCATTTAATTTGTCTTGAAAAATACTTAACCTCTTCAAACGGGTAAATCCCTTCCTTATCAGGTCTTGTCCAGAAGAGTTCCAGAACAATGTTTGTCCCGCCGTTGAGGTTAGTCGTAGAAACATCGAGATTCAACTCCCAAACATCATTTCTGAATTCAATACGTTCTTTAGTCTTTTCGTCAAGAACTTCTTCCAAATCTGCCATTAAAGGAAATACCGGAGCAAATTTTGTAATCGGAATATCGTACCATCCGGCTTTTTTGTCCTGCTTAGCGATTTTAAGCATTGTTTGGAAAAGTGCTAATTCATTTTTTTGCGCATCGTTTAGAGTAAAATCCGGGGTTGTTTTTTGAAGTTCAATAAGCACCCTTAAAATGCTTTCAAGCGAGCGCACGATTTTATTTGTAGACCTGTCTCTAACCAGAATAGAGAAAAAGTTCTGTCGTCTTTTAGGGTTAAAGTGGAATATATAGCTGCCTTTTGGTTTTTCTCTAAGAGCAGTGTCTGTATCTGATGTATCCGGCACAACTTCGTATTTTTCGTACATCCACTTTTCATACGCGCCGTCTTCAATGGCTTTAAGCCCTATCGCAACAGCGTGTTTACACCATTCCTCTTTTAGAGGACAGTTGCATCTGGCTTCAATTTTATTCTTTTTAAAGATTAAATCCGTAACATAAAAGTCCTGATAATTCCCTTTTACCTTACCTTTGAAAAAGTTTTTTTCAGGATATGCTTCCAGAATCATATCCTTTTGAAAATATTCATAACCGCGACGCCAGCTGCCGGGTGTTGCGTTTTTCTTTAAAAAATCGTAATTAAACTTAAATTCGCTCATGAATGTGAAACACTCATCCTTTTAGGGTTTTTAAATACTCAAATATGGCATATAAAAACTTTATACCATAAGGCTCCCAACCTTTATAACAATTATTACATACAATAAAAATTATTGCAAGACCAAGTTTTTTAAATTCCTTCGTCGGTTTCTTCTTCCGATTCCTCAGTTGAAACCGGAGCTGCAACAGTTACCCCTAAAGATTCCAAAGCAGTACGTGCTTTTGGAGCCAAAGCTGTATCTGAGAAGTTTTCTAATACAGTCTGGTAACATTCAATAGCCTCAGGCTTCATGTCTCTAAGTCTGTAGATATTTCCGGCTTTATAATACAGAGGAGCCAACTCTGTTGATGGAGATACCAGCATTTGATTATCTAATTTTATCTTAATCCCTATTAAGGTTTCATTATCCTGCGGAGAAAGCAGAGCTCTTCCGTATATTTTTTGAGTAAGATTATCTATATTATCAGACATTTCTGCGATAGCCTCTTTTGAAAGTTTAGAAGACTTTTTTGCGGCAGAAACATCCAAGCTTACTGCTGATAACAACAAAAATCCTGCAAGTATTGTTAATATTACTTTTTTCATATCACACTCCGATACATTCATTATATCCTAAATTTATTATATAAAAAAGATTTGTTTTACATCTCATTTAATTGTATGATTATCGTATGGAAAAACTTGTCTATCAAATGTTTATTCTTGGAACCGGCGAGTGTTTGAAAGAAGCCTTAAAAAAAGGTTTGGGCGGAGTAATATTTTTCACAAAGGATATTGAATCAAAAGAACAGTTCAAAGACTTGATATCAAAAATCAAATCACAATGTGAAATTCCACCTTTTTTATCAATCGACCAGGAGGGAGGCAGGGTTGAAAGAACCGAAAGAATCCATAAAAGATACTTATCTCCAAGATTTGCCTTCCAAAAGGGAGAAGCTTTTTTGCGAGAACAGACAAAAACTATAGCAGAGGAGCTTGTAAGCTACGGAATAAACCTTAATTTTGCGCCCTGCGCGGATGTAAATACAAATCCCGACAATCCGATAATCGGCGAAAGAGCTTTTTCTGATAAAACCGACGAAGTTATTGAGGGAGTAAGAATTGTTAGCGAGACTTACAGACAAAATGGAATTATACCTTGTATAAAGCATTACCCGGGGCATGGCGATGCCAGCAAGGACAGCCATTTAACCTTACCGGAAATTGATTTGCCGCGAAAAGAAATGGAAGAATTTCATATACGCCCCTTTAGGGAGGCTGCAAATGACAATATAGAAATGATAATGGCCGCTCATCTTCACTGTACCTGCTTTGATAAAAATATTATTCCTGCGTCATTAAGCGCTAATGCAATAGGATATCTCAGAAACACCATCGGGTATAAGGGACTTATTATAACCGACGATATGGAAATGAAAGGGGTTGAGAGCTTTGGTGCGGTCGAAGCGTCTATAATGGCAATCCTTGCAGGTGTTGATATTATCCTATATAGAGAAGCAAACCAAAAGACTATTGAAATTATTGAAGCTGTTATTGATATGGCGGAACAAAATGATGCACTAAGACGCCGCATATTAGAGTCAAATTCAAGAATTGAGGCATTAAAAAAGCAGAGACTATGTCTCTGCTCGAATACTTAATCTTAATAAATTTATACAGCAGCAGAAGTCGCCTCTGCGGCAGCAGCTTTTTCAGCATCAAAACATTCTTTACAAAGTACATCTCTGCCTTGAGTAGGATTAAAAGGTACCTGCGTTTGTTTACCGCATTTTGCACAAACTGCATCGTGCATTCTCTTTTTACCTCTGTATAATTGTTTTTTTGCCTTTCTGCAGCTCGGGCATCTTTTCGGCTTATTTGTCAAACCTTTTTCTGCAAAAAACTCCTGTTCGCCAGCCGTAAAAACAAATTCACAGCCGCAATCTTCACAAATAAGCGTTTCATCTTGGTACATCACTTGTTCTCCTAAATAATTTAATAACCGCAGTGCAAAACACACCTTGCACTCATTCTATACTTTTTTTAGGCAAGCGTCAAGCAATATAAAGAATAATGAAACAAAACTTATTATTTACCTGTAGAGCCAAATCCGCCGGCACCGCGTGTGGTTTCTGTTAATTCCGTAACTACCTCAATTTTAGCCTGTTCGTATTTAGCAATAACCATCTGAGCGATTCTTTCATCCGGCTTTATTGTATAAGGCTCGTTAGAAAGATTTACAACCGGGATACAAACTTCGCCTCGATAATCTTCATCAATTGTGCCAACGCAGTTAATGAGGCTTATACCGTGCTTAATAGAAAGTCCTGAACGAGGTCTGATTTGGGCTTCATAGCCGTGTTCAAGTTCAATTTTCAAACCTGTCGGGATTAATTTTCTCTCTAAAGGCATAAGAGTAATTTCTTCATCAATTGCAGCACATAAATCCATGCCTGCAGCGCCTTCTGTTTTGTATTCAGGCACGAATCTATTATGTTCCATTCTAAAAATTTTTAAAATCATCTTCTCCCCTCAAATAATCTTTAGGCCGTAATAATTGTTTTGCCGTCCTTAACTTCTTTCGGGAAAATAGTCAGAATTTCTAGTCCCATTGACTTATCAGCTTTTTCAGCCGGCATATTTGCTTTTTGAGCTTTCTCAACAGCTTTCTCACCGCCATTCATCATAGACATGAAGCTGTTAGAATAATTAATAAACATATTTTTTCTCAGATTAGCATGCTCTTGTGATATAGATGAAATTTTCATAGTATACGACCTTTCGCGATTTCCTTTTCTATTGTGGTTCAGAGCAAAAAACATGTCAATAGAAATATAACATTTGTAACAAAAAAATTTTTGTGTTAGAATAAATTTTGTTGAAAGTTTAATAATATATGTCGTAGTGGCAAGGACTCCAGAGAAACGATTAAGTATCGTTTCGAATGGACGGTAGGCGAGTTCGAACGGACGTGAGACGAGCCGTATAGAGACAGCCGATTCCGCCATTATGATACTTGAAAATTAAATATGTCGTAGTGGCAAGGACTCCAGAGAAACGATTAAGTATCGTTTCGAATGGACGGTAGGCGAGTTCGAACGGACGTGAGACGAGCCGTATAGAGACAGCCGATTCCGCCATTATGATACTTGAAAATTAAATATGTCGTAGTGGCGGAATCGGTATACGCGCACGTTTGAGGGGCGTGTGGAGAAATCCTTGGGGGTTCAAGTCCCCCCTACGACAATAAAAAAGAGTCCTTTATGGGCTCTTTTTTATTGTCAGTATGAGGATGCAGCACCCCAAGGCGGAGCCTTCAAATGGTTCAAGCGGATTTGCGTACGGACGACACGAAGTTAGTCCGGATAGCGAGGAAATTGAGCGAGGTTGAACCGTAGGTTCAATAGCGAAACTTTCCGAGCGTGGAGCAAATCCAAGACAGTCCCTCCTACGACATTTTTAAACAATAGAGTCTATATCATGCAAGTACAACAAATTTCTAATCAACAATATCAACAAAGTTTCAAAGCTAAATTTATACAAAATAATGCTTTGAAAAATTTAAAAGCGAATATTAGTCATTCAGAAAATACCGTATTAGAAAAACAAATAAAGTTGGTAGGTCAGGCATTGCCTGACAAAAATCTACTCACTATTCACTAAAAAAGAGTAAAATGAACGTCCATTC
>CALUWH010000008.1 GCA_944324435.1 Candidatus Gastranaerophilales bacterium
CAACCCTTTATAACTTCTCCTAAACTTATAAACTACTCAACCTCTAAACCCTAAAACTACTTTTCAACTTTTCAACTTTTCAACTGTTCAACTTATCAACCCTAAAACATCCCCTCAACTTCTAAACCAACTCCATAGTGTTGCGATTGCTTCTTGAATTCGCCGTTTAGTAAAAGTAAATTTTTGTAAAAATTTTCTTCTTAACTAGCAAAAAAAATTAATTTTCCGGTTTAGAACTAATGGATAGTTGATAATCAAAAAGATATGATATAATTGAATAAATAAAGCGAGGTGTAAAATGAGTGAAATTAATGGTCCAAAATTTAGTGTTAATCAAGTAAATTTCAGCGGCATTCAAAAACCAACCCCGGAAGCCGTTCCGCCCGAGCAGCCAACGGAAATCGAAACTCCTAAACTTAATGATTTTTCTGACCCTAAAGCTGAAGTTATTGGACGTTCAATGTTATTCAAAGGCGAAGACAGCACTAAAGCAGACCTGAGAGCACTTATCGAAAATCCGCAGATTGCAGAAAATTCCGACATGGCTTTTGAAACAGCATTTAAAGCAGCACAATCCGCAGGGCTTGAAAATCCGTATGAAGAGGCTGCAAGCTTTGCTACCGGAGCTATGTAACCCCAAGAACTTCTCATATTCACAACCGTTAATAATTATGTTATTATTAATATTAAAAGTGAGGTGAGTATGGAAGAAAATAATAAGCCGGTTGTACATTTGATTTCTAAACCGGAAAATATGCTAAAAACTATTTACACGGCGTGTCGGACCTGTTATAGTGCATTAAGTCCGTATGAAATCTACAACAGTACGGATGACAAAGAAAAGATGCTGAGCTTGATTGAAAGGGTCATTTCTTCCGGTCACTATTCTACCATTGAACATATTCAGGTGACTTTTGCAATTTCAAACGTCTCAAGAGCCTGTACACACCAGCTTGTAAGGCACAGGCACATGTCTTTCTCTCAAAAATCCCAGCGCTATGTTAAAGAAAAAGGACAATTTGATTATATTATTCCGCCAACAATTCTAAAAAATAAGGAGTTAAAAGATAAATTTGAAAACTTTATGGGAGAAATTTCCAAATTATACAGTGAATTTACAGAGGCAGGAATTCCAGCAGAAGATGCACGCTCAATACTGCCAAATGCTGCAGCAAGTTCAATTGTAGCAAGTTTAAACCTTAGAGAAATGATTCACCTTGCAAATCTGCGCCTATGTACACGTGCACAATACGAAATAAGAACAATGATTAAGATGATGTGCGATGAATTGATAAAGGAAGAAGCATGGCTAAAGCCATATCTTGTTCCTAAATGTGAACGTTTTGGGTACTGCGATGAAGACAAATCGTGCGGAAGGATGCCGCAGTTAAAAAAATGAAAAATCTTGCAATAATTTTTACCATTATATTCCTGATAATAACAGCGGTATATTTTCTATTGTTCGCACCCGAAAAATATTTACAGCCGGATTTGTATGACGAAATTATTAAAAGAGGCAGTATAAGGGTTGGGATTAATGTCGATTCTAAACCGTTTGGGTTTATTGATGCTAAAGGTGAAATTCAGGGATATGATGCTGATTTGGCAAGATATATTGCACACTATATAGTAAAAAGTCCAAACGCTGTTAAGTTCGTGCCGGTAACGCCTGCTAACAGAATGCTTAAAGCCTCAACAGGCGAAGTCGATATTGTTATTGCAACGATGACAATTACACCACAAAGGCAAGAAATATTAGATTTCTCTATACCGTATGATTCCGCAGGGCAGGCAGTTCTTGTAAATTCAGGCAGTAGGATTACTGCTATAGGCGATCTGGCCGGACAAAATGTCGGAGTTATTTTTGGAACAACTGCGGAAAAAAATATGCAAAATCTGGTGCCTTCCGCAAATATACTGGGGTTTAAGACTTATCACGAGGCGTATGAAGCTTTGAAAGCTGGTTCTATAAATGCAATAACCTCTGATGATACCATTCTAAGCGGCTTCGCAATTGAAGATAAGAGTGTTAAACTGCTCAGCAAAAGATACTCAAGAGAACCGTATGGTGTCGGATTTAAGAAAGGAAAATGTTCCGCTAAACTGAAACAAACCCTTGACTTTGCAATCATAGATTTAAAACAGAAGAATGTTATTAATCGACTGAGAAAAAAGTGGAGATTATAATGCTGTCGGAAGTTAAAATTTTGTTACAATAAGCATAAATCAAAAGCATTTTTTTGTTCTTTACGTTACAATGTTAGAATGAATTAAGGACGGATTTATGGTGGAAACTTTTGAACTCACAAATTACAACTTTTATTCAAGCCGTTTAGATATGGAACTCATCACAAACATTGTCGACACGCTGAAAGAAATTCTTGAAGAAGACAAAAAAGAGTCTCAGCCGCTTTTTCTTAAAGTTGCGGACAATTTCATTATGGATATTGCTCGAAAAGTAGTTCAAGAAAAGAAGAAAACCTTCCTGATAGGGATAACCGGAGAAAGCGCTTCCGGCAAAACCGTATTTGTGGATAATACCATTGAAGCCGTTGTGAGAGACCGAAAAGAAGGTATTTATACGGTAATTCGTCAGGATGATTATTACAAAGATACTTCAAAGGAGCTTATCGAAGCCGGAAGCTATGATGCATTATTTAAGACAGGCTTCAGCTTCGATACTCCGGACGTTATTGATTTAAAACTGATGAGAGAGCATCTTCTGAATTTAAAGCAAGGAAAAACTGTTGTATCACCCAAATATGATTTTGTAACCTGTGTTTCTTCGCCGGCCGGGGATATAAAAAAACCGGCAAAAGTTATTCTGACAGAGGGGCTTTACGTTTTAAACAAAGAAATCAGAGATATTATGGATGTAAAAGTTTATGTATTTACTCCGATTGAAGTTATTAAAGAGCGCTGGTATAAGCGTGCAGTCTTGAGGGGGAAAACAGGAGCTGCGGCGGATTTGCAGTTCAAGAATGTCAACGAAACTGCCCAGCAATACATAAGACCGACTTATCAGATTGCAGACTGTATTATCAATGGCATGGTGGATAAGGATTATATTAAAGTTATTACAGAAAAGATAATGAGTCGTCTGGCTGAAATCTGTATGGGGGGGTAAATGTATTGTATTGGTTGGTCAAAACTACGGGTTAGGCGTCCTCAGGAAGGGGGGGGGATGTACTGTGTTTGTTGGTCAAAACTACGGGTTCAGCGTCCTCAGTAATGGGAAGGGAAAAATGTGTTAGGCTGGGGGATAAATAAGATTAAGAGAAGGTATAAAAAATGTTTGAATTAAAAGCACAGATGTATTTTGCAGCAGCACATCACTTACTTAACTATGAAGGCGAGTGCGAAAATCAACACGGGCATAATTGGCTGGTAGAAGCGTATGTCAAGGGTGAAACTCTTGATAAGAGTAATATCCTTGTAGATTACAAGGTCTTAAAGAGAGAAATGAAAGCTGTTTTGGATTTGCTTGACCATAAAGATTTGAATGAACTTCCGTATTTTAATGGAGAAAGCCCCTCTAGCGAAATGATTTCAATGTTTATTTACAACAAGTTAAAAGAAAAAATAGTTCAGCTCTCAAAAGTTTCTGTTTGGGAGACGGCAACTTCTTGTGCAAGTTACTTTGAAGAGTAGTCAAACATCAAGAGCCCAAAAGTCAATAGTCACAGATAAATCAAGAGGGAGGAAACTTTGGATTTAATACAATCAATATTAATGGGAATAGTTCAGGGATTGAGCGAATTTTTACCGATTTCAAGCTCGGCACACCTTGTTTTTACATCAAACTTCTACAAGGTATTCAAAGGAATAGAAATTGTGCACGAATCTAATCAGGAAATTTTTCTTGACATAATGCTGCATCTGGGAACTCTAATTGCAGTCTTGATTTATTTTAGAAAAGAGATTTTAGAAATACTAAAAGCTCTTGTTTATGGACTGAAGAATAAAGATTACTCTGCACAGGATTTTAAGCTTGGAGTTTACATCTTTTTAGGTACTATAGTAACTGTTTTAATAGCATATCCGCTGAACGAAGTTGCAGGCGGACTTGTATTCAAACCGTCAATAGTAGGTATACTTTTAGTCTTTACCGGGATTTTGCTTTTATTCAGTGAAGCGAGGGCAAAAAAATATAAAAGCCATAAGGATATTACACTAAAAAATTCCTTATTAATAGCCATAGCACAGGGGCTGGCTGCTCTTCCCGGATTCTCACGTTCAGGATTAACCATTGCTACAGGGCTTCTGAACGGTGTTGACAGAACAACTGCCGCAAGATATTCTTTCCTCCTTAGCATACCAATAATCCTTGGTGCTTCAATGGTTTATCCTCTTGTAAAAATCGATTTTCACGAGATTATAACGTACAATTGGACAGCTATTATTGCCGGAACAATAGTATCAGGGCTTGTTGGCTATATTTGTATTAAATACTTTTTGAAATTTGTATCAAAATTCTCTCTAGGGATTTTCGGTTATTACTGCTTGATTGTTGGGGTTGTAACAGCCGTGTTTTTCTCTATAAATTAGTACGCAATACTGCCAAACGTATGCTTTTTATGTATGAACGTTTAAATTTACTGCGACTTAAACTTAGGCATTTAATTTATATCCGCCGCCGTAAATTGTTTCTATGTATTTTTTGCCATCAGAGATTTTGTCAATCTTGCTTCTTAAATGTCTTATATGTACTCTTATGGTCTCAACATTGTCATCCGGCTCATACCCCCAGATCTCTTTGAGGATTCTGGCTCCTGATACCATATTGCCATGGTTTTGGAACAACAGATTAAATATATCATATTCGATTGGTGTTAATTTCTGAATTTTACCGTTTATTTGGACGCTGTAAGTTTCCGGAAGCAGAGTGATTTCTTTGTAAGTTAAAAGTTCCCGCGTTGCGGAGGACTCCGGAATCTGATGAGTTCTTTTGAGCAGCGCACGGACACGTACAAGAAGTTCTTCTATCTCAAAAGGTTTGGTTAAATAATCATCAACCCCAATATTAAATCCGTTAACTTTATCATTAAGCTCAGAAAGAGCTGTCAGCATAAGAATCGGAATCTCAGAAGTTTCAGAATTCTGTCTCACCCTCTGCGCAACCGTAAAACCATCAACTTCCGGCATCATTACATCCAGAATTATGAGAGCAGGAACTTCTTGTTTAGCCTTTGCAAAACCCTCGATACCGTTATATGCCTGTACGACCTCATAACCATGCAATTCCAAATTAACTTTTATCAATTCATTAATTGCCAAATCATCATCAATTACCAGAATCTTAGCCATTTGCAAAAACACCTTCTAACTCGTCTTCTTCAGCTTCCTTCAATAAATCAGCAGGGATTTCCTTGTTTGTACTTATACCAAACTCTTTTAGAGCCTCAACTTGAGAAAAAAGGCTCGGTTTGTTCTTATTACCGCGCCTGAAGCGGTTAATTGTTTTATTCAATTGAGCGGAAACCCCATCAAATTTTTTCTGTACATCTGTCAGGTCATCACAAAACTGAACAAAGGTTTCATATAAATTCGTTCCTGCTCTTACAATCATATTTACGCTTTCGCGCTGCTTTTGCTGTGCAAAAAGCTGGTTTACAAGCCTTATTGTTGCAAGAAGAGAGGAGGTACCTACAATAATAATATTTGCCTTATAAGCGCTGTTTATCAAATCCAAATCTTCATATAAAAGATTTACGGATGTTTCAATTGGCATGTACATAAGAACAAAATCCGGCTGGGATAAATCTCCGGCGCTTTGATAATTCTTGTTTGACAAATCCGTAATACGTTTTTTTACCTCCGCCTTAAAATCTTTAAGCTTGGAATTATCTTTTACGTATTCCAGATAGCTGGTCAATGTTACTTTTGAATCAATTATCAAATGCCTGTTATCCGGAAGATTTATAACAACATCCGGTCTTATTACATGCTCTTCATCATCCTTGAGGCTTGAAGATGTTGTAACAAACTGTTTTGAATAATGAATCCCTTCTTGCATTCCGCATCCTTGCAGAATTGTATCAAGAAGATTTTCTCCGTATGAGCCTTTTGTATTCTGATTCTTGGTAAGAGCATCAACAAGGTTTTTAGCTTCCTGCTCAATAATCTTGTTATTCTTCTCGAGGTTTCCGATTTGTTCAACGATTTTTGTTGTATTCTCAACCCCTGCAAGGTTAAATTTTTCTACCTTTGCCTTAAACTCCCCGAGTTCCTTAGTTAAAGGCAAAATTTTTTCTTCCAGAGTTTCACGGTTTTGTTTTCTTAAATCTTCCTGCTCATTTTTTATTGTCTCATTTGCAAGCTGTACAAAATCCCGTTTGATTATCTCCTGCAAATTCTCATACATCTTAGCCTCTGACTTGAGACGAATGAGTTCTTCACGAGATGCTGCAGCTTTTCCGGTCAAAATAACATACAAAGTTATTCCGGAAATCAGTGCACCTAAAATAAATGAAACAATAGAAGCTAATAACATTTTATCTCCTCAAACTCTTACTTTACTGTTTTTGAACCAACCCTTTATACCGCACTGCTAGTTTCTGTCAGAGAACTTTGCGAGCAGTCTGAGAATTTCCATGTAAAGCCAAACCAGAGTTACCATAAGTCCGAACGCACCGTACCATTCCATGTCTTTGGGAAGCATATTCTGAGCGCCGCGTTCTATAAAGTCGAAGTCTACAATAAGATTTAAAGCCGCAATAAGAACTATAACAAGGCTAATGCCAATTCCTATTGCTGAAGATGAATTAAGATAAGGCACCTGCATGTTGAAAAAGCTGCCAATAAAGTTCACAAGATAAACAACCGCAATAGATGCTGTTGCGATGAATATCATGCTTCTGAATTTGTCGGTGCATTTAATCATGCCTGTTCTATAAAGAATAAGCATTGAAAACAATGCCGCAAAAGTTCCTGCGACGGCCTGGGCTACAATTCCCGGATAAACAGCCTGCATCATAGCGGAAACACCGCCTAAAAATAAACCTTCACACGCCGCATAAACAGGAATTAAATATTTAATTCTGGTGAAAGCAACAACCATTGCCAATATAAATCCGACAATAGCACCCCCCATTGTAAGCATTGTCGCTTGATCAGTAAAACCTGCAGTAAAGCGCGACCAAACAAAAGCAGCAGCTGCAACAAGAATAAGCCCCAAAAACGCTGTAATCTGGATAGTTCCGTTTACGGTCATAGGCTCGCCTTCCAAAACCCTTACCCGTTCTGTAAATTTGTCGTTCAAAATTGGATTTGACATAAATTCCTCCTTCTCCTTTTTATATAATTATATCATACCTTACAGTTTTATTAATATGAAATTAATGTTTTTTTAATGTAATATATACTTATGCTGTGGGTATGCTTTAAAAAATTTTTTAAATACTTTGGTAAAAATAAGAGAGCTTTTGGTGCATATTCTTTTTTATCATTTATTGTCGGAATATTAGAACTTTTTGGAGTTGCACTGACTTATCCTTTTGTAATGCGGATTCTGCAACAAAAACCTCAGCCAACCTTCTGGGAATCGCCTATTGTACTTGGGATTGCTATAATTATATTATTTCTTGCAAAAAACATAATTATGATTGTATACAGCTCTTTGCAAGCTAAATTAACAAAAAATATTGAAGCCGAAGTTCACCTGAAATTTATTAACTGTTTTTTAGCTGCTTCTTATCAGGATTCTGCCAAAATTCCAGTCAGTATAAAAACAAATATACTAGCATTTTTAATTCCTAACACAATTAACAATTTTGTACTCAGGCTTCTGAACCTTAATGTAAATTTTTTCATATTCAGCTTGATTTCCCTCTTTTTAATTATTACATTCCCTTTAGCAACACTAATCACGATAGTGTGTGCATGGTTTCTCATATATTTCCAAAACCGGTATTTCAAACCGAGACTGCTGGAATCTGCAAAAATAACAAATGAGCTTTCCGAAAAATATAACCAGAAGTCTTACGAAGTTTTACTTAATACAAAGGGAATAAAAATTTCTAACCGAGAAAAATATTTCTATAATGAATATAAAAAAGCGCTTGAAGATTATTATAAAATATGCAGGAAAACTCTTTTCCTAAATACAATTCCTCCATATATTACAGAACCTTTTATAATAATCCTTCTGCTAATCCTGCTATTAATAATATCCGTTCAGAACTTTACCGAACCTGATAAATTAATTGCATCTTTTGCAGTAATAGTATCTGCCATTTTCAGATTAGCCCCAACAATTTCAAGAATACAGACGAATATTAATGGGATAAACTCTGCCCTGCCGCTTGTTAATAAATTATTTGAAGAATATGAAGCTCTAAATATAGCCTCAGTAAACGACGTAGAAGAAAAAGTCTTTACTGATTTCAAGTCTGATATAGGATTACGCAATATTAATTACGAATATGAAGACAACAAGCCTGTTTTAACAAATATCAACCTTACAATCAAAAAAGGCGAATTTATAGGCATTGCAGGCCTTTCAGGAGCCGGAAAGACAACCCTCGTTGATATTATATCAGGACTTTTCATCCCTAAAAGCGGCGAAATTATTGTCGATGGGAAATCTTATAAATCTACACCTCCCCTAAAGATTGGATATATCCCTCAGGAAATAAGTATTTTAAACGCCTCTATAAAGGATAATGTAGCTTTCGGCAGCAAAGATGCGGATGATAACAAGATAGTAGAAGCTCTCAAACGAGCACAGTTATATGATTTTATTATCCAAAATTATAAAGACGGAATCTGCGCAAATCCGTTTGTTGATTCAACAGGGCTGTCTCAGGGACAAAAGCAAAGGCTCGCTATTGCAAGGGCCCTGTATTCAAATCCTGATATTTTAATACTGGACGAAGCTACGTCTGCACTAGATTTAAAAACAGAAGATGAAATCTGCCATGTTCTTAATTCTCTCAAAGGAGAAAAAACAATTATTGCAATTGCCCACAGAATCTCTACAATCAAGGCCGCTGATAGGATTATGTTTATGAAAAAAGGCTCAATAGAAGCTATTGCGCCTTTTGATAAATTGGTAGAAAAATGTGAAGATTTTAAAGAGCTTGTTAGATTAGCTAAATAGCTCTTACTTTATCCATTAACTGGGTAATTCTCTGCTTAAAATTAGAATCAATTGGAGATGTGGTATATCCCTCCAATCTTGCAGCTTCTTCTCTTTCGCGCATGTTCTTTTCCAGTAATGCCAATTTCCTCAAAGCAATATTCATGATAACCTCCTTACCTTATCTTTTTTAACCTTACATATATATAAAGTATTTTACAGCTCAAAAATTGATATTATATTAAGGAATGTTAAGTTCAAAATTTTTAAATCAGTTTTATCGCTTTTATGTTTTTATTATAATTATCATAGATAGAGAGTTTTTATAAAGAAAGGAAATAGACAATGAAAAAATCAATTAAAGATTTAGGTGACATCAAAGGTAAAACAGCTCTTGTAAGGGTTGATATCAATGTACCTTTGGATGAAAACAAAAATGTAACTGACGATACTCGTATTCAAGCTATCGTTCCAACGGTAAATTATTTGAAAGAAAAGGGTGCAAAAATTGTTCTTATGGCTCACCTTGGCAGACCAAAAGGAGAAAAAAATCCTGAATTTTCACTTGCACCGGTTGCCAAATATATGTCAAAAGTTTTTGGAGAAGAAATTGTATTCATTCCGTCAGTTGAAGAAGCAAAACCTTATGTTGAAAAACTTCAAGACGGTCAGATAGCTCTTCTTGAAAATATTCGTTTTTACAAAGCAGAAGAAGCAAAAGACGATGATATGACATTTGCTAATGAACTTGCCAAACTTGGTGATTTCTATGTAAATGACGCTTTTGGCGCAGCACACAGAAACCACACATCTACTGCAAAATTGGCAAAAGTTCTTAAACCGGCTGTATCAGGTTTGTTGATGGAAAAAGAAATCAGATGCTTATCTCAAGCTCTTGATAATCCTGAAAGACCTTTCACTGCAGTTGTAGGCGGCGCTAAAGTTTCTTCTAAAATTGGTGTATTGGAAAACCTTTTGGATAAAGTTGATAACCTGATTATAGGCGGCGGCATGGCTTATACATTTGTAAAAGCCAATGGCGGCAAAATCGGTAACTCGATTTGTGAAGATGACCAGCTTGATGTTGCCCGGGCTATTGAAAAGAAAGCTGCAGACAAGGGGGTTAACCTCGTAATGGCTACAGATGTACTTGTTACAAATGATTTTTCCGGTAACGGAACAATCAAGTTTGCAAAGATTAATGAAATTCCGGACGGGTTTGAAGGTGTAGATGCAGGAACAATGTCCAGACGGGCTTTTGCTGATGTTATCAAATCATCAAAAACAATTCTTATGAACGGCCCTGTAGGTGCATTTGAAAATCCTAAGTTTGCAGAAGGCACAAAAGCAGTTCTTGAAGCTATCGTAGAAGCTACAAAGAACGGTGCAACATCTGTAATCGGCGGCGGCGACTCTGTTTCTGCTGCTAAGAAATTCTGCAAAGCAGAAGACTTCACTCACGTATCAACAGGCGGCGGCGCATCATTAGAATTTATCGAAGGTAAAGTTCTACCGGGCGTTGCAGCACTTGATGACAAGTAAACTTAATTTTACAACTTACTTGAAACGAGCGGTAAAATTACCGCTCGTTTTTTATATTGAAAAGCTTAAAAAAACTTATTTTTTTACTCCCATTTCGCCATCAGTTAGAGATAAGTTTGATTCAGCTTTTTTAAGATATTCCATATTATAAGATTTCTCTTTATCTTTCAGGAGGTCGTCAAGATAATAGTTTTTAGATTTTTCTACTATATTTTCTAAATCTCTAAATGAACTCTTTCTTGATGTGAGCTTTTGGGCTAATTTTTTTAGCTCTAAACTATTAGTTTCAATAAACTTTCCTTCATCAATAGTTTTTAAATTTCTTTTTAATGCTTCAAATAAACATTCTTCATTCGGCATAGGGAGTTCAAGAATATTTTTGAATCTGCTTAGTGTCGCCCTGTCCAGATTATTATTTCTTGGAGAGAGATTTGTTGTTCCTATGACAATTACGTTCGGAGCTTTTGATTTTAATTCATCCAGATAGTTTAAGAAAACTGAACGATGTTCCAATTTTGTCATAAAGTACGAGCCGCCCTTGCCTTCTGTTATCTTTTCTATCGGTTGAATAATTGTATCTATTTCATTAAAAGTAACTACAAATTTTTTGTCAGATTTTCCCTGCACCTGTTGAAGAATTGACTCAAAGATTTTTTTAAAGTTATCAGTCCCTTTGCCCCCCCATTCTGAATTAAAATCAGAGTGTTTTACCTCTATATAGTCTGCATCAATAGACTTAGCAAAAACTTTTGCAAAAAATGACTTGCCGCATCCGGGCTCTCCAGACAAAAGTAATCTGTTTGAAAATGGAGGCATTCCTGCCTTATATCTTGTCTCGCTATCTGATTTTATAAAATTGATTTGATGCTGTAAATAATCCCTTAAATCGGGATTTAAACTTTTGCACTCCTCCAAAACAGGAATTGAACTGTCTTCTTTTAACGATTCAAAAGGTTTAAATAATACATTTTTGTCGATTTTTGGTTTAAGCTTTGCTTTAGCCATACTAAAATTTACAAAAGCATTAACACCGGCTGGTACAAGAAATGCTGTTGCGAATATTCCTGTTGCAAGAGCAAATCTTTTAAGCATATTATTTCTTAAATCATTTTGAGCTTCTATAGTTTTAAAATGCGTATCTAATGAGTCTTTAATGTCAGAATCATAGATATTATTAGAATTTTTAAAACTAAAAGCAGTTCTTGGCTGTGTGAAGCTGTTAATTATTGGTCGAATCATAATACTCCTTTATACAAAAAGAGATATAAAGAAATTCTTTATATCTCTCTTCTTTTATTCTTACGGTAATCCTTTATAATCTTCCGGCCTGTCATCGGGGTCATACGTATGGGATTCACGTGATTTAGAACTCAAAGCCTCTTCTACGATATCTCCCGTTATACCACCGGTTGCACAGCCCGCTACGCCTAATAATAGTGGGGCTGCAAGTCCGCCAGTCGCAACTGTCGCCAAAACACCTAGTCCAACCCCCGCTGCAGCACCTAATACACTGCCAAGTGCACCGCCTAAACCAGTGAAATTTACATTTTTGGATGTTGAAATAAAGGTATCGTGTTTTTGTTCTGTCAAAAGCTTATTAGATTGTATACTATTATTTTTAGCAGTATATAGCTCTGCTTTTGGCATTGTATGAATTGCATTTATCTTCATAAAAACTCATTTCGAATAAAAATTATTATAAATATAAAGAATTGTCAATATATTTTACAAAATAAACTTAAATCAAGCATGAAAGGTTTAATAGCAAATTTTATTTTTTTCGTGTATTATAATTAATAACTGTAATATTAACTAACGTATATATGAAGGAAAGCTAGTGGAAAAGTCGTTAAAACAAAAAATTGATATATTAAAACAAACAGATGTGTACGCCCCGATTGTGGATGCGCTAAAAAAAGCTTATGAAAATCCGACATACCAGTTCCATATTCCGGGACATACAAAAGGTAAGGCTATTTTTAAGGATTTCAAAAAACTTACCGGAGAAAAAGTCTTAAACATAGATACAACGGATGAGTTTGATAATTTAGGAACTCTTCATCCTGCAACCGGCCCTATAAAGGAAGCTCAAGAGCTTGCAGCGCAAGCTTTTGGTGCTAAAAAGACATTCTTTCTTTTAAACGGCTCTACTGCCGGAAACCTTGCTCTTGCAATGGCTTTAACTAAAAAAGGACAAAAAGTCGTTGTTAACAGGAATTGTCATCGCTCAATTCTTACCGGATTAATAATTTCAGGCGCAGAGCCAATTTGGGTTTGCCCGAACAGGATTGAGGATTGGTCTGTGTGGGGAAATATTGAAGCTTCTCAAATAGAAGAACTTCTGAAAAACAACGATGATATTTCAATGGTTTGGATAACAAATCCGACATACGAAGGTGTTGTATCCGATATTAAATCAATCAGCGAAGTTTGCAAAAAATACGGCGTTCCGCTTATTGTTGATGAAGCGCACGGATGTTTGTGGAACTTTAATAAACACCTTCCTGAAACAGCCTTGAAACTCGGCGCTGATGCGGTTGTGCATTCACTTCACAAAACAGGCGGAAGTATGAGCCAGAGCTCTATGCTTCATATATCCAAAGATTCATGCTTGGATTGTGATGCTGTTGCAAAAGCTTTAAAACTTTTGCATACAACAAGCCCTTCTTTGCTTCTTCTTGCAAGTCTCGATGCTGCAAGAGCAAATCTTCAGTCAAAATCAGGGCTAAAACTTCTTGACAGAGCTGTTAAGAATGCAAAATATCTAAGAACACGACTTGATGCAATTCCGAATCTTCACCAGCTAAAAGGTGATTTTGGATACAAAACAGACGTCACAAAAGTTTTTATTAAAATTGACGGTTTGTCAGGCAAACGTCTTGAATCAATTTTGGAGATTGATTTTGGAATTGAAGTTGAATCTGCCTCGGATATCGGGGTTTTGATTCTTTGCAATCTCGGAAATAAGCATTCTGATTTTAAATATCTTGCTGATGCTCTTGAAAAAATTGCAACAAGAGATTACAAAGACATTTATTATCTTGAAAAGCGCAAACACATGCCGATGCTTGAGCCAAAGATTATGATGAGTCTGCGAGACGCCTTTTATTCGGAAAAAGAAACAGTTCCAAAAGAAGAGGCTGTAGGCAGAATTTCTGCAGAAGTTGTAGCGGAATGCCCCCCGGGGATTTCAATTCTGCTTCCGGGAGAATTAATAACAGAAGAACACTTACCATATTTAAGGGATTACGAAACTCTGGAAGTAGTTGTTAATGGCTAGAAGAAAGAAACAGTCAAACAAAACGATTCATTTTATTGTAACATTTCTTTTGATGGCGACAGGCGCTTATTACTTTTGGTTGAGTAATGTGCCGCAAAAATGGTATGAGCCTCAGACAATGCGCCCTAATCAGGTTGAATCTTATTATGTTGACCAGTGGTGTACACCGGATTTTGGGCGCAAAGAAGCTGTTTTGTGGGATTTAACCAGAGTTGATTGTTTGACTAAAGATTATGCAATAGAATTTGATTTTGCTAAAAAGTGGGCAGAAAGCGTCGGGCAGTCGTTGTATTACTCTAAAATGACAGGAAAATCCCCTGCGGTTGTTCTTATTTTAACCAATATTACAGATTACCGATACGTAAAGCGCGTTGAGAGGCTCAATCAAAATATAAAGATTTTTCTTGTAAAAGCCTATTAACCGCGTTTAACCACAGTTGCAATCAGTTCGCCGTAGCTGTTAAAGCAGCCGTTTGTTTCTTTTATTTCATAAGAAACTTCGCTATCAGCTTCTTTTTCTTTTTGTGCGAATGCGATAGCACTGTCTAAATCCTTAAATTCTTGTGCCATTTCAGGTTCAAAGTAAGATGGTTTATCAATATAAACTTGATACATAAAAGTTCCTCCGATTATAATGTAAGACGGATAAATTAAATAGTCAAGCATTAGGGGGCATATACTAAAGAAAAGCAAGAAGATAAACTTCTTGCTCTTTTTTAGAGTAAATATATATTTCTGAAGTATTATAAAAGGTTCAAAGCAATACTTGGAGTTTGGTTTGCAGTTGCTAACAATGTAGCTGAAGCCTGCTGTAGAATCTGAGCCTGAATATAATTTGAAGATTCTTCCGCAATATCTGCGTCTCTCAATGTTGACAGCGAAGATGTAATATTTTCAGATTGAACATCAATAGCTTCCATAGCAGACTCAATTCTGTTTTGAACTGCACCCAGCTGAGTTGCTCTTCCCGATAGGTCATTAATAGCATCATCAATCTTATCTAACATGTCAGCAGCACTTGTAGTTGCATTTTGTCCTGAGCATTTTTCTGCAATTGCCGCGATTTCATCAGTACCGCCAAAAAGTGTTTTAGAGTTTGTCTCTTCAAATAAAGTTGCATCAAGAGAAATTTTACTGTTGTCATCGCTAAATAACCCAACCTGTAGGTTAATAGCATCATTCAATGTACCGTCCATCATATGAAGTCCGTTAAATTCACAGTTAGCTGCTATACGGTCAATTTCTTCAAGTCTTGCAGTAATTTCAGCTTCAATCGCTGCTAATGAATCATCACCGTAAGTTCCGTTTGCGGCCTGTTCTGTCAAGTCTCTAACACGTTGTAAGTGAGAAGTGATAAGTGAATAATTGTCCTCCAATGTTGTCAACATATCAGCACCCGTTGCTGCGTTATCTGCAGCGACATCCAGTGAGCTTAATTGAGTTTCCCAGTTTGTAGCGATAGAATAACCTGCTGCGTTATCTGCGGCATGGTTAATCTTGTAACCGGTTGTCATTCTTTCAATTGCATCATTTAATGAATTGGTTGCTTTGCTCAAGTTAGATTGAACAATGAGTGAAGATAGGTTTGTGTTAATTGTTAGTGCCATTTTTTACTCCTTTCTGGCGTTACATCCTACGAATGCGTCCCTGCATTTGTCTTATATTTTTTAAATTCCACAACTCAAAAATTAATAACGCTTTTAGGAGTAATTATTTACAATTTGTTACAATTGAAGTCTAAGAAACGCATTAGTGCTATACTTTTATAATGAGGAGTCGAAATGGGAAAAATAGTTATTGATAATAATAGATGCAAATCATGTTATATTTGCACAACAACATGTCCTAAAGGACTGATTAAAAAAAGCGATAAAACGAATCGTTTAGGCGATTATATGGTAGAATTTGACGACCCGAAAGGAGAGTGCATAGGCTGTGCAATGTGCGCAAAACGCTGCCCTGATTTGGCGATAACCGAGGTCTATAGATAGTGACTCCGTGATTACGTGACTGAGTAATTAAGAGTTTAAATGGAGATAAAATGGCTGAAAATAACGAAAAAGTTCTAATAAAAGGTAATTATGCAATAGCACAAGCTGCAGTGAATGCCGGCTGTCAATGCTATTTCGGGTATCCGATAACGCCTCAGACGGAAATCGGAGAGTATTTAAGCGGAAAAATGCAGGAGCTTGGGAGAGGCTATGTCTGCGCAGAAAGCGAACTCGGTGCAATAAATATGGTTATGGGCGCTGTATCAACGGGAGTAAAGGCAATGACGTCATCATCCTCTCCTGCGGTTGCTCTAATGCAGGAGGGTTTATCTTATGCGGCCTCGGATGAACTGCCCGTGGTTCTTGTAAACGTTATGAGGACCGGCCCTGGTTTAGGGTATATTTATCCGGCTCAAGGGGATTACAATCAGGCTGTATACGGCGGCGGAAACGGCGATTACAAAATCATCGTCCTTGCGCCTTCTACTGTACAGGAGTGTATAGATTTAACCTACAGAGCTTTTTATCTCGCGCAAAAGTACAGAAACCCTGTTATTCTGTTGGCTGATGGTATTTTAGGGCAAATGATGGAGCCTGCAAGCTTCGGTAAGTATCCTTATCCGGAAGTGGATGTTTCTTCCTGGGCTCTTACAGGCGCCAGGGGCAGAGAGGCGCGTAAAATATATTCTGTTGCGACGGATGAGAAAAAACAAATTCAGCATATATATGATTTATTCAAGAAATTCGAAATTATTACTCAAAACGAGACTACGTATGAAGAATTTAATACGGAAGACGCTGATATTATATTAACTTCATTCGGCTCAATGACCAGAAATATCAAGGCTGCAATGAACGTTTTAAGGAAAAAGGGAATTAAGGCCGGATGTTTCAGACCTGTAACACTTTCTCCGTTCCCACACAAGAGAGTTTCAGAGCTTGCCGGCGAAGGCAAAGACTTTATCGTGGTTGAGATGAATATGGGACAGATGTTTAAGGATATTAAGTATGCTGTCAATGGTCAATCTAAAGTAAGTCTTGTGAATAGGCCTGTAGGAGAATGGTTAAGCGTGGAAGAAATTGTTGAAGCTGTTGAAAGTATTGTTACCCAAGGGCTGACAGTAGTAAATCCGGGAGGTGTGGAATATGCAGCAAGTATTTAGTATACCAGAATCAATGAAAAAAGATTTCAGATACACATTCTGCCCGGGATGCGACCATGGGATTGCGATTCGCCTTGTGGCAGAGGTTATTGATGAGCTTGGAATAAGAGAAAATATAATTTCATCGACTTCTGTAGGATGTTCTGTATTTTTATATGACTTTCTTAATATAGATTGTGTTGAAGCTCCGCACGGCAGAGCGCTTGCATCCGCTACCGGAGTAAAAAGAGCAAGACCGGATAAGTTTGTGTTTACTTATTCCGGAGACGGTGATTTTGCCTCTATCGGGATTGCAGAATCTTTGCATTCGGCTCTTAGGGGCGAAAATATTTCCGCAATCTGTATAAATAATACAACTTACGGTATGACAGGCGGCCAGCTTGGGCCTACAACTATGATGGGGCAGATTACGACTACCTCGCCGACCGGACGAAATAAGGAGTATTTTGGATACCCGATAAAGATTGCGGAACATATTGCTTTATGCGACGGTACGGCTTATTCTGCACGTGTTGCACTGGATTCTGTGCCGCATATAAATCAGGCAAAACAGGCAATCAAAAAAGCTTTCCAAACTCAGCTTGAAGGTAAGGGGTTCGGGTTTGTTGAAATACTTTCATCCTGTCCTACAAACTGGCACATGACACCGGAACAAGCGCATGAAAGAGTCAGAAACGAGATGATAAAAGTATTTCCGCTTGGAGAGTTTAAAGGAGGAGACAAATAATGGAAACTAATTTTATTTTTGCCGGATTTGGCGGTCAGGGAATCCTCCTTGCAGGAACCGTGCTTGCAAATGCTTTTATGATAGAAGGCAAAGACGTTACGTGGTATCCTTGCTATGGTGCTGAAATGCGCGGCGGTACAGTTAATTGTGAAGTTGTTGTATCTGATACTGAGGTAAGTTCAGTCCACAAACAAGACACGGATTACGCGATAGTTCTCAACCAGCAGTCTTTTGACCGTTTTGTAAAAAGAGTTAAAAAAGGCGGCACCATTGTTGCAAATTCTACTCTTGTCGCGGAGACAAGACCAAGGGCGGATATTAATTATGTATTTGTGCCGATGACTAAACTTGCAAATGATTTAGGCACAAGCAAAGTTACAAATGTCGTATCGTTGGGCGTTTTGGCTTCTGCATGCCCTATAGTTAAAAAGGAATTTCTTGAAAAGGGTGTGGCAAAAGTTCTCGGTGAAAAGAAAAAAGAATTACTGCCATTGAATATTAAGGCATTAAACGCTTTATGCGAAGTTTAAGTTATAGAGACTAACGGAATTTTATCGTCCGATGTTATGGTATTATAGAGCAGGTTTGAATTCACCGTATATGCTTTATTAAAATTTGTAACAATTTTAATAAAAATCCAATAAAACTCGCATTTTTTTTTCTGTTTGTTTTTTTTAATAGTATGATTAAATAACAGACAAGGAAGTGAAGGTGTTGTGTATGAAAAACATTAAGAGAAAAGTAACTGCAATAGTTTTAAGTACATTGTTTGCCGCAATGCAAGTTTCTTATGCCTCAATTGATACCGGCTTAGGTGTTGGTAACGGAGGTGCGGACATCAACAACGTAACCGGCGGATACCAAGGTATTGACGGGGTCGGAACCGGTAATGTTGATTTGAATTTTAATGGCAATGCTCACGTAAATTGGGATCATTTGAATATTAATAAAGGTGAATCTTTAAACTTTAACGCAGTTGACGGCGCTAATAATCTAACAATTTTGAATACTGTAAACCACGGTATGTCAACAATCAGCGGCCAGATAAGCGCTAACAGCGGTATCGGGCAATTGATTATCGCAAACCCAAACGGTGTACTCTTTGACGGATGCCAGTTTACAACGGCTGGGGACTTAATGGTCACTACCCAAGATATGTCACAAATGAATGTTAATGATCTTTCTAATGCTAAATTTACTCAGATATATGACAACAACGGAAACCTTATTGGAATTGATATAAAAAACGGTGCAACTTTTAATATCGGAGGTGAATACAACGTTCTTGCACCTTCGATTAATATAGCAAACTCAACAATAAAAGCGGATTCCGTAAGACTTGTTACAGCAAACGGACAAGACTATCTGGCTCTGGGTGCTAAAGTTCCGACAGACAAACCTGTTGTAAGAATGGAAGCTGTTGACATCGATGGTGATGTATACATCCAAGCAGGCCCGGGCAAAGTTCATACCGTAAGCGGAGGAAAAATTACAGGGAATTTAAAAGTTGAATCCGAAGACAGAGTTGCATTAAACTATCACGATAACGGTCAGAAGCTCTCCGTCACCGGTGATGTAGACGTTACAGCGAACGGAGAATATTTATTTTTAAGAAATGCTGAAGTAGGCGGTAACCTCTCTATGACAAACGGAGGCGGCTTCCTTGATGTGGGGAATCTTACTGTTACAGGTGATGCAATCTTGAGAACAACAGACCTTTCTCAAGGCGCATACAGACACTTTGTTCACGTAATCGGTGATACAAATATTGGCGGTGATTTAACCATTGATTCTTTGAACAATATTCACATTGGCGGATACGATTACGATGCTATCCAGCTTGCAGACGGAAGTCTTACCGTTGGAGGCGCAATTGATGCTTACGCAAACAATGGTACAATTGCAGTAACAATCGATACAACCGCCGATACAATAAAATTGACTTCAGAACAGTTGAACATAATCACCGACGGCAAAGCTTTGTTAACAGCTAATGATTACCAATTCAAAGCTCACGGATATATTGGTGGTCTCAGCACAACTGATGATTCAACAGTTGATGCACAAATTAGATATGTAATGGAAAAATATCAGCTTCTGGGTAATCCTAAAAGTCATACATATCTCAATATAGCCGGCGGAACCGTTTCAAATATTGAAACAAAAGCAACTGCTTATGTAGACTCAAAAGGCAATATGGATTTAACCGGCGCTAATGCAAATAATATTTACATCGGCTCTGATAAAGATATTACAATCTTAGGCGACGGAGTCCATGCCAACAATATTACAGTAGCTGGAAAAACTGACAACTTAACGGTTGAAACCGCTGCAAACAGCAGAGACTATACTCTTAAATACACAAATATCCGTGATGCAAAAGAAATCACAATCGATAAGTCAACAGAAATTACTTATGATATGGCAAACGGCGAAAACGGCTGGAACATCAGAGACCCAAGACCTGAAAATACAACATATCTTGTAGTAAAAGGTAACGGTGACAATCCAAACCCGGATCCAGACCCAAATCCGGATCCAACACCTATTCCGGATGGGAATGAAAACACTAAAGTATTAAGAAGCTACGAAAACCAGTCTGTTAATATGTCTCAAGTTTATACTCCGGTAGCATACGCTGCGGACTTAGACGATGACCAAATTGACAGGGGTGTAAGAAAGAATGTAGATGGTTCTGTTACTGTAGTAAGAGCCTTCCCGATGGTTAACTAGAAACAAAAAATAAATTTTATAAAAATCACCTGAATAATCAGGTGATTTTTTATTGTTACATTGCTTTACATTTACGCAATTTTTTCAAAATAAAATCTTTTATATATATACAGGGATTATAAAAGAGGATTAATTTATGAAAAATTTGACGAAAAAATTATCAGCATTAGCATTAACAGCGGTATTTGCATCAATGCAATTGACATCATTTGCAGCAATTGATACCGGTTTAGGCGCAGGCAACGGTGGGGCAGTAATTAACAATGCAACAGGCGGATTCCAAGGAGCAACAGGAATCGGAACCGGCAACGTTGATTTGAACTTTAATGGCAGTGCTCACGTAAACTGGGATTCATTAAACGTTAACCGGGGTGAATCATTAAACTTTAATGCTGTTAATGGTGCAAACGGATTGACAATTTTAAATACAGTAAATCACGGAATGTCAACAATTAGCGGTCAGATAAACGCAAACAGCGGTATCAGTCAGTTAATTATTTCCAACCCGAATGGTATGTTATTTGACGGCACACAATTTAGTGCAGCAGGTGACGTAATGTTAACAACTCAGCCAATGACAGCAACATTTATTGACGGAAGAATGGATGTTTCTAAGGTTGCAACAACAAATCCTGTAGGTGTAATCACTATTCAGGATTCAGATTTCAGCGTTGGCGGTGAATTTAATATCTTAGCACCTTCTATCAATGTAGTAGCAAGTGCAATTAATACTACCAACGGTTTAAAATTAATCACAGCAAACGGTCAGGATTACTTGTCAGCAGGAAATGTTGATGTACAAGACGCAGTAAGACTTGAAGCAGTTGAAATTGACGGAGACGTTTACATTATAGCAGATAAAGGTATCGTTAAGACTGTAGGCGGCGGTACAATCAACGGTAACTTAAACATCCAATCAAATGACAGCGTTGCATTAAACTACGTAGCAAACGGCAAGGCTCTTCATATTAAAGGTGATGCCGATGTTAAAGGCAACGGAGTTATGATGTATGCAAGAAATACTCAAGTTGACGGTAATTTATCAATGGAAAACGGCGGAGGCTTCCTGGAAGTCGGCAACGTTCATGTCGGCAAAGATATGAATCTTAAAACCACTAAAGTTTCTGAAAACCCTCAAGGATACAAACACTTTGTACACGTAATCGGTAATACAAAGGTTGGTGGAAACTTAAATATCGATTCAGTTAACAACATTCACATCGGTAACTATAACTATGAAGAAGGAGTTCTTCTCGACGGAAGTTTAACTGTAGCCGGTGCAATCAATGCTGTTGCACACGATGGACACATTGGTGTTACAATTGATACAAGCGCTGATACAATCAGTTTGAAATCAGATAATCTTAACATTTTGACTGACGGCAAGGCTGTATTAAGCGCCAATGAATACAAATTCTCATCAAAAGGATACATCGGCGGTATAAGCGATACTTCTAAATTTATTAACTCAATGGAAGATTATACATTCTATCCGGCAGATGCACCTTCATACCTTAATATAGCAGGCGGTATCGTTTCTCAAATAGAGACAGAAGGCAAGGCATATATCGCATCTTATGGCGATATGAATGTAACCGGAGTTAATGCAAACGATGTTTACTTAACAGCTTACGGCAAAAATATAACAATACTTGGTGACTCAATTCACGCAAACGTAATCAATGTGGGCGGCGAAACAGACAAATTAAGAGTTGCATTCGATGGCAGAGACTATACTCTTAAATATACAAACATTAGAGATGCACAAGAAGTTACAATCAATGGAACAGATAAAATTACTTATGAATTAACAAACGGTGAAAACGGATATAACATCAGAGACCCGAGACCGGAAAATACAACCTACCTTGTAGGTCCGGACAAACCGGTTGAACCAAATCCGGAACCGGAACCAGAACCAGAACCGGAACCAAATCCGGAACCAAATCCGGAACCGGAACCAGAACCGGAACCGGAACCGGAACCAGAACCGGAACCAAATCCGGAACCGGAACCGGAACCAGAACCAGAACCGGAACCGAATCCAGATCCAACCCCTGAATTACCGGATGGCAACGAAAACGTTAAAGTCTTAGACAGCTACCAAGATCAATCAATCAATCTGGCTCAAGTATACACACCGGTAGCATACGCAGCAGACTTAGATGATGACCAAATCGACAAAGGTGTTCGTAAGAACGTAGACGGATCAGTAACAGTCGTAAGAGCATATCCGATGGGTAAATAAATAAGATAAAAGATATAACAGAGGGCTGACGTTTAGTCAGTCCTTTGTTATATACCTGTTTTGATTTCAATGATATACACAATAATCTCAAATAAATTTCAGGGTCTGCGCTTATCCGCCCCAGACTTCGTCATCATAGTACCCCAACTCCAGATGTCCTATAATTACGGTATCACCATTTTTAAGCCCATGTTTATGAAGCTCATCAAAAACGCCCATACCTTTCATAATGTTCTGAAGCCTTACAACCTGTTCGGTATTTCTTGCATCTGTTACTTTAGCAAGACGGTTAATTTTTCCGCCAGAGACAATATAAGCATCTTTTGCGGCTTTTATAATCTCAAAAGAGCTGTCGTCATTGTCATAAGCTCCTGTATCTTCTTCTATATCCAAATCAAATACAGGTTTCGGGATTTCATCAACCTTTTGTGATACAAAGTGCAATAACTCATTTACACCCTGCTTTGTTACGGCAGAAATCGGGAATATGTCGGGCGCTAACGGAGAAAATTCTTCTATATACTTATCTAAATCCTCCCCGGAGATTGAATCTATCTTATTAAGCACCAGAATTTGATATAAATTTCCAAGAGCTTCCGAATGCTTCTTGAGTTCATTATTAATAATTTTATAATTCTCAACAGGATTTTGAGCCGTCAAGTCCACAATATGAATAAGGAATCTGCATCTTTCAACGTGGCGCAGGAATTCGTGTCCCAAGCCGATTCCTTCGCTTGCACCTTCAATAAGCCCAGGAATATCAGCTATTACATAAGATCCTTCATCATCTTTTTTTACAACGCCGAGATGCGGCACCAGAGTTGTAAACGGATAATCTGCAATTTTGGGTTTTGCAGAACTTACGGCGCTTATAAAGGTTGATTTTCCTGCATTTGGCATACCCAAAAGTCCTACATCAGCAATTAGTTTAAGTTCTAATTCAAGAACACGCTCAATTCCGGGCTCACCAGGTTCGCAGAACTGCGGAGCCCTTTTTTGTGCTGTTGCAAACCTTGCATTACCTCGTCCGCCGCGTCCGCCTTTTGCTATAAGGACAGTTTGCTCATTCTCTGTTAAATCAGCAATTATGTTTCCTGTTTTTGTATCTCTGACAATTGTTCCTACAGGAACTTTTATATACAAATCTTTTGCACACGCTCCGTGCATACCTTTGATTCCGCCATTTTCTCCGGCAGGAGCTTTAAAAACAGATTTAAATCTAAAATCCAAAAGAGTAGACATATTTTCATCAGCTACAAAAAATATATCTCCTCCTCGTCCGCCGTCACCGCCGGCAGGACCGCCTTTGTCTACATATTTTTCACGTCTCCAGGCAACCATACCGTTTCCGCCATGGCCTGAGATTACCCTAATCTTTGCTTTATCTAAAAATTTCATAATATTACCTATAATTTCTAAGTAAACATAATGGTACTATGAACAAGATAAAAAAGTAAGTAGATATAAAGAAACTGACCGGAATTAATCCGGCCGTCTGCTATGTTTGAGAACTTTGCTCTGTTAGGGAATACACGGAAATTGTTAACAACAAGCAAGATAAATCAAGGCATACACCGTGAACGTGGTGCGTAAGCACCCATAGTGAGCGTAAGAGTACCGGCTTGCCGGTCAAGCCTTGAAGGCCAAACGTAAAATTAGCTCTATGCCCTTACGGGCATAGAAAATGCTTGCGTGTTTTCTCTTTCTTTTGAGGCTTTTCTTTCTCTTTTAAATCGCAAAAAAAGAGAAAGAAAAGTCAAAATAAATTTTATATTTTTTTGTTTGTATTAAACTTAAATAATGAACAAAATTAAAAATACATTATTCAGTAACAAACCTGTAACATTTGATGAAAATTCGCTTATTATGGCTATAGAATCAAGCTGTGATGAAACGGCCTGTGCTGTTGTAAAAGGGGGACGCGAAGTTCTTGCAAATGTTGTAGCGTCTCAAATAAAGATTCACGAAGAATACGGCGGCGTAATTCCTGAGATTGCAGCAAGAGAACATCTGCAAGCTATTAATGTTGTAATTGATGAGACATTTAAGCAGGCCGGTCTAAAAGGCGATGATATTACGGCTTTTGCAGGAACCGTAGGTCCCGGGCTTGTAGGATGCCTGCTTGTCGGATTGAATGCTGCAAAGACTTTAGCCTTAGCTTATGACAAGCCTTTTATCGGGGTAAACCATCTTAATGCACACCTTGCCGCTAATTTTATTGACACGGATTTAAAACCGCCTTTTATTGCGCTATTAGTAAGCGGAGGGCATACACAAATTATAAAAGTTGATTCGTATGCAAATATGGAGATTATAGGAGAAACAATAGACGACGCTGTAGGTGAAGCATACGATAAAGTAGCAAGGCTCATCGGACTTCCATACCCGGGAGGGCCAAAGCTTGATAAACTTGCGCAAATCGGCAACCCACATGCATTTAAGCTTCCGGAAGCTAAAGTAAGCGGATATGATTTCAGCTTTAGCGGCTTAAAAACTGCGGTATTGCGTCTTGTAAAATCTTTTGACGGACAGGAAATGCCTGTTAATGATATTTGTGCAAGTTTCCAGGAATGCGTGTCGGCAACTTTATTCAAAAAAGTAAAAAAAGCGCTGGAAGAAAATAATTATAAACAGGTAGTGCTCGCTGGAGGCGTTGCCGCTAATTCGGAAATCAGAAAGAAAATATTCAGCCTAAAAGATGAAGGATACGAAGTTTTTGCGCCTATCATGAAATATTGCACGGACAATGCTTCTATGGTAGCCTCATCAGCCTTCTTCTTCGACAACACTTTTGATAACATTGATGTAGAAGTATTTTCAAGAGCTTAAAAATCGAGGGCTATTACTTTGGGAAGCGATTTTACATCATAGAAAATTTTTGAATGTTTTACAAAATTTTCAGGATTTGCGCTTACAAAAATTTCTTCGGCCCCGGAAACATTCTTTGTATTCAAAAGCTCCAGGGAAGCTAAGTCATCCTTTATGAAGTTAACAAAAATTTCTGCCGGATCTATAAAAAGATCCTCCGGCGCGTAAAGTCTTAATTGTTCCATAAGATAAGGATAATGTGTACAACCCAAGATAATTTTATCCGGCCTAAATTTAAGCATTTCTTCAATATGTGTTTTGACTTCGTCTCCCGGCTCTCTTAGCCCCTCGACAATATCAACCCAAGTCGGACAGGCAATCTCTTTTACTTCCAATAATGGGTTATATTTATGCAGCTCTTTTGTATATGCGCCTGACGCAACAGTGGCAGCCGTTGCGAAAACTCCGATTTTTTCTGCACCTAAAGACGCAATTACTCTGGAGCAAGACTGAATTATAGGATAAATCTTAAACTTATATTCATCTTTTATAACATCATAAGCCTGTGCTGATGATGTATTGCACGCAATTACAACAGCTTTAACATCTTTTGATTGAAAAAAATCCAATATTTCGCGAGCAAATCCGACAAGCTCTTCTTTTGATTTGCTGCCGTAAGGAAGGTGTTTCAAGTCTCCAAAGTAGAGCGTATTTTCATTTGGCAGAATACTTCTGAACTTTGAATAAACGGAAAGTCCTCCGACTCCTGAATCAAAGAATCCAATCGGCTTGTTATTTAGAATTTTCTTTAATGTACTCAATTATACCCTCGGCTATTGCTTTTGCTGTTTTTTGTTTTCTTGAATCACTTACCAGTTCTGCTCTTTCATCAGGATTTGATAAGAATCCCGTTTCTATTAAGACAGCCGGTACTGTTGTGTGATTTATAACATAAAACTTAGATTTTACTAAACCTCTATCTTTTGTATTTATATCCTTTGCAAGATGTCTGTGAATGACATTGGCAAGCTCTTTGCTGTAATCATGGTAGTAGTGGGTTTCAATACCCTTCGGCTCAGTTGCTACAGCTGAGTTAACGTGAATACTTACAAAGATTTCCGGAGTTTCATTTTCAGAGAATTTAACTCTGTCATCTAATGAAACATAAGTATCGTCCGTTCTTGTTAACGCAACTTTATATCCCTTGGATTTTAATATAGATGCAACCCTTTGAGAGATATCAAGTGTTATATCTTTTTCGTTAATGCCTTCCCTTATAGCGCCGTAATCAGTTCCTCCATGTCCAGGGTCGAGAACGATTTTATCTTTTGAAGGAGACTTTTTGGCAGCCTTTTCTGCTGCAATCTCGGAAGGTTCTTTCACGCCCTGCGTAATTAAAATCTTTATGGCCTTACCATCCAAACTCTGTTCAATTTTTACAATATCATTTTTGTTTAGCGGCATGCTTCCTCTAACACCGATTTGAGGCAAAAGCGACATGACAAACGGTTTATAATATGTATTGTTAAAAGTTTTTATCAAATCCGGCTCATTGTAGCTTTTCACATTAAACATATATATACTAAGAGAATTGTCCTCTCTTAAAATAGAATGAGCAACAGGAGCAGTGAAAGAGAAAATAAGCTCATTTGTTTTGCTGTCAATTTTTCTTATAAAAGCTTTATTAATATTTGCAACACTGCTTGCTAAATCTGTATGATTTAATTTGTCAGCATTAATAAATAGCATGGATTGAGCATCGGCCGAATAAACCGGAATATATTTTTCCGCATTATCAGAAGTTACAACAACTCTGGCTTTATTAAATTCAAATTGTCCGATTCTTGCGGTATCCTTGCAGCTTCCGTCAGGGCATAATTTCAGCTCTGTATTTCGAATCTTTTTGTCAACAAAGGTATTAGGTAAATCAATAACAACACGCTTTGGAGAATCAAGATAAAACATTCTCGCTGCGGTCATCTGTCCCAAGCCGCTTACTAAAAGTCCGCCGTTTTTTAGATAATATCCATTTATGTAATATTTTGTCCTCAATTTTAAATCGGAAGACAAATCGATTGACACAGTAGAATCGTACGTCTGACCGTCAGAATTGTTAAGTGTTGAATTTGCAAAAGCTTCCTGAATATCTTTCATTACAGCAGGAGAAGCCTTAACGTCATTGTTTATCGGAATTTTCTGTACAACTTGAGCATTTGCAACAATACTTGAATATGGAAGCGAGGCGGCGTTTTCATCATAAATCGGATTAAAATAATCGTTACTTATTTTTATATTAGAGGTTTTAACAATAATATTGCCGTTCACTGAAAACAGTTTTACTTTAGATGTATCAAAGTCTTCCTCAAACGTGATTACGGCTCTTACAACATCAGGATTTGTGGTGAATTGCGAGAGGCGGATTTCTTTAATACTGCTTTTGTCAAATACAAGCTGCTGTTTGTCGCCTATTAATACAGAGTTATCAATATCAAAGTAGATTCTGTTAGGGTTATCGAGCCTTGAGAACTTCAATTCTCTGCGTGCCGCATCAGCAGGCTCTTCTATATTTATATAAACCATAGAGGCGCTGTCGTCAAAATTCAAAGACATAACTTTAGAAGGCTCTGCATTTACCTGCAAAGTCTGAAAGAAAAACATTATGAATGTTATTATAAGAAAAAGTATTCTCTTCATAAATACAGGATATGCCCCCAAATCCTTAATAAAATTCTACCAAAAAAAGGGGTTATGGTAAAGGGGTAAGGCGGAGGGAAGAAAAATTTTTATTAAGATATTTTTATCGAAAAAGTTGATATTTTACCGTAAGTGTGAAAGGATTAAGCATTATTTTTTATCCCGACGGTTCTTGCAAGAGCGTAATGATACTCTTTAGGCGCCTTAGTAAGTTTTACCAGAAGTTCGTCATTTGTATTTGCAAGTTCTAATTCTTCCCCGTTAAGGTTTTTAATCTCTGTAACCTGTGTTATAAATTTTTCAGATGGAGATATGATTTCAATATCTTCATTTTTGTTAAATTTATTCTTTGTTTTTATTTTGTAATACACGCCGTCAAAGTCCCAGAATTCGCACAAGAAGTCCGCTCCGGCAAGCCCTTTTGAAATATCGTAGCTATAGCCGTCTTTAGGGTATCCGCCGCCGAGATAAAATCCTGTAGTATAGCCTCTGTTGCCGACTTTCAAGAGCTCCTCAAAATACGGCTCCATATCCGCTTCAGGATTTTCAAGAACAGCATCAATAGCTTCTCTGTAGGCTTTTGCCGTTGCTGATACATAGTAAAGGCTCTTGGTTCTGCCTTCAACCTTGAAAGAGTCAATTCCGGCCTCAATCATTTCTCTTAAATGCTTAACCAGACACAAATCCTTTGTACTCAAGATATGCGTACCTTTTTCATTTTCAGCGATTTCCCAATACTGTCCGGGGCGTGTTTCTTCAACGAGTTTATAGCTCCATCTGCACGGCTGAGAACAATTTCCGGAGTTGGCTTTTCTCTCTCCGCCGGTCATATAATCGCTCAAAAGGCATCTGCCGGAAAAAGAAACACACTGCGCGCCATGGATAAAGCATTCAAGTTCCATCTCCGGAACTTTTTGCTTAATTTCCGCAACATCGCTTATAGGAAGTTCGCGCGCAAGTATAGCTCTTGTCGCACCCATATCCTGCCAGAAGCGGACAGCTTCATAGTTTAATATATTTGCCTGCGTACTCACATGAATATCGACGTTTGGCATATATTTTTTTGCAAGTCTCATAATACCGGCATCACTTATAATAAGCGCATCCGGATTAGAGTCCGAGAATTTATCCATACAGGCTTCAAGTTGTTTTATATCATTGTTAAACGCAAAAATATTCAGAGTTAAATATACTTTTGCACCCATTTGGTGCGCCGTATCTATTGCGCATTTGAGATTTTCAAGCGTAATCAACTCACCTTTTCTCATCGCGCGCAGGCTGAAATCTACAATGCCCAGATATACTGCGTCTGCACCATATTTAATTGCGTATTTCAATTTTTCGACATTGCCTGCAGGCATTAAAAGTTCGGGCTTTATCATAAAATGATTTTAGCATAAACTTATTGCTAAGAAAAATATAATACTTACATTCATACAGTCGTTTCTTACAGCAAAAGTCAATCCGCAAAGACTATTATTGATGTTCATCTTCGTTTAAAGTATACTTTCCGGCTTCTATTAGCTTAGCCTTGTAAGCTATTGCCTCTGCAGGCTCCATTTTTTCTATTTTTTTAATATCCTCCGGATTAAAGCGGATTTTTGATACTGTTATACCTGCAGTATCACCTTCTCTGGTTATTGATTCCGGTATATATTGTTCGTCCATATTTTATCCCTCGCTTACTCTTTTTATTTTCTCATAAGGCGTTTGTTTTACAACGGCTTCAATAACCCATAAATTTCGGTCCTCGTCAAAATGAGCCCCTTTAATAACTAAATAAGAGTCTCTTTGCAAGATAATTTCATATTCTTCGACATGCGGCGTATTGAAGTCCTCAACAAAAGCCCCTTTAGTCTCTCCGGGAATATCTATTTCCCAGAGTATAGCTCCGTTTTTGTTCGTACCGGAATGTCCTGTTACATTTTTTTGAGCCCACTCTGCACTAAAGTCCCTATTTAAGGAAGTCGACATAAAGCGTTCTTGTTTAACGGCACAGCCTACAAGGTATTTATTAACAAATTTATCTATTTCCTGTTTGGAAGCCCCTTTCTTTATAAGCCTTTCTAAGGCTTCTCCGGCACTCATTCCGTTAGAAAATTTTATGTTACTCAATGAACCGTCATATTGCTCTCCTCTATAGGCTTTAATTCTTTTATTAATTGTCTGGGTGTTTAAATAGTCTGTCAAATTATTAATATAGCTACCTGTAGGTTGATATATTGTATGAGTGCTCAAAGCCTGATTTATGGCAGAAGAATTGAATTTATAACTGTATATTGCATTTACTGCATTATTATTTTTCTGGCAAATATTTTCAACAACAACGCTCCATGTTCTGTCGTCCATGTTTAAGTAAAAATCAAGAGAGTCGTGTTTTCTTATAAGTTTTGCAAAAGCTGCCAGCTTATCTATATTTCTGCCATTATCAAGCGGACTGACGCTTTCCCAAAGTTTTCTGTATTTACTGTTGCACTTATTCATTAGTTTTGCAATATTCTTATAATCGGTTGAATCCAAATCTAAGTCCATGTTGTGGACTTTGTTAATATAATATGAACCTTGTATTTTGCCGGACGGAAACATTTTTTTAACATCTTTTCTTTTTACGGGCACTGCAATATTTCTGCTTGCGGTTGTGCCGAAAGTTGATGTATCTTTAAAAATATAAACACCGTCTTTTTTTGTGACAACCAAATGCTGGTGAGAAACTCCGTTTGCACTTGAGCCTATTTTGTAAGTCGCATTACCTTCAAAAGACCCGATTGTAAAGCTTTCACCTTCCTTTAAGTTTTTAAGTAAATGTGCAAGCCTCGGTTCATTTAAATCGACAGATACAAGCGGCCCTAATGATAACTGGGTGTACTTATTTGAGGCCAAATCTGCTACAAAAATATCGCCCTTCTTGAATTGCTGAGGATTTTCCGAACAATTCAGGATTTTCGCCTTATACTTATGCGCAGCATTATTAAGCACATTTGGAGAAACAGATTGCATATTATCAAAGGCCGTACTCATACTCTGATTTTTTAGCCCAATTTGTTTGGCTTTAGAATTGAGTTTTGACAACAAATTATCCATAATGTCTGCATAACCTGCAAAATGATTTGTTATGGATTTAGAGATCTTATTATATTTCTTCTCGGATGACATTCCGTCTATTGCGTCGACAATTTTATTATATAGTTTTGCAAGTTTTTTGCCTATTTTTGCTTCTAAATTATGTATACCTAGAGCAATATCTTCAATACTATCCTGAATTTCCAAGCCGATTTGTTTGGCTTTAATTACCAGTTTGGTAAGCAAGTCATTCATTACATCTTGAAAATCTTTAAATTTGGATATGATTGTGGTTTTAATTCTGTTATAATCATTAATGGTTTTAACTTTTTCAATAGAGCTTTCAATCATTTCATGCATTTCAAACAGTTGATTGCCCAGTTTTGCCTTGAGCTCCTGTTTAGAAACTTTTTGTATTGGAGTGGAGGCTAATTCAACTGCCGGATTTGTATCTAATTTTTTAAGATGAAAATGTTCTATCTTGAATCCGTGCTCTTTTAGAAGAGCTTCTATTTCTTTCATTTGTTTGATGTTCCGGGATTTTAATTTTACATCAATATTTCCTGCAGCTGTTTGTTTGTACAGGCGGTTGTATTCGTCGAGCAGATCTTCCGGTTTCATTTGTGAAAAAGAAACGTGGGAGCTGCTATGCCTTTTTAAAGCTGCAACATTACCGGCGCCGCTTAAAATCATGTTTGAGGCGGTACCTTCAATTGTAACTCTTCCTGTCTCTGCATATTCCTGAGCTGCACCAACTGCAGTATCTGCAACAACGTTTGCCGCAGACCTTCCCAAGGCAGCCGCTCTGGAAGTTCCTTTTATTACTATTTGTGAGACTTTTCCGGCAGCTCCGCCGACGAGGGTTGATATACTATCCCAGGCGGCATCCTGTGCTATTTCCTTGAGATCTCCTTCTCTTAAACCAACCTCAGAGGAAGCTCTGTCAGATATTCCGACAAGCAGGCTTGCGACACCGGCTCCTGCTGCCGCGACCGCAATAGAGCTGGCTCCGCCCGTGACTGGAATTAATAATGCTGCAATTATGCCTGTAACAGCTGATGTTACAGCTTTAACAATATTTCCGCATAAATTTTGAGAGTCATTATATTTAGCAACGCGGTGCGCTATGTCGTTATCTACTCCGAATGTGTTAACATAATTACTTTCTGACGGATTTTTTACATACTCTGCAAGCATCGCGCCTCGCAAATCAACTTTGAACATTGATTTGAAAAAAGATTTAAAATTTTCATACTCGCCGCGTTCCTGATAGCCCTTTAGTGTAAGGATACTGGTGTAATATTGCTCTAAATCAAATTTAACTTCTTCTGCCCTGTTTTTGGAACCCCATAAAGCGCTTAAACTATCAGCAGCTTTCGCTGTCCAACCTTGTTCTCTGATTTGTTTGTCAAAAGCTGCTTTAGCATTTTCGTACATGGTTGTCAGTATTGTCAGAGTTGTTTTCATGATAATTTCAGGGTCATGACGCAGTTTGTCAAAAAATTCTTCTTTTGTCACTTCTTCGTCGCAGATAACTCCGTTAGAATCCATGTAGTGCAGGTTGCCGTCAATATCCTGAACAACTTTTCTACCCTTGGGCAGTCCTTCTTTTACGACTATATAGTCGGCAACGACCCAGCTGCCATCAGATTTGTTGGTTCGCCCCTGAACTTTTTCCGAATAATCCCATAAATCTTTTTGAGCAACGTATCCTTCTTCTAAGACCTTATTGTCATGAGAGACAATGTACATATTGCCGGCTCTGTCTTGAGCGAGCTTTCTGCCGGATTTCAATCCGGTTTTTACCACACCAAGAACCTCTGTGCCGTCTTTAAATTCACAATTTATTTTTGGCAATGAGTCCCAATACAGCTGTTCTGCGACTTCCTCATCGGAAAGATACTCATTGTCCTTTGTAAATACATAGTATCGCCCTTGTTTATCTGCTGCTACTTTCCAATCATGTTTGAGTTTATCTCTCACTATAACAAGCTCTTCTTCCCATTTTTCGCCTGTATTCGGGTCTATCCAGCTTTGTTTAACTTTCGGTGATTCTTCCCAAACCTGCTCGTAAGTTTTCATGTTTTGTAATGCAGGATCATCTATATCATACTGCTTAGGAATTCTTATCTTATCTAATACCAGAAAGGAGGAACTGCTGTTTGCACGGAGTAATAATTCCTCAGAAACTCCGAATTTCTTTGCGATGCTTTCCGGCGTGTCACCGGGCTGCACAATGTATCCCAGCAAACACCCCTCTTTATCAAAATTAAGTTCCGCAATCTTATCGCCTGATTTTTTAGAGTGAGAACGGTACAGACCATTAATGATTTCAACTCGTTCATAATCGCCGGTTTCAAAGTTTGTGTAATGTTTTATGGCTGAATTGGTGTCTTCGTCCGTGTAAACTGATGTTGATTCAGTTTCTATAAAAGTTTGACTTTCCCTGTCATATCTATATACCGTGTAGGTATTTCCTTCAAGTTCTCTGCCCGAACGATAGTCTGTATCCGTGTAATTATAGCATTTCCCACTGTTTAAAACTTGTTTAGATACCGGATATCCGTCTTCATCATATTCTATATAAGTATCGTCAATAATTTTACCGTCTCTTATAGTTGTCGAACGAATTTCATTCCCTGCTGCATCGAAAACTGTTTCAACAGTGTCTGTGCCATAACGTTCTCTAACAAATTTCGAACCGTCTTCAAAAGTTTCTTCCTCATATACACTGCCGTTTTTATATCTGACAATCTGCCTATTCCCTTCTGAAATAACCTCTTCAATATCATCAGTTGTTTTTGCCAATCTGGTTAAAAAATCCAAAAGTTCTTTACCGCTCTTATCAACTTTTTCACCATTTATCTTAAACCTGCCGGCTTCTTTTTCCGACAAAATATTATCTTTTTTTGCGAGTTTCTTTACCGTTTGTATAAACGCCGCAAGTTCATGCTTATCGAGTTTACCTTTGGAAACTCCTTCCTGATTGGTATCAATGCTGTCAAAAATGCTTGCCAGAACAGAGCCATCTTCTATGCCCAAATCTTTTTTTGATAATCCGTTTTTGACTTTGCTGAAGTCAATATCCCCTAAATTTTCTTTTTTCCCGAGGGTAAATGATTCTGACATATTACAAATGGCTCCGCTTAATCTTACCTAAATTATCTTTCCTTAAATTTATTTACGGCATTTTTTAGATAAACTTGAGAAATTTAGTGGGCTTCGTTACAAATATTTACATTCAAATGTTTTTAAAGAATATCCAGAGGATCTATATCTATAGCAAGTTTAATGTCTTTGGGAAGCGTTATTTTGTTTAAGAATTTTGAGATAAAATCATGCCCTTTTTGTGAAAGTTTATTCTTAATCAAAATTTGGAAACGGTAGAAACCGTTTAATTTTTCTATAACACAAGGAGTAGGGCCTAATGTTTCTAAATACTCGGTAAAGCCGAATTTTTCCGTCATTGTATTAAGCCGCATTGCAATCTCCATGGCTGATTTTTCAGCACGAAAATTGTTTTGAGATGATAATATTAGCCGTATTATCTGACTAAATGGCGGATAGTCAAATTCTTGACGGGCTTTAATCTCTGTTTCAAAAAACTTTTCATAATTCTGGGATTTGGCTGTCTGGAATGCATAATAATCAGGGTTGTATGTCTGGAATAAAACCTTACCTTTAAACTCACCACGTCCTGCACGCCCTGCAACCTGGGTAAGAAGCTGAAAGCCGCGCTCTGAAGCTCGAAAATCAGGAATGTTGAACCCTGAATCCGCACTTAATACGCCGACAAGCGTTACATTTGGGTTATCAAGCCCCTTTGCAATCATCTGAGTGCCGACCAGAATGTCGATTTTCCCTTTTTGGAATTTGTTTAAAAGTTCAATATGCGCATTTTTTCTTGTTAAAATATCGCTGTCTATTCTTTCAACCCGAGCGCCAGGATAAAGTTCTTTTATAAGCAGTTCAATTTTTTGCGTTCCGACTCCGGATGTCGAAAGAGCATCACTTCCGCAAGTCGGACAATAATCCGGAAAACTTATTTCTCTGTTGCAATAATGGCATTTTAGTTTTTTAATACTCGCGTGCCAAATCATCGGTATTGAACAATCAGGGCATTCGATAACGGTTCCGCAGGCCTTACATTGGGTATATGTAGAATACCCCCGTCTGTTCATCAAAAGTATTACCTGCTGCTTGCGCTCCAGTGTCTCTGTAATCTCCGTCTGCAGAGGCTTGGAAATAATTCCGCGATATGAAGCCTTGCCGTACTCCTGCATATTTATAACCTGAGGTACTGCTAGCGGAGAGTTATTAAACCTTTTTTTCATCTCAAATAAGTTATTATTATTCGTTGCATAATAATATGTAGAAATATCCGGCGTTGCTGAGCCAAGAAGCAATGGCGCCTGATGAAACTGTGCAAGGCGCCGCGCTACGACGCGTGCGTCGTAGCGCGGCGCCGGATTTGTCTGCTTGTAAGCTCCTTCGTGCTCTTCATCAATAATAATAAGCCCTATATTTTGAAGTGGTGCAAAAACAGCAGAACGTGCACCTGCAAGTATTTTTATATCATTTTTGTAAAGCCGCTGCCATACGTCATACTTTTCGCCGTCTGAAATGCTGCTATGCCAGATTGCAACATCTCTTATACCGAATTTTCTTGCAAGCCGCTTGGTAAGCTGGGAGGCTAAGGCAATTTCAGGAGCAAGAAACAATACGTTTTTACCTGAGTCTATGACGTCCTTTATAAGCTTAAAATACACTTCTGTTTTGCCAGATGCAGTAACTCCGTGAAGCAATATCGGATTTGGCGAGCGAAGCTTGGACTTTATACCTTCATATACGGTTATCTGCTCTCCTGCAAGCTCAAATAACGGCTCCCTCTCAACATTTTTGAATATTGAAAGCGGATTTCTGTAAATATATTCTTGCTCAATTTTAACAAAACCTGCTGCTTCAAGCTTTTTCATTGTTGCCCTTGTTGTTTTGGCAATCTCTTCAAACTCAATGAGTGAGCATTTACCTCTGTTTTTCAAAAGCTCCAGAATTTCTCTCTGTCTTTTGGTCAGTGAAGAAAAATCTTCATTTATTAAAGACACCGCAAGCTCGATTTTCGCGTTCTTTTCGATAAGTTTCATCGGAAGAGCCGCGTTTAATACTGTTACAAAATCCGTACAGTAATAGTTCGCAACCCATTCCAAAAGCTTTAAGTATTTGAGAGAAAAAAGCGGTGTCTCGTCAAGAATTTTGTTAATCTTTTTTGCTTTAAATTCTCCTGGAAGGTAGTCCGAAAATCCTACAACAAAGGCATTGATTAGCCCCTGCCTTCCGAACGGAACAAGAACTGCCTGCCCGATTTGAATAATTCCGTGCATCTCATCAGGTATAAGATAACTGAAAGTTTTTACTCCCAAACCCTTAATATTTACCAGAACTAAAGCGTATTTCATAAACAAAATTATAGCATAAGAAGCTGCGAAAAAACGATGGATTTATTTCTGAAATCCTTGTGATGGCATGCTTTTCATGTAAATTTATATTAAATTTGCCGCGAATAACTTTACATTTGCTTCTATTTAAAATAGTATGTTAATATAGTGGTATAGTATAGAAAAGAAAAAAAGAGGAATAATTGTGGACAACTTAGGACCAGATATTTTTGGAAGAAAAGATGTTGAAATGAACAATATTCAATCATCAGATAATATGACACCTCCGGCAGCTCCGGGTATAAATCCTGCAAAGATAAAAGTTATCGGTGTCGGCGGCGGCGGCGGAAATGCCGTTAACCGAATGATTAAATCAGGTCTTACCGGAGTAGAATTCTGGTTAATGAACACAGATTTACAAGTTTTGAACTATTCAACCTGCCAGAATAAAATCCAGCTTGGTGCAAAATTGACGAATGGTCTCGGTGCCGGCGGAGAACCTCAGGTTGGTGAAAAAGCTGCAGAAGAAGCACAACAGGAAATAACAAGCGCTATAGAGGGCGCAGATATGGTTTTCGTAACGGCCGGTATGGGCGGCGGAACCGGAACAGGAGCGGCTCCTGTGGTTGCTAAAATCGCTAAGGATTTAGGTATCTTAACTATCGGTGTTGTTACTAAGCCGTTCTCTTTTGAAGGTAAAAGAAGAGCAAATCAGGCTCAGCAGGGACTTGAAAAGTTAAGAGAATCCGTTGATGCGCTGATTGTTATTCCTAATGATAAACTTCTTGATGTTGTTGACAGAAGAGTTTCTCTGCAGGAATCTTTCATCGTTGTTGATGAAGTTCTGTTGAGAGGTGTTCAGGGTATTTCTGACATCATTACTATTCCTGGACTTATCAACGTTGACTTTGCTGACGTTAAGAGTGTAATGGCTGCATCCGGCTCGGCTCTTATGGGTATAGGACGCGGTACAGGAGAAGGCAGAGCTATTGAAGCTGCTAAAATTGCTATCAATTCACAACTTCTCGAAACCTCTATCAACGGCGCTTCAGGTGTTATTGTTAACATAACAGGCGGTCCTGATATGACATTACACGAAGTTACTGACGCTACTAACATTATCAATGACGCTGTACTTGATGATGCAAGAGTTATTATCGGTGCTGTTGTTGATGATAATATTCAAGGAGAAATTCAGATTACGGTTATTGCTACAGGATTTGAACTAAAAACTTCTAAACCGATTGAAGAAAAAGTCGAAAATCGCTCAATCAGTGCTGCAGAGTTCTTCTCGCAGGCATTTAATAATAACCAGCAGCAGAAAGCACCGACAATGTCGTCTTTCTCAGAAATCCAAATTCCTGATTTTTTAAGAAAATAATTATTGTGTGAAGGTTATAATGTGTAGAATCCGGTCTTAATAAAAAGACCGGATTTTTAATTAAGAAACAGGATTCCGCCATTAAGATAAGTTGCAAAAAGTACCCATAAAAAGTACGGGATTAGAATAATTGCAGAAGCTTTTGAGGTTTTGTAAAATTCTTTGACGGTTAAAAATACAAAAATATCCAAAAGAACTATATCAATAAAGGCGAGCCCTGCATTTTTCTGCATAAAAAATAAAGGTGTCCAAATGATATTTAGAAGAAGCTGGATAATAAAATAGATGTACCCGTTGACCTTGTCTTGCCCTCCGCGTTTTGTTGTAAACAGAATAAGTGATACAAAAATCGTCAGGTATAAGATAATCCATGCAGGGCCAAAAATCTGCGCCGGAGGCGTAAGAGGCGGTTTTATAAGTAAATTGTACCATTCAGTATCGAACATAATTCTATTATTTATAAAATTTAAGAATTATAATCCGCCTTGTGGGGAACTACTTTTCAACTACAATAGCTACCCACTGGTCTTGTGTCATAATCTCAATAACCTTTAGATTATGCTTAGCTGCCGCATCAAGAACTATTTGCAGCTTTTCGTTTAAAATACCGCTTAGTACCATCTTCGCGCCGTTATTCATTATATTTTTTAGATCACCCATAATTTGCGCGAGGATATTATGAAGTATGTTTGCGCATATAAAGTCGAACTTTTCATTGAGTTTATCTGCGGTATTTAGTTCAAATGTACATTCAACCTTGTTGATTTTTGCATTATCTTTACAAACATCAATAACGGTCTCATCATTATCGCAACCGTAAGCAGCTTGTGCGCCAAGCTTCATTGCACATATAGCAAGGATTCCGGAGCCTGTTCCTATGTCTGCGACTTTAGAATTTGGTACCATATATTTTTCAATTGCTTTCATACAGAGCTGTGTTGTCTGATGGGTTCCCGTGCCAAATGCGCAGCCCGGGTCAAGGGTGATTGTTACTTCATTGTCTTTAGGGGTGTAGTTCAACCAGCTTGGCACAACTGCTATACCCTCTGAAACGTGTGTTACCCCCCATTTTTCTTTCCACTTTTTTGACCAGTCCTGGTTTTCTTTTTCATCAATTTGGACTTCCCAGCTTCCAAGCTCTTCCTCTGTAAAACCGCGTTCCTTCAAAAGTTCTCGCTCGGTCTTTAAAACCTCTATAGGATTACGGGTTATGTCTGTCAAAAATACTCGCAAAGTACCTTGAGTGGTTGCTGTCATAACCAAATCTTTGTATGTTTCTTCCGCAAGCACAATTCCTTCGCAATCAAAATTGGAAAAACAAATGTCAGAGACAATATCTTCAATTTCAGGGTTAATTTTTATTCTTAATTCGTAGTAACTGTTCATAAGAACATTATAACATTACCATTTTATAAAAGATACTGCTTGAATATAGTTATCAAAATCTTCTTTTGACAACTCGTAAGCAGGAGCTCCGTTAATATCGTCTATTCTGTTAAACAGGATATAACTACCCTTGTTAGCGGAAAATACTTCGGAAAAATCCTCTGAATTATTTGATTCCTGAATAATTAACTTGTCCCCTTCCGCATTCATTCCTACTACACTGATTGAGTGTCCTCCTACACCAAGCACAACCGCACCTCGCTTGTTTGTTATAATATCGGAAATATCTTCAAACTCTATGGCAGTGGGGTTTCCTGTTCCAATACCCGGATGCACATCTATATCAAGAAACTTTTTCTTTATATCATTGTAGTAAGAAAAACTGCCGCCCGTCATAATTTCAAAAAATCTGAATCCGAAATTTCCGCTATCGACATCTCTTACGCTGTGGTTTTCTCTTTCCATTTTATTTTGAAGCTCAGGGTTTTGACGTACCTCGTCAAAATACCGCCTAACCGCTATAAGGTATGCGACGGCATCGCCTTCGCCTTCTGCAAGCTCACCGCTTTCTGCAATTATATCTTCGGGAGTGATAATGTAAATTCCGTCATGCAGATTGTTATTTTCAGCCTCCTGCAGGTGAATTGCAAAAACTCCGCTTTGTTTGTCATAATAACAATTACTTTCTAAAAGTTCCTTGCCTTCTTCTGTTGTCAAAAGCGTATTTATACCTGCAAGCGCCCAGCAAACATTTGTTTTTTGAGTCGCAGGTTTATCAAACTTGCCGTTTCCTAAATCAACTTTTCTTTTACTACTTGGTTTAGAAACCTCATTGGCTTCCAAGAAATTTTGAACACTATCCTCAAGCTTTGTCCTGTCATAGGGCTCTCTTAGTATTTGGAGACTCTTCTCGCCCTGCTCTTTATTTGCTTTGTTAATCTCCAATCTCTTTTTAATATTTCTAATCATATAATCATAATCACACATCGACGGCCCCAACTCTTTGGCGTCTTCATCATATTGGCAGACAAACTGAAACAGTGCATTTTCTATTTTTTGCCTGTACATCTCGGAATCTTTGCTATTAGTCAGTTTTCTATATATTGCAGCGTATTCCTGAGCGTTATCAATATTAATTTGGGGTAAGTTATTGTTGTTTTGAAACCACTCATTAAACTTATTTTTGAGGTTATTATAAAGCGTTTGCAGCGTATTTTGCTCCTGCTTAGGTAGCTCTGCATACACGGTTTCAGCTTTAAGCTGCCCGTTCAAATACTCGCCGAGTTTATTAAATTCAGCATAAGTATCAATCTGTGAACTGCTTGCGCCGGCAGAGTCAGAACTTGCAATCATCCTTAATATGGAGTTATAAATATTGTTTATTTCTGTCATTTTAACCTGTTTTTTTAACAAGATTTATAACGGCATTTTTCTGCAAAACTTTAATAAAACAACTTATTTCTTAACAGAACTTAATAAACCCGATAATTTATTCAAGAAATCTTCCCATTGCGCGGAATTTCTGATAACGTTCATTTTTGAGTTCTTCCGAGGATTTCTGGTTTAATTCTTCTAAAGCTTTAATTATAGAGGTTTTAATATTTCCGGAAGCTTCATTATAATCGACATGCGCACCGCCTACCGGTTCAGGGATTTCTTCATCAATGATTCCGAGTTCAAGCAAATCTTTTGATGTGATTTTTAACGCTTCAGCTGCGTCTGCAAATCTTGAAGCGTCACGCCATAATATAGAGGCGCATCCTTCCGGAGAAATTACCGTATAATAAGCGTGTTCAAGCATCATAACCCTATCGGCGACAGCTAAGCCTAAAGCTCCGCCGCTGCAGCCTTCGCCCGTTATAATTGCAACAATAGGAACATTGAGTTTTGACATTTCTCTCAAGTTCATTGCAATTGCGGCACCCTGCCCGGTTTCTTCGGCCTTAATTCCCGGATAAGCGCCCGGAGTATCAATCAAAGTCACGATTGGAAGATTAAATTTATTAGCGTGGTTAAAGAGACGTAAAGCCTTTCTATAACCCTGCGGCTGAGGCATTCCAAAATTATATTCCAGATTTTCTTTTGTAGTTTTCCCCTTCTGTATTCCGATAATCATCAACGGTTTTCCGTTAATTTTTGCCAATCCGCCGATTATAGCCCTATCGTCCATTCCTTCTCTATCGCCATGAAGTTCAATAAATTCGTCACAGATAAGGTTGACATAATCAAGAAATTTGGGTCTTTCAGGATGCCTTGCAATTTGTAATTTTTGTGAAGGTTTCAATTTTGAATATAACTCCTTTTTGTAATCCTGAGCCTGCTTTTCAAAGGTTGCAATCTGACTGTCCAGATTCATCCCGGAAGCTTCGCTCATTTTTTTTAGTTCATCTATTTTTTTCTGTATTTCTATTATAGGTTTTTCAAATTCTAAAACTGTTGCCATCTTTTTCTATACCCCATGTATATCCAGAATATTAGCCAGAGTTTTTCTCAAATTCTTCCTCTTGGAGACTATATCCACCTGACCGAATTTTAACAGATATTCTGCTGTTTGGAAATCATCCGGGAGCTTTTGTCTTATAGTCTGCTCAATAACTCTTCTTCCGGCAAATCCGATTCTTGCGCCCTGCTCTGCGATAATAATATCACCCAGCGTTCCGAAAGAGGCTGTAATTCCTCCAAATGTAGGTTCAGTAAGAAGGTTGATATACAGAAGTCCTGCTTCATCAAGTCTCCCTGCCGCGCAGGAGGTCTTTGCCATTTGCATAAGGCTTAGAGCGCTTTCCTGCATTCGAGCGCCGCCGGATGAAGTGACTGCGAGCATCGGAAGTTTAAGTTCAAGAGCTTTTTCCATAATTCTCGTAACTTTTTCACCTACGACGCTGCCCATTGAACCGCCCATAAAGTCAAAATCCATTACGGCCGCTGCTATTCTATGTCCCTCAATATTGCCGATACCTGTAATTACAGCCTCATCAAGCCCTGTTTTCGCGTGAGCTTTTTTGAGTCTTTCTGCGTAAGACTCTGTATCGACAAAATTCAATGGATCGCAAGGTAAAACATTTTTAAAATACTCTTCAAAAGACCCTTCATCAAAAAGCTGTTTAATCCTGGTCTTTGCATTTATCCGATAATGATAGTCACAATGCGGACATACCATAAAATTGTCTTCCAATTCAGATTTTAGAATTTGACTTTCGCAGTGAACGCATTTTGTCCAGAGTTCAGGAGCTTCCATATCAAGCCCTTTCATATCTTTCGCCCTGCGCTCAATTTGTGCTTCTTTACGTTTTTCGAACCATTCTTGTATCGTCATTTTATACACATCCGGCTGTGTAATACAACCGTCCTTCTCCTACTTAACTAAAAAACCTTTTACCCATTCATTTTACATCAAACATACGATAAAGGGGAGATGTTTTAATAATTCGTTACGCATGGATTCTCATCATTCTTATGCGTGCGTCTACATTTTTCTTCCATTCATTCAGCTTAATTTCCATTGCGAGTTGTCTTACTTCTTCCTCAAGTTCATTTTTTTCGCTTTTTAACGATTTATTTGCGCTTTTAATAGGGGACAGCTCAAAACAATCCGTTTTAGGCTGCTTATTAAGCTCGTCTTTCCAACTTGCAAAAAGTCCTTCTCCAAGTCCGGCTTCCCTGTAGGGCTTTGAAAGAGTTTCATCACCAAACTGAATTGAAGTTTTAAGCCTATTTTTAACAGTTAAATCCGGTCGTGGAAATTTATTTGGCAGCATGCTTGCTCTGGAATAAATTTCCGAAGAATTAATTTTCTTGTTACTAACTGTCATTTTCCCGAGTAAAGCAATTAATTGAGGCATACACATCTCCTTTCAACATGTTTATTATAAAACAAATATACAAAAGTAAAGACCATATTTAATAATATACGTTTCTTTGAGACCAATATTTAAGTTTGAAATCAGGTTTACCAGAACCGACGTCAGTCCTAAGATAAAAAAAACCACTCGTAGTGTGTGTTTCGAGTGGGTTTTGTTTTCTGCATCCTAATGGTCTTTTTTAGTGTTTATTATCTAGGAGTTTATATGATTTTTGGGGTTTATTATTTATTGCTATTTAGTGTTTCGGCTACACTTAAAGTGTGTATCTATATTATTGCACATAAGAATTTTAAGTCAATAGGGGGGTAAATATATTTTTGAAAAATTTGTAAAATTCCTCTGAAAACTAAGCTGGATACGCGTTTTACCCCTTTACAAAACTTAACATTTCGACAAAAATTAAAGGGTATTAATAATTGTAATTAATACCCTTTATATGAAATATATAATCTTTCTTTATTCTAAAGACTGATATCCTGACTTGTGAGTTTTTAGAAGAACTCCCCTTTTTGATGTCTGGATGAAGTCTATCATTTTTTCTATGTATTCATTCATCGGTATCTCTGCTTTGATTTTTTCTATTGCCTGAGAAGTGTTGTATTCTTCTGAAATTAATAGTTTAAATGCTTCATTTGTTGCGGTTCTGATTTCTTGTGAAACTCCTCTGCGCTTCATTGCAATCACATTCAAACCGCGAGGAACAGGGGGTCTGCCTTCTCCTTTTGAATATGGAAGTATGTCTTGACGTGAAGCTGAAAAGCCGCTTATTATCGCCATATCACCGATTCTAATATTTTGATGGAATACACTCATTCCGCCGACAAATGCGCCAAAGCCGACATGAACATGGCCGCCCAATGTTACGAGGTTTGCCAGTATTACCTGATCTTCAAGTACACAGTTGTGTGCGACGTGAGCGCCTACCATAATTAAGCATTTATTTCCGATTCTTGTTGTAAAATCACCGCAGGCCGCGCCTCTGTGAATTGTTACGTTTTCTTTGATAATAGTTTCATCACCAATGACAACTTTTGTAGGTTCACCCTTGTAACCCAAATCCTGCGGCTCAGAGCCTATTGTTGAAAACGGAGAAATTGTACATCTTTCACCTATTTCAGCAAATTCAATATATGCATTTGCAATAACCCTTGTTCCTTTTCCTATTTTTACACCTTCGCCGATTACAACATTAGGTCCTATAATTACGTCCTCTGCAATCTCTGCGGACGGGTGAATTACTGCGGACGGATGGATTGTTTTTTCCAGAATTGTGTTTGTCATTCTCTTTCTCCATTTTCTTCTTAACTACAAATTCAAGTATAGTACAAAAAACGGGCTTTCGCGGAAAATTTTACATTATTTTAACAGGTTTGTTAAGATTTGTAACAAAATTATAATGAAGTGAAATTGTAAATATTTTATATACTTTATATATATGTAAGATGTAACGATAATAAAGTTTAATCCCTAAATCCCTTCCTAACTAATTTTCCTAGCTTCTCGCCTCTTGTGAGAAGTTTTTTTTAGCTTTTTTGAGAAGCCTTTTGTATTCATTTACAAGAAGATGTTTGGGAGGATAATTCTCTATAAAATCCCAGGGAAGCGGTTCCTCTATATCAAATCCGTTTATGAATTTGGAGATATTGAGGTTTAATTCTTTCAGGGCTGATCTATATGCGCCGATTTTTCCGCCTTTTTTGTATACTTCTATTAAAAACGGCGAAAGGGTTTCGTCGCCTCGTGAAAGAACTGTCTGCCAGTAGTCCCACTTTATGCTTGAAAATTTTGACTGGAAGCCGAGTTTTGCAAGCTCTTTTTCTAAAAATTTTTGTTTTTTCTCCAGACTTTTTGTATCCTCTCTTTTGCACCATTGGAGCGGAGTTTGAGGTTTTGGGACAAAAGTGGAGAAGGAAAATTCTATATTAAAGCCCTTATTTTCTTCTTTTATACATTTCCCGAGACGCAGAAATTCTTGAATGTCTTCTTCTGTCTCTGTCGGAATCCCTATCATTGAATAAATTTTCAAACCTTTTAATCCGTTTTCGCGAGCAATCTTTATTGCATTTAGAATCTGTTCCTCTTTTAGATTTTTGTTGATAAATCGTCTCAGCCGTTCGCTTGCCGCCTCTATTGCGATTGTCGAGTGTTTTTGGCCGCCAAGTACAAGCGTTTGAACCATCCGTGGGGTTACGGAATCCGTTCTGAGAGAAGAAATGCCGAGTTCGATTTTTCTTCCGGCTTCTATTTTTGCTCTTATGTAGTCCATGATTTCATTGAATTTAGGATGGGCACTTATTTGTGCGCCGAGAAGCGCTATTTTATCAGTGTTTTCAAGCCCCAAATCTATGGCGTCAATTATTTTGTCATAATCATTTGCCCTAAATGGCAGGTTTGTGTATGAGGCTGTACAAAAAGCGCATCTGTTCATACATCCGCGTGCAACTTCTATTATAAAAGTATCTTTAAAATAACTTTTGTCGCTCAATATCGGTGTATAGATAATTTCGTTGAGTTCTACCGTAGCTTTTTTTACCGGATTGTTCGGGATATAAACCCCCTCGATGTTTTTGAGAAGTTCAAGGGCTTCCGGTTTATCATTGTTTTTAAGAATCTCAAGAACTTTTCTGAAACATTCTTCGCCGTCCCCTATAATCATAAAATCAAAAAAAGCTTTGTATGGCTCGGGATTTGTCGTAATTACAGGCCCGCCTGCAAAGATTAACGGCATAGAGTCATCTCTCATTTTTGCGTAAAAAGGAAGGTTGAGTTTTTCTAAAATTTCAAACACTCCCATAAAGTCAAAATCAAATGACATAGAAAACGCGATTGCACCTGCGTCTTTTGCGGATTTGATATTGTCCGTTGAAATCCTTTCAGCATTGATTCCTTCTGTCTGGTCAGCAATTTTATACAGCCACATATACCCGAGAGAAGCCAGTGCAAACTCTTCTATCGCAGGATATGCCATTAAGAGTTTGTACTCTCCAATATTCGGTTTGTATAAAAGTTTTTCCATATCTTTTGACTGTTTTGCCCCTTCAGGGTCTTGCCAACTTGGCGTTTTACTTGATTTCTGGTAAGATCCCGAAACAAGTTCGGGATGACAATATTATTTATCTTTTCTCTAGTTTACGTTTTTAATGTAAAGTTCTTCTATAAGCACGCAAACCGTTGCAGCGATTGCCGGTGCAAAGATTACGCCTATTACACCAAGGTGCTGCGCTGTTACGAACAGGAAGAAATATATGATTAATGGGTGCAAGTCTAAGAATTTTCCGAAAATGTACGGTCTTATAAGGTTGTTTTCCGCCCACTGCGCGATACAAAATACAACTACTATTAAAATTAATGTTAGAGGCCCCATTTTGTACGCCATTAAAAGAGTTATAACAAGTGCAATTCCAGGGCCTACAACAGGAACAATATCAAGAATGGCGTTAAGAACTCCTAAAAGGAGCGCATAATCAACTTTTAGGATTATAAGCCCAAGTGTCATTATTATACCGACACTTGTAATTGTTACAATCTGCGCCATAACATAGCCGCCGATTTTCTGGGAGATTGTCTCAATTATTTCTTCTGCTTTTTCTTTCATTTGTTTCGGGAAAAAGCTGAGGTATGTCTTTCTGACGGTTGTTTTATCTGCCATAAAATAATAAATAATAATACAAGCTGCAAGAAAGTATACAATTGCGGAAGCGAATTCCATACTCAAATTTATAGAGCTGTTTACAAATTTTGTCGTAAATCCTGAAGCGGATGTCAGTACATCGCCCATATCAAGCATCTGGCTTCCCGGAAGGCTTTTGAACAAGGGGCTGTTTAAGATTACACTTTTTACCGTATTTATATGTTCCGGAAGCAGGATAAGAAAAGATTTAATCTGACGAGCTGCCACATAAATTATCGGAATAAAGAATCCTGCCGTTATTGCAAGAGCTCCTCCAAGTACAATTGTAGAGGCAAGTTCACGATTCATTTTTTTCGAAGACACAAGCTTGTCTACAAGAGGGTTCATAGAGCAGGCTATAACATACGATGCAAAAAACAGGATTGCAATGTCCTTGATTTTGGTGATAAATATCAAAAATAAAATTGCAATAATGAAAAATATTACGTTTTTTGCTGTAATATACTTTTTAAAAAATGAATCAAACATATAAAAGCTCCTTATTTTTTATGATTCTATCATAAAATCATCCATATATATATTCAATTACCCAAAAGAAAGTGTTACAATACCCTCATGGAAAATTTGTTAGAAATAAAAAATTTAGTTGTAGAATATACAAGTATAAAAAATGAGACAAAATCTGTTGTAAGAGCCGTTGATGATGTTTCTCTATGTATAAAAACCGGTGAAATCTATGCGCTTGCAGGAGAATCCGGCTGCGGCAAATCAACTCTTTCAAAGGCAATAACAAAGCTTGTCAGGCCAAAGTCCGGCGATATTTTATTTGAGGGTAAAAGTATCTTGAAACATACAAAAGAGGAGGCAAGGCTGTATCCTCATAATGTACAGATGGTGTTTCAAAATCCTTATTCAAGCTTGAATCCAAAGATGAAAATCGGAGAAATTTTAAGAGAACCGCTTGATATTAATACAAAGTTTTCAAAAAACAGAAAGTCCGCAATTATAAAAAACGCTCTGGATGATGTAGGCTTAGCGCAAAGCGCACTTGATTTATATCCGCACGAGTTTTCAGGCGGACAAAGACAGAGAATCGCTATTGCGCGAGCGCTTATTTTAAACCCCAAGCTTCTGATTGCGGATGAACCTGTTTCGGCGCTTGATGCAAGTATTCAGGCGCAGATTATTAATCTTTTAAAAGAATTAAAGGAGAGCAGGGAATTAACCATTCTATTTATATCGCACGATTTGAACGTTATAAGATATCTTGCTGACAGGGTAGGAATCATGTACTTCGGAAAATTAATTGAAGAAAATTACACGAGCAATATTTTTAATTTTCCAAAAGAAGATTACACAAAAATCCTGTTATCCTCCGCGCCGGTGCTTGCGTAGCGCGTTTTGCTTCTGCCGTTAGCCGTCTTTTTTTCGTGCTATAATTTTTCTATGTTTAGACATATTGCACCAATAATTTTATTGTTAATATCAAACATATTTATGACTTTTGCCTGGTACGGTCATTTGAGGTTTAGAAGTCTGCCGCTTCTCCTGGTAATTCTTGCAAGCTGGGGAATTGCATTTTTTGAATACTGCTTTCAAGTTCCGGCAAACAGGATAGGATATAACTGTTACAATGCAGTACAGCTTAAAACAATTCAGGAAGTTATTACGCTCACGGTGTTTGCTTTCTTTTCCGTATTATATCTTAAAGAACAGTTCAGATGGAACTATCTTATCGGGTTTGTTTTCATAATACTCGCTGTATTCTTTATATTCAAAAAGTGGTAGCTTAGCCGGCTTTTAGACTTAATTGAATTAAATCGTTCACAATCGTATCGTATTCAATTTTGTCATCCGTGGACTGAATCAAGAATTTATTGATATCATCCATCAGCATAATGGCTCTGTCACAAACAGGGTCAGAGCCTTTAACATAAGCTCCGATGTTAATTAAGTCCTCATTTTTTCTGTGAACGGCAAGCAGGTTTCTTAAAGTTCCGGCGGCGTTTCTGTGTTCTTTTGTCGTCACGTCACCCATAACTCTGCTCAGTGACTGCAAAACATCGACAGCAGGATAATGATTTTTATGCGCCAGGTCTCTTGATAAAACAATGTGTCCGTCGAGAATACTTCTTGAGGTATCAGAAATAGGTTCGTTAAAATCATCGCCTTCGACAAGAACTGTATATAGCCCCGTAATTGTTCCCACTTCATTCGTTCCGGCTCTTTCCATCAATTTAGGCATGAGAGCGAAAACAGAAGGCGTATATCCCCTTGTTGCAGGAGGTTCGCCGATTGCAAGCCCGACCTCTCTTTGTGCCATTGCAATACGTGTGACGGAATCCAGCATAAACAAAACGTCCATTCCCTTGTCGCGAAAATATTCTGCAATCGAGGTTGCAACAAAAGCAGCCTTTATCTTAACCAGTGATGGCTGCTCAGAGGTCGCTGCAATTACAATAGAGCGTTTCATCCCCTCAGGCCCCAGAATCTCTTCAATAAATTCCTTAACCTCACGTCCCCGTTCTCCAATAAGCGCAATAACGTTTAAATCCGCCGTAGTATTTTTAGCCATCATACCTATTGTTGTACTTTTTCCGACGCCGGAGCCTGCAAAAATACCCATTCTCTGCCCTTTGCCGACAGTTATGAATCCGTCAATCGATTTTATCCCGAGAGGAAGAGGCTCCGAAATTCTTTTGCGTCTAAGCGGATTTATTGCTTCTGCACTCGTAGAACGATATTCCGTAAACCTTATCTCTCCCAATGTGTCAATTGGATTGCCCAAGCCGTTCAAAACTCGCCCAATTAATTGGCTGCCAACCCCAACCTTCATCGGGGCTCCGGTATTTACAACAAGAGCTCCCGGGTGAATCCCGTCAGGAGAACCCAATGGCATCAAAAGGATTTTGTCTCTTCTAAAACCCACAACCTCTGCCATTGTCGGCTTATCATTAAATTTATTATAAATATGGCACAAATCTCCGATTGATGATTTTGGCCCGTCAGACTCTATAGTTAACCCGATTATTTCGGTTATCTTGCCGATTTCTTTTATCGTATTGGTGTTTTTGATGATATTTAAATACTTATTCTTGTTCCAGCTCATCTTCGTCGGCTCCTGTCAGCATCTTTTCACTGATTTCTGCTATCTGGGCTGAAATTCTTGAATCAAGCCTTATTTCAGGAGTTTCTACAATAACCCCGTCTACTGATATTGAATTATCTTCTAAAATTTTTAATGTCTGAAGTTTCGGAATTTCATCTTTAAAATCAGGTACCAGCTTGTTTATATTTTCAACAAGTTCAGGATTAACTATTATAGTGATGTTTTCTTTGTCATTCAACTGTTTTATTGCATCCAGCGTTATTTTATAAAGAATCTCATCATCAAAAACTTTATGGCAGACTTTATCAGCAATTGCCGAGACCAGGTCAACAATATCACGTGTAGCAGAATCGATAATATTTTTCTTTAAATCAAAAGAGCTGCTAGCAAGCGTTTCCAGAGCACGTATACTTTCTTTGGCATCCTCTTTAAACTTTTCAAGCCCGTCTTCCCGTCCTTTTTCAAAGCCCTCCTGATAAGCCTGATTTTTTATGGTATCGTACTCTTTTTCTCCTCGTTTTTTTGCGTCATCAATAATTCTCTCAGCCTCGGTATTTGCAGTCTCCGTAACGATTTTGGCTTTATTCTCCGCAATACCGATAGTCTGCTCCGCCCGCGCTTCCGCATCTTCAAGAATCTGACGGACTTTTGCCTGCTGACGAGTCAAATTAGACTGCTCTATCGGCAAAAGAAAACTATCACCCATTTGTATTTCGTTGCTTTTTATCCGATTACTACTCAATTAACTCATCCTCAACACTTGCACGTGTAATAGTAATTTCGCCCGTTGCCTCAAGGTTTCTGATTGAATTAACAATAGATGTTTGAGCCTCCTGAACTTCTTTAGCTCTGACAGGGCCAAGGTATTCCATATCGTCGACAAGCATCTGACGGGCTCTTTCCGACATATTCTTAAAGATTTTTTCTTTAATCTCATCCTTTGTCCCCTTGAGCGCAAGCGCAAGCTGTTTGGTGTCAATTTCTCTAAGGAGTCTCTGAATCGCTCTATCGTCAAGAATAATAATATCTTCAAATACAAACATCAAGTCGCGAACTTCCTGTGCCATTTTTTGATTTTCAATATCAAGCCATTCCATGATATTTCTCTCAGTACCTCTGTCGCAGCAGTTGAGAATATTTGCAAGAGATTCCACACCGCCTGCGTTTGAGAAATCCTGTACAAGAAGGGCAGAAAATTTACGCTCAACAATATCCTCGATAGTAGATAAGATTTCCGGATTAGTAGGCGTCATATCCGCAATGCGCATTGATACAACCGCCTGAACATCAGGAGGAAGAAATGCAAGAACCTGCGCAGATAATTCAGGCCTAAGATAAGCAAGAATCAAAGCCAGAAGCTGCGGATTTTCGGATGCAAACGTATTTGCCAGCTGTGAAGGATCCGCTTCGTTTAAAAAGAAAAACGGGTTAGTGTTAACCATTGAGTTAACTTTTTCTAATAATTTTGAAGCCTCCTGCTCGCCATAAGTCTGGACAAGAAGCTGTTTTGCATACCCCAGGCCGCCTTGAGCAATATAATTGCGAGCCTTAAACACCGTTTTAAATTCGTTGAGAACCTCATTCAAATCCTCATCAGAAACCTTGCCGAGATTAGCAATATCAAGGGTAATCTGCTCCAACAAATCTTCATCTTTGATATTTTTGAGTATTTCAGAAGCTGTCGTTGGACCAAGCGCAATAAGAAGTGCCGCGACTTTCTGACTCGGACGCGTTATTGTCTTTTTGGCTTCTTCCTTCGCCTTTTTTATCTCTTCTATACCCATAAGCTACTTAGTCCTTTATGAATGATGTGATTAATTTTGCCGCCTCCTCTGGTGCTGCCATAATAGTTTCATTCAATTCATTTATACTTTGTTCTTTTTGTGACTTTAATTCCTTTTTGTTAAATTCTATTTTAGGCAGATCTTCATCCGCTTCTACTTCTTCGTTTGCCCTTTCCACGACCTCATCGGAAATTACTTTTTCAGAATTACGCGATGACGGCATTTTGGATATAAAGTTTTTCAAAATATAAAGTGCAAAGGAACCCAGAATAAGAACTATTATTAATGGTACTACAGAGGACATTATGAAGTAAATCATCTGCTCCTGCTGGTATTGTTTATTGAACGCTTCTTGGGCTTTTTTGTCAATTGTAGCACCTTCAAACTGAAGTCCGGACACGGAAATTACATCGCCTCTGGAGTAGTCAATTCCTGCTGCAGAAAGTACAAGGTTTCTGATTTCTTCTTTTTCAGATTCCGTAAGAATTTTATTTATGGCAACTGCAATTGACATACGTTTTATTGTGCCCGGAGCATAAATTACCTGTTTAACTTCCTTTGAAACATTGTAATTGACTGCTGTTTTTTGTTTTGAATAATTTAGATTTTTTGGATTTGCATTATTCGGATTTGGAATATTATTCGGGTTTTCATAAGTTTCAACTTCTGTCTGAGAACTTGTAACAACGCCCTCATTCTTATCGCCGACTGGAATATAGCTTTCTATTGTAGACTTTGCCGAATTAAAATCGATATCGGCATTAACCTGAACGGAGACATTGCCCTTTCCTACGATTTTTTCCAAGACGTCAGAGACCTTTTTGGCAGTTTCTTTTTCCAGATTACCTTTAAAGCTTTCCATATCAGTAGAATTTTTGGACGTATCATCAGAAAGACTGTTCCCGTTCTGATCAGTTATAAAAACCTGCTCTGGAGACATTCTCGGCACTGCGTAAGCTACCAGATTCTTTATAGCTTTAACCTGAGAAGATTTAATCTTATATCCGGGCTCTAATACCAGAACAACAGACGCAGTGGGCTTATCGTCGTTATCATCGAAAATTGAACGTTCAGGTTCTGCAAGCTGGACTCGAGCATATTTTACACCCTGAATTTTCTCTATTGAACGGGTGAGTTCTCCCTGAAAAATTCTTTGTTTGGTCAACCTATTTTTGAAATCCGTAGAGCCGAGCTGCATGTCATCCAGAAGTTCAAAACCTGTATCGTTGTTTTTAATAAGGTCATTTTCTGCAACAAACACACGCATTTCGTCTCTTACGTTTGACGGAACCAAAATCGTCTTATGATCTTCTGAAACTTTATACGCATAGCCGTTTTTTTTCATATTTTCAACTATGCTTATAGCGTTTACTTCATTCAAATCAGTATATAAAACAACCCAATCCGGCTCCAGCGCTTTCGACAGGAAAAATGTTGCTGCAGCAATTGTTATAACAATCAAAACAAGCATACCGAGCTTTTGGTTGCCGTCCAAACCATTCCAAAGTTTCTTTACATCATTTGACAGTAGTGCAAAATAATTATTTTCCATGGGCTCCCCAATTATTCACTATTATTTTATCCTAACAAAAAAATCTTTTCAAATTGTAAATATTTATAACAAAAATAAAGTCTCAGACAAAAAGCCGTATAGTAAACTAATCCGAGAAATAGTCAATTCAAATTATGATGCCTATGCTACATCCGATGGTAAAATCTGCAAAGTAACAGAATTTAACAAAGATAAAGTAATTGTGTTAAAAATATTATTATGGTATTATAGAAGATATAGAAGTCTGCGACTCTGGAGCTTTCTAACCGGGCACAAAGCAGGAAAGACCGGGGGCAGAAATAAAAATCGGGACGTGGCGCAGCTTGGTAGCGTGCTACCTTGGGGTGGTAGAGGTCGCAGGTTCAAATCCTGTCGTTCCGATTTTTTTTATAAAAAGGAGAAAGCAGGGTTTAGGGGTTAGGGTTGAGGAGAAGAGTTTAGGAGTTGAGGAGTTTATAAGTTTAGGAGAAGTTATAACTATTCACTCTTGCTAACTTGATCACTTGATCACTTGATCACTTGGTCACTTGGTCACTTAAAAAACGCTCCCTTCACCCCTCACGCTTCACCCTTCACGCAAAAATCTATTCACCAATCACTATTCACTCTTGCTAACTTGATCACCTGATCACTTGATCACCTGATCACTTGATCACTTGGTCACTTGGTCACTTTAAACACGCTCCCTTCACCCCTCACGCTTCACCCTTCACGCAAAAATCTATTCACTATTCACCAATCACTATTCACTCTTGCTCACTTGTTCACCTGATCACTTGGTCACTTGATACACGTTCCCTTCACTCTTCACTAAACAAAAAAAGCGCGAGGGATTAACCCTCACGCCCTTCGAGCTTATTCAGCCGTTTTGAGAACACTTCATTCTGCTTATCAAGCTGCTTCTGCAATTCCTCAATCGTCTTTTGTTGTGCTTCGATAAGCTTCTGCTGAGATTCAATTGTTTTGCCCTGGGTTTCGATTTTAGCCTTTTGTTCTTCAATGGACTTATCCTGTTCATCATTCTTAGAAAGAATAGACGTAATCTTAGCGTCCAACTCTTTCACCGCGTTAATAACCGCGTAGAACATATCTTCAAACCGAATTCTCAAATACCCGTCATCACCTTTTGCGACCGCATCAGGAAATACTTTCTGTAAATCCTGAGCCATCACCCCGACGTGAGGAGTTTTTGATTTATCCTTTTTAAATGTATAGTGATAAAAATCTAGTTTTTTTAGTTCATTCAGTCCGGCTGTGAAATTTTCCCCAAGATTTTTTAAGCGCTTATCAGAATAATGAACATATCCGCCCGAAAAGCTTGTCGTATAATTATTCTCCCATTCATCACCCCTTACTTTTACCTGACGATTTCCGGTATCAAATTCCATAAATGAAAGTTTATTTCCTCCACTCCAGCCACTCCAAGTTCGAACAAAAACTCGAGAACCTGTTTGGGCACCTAATGCTGTGTCCCAATCAACGACAAGTTTACCAGGAATGTAAACGGTGTCATTGGCAGTACCCAATACTATTTGATTTGCTTGTGTTGCCGAGGCATTACTGCCTATTGCTACAGAATTATTATTGGAGGCTTTAGCATGATTACCAATTGCGATAGAATTAAGATTGAAAGCATAAGCATTATCCCCTATTGCTATAGAATTATTGGCATAAGCAGCTGCTACATGTCCAATAGCAATTTGATTTTCTGCATTTTGTATTGCCTGCGCTCGCCCAATCGCAATAGAATCTTTGCCAGACGCAATAGAGGAAGCCCCTATTGCGACCGCATATTCTTTATGAGCTTTTGCTAGGTTCCCTACTGCAACAGTATTAGTATCTTCATTATTTATACTTATGCCGGAACCAATACCCACAGAACTTGCAGCATCTACTTTAGAACCGAATCCGATGGCAATGCTTGAAGTATTAGAAGCGACAGACTGACTTCCTATTGCAATAGAAAAACCACCAGATGCTTTAGTAGAATTTTCAGTCCCAGCAGCGCTGCCTATAGCTATAGCCCCTGTAGTTGACTGAGCTCTATTACCAATTGCAACACCAGCGGCTGAAGATGAGGTATTATGCCCAATTGCAATAGCATCCTGTAATGAGGTTTTGGAGTTATTACCAATGACAATGGCATCATTCTTGGTTGATGAACTATTATTCCCTATAATAATATTGTTTGTACTGCCAATTGACTGCCCCATTCCAATTGAAATAGACCCGTTTGGGACATTTGTCCCAGACGTTGCAGAATAAATCCCGACTCTTTCATTAACAGGGTCGGCAAGAATACTTGCCGCCAAATCGCCGCTGCCCAATGTTATTTGCGATGCTTGTTCTCCGCAGTCTATGTATAATCTTGTTTTTGTTCCATCCGGAACTTTAGCCGCTCCGATAATTGCGGTCGCATTATCCAAGCCGCCCATATTAAACGCTATATTTTTACCTTGACCCGTAAATACCCAGGGGCTTGCATTAGACCCTGCGCTTCGTGTCATTTTTCTGCTTACTATTGGTGCAGTTGCTGCTGCGATGATTGACATTATCAGCAGTACGACCATCATTTCCATTAATGAAAAACCGTTTTTTGTTCTCAAAACTTCCGTCCTTTCTTTTTTATTGTGTGTATTTTTAGTGAATAGTGAGGAGTGAATAGAGTTTTGCGTGAAGGGTGAAGGGAACGTGTATCAAGTGACCAAGTGATCAGGTGAACAAGTGAGCAAGAGTGAATAGTGATTGGTGAATAGTGAATAGATTTTTAACTTCGCCTCAACTTCTCAACTACTCAACTTATCAACCCTTTATAACTTCTCCTAAACTTATAAACTTCTAAACCCTTAAACTACTGTTCAACTGTTCAACTCTTCAACCCATAAGCCTTCGTTCTATCCAGCTTCTCTACCGTGTCAATGTTCAGGCTCGATATGTTACACTCTATTTAACAGAATACATATTATGTTACATTAGCGCGCCTCGACATCCATGATAGCATATATCACTGGGTTTGTGAAGAGGCGCTTTTTTCTTGAAAATGAAAAATCTTCTCATTTTTGCCAAAATTTTGCAAAATTTTCGCTTTCTGGAACTCTTGTAGTGTTTACCCTCTAGCCCAACCCACGCCTACAAGCCTGTAGCAGAAATTCTTAGGCGGACATGGAATTTTAAAACCGTCTTGTAATCTCACCTAGGAGCCGGCCCAATGTCTACGTGCGTAGCACATGTAACACAATATGTATTGTGTTACATGAGGGTGTTTTTGTATTTAGTGAATAGTGAAAGGTGATTAAGTGATTAAGTGATCAAGTGACCAAGTGATCAGGTGACTAAGTGAATAAGTGTTTAGTTAATAGATTTTTAACTTCGCCTCAACTTCTCAACTACTCAACTTATCAACCCTTTATAACTTCTTCTAAACTTATAAACCTATAAACCGAACAATTAGAGTTTTAGTCAGGCATTGCCTGACCTACTGTTCTTAAAGTGACCAAGTGATCAGGTGAACAAGTTAGCAAGAGTGAATAGATTTTTGCGTGAAGGGTGAAGCGTGAGGGGTGAAGGGAGCGTTTTTTAAGTGAACAAGTGACCAGGTGAACAAGTGACCAAGGTTTTTAGTGAATGGTGTATCAAGTGATTAAGTGAGCAAGTTAGCAAAAGTGAATAGTGAATAGTGAGTAGTGAATAGATTTTAACTTCTCCTAAACTTATAAACTACTCAACCTCTAAACCCTAAAACTACTTTTCAACTGTTCAACTTATCAACCCTTTATAACTTCTTCTAAACTACTCAACTCCTCAACTATAAAACTACTATTCAACCTTTCAACTATTCCACTTATCAACTTCCATCACTTCTATCCAGCTCCCCAACTTATAAAATTTGTGCTATAATTTAAATAATTAGGAGAAAATTAGATGTTTAGTACGGATATTATCTATGATGTTGTAACATTTTCGGTTGGAGACACCAAGGCCGGAACGAAAATGGGGAAATTACAGCTTAAAGATTCTCAGACAGGAGAAGTTCTTAATTGTATTCTATGGGAAGAGGCTTTAAACAGAATGGATTCAAAACTCTTCCGTTGCGGCAACCAGCTCAGGATAGTATCAGGCTCTTTTAATGAAAAATACAATAACTGTCTCGTATCTGCTCTTGAACTTATCAAGGAAGCAAAAACAGGGCTTGATGAAAAAGAAAGAGAAGAAGCTTATTCAGAGCTTGTTGATTTTATTAATAAAATTAAAGATGAAAATTTAAGAGAGTTTGTACTTAATATATACAATGAAAACAAAGAAAAAATGCTTATATGTCCTGCCGCAAAGATGATGCACCACAATTACATTGGCGGACTTATGGTTCATATTCTGGAATGCTTGAAATATGCTGAAACAAATATGGATGTATTTTTCCAGAGAGTTAACAGGGATGAAGTCTTAGCGGCCTGCCTTTTGCACGACATAGGTAAACTTTTTGAGTATACAGTCGATACTGAATCAGGCTTAATTGATTATGAAGAAAACTTTAGAAAAGAATGGATAACACATTCGCAGTACGGTTTTTCAATATGTATGTCAGCAGGCTTCAAACGCGTTGCCAAGATGATTGCAGCACACCACGGAAGAGCTGAGTGGGGAGCGATTATTGATTTAAACGAAAAAGATCTGGAGCCTTATGTTTATTTAATCCATCATATAGATGATATGTCCGCAAAATTCGGCAAAACAAACGTGCTGATGCTCTAGAATATGATGTATAATATTTTTAATGAATGAATTGTTAAAAGAGACAATAAAGCTTGTACCGGAACAGCCGGGCTGCTATCTTTATTATGACAAAGACGGCGAGATTATCTATGTAGGAAAAGCAAAGAATCTAAAACGCAGGGTTTACAGCTATTTTCACAAACAGCACGAAAACGTTAAAACAAATGTTCTTGTATCTCAGATAGAAAAGCTTGAATATATTATAACGGATTCGGAAGTCGAGGCTTTAATTCTCGAATCACACTTAATCAAGAAGCACAAACCGCGTTATAATATTCTGCTTAAAGACGACAAAAAGTATCCGTATTTTCTGATAACTGATGAAGATTTTCCAAGGATTCAGGTCGTAAGAAAAAAGAACATGAATCCTGAAAAAGGACGATACTATGGGCCTTATACAGATGTCGGCGCAATGTATGCAACTCTTGATTTTCTAAAGCGTCTTTTCCCTTTAAAACAGTGCAAAACTCCGAAGTTTTCCAACCGTCCCTGCCTTTATTATCATATAGGAAAATGTCTTGCTCCCTGTCAGGGAAAAGTTACACCGGAGGAGTACCAGAAATTAATTCATCAGGTAGAACTGTTTCTGAGCGGTAAGCAGACTGAACTTTTGAAACAAATTCAGATACAGATGCAAAAATATGCAGAGGCTGAACAGTTTGAAAAAGCTGCAAAAATGCGTGACAGTTTTCTGGATTTACAAAAAACTCTGGAAAGGCAGAAAGTTGTTTACGAAAACACCAAGCTCAATGAAGATATTATTGCGGTTCTCTATGAAGACGGAATTCTTGCAATCGTTATAATGATGATTAGAGAAGGCAGACTGATTGATAAAAAAGATTTTACGTATTTTGTCGACAATGTTGATAAGACAGAATACTTTGAGACATTCTTCCGCGACTATTATACGGGGCTGAAACTTGAATTTCCGGATAAAATTATATCAAAAGACCTTGAAGAAGTCGGAGAAAAAGAACTTTATCAGGACTGGTTAAAAGTTATCTCCGGCAAAAAAATTACCATTAATTATGCAAAAGGCAGAAGCAAATACAAAGAGTTGTATGAACTTGCGCTAAAAAATGCCGTCAATCTTCTTGAAAACGCAAAGTTGAAAAAGATGGCGCAGATAAGGGATGATTTTAATGAGGTAGGTTCTTATCTTGCAGAAAAACTGAGGTTGAAGAATTTTCCAAACCGCATTGAATGTTATGATATATCACACATTCAGGGAACAAACACAGTTGCTTCAATGGTAGTATTTCAAAACGGTCTCCCTAAAAAGACTGCTTACCGTAAATTTAAAATCAGGACAACAGAAGGAAAGCCGGATGACTTTTTATCAATGAAAGAAGTTTTGTCAAGAAGGCTTGCGCGATTAGGCGAAAAGAAATGGGAAAAGCCTGACTTGATAATCATAGACGGCGGCAAAGGGCAGTTATCAAGTGTTATGCAGATTGTAGCTGATATGGGAATCGAAGGTATCGATTTTGTTTCACTTGCAAAAAGGGAGGAAGAAGTATTTTTGCCGAACCAATCAGAATCAATACTTCTCCCCAGAGATTCTAATGCCCTTTATCTAATCCAAAGAATCAGAGATGAGGCGCATAGATTTGCAATCACTTTCCATCGGGATTTAAGAAGCAAGGCGCTAAAAAAGTCATAAAAATAGAATTCTTTTCAATAATTTGACAATTTCAAAGCAAAATAATAAACTAAAATACGGGAAGATATTATGGCAGATAGAATTGTAGAGGTATATACGGGAGCTTATGCGAGCGGTAAGTCAGAGACAGCGGTCAACCGTGCACGACAATTTGCTGCAGCACAAAAACAGATTACCCTTGTTGACTTAGATACCGTAGAGCCGGCATACACGTTACGTCCTATTGCCCGACAGTTAGCAAATATGGGGATAGATGTTATTACGCAGCCTGACAGTTTTGGACTGGGAGAAGCTGCAAGTTATGTTACACCGCAGCAGGTCAACTGTCTGTCTCAAGAAGGAGATATAATCATTGATGTCGGGTATGGAGCCGGCGGACTTGATATTCTGGATATCATTAATAATATTGATGAAGAGAAAAATATTCGTATATATATTGTTATTAATACGTCAAAATTTGAAACCTCAAGCGTTGACAATATAATTGAATATGTCAATTTTGCCAAAGGCAGTGAACTACGCCCCTGGAAAAACTTTTGCGGCATGATTTCCAATACTCACTTAGGAGATGAAACAACAGCGGAGGATATTATTAACGGATACAACAAAGTAAAAAAAGCCGCAGAGATTTTGAACATTCCGATTCGTGCAATAGGCGTTGATGAGAAACTTGCGAACGAATTTGATTTGACCTATGATAATGTGGATGTCTGGGTATACAAGCGTATGATGCCAAAGGCTTTATGGTAAACTACCGGCGTTCTTTTTGAGGGTGAATGGATTTTTCAGGAATTTTTAGAGTTCCTACAAGTGTTTTATACTTTTCGTCCTTAAATAAGTAAACATCTATCTCATAGTTTGCAAGCTCATTTTTTGTAAAAATATTTTTCCCAAACATAACTGTAATATTTTCTGTTTTACCGCCGTTTGAATAGAGCATTTTTGATTTGTCTACAATCTTCTTGGTAATAACTTCTTTGACTTTATCCTGGTTTCTAAGGACGAATTCAGCGGACATATTATTAATATCCGTATTAGAAATATTTTCAAACACATAAGTCGGTTGAAGTTTGTATTTAAACCACAACTTCTTAATTATAAAAGAATCCAGATATACTTCTATATCATTTTTGTACACAACTTTTCTTTCAATAAACAAATCTATCGAATGAATTTTATATCTGTAGTATTTTGCCTGAGTAGGCTCACCTTTTAAATCAGCAATGTTTGCAGCTTTCATTAGAGCTTTGCAATACGTACCGTAATCAATGTGCTGTGGAATCTCTTCCAGAAGAGGAGCAAAATATTCTACCGATTTTTCCGGATCCAAATCCGAGTATATTACAGCAAGTTTATACTTTATATTCAGATTTTGAGGTTCATACTTTTCGGCTTTTTTCAAAAATCTGACCGCCTCCGAATTAAGTCCGCTTTTAACCATAACATCCGCCGTTTCATCATAAGCGTTAACAAGTCTTATTATAATGGCATTGTCTACAACCTTATCTTTACGGGAAAACTTGTCGTAGTAGAATTTGGCCTTTTCATAACTCTTTGCCGCGCTTAAAAATTTGCCGATTGAATAATACTTGTCTCCCATATCAATATAAGCACGAGTTTTTTGTTTTATAAGCTTTGCATTTTTTGTGTCTTTAATCGAATTTAATAATTTTTGAGCTTTGTCAAACTCCTCTTGTGCTATCAATACCCGGGCAAGCCTGAAATACGGCAAGTGTACGCCGGGCTTTGCTTTTTCTAGCGCAAGTTCATAGGCCGTCTGCGCGTTTTTATAATCGTGTACAGTTTCATATAAACGCCCGACCTGTATACAAATGCCATATTTTTTGTCTTTCAAATCTTTCATTAAGTCTGATTGCATAACAATCTGTGTTGCAATCTGCTCCTCTATTTTCGCTTTTTCTTCGGCATTAACGTAAAGGTTACGTATCATTTCATTTCGGGCGTGAATTGCCAGCCCGATTGTTATTATTAAAGCAATGCAAAACGAAATAAAGACCGTTCTTACGTATTCCATCAGAACTTTAGCTTTTGATTTTTCGTTATTATATTTAGACTTTCTTTTTTTTTCTTTAATCATTTAGTTCCTGCAGATGAACTGAATCCGGCTCTATTATGCCGGCGAGTTTGTTATAAATATTATTAACTTTATTTTGGTTTCCCTGTTCAAAAATAGTTGTTATTTTTGATTTCTCAGGATTTTCAAGAAGCCTTTTAGAAGTAAAATCTCTAAGTTCCCCGACTTTTGAAGTTAAAAAATCATAAATTTTGGGGACTTCATCTCGCTTGCAGTATATGGTTAATCTGTATCTCCTGATTTGTTTTCCGCTTGAAGGCAGGAATTGTCTTTCGAAGATTCTGATTAATGTTAAAACCGCAACACTAAGAACCGTTGCAATGATTGCAATATCAAAGATACCTGCACCGCAGGCCATTCCGATACTTGCAGAAATCCACAGAGTCGCGGCAGTTGTTAAGCCAAAAACCATCGGTCCGTTTCTTAATACGGTACCTGCGCCGATAAAACCGATACCAGTGACGATTTGTGCCGCCACACGCGAGGTGTCTCTTATGCCGGTTGCGTTATTTACAATAACATTATCTCCTGGAGCATAGGTCGGAAATCCGTAGATTGAAATAAGTGTAAAAATACAGGCACCTAAGCATACAAGAATATGAGTTCTCAAACCTGCATATTTATTTGTTAATTCTCTTTCCAGTCCCAGTGCAAATCCTAAGATTAGCGCCATAAACAGTCTTATAATAAAATCTGCGTTAAAAAAAGTTTCCATTAAATCTTCTCTCCCTATGAGATAATAATACAATATTTACACTAAAAATACAATCTGAAGGGTAGGCAAAGCCGTAAATTTTATGTATAATACCGGTATGGAATGTGAAACAATAAAAGAACGGTTAGAAAATCAGGAGTATGAGCTTCTTAGTCCTTATGCGACAAAATGTAAGGACTCAAAAGGCAGAAAGCGTCCGCGAACGGAAGAGTACGAGATTAGAACCGAATTTCAAAGAGACAGAGATAAAATTCTGCATTCCAAATCGTTTCGCAGACTAAAGCACAAAACACAGGTTTTCTTGTCTCCGTATAATGACCATTTTAGAACAAGATTAACCCATACCCTCGAAGTCTCCCAAATAGGGAGAACCATGGCACGAGCGTTGAAGTTGAATGAGGATTTGGTTGAAGCTATTGCACTGGGGCATGATTTGGGGCATACGGCATTCGGACATTGTGGGGAAAACACGCTTGATGAGCTTTTACCAAATGGGTTTCACCATAATCTCCAGAGCGTAAGGGTTGTTGAAGTGCTTGAGGATATGAACTTGTGCCGCGAAACAGTTGACGGAATTCTTACTCACACTTGGGGGTATAAACCTAAAACGCCGGAGGCTCAAGTTGTTCAGTATGCGGATAAGATTGCGTATATTAACCACGATATCGAAGATTCAATAAGGGCAGGAATTATATCGGAAAAGGATTTGCCCTCGGATTGCGTAAAATATTTTTCATCTAACCAGTCTGCAAGGCTTAGTAAGATGATACATGATGTTATAACAAGTTCAATGGATAAACCCAAGGTTACAATGTCGGAAGAAGGCTGGTTTTATGTAACAAAGCTCAGAACCTGGATGTTTGATAATGTGTATCTTGATCCGATTGCAAAGGCAGAAGAGAGGAAATCTAAAAATATTATAAAATCTTTGTTTGAGTATTATTATGAAATGCTTCAGCCATATTATGAGAAAGAAGAAATTCCGCAAATTGTAACTGATTATATTTCCGGCATGACTGATCAGTATGCAATAAGAAGATACAAGGATTTATTTATACCGATGCCTCTTGCAGAAAAAACAAGTGATGATGCGCTTTTGAAAAAAGCAAGAGAAAGAGAATGAAATATTTAGGGTTTAGCATAAATACAGGTGCTGAGAATATGCAGCTGGATGAGAAGATGCTTGAAGGTGCAATTGAAAACCATATTCAAGAGCCTATTTTCAGGTTATACGGCTGGGCGCCCAAATGTATTTCTCTCGGACGAAACCAGAAGGATGGGTTTTTAACCGGAGAAATTCCTGCTGTACGCAGGCTGACAGGAGGAAGAGCTCTTCTTCACGACGACGAGATTACTTATAGCTGCGTGTTTCCCATTTCCTGTATTCCGAACGGTGAAAGTGTTACAGAATCATATAAGTACATTTCAGGGATTCTTATTAATTTTTTTAAGACACTTGGTGTAGAGCTTGATTTTGGTGAAAATAAAAAGGTCTCAACTAATTTTGATTATTGTATGCTGTTATCGACAGGAGCGGATGTCTGTTATAGAGGACAAAAAATTATAGGCTCTGCCCAGTGCAGAAAACAGGGATATATTTTACAGCATGGCTCAATCCTCTTAGGGTATGATAAAGAGCTGCTGGAGCATTTGTTTAATGAAAAAGTGCAAGGGATTATAACCGTAAGAGAAATTCTCCCTGATATTACAAAAGAAGAACTTGTCAGACAGTTTGAAAATTATATTTTAGGCTTTAAATAAAAAAAACAACAAGGGATTGCTTCGCGTTAATAATCTCTACAGATGCCGGAGGTAATGCCAATTAAGGCAGGCCGCTGTAAGATTAAATAACACGGGCAATCCCTTGCTGTGTTTCACATTTTGAAATATATTATCCTCGCAAACGCCAATAGTATTCAACAAGATAGCTTATTGCATCAAAAGGATGCTCTAAAAACTTGGCTTCACGATTTGATTTTATTTGATTGTGGGTTGGAACATCAACGATGCTTGTTCCTTCTTTAAAAGAAAGATTATAAATGTTGTACAGAATCCACTTGCATCTTCTCGGGTCAACAAAAAGATGACGCTCGTTATTAGAATTTTTAACACGCGCATTAAATGCGGATATTCTGCTTAAAATCGGCGGATTGTAATTTCTGAGCCTGAACTTAACATCCTTGTAGCCGTAATCCCTAAGAGCATTTTTTATTATTGCATAATTAGTATACTCACTTTGGGTGCTTCGATTATCTCCGGATGCGTCTCCGTTTATAATAATCTCTGACTTATGCTTAGGATAGCGCCGTATAAACTCTTCTATACACTGCTGGGTTGTAGTTTTTTCAATTACAATTTCATCAAAAAAGTACACATTTTCATCATCCTTATGTGCAAGAGCCCAGCACATTGGATCAACGTTGAAATCACAGGTTAAATGCAGAGGTAAGTTCGGGTTATATTTAAGTTTAAGTTTGTTCTCATCCGAAAACCCTTTTACAACAAGACCTGAAGAATAGTCGCCAAACTCTCCCAAAACATTTATTCTATAATAGTCCTCATCAAAGCTCTCTTTCATTGATTGTATAAAATGAGGGGGTAAATAGATATTATTAGTGGTAGGTGCTATAATCAGACGATAATTTTCTTTTGCATGCTCAACAAATCTTTGCCAAATCCATCCTTTATCTGCCTGAGGGTTTGTATGCCCAAAAAGTCGATAACGAAAATCAACCCAGTCTTTTCCGCGGTATGTATTCCTCAAACGACCGAGAATCTGCTTAAACGAAGAATCTGATATCTGTGACGCTTCTTCAATTTCAGCCCAGTGCAGATTTAAAGATTTAAATTTCTCAGGATCCTCTAAAGCAGTAAACAGTATTTCAGAACTGTTTGAGAATCGGATTGTTTTATCAACTTTGTTATAAACATAGTCCTTATCTTCAATATATCCGAGATTGTCCAGATGTTCAAGATAAGTAACAAGCGTTGTTTTCCGGACAAGTTCATACTCTTTTGCTCCGACCATACCGCGAGAGCCGGGATACTTCCTTGCAAGAAGTATCCCTAAAAGTGCTCCACACCAGGTTTTTCCGCTTCCGTATCCGCCCTGATATATTGCAACATCAAGAGAATTTGAATGTGGAATCTCTATAAACTCCCTCTGCTTATCCAAAAGTCTGTATTTAACCATCATCATCACCCCAGGAACAAAATCGTTGGAAAAAATCGACAGAATGTTTCATCCAAAAACGCTTAAAGGCATTGACTTTGCCGGCTTCAAGAAGTGCATTAAAAACTTCCGTTGAAAAATGTCTGTCATTATCTACATAAGCGTGATTTTCACATAGCACATCATGAATAAGCGCCGGTACAAGAAACCTGTTATCCGTATTTGCCCCAATTACCCTCCAAAAAATTTTGGGAATAGTTGCGCCGTCGTAGCAGTAACCCTTTGGTATTTCAAAATTATAGGTCTTATCTTTTGAATAGTCTGCTAATCTTACTTTTAAAGCTTTTTTGTTAATAAAAGGATATTTTTCAATTGATTTTTTCTCATCCAAACTCATAGATGGAATATAATACCTGATTCCAAGATGAGGAATATCGTCAAAGAAAATCCCTGCTTCTGAATTTGAATACCATTCTATCATCCTTTTCTTAGCCTCCCATTACTTTTCTCGGGTAAACAATTATGTTATTAACATCCCCAAAATCTCCATCTGAAACAAACAGGGTATCCTCGGTCTCAGCTTCGACATCACAGGCCTTAACCCCGTAAGTATAAGTTTCAAAGGCTTTTCCCTTAGGAACCGTAAGTAAATCCGTATAATCTGAGGTTAAGAAAAAACTGACTGAACCGGTTTTATTGGCAGAAACATATAATTCTTGTCCTACAGGTTTTCTCTGCTTATCTTGTATTGCAAAGTAAACTACGTAATTCTTTGTTTCATCCAGGCCGGAAACGGCAATTTCGCCGCTGTCGCCCTGATAAAGTGTAATCGTTCCGTTTTCATCAATATTTAATGACATTTAAACCTACCTTTCTTATGCTATATAGCCGCAGGCATACCAGCGAAATGTAGTTATTCCATATCCGGGAGTATGCGTATTGCAGCTGCTTGTCGTGTACGAAGTAACGCCAAATAACTGCGAGGCCCACCATACCTGAACAGTAGATGAAGTTGAGGAGATATTCATCAATTGTTTGTCAATATAATAGTTAGTATCCACAAAAGTTTTCAAAAACATTACTGTACCACCTCCGGTTTGTCCTCCTTGCTCGCACCAGCCGTCGGACCAAACTCTATACCAGGAGGTTCCGTTTTTATATGATTCTGTTACGTAAGGCCTGGTACAATTCGATAAATCAGTATTCGCTTTTAGAGCTAAGTCTTCATCTATTCTGTCAATATCATCACTGCAGTCTGCCAAATTCAATATAACAGTTTCTCCTGCCTCGGTGAGGTTTGACAAATCTGCATTTGCTTTATTAGCAGAAGTCAACTCTGCTGCTTTTTGGGCCGCAATCTGTGCCTGCTCAGTTGCAATACCGGCCTGCTCTTCTGCCTCTTCAAGAGCTTCGCTAACCGCAGACTCCACTTCAAGTTTAGCTTTATTTGCGTAATATTTAGCCGAAAAATCTTCATTATTGACCAAATATTCACTCACCGCCCATTGTTTTGCAAGATAAGAGTAATAGCCCGACGAATCTTTTGAGACTTCTATAACAGCCTCCGAGCCTGCAGGCTTTACTGTTATGACTTTTTTTGCCATAGTTAACCTCCATAAAAATCTGCAACAAGCTGTGATAAACACTCTTGAATAAATTCGGCTGTAGCACTCTTATAAGACTGTAGTGAAATCATATATTCGTCTGTTATTTCCTGACTAAAATCAGGAGTAGAGTAAGTTATAATTTTAATATCCTGTCCCAAATCTACGCCCAATTTTATTTGCAGCAGCAAGTCGGATAAGAAATCTTTCGTTGTTCCATCCTGCATATTTACTTTTCTTCTAATCCATCCGAGAGATGTGTTAAAAAAGTTTTGTTCAAAACCTTCTTCACGAGCTTGAACAAGTTCTTCCTCATAATTTTCATTAATAACCGGAACGCTTTTACCATCTTCATCTACCCCCATAATCTCATTTTCTAAAAGTGCAAACAACGCTTCTTCAGTCTCTTCTATTTTCAAACCGCCCTGATGGTTATATTGAACAATAAAATCCGCTCTTTGAGCATCTGTATAAGGTTTGTTTAATTTGTATGACATAATCTTAATCCTTTCTTTTTACTTACCAAAAGCAACCCAGCTAACCCCTGAGCCCCATCCTCTATGAACAAATACAAAAGAGCTTGTGCTCCAAGAAGCAACTCCCTGATTGGAATCATCAGCTCCGCCGGGTCCTACGAGAATCCCTGTAACATTGCAGACAGACGAAAAGTTTTTTACAAAAGATATCGTTCTTGTCTGGAATTGAGAGTTCCCATAGCTTGAATGACCGCCTTGAACCATCCAAAGCCGTGTTGTCTTATCCTTATCCGAAAAATACTCTCTGCACCAGGAAGCTCCGTTTATATAAGTTGTTACATAAAGTCCGCTTGCTTCTACCATTGAACCGATTTCATCAAGCGCTGTATTTATCTCTTCTACGGATTCATCCACACTGTCACCTAAAGAAGACAATGTAGTATTAATACTGACAATATTGGAATTTACACTTGCAAGCCCCGATATCTGACTTTCCGAAAGCTCGGAGATTCTGTTATCCAAATATTCAAAGTTATTATTCATTACCTCTGACGATGCCAGAGACCCATATTCAATTTCTGTTAAAGCCATCCATACTCCTTTCATTTATTAAAGTATCGTATATCTTATCAATCTTCTTATTTATATCCGCAAGCTGTTCTTTCACGTTTTCAAATTCTGACTTTGTTATATATAAATGCGAAACTTCCGCTAAAATTTCCCGATGTGTCTGCTCCAGCCTCTCGGGTGTTACAAAAAGGTTGTATTGAAAAATTATTGAAATACACACTATCGCAACCGGAGCGTACCTGTATAAAAAATCCTTAGCCATATCCTCTCCTATTTTTTAGCAAAAAGCTGTATGGCCTTTGTAATCACATCTAAAATCGAATTAGCAGAAGATGTTCCGCTTGAGATATTTCCGCCCAAAGAAGAACCAGCATTTGTTGTTGTAGTTGCATTTCCCGCACTCGTTTGAAGTGACTGGTTCTGCATATCAGAAATTACATTATATCCCTGCATATAAGCGCTCAAAAGATTATTCATCATAGCAGCCGTATTTTCCTGAGATTCTGCAATAAGCTCGTTAACATAAGATGATAAAGAGTCTGTCGTAGATTCAGAAAGATTTTTATACAAATCCGTTGCCTGAGATGAGCGTATCATATTGCGATTTGAGAGCGGATTTATTATATTATTCTCCAAACTCTTTGCAGCCTCCGTGTTTAATGCGGATGTGTAAGCGTTTAATTTTGCCTGATTTGTTGTTGAATTTATATTCGGATTCATATACTCATCCAAAAGTGAACCTATATTATTATTCACATAGTTATAAATCGTATCCAGCGCAGTACCTTCCTTAAATGCAGATGTAGTGCCGGAGTTGTTCGTACTTGCAGTTGCATAAGGATTTGAGGTCGTTGTATTACCATAAACCTTGCTTGTTGTTTGAGATTTTTTTCCCATTTTCAATTCCTTTCTTTTACAAATTTATTTCTACATAGGCTTTGTCTTGATTTTGCCAAACTCTATATTTTTTATACAAAAATCATCCCCGTCATTTTTGGTTAAAAATGTTATCTGGAGAGTTTTGAAAAAAGACGAAGGAAGTTTTTTTATCGCGTTTATATCTTTTATCGGGAAATATGAAGAATCCCAATGCCCGATATCAAAATAAAGAGTATGTTTTAAAGACTTTGCTTTGATATATCTTGTCTTTGATGTCTGAGAATTGTAATTTCTGGTATATTCAACATAAAAACTGTTATTGTAGTACATATCCAGAGTAATTTTAGGCGGATAAGAGAGTATTTTTACAGAATTTTCATACCCCAGATTCATTGGAGTACATTTGTAATATGATTCTATGAACTCACCGTCAAAAGTGTCAGAAGAGTATTCCTCATATATCTTTGCTCCTGCAGAATACAAAATTCCGCCAATCGTTGCAAAACAATTGATTTTCTGGCACTTTCTCTTTACCCAGGTCTCCTGAATATAATCGTAAATCAGAATTGTGGAATAATTTGCATCATTGTCAGGAATCAAAAACCAAACCTCATTCCTGTCTGCAGTTACAACAGAAAGCGTTCTTAGAGAATCAATTTTACCAACAGGAATATTGAAGAGCTCTTCCTGAATATCAAGCGCAATATTTTCCCCAAGCGTCTTGTTTCCGTTAACAACCTGCTTAAAACAAAATACTCCCTTTTTGGTATCATCATAAAAATACAGTTCTGTTCCGTGAAAAACAAGCGCATTATAAGAAGCACACCCGCCCGGAGAATCAAGAGTTTTATAAAAAGATTTATTATCCTCATCCAATGCAATCAGACAAGATGAATTTTTATGAAAAACAGCGAGAGTTCCCAAATACGGATAAATCGCAGTTATATCCTTGACAAACTCTATATATCCGGCAGAGGTAGAAATTTCAGCATCCGATGTTGCAAAATCATAGATATCTTCCTGCACCGAATACCAGAGAACTTCCTCATTAAAAACCCAGAGCCTGCCTGCAAAAACAACAAGCCCCATACCTTTAACATCACGCTCATCCGCATCCTTAGGGTTCATCATTACAACTTCGTCCAGCTCAGCCTCCTCATTATAATGACCGATTTCTATAGACAAAAGCTCTTCCGAGTTTGAAAACACCCACAAATCAGACCAACCCTGTGCCACATCCGTAGCGCAGGATTTTGATGTGACACTGAGCCCGGAAACCTTTAATGTTAAAGTCTTTGCGCTTGGAGAAAACAAATAAATCTTCCCCTCACTTGCGCTTTCCGTGTGTACAAAAAAGTACGTCTCCCCCTTTTGTACACTTTCAAATATATTAATAACACTCTCACCTTCCGGAATAGAATTACATACCGCAACATTCCCTTTCGCAGTCCGTATGCCGACCCCGGAGTTTATCTCCGTTGAAAATAACTCAACGTTCTGAATATCAGAGGCCGTAATTACTGACTTTGAAAAAACAGAAGTGCTTCTGTTGATTCCGGAAAATTTATTACATATCAAAGATGTTCTTTGCATAAACTAATTTCCTTTCCAGCAAATTTATATGAAGTTTTGTAAAATTTTTATTTATTTTGGGATTTTTCGTAATATTTCTTAACAATATGAGTCAAAAAAGGCAATTTCTTAAAAGTTAAATACTTTATATATACATAAGAGATAATTAAGGAGAGCTAAAAGATGTTATTCACTACAAATACAGTTTCTAAAGAAGATTTAAATAAAGTTAACAATTTCTTTAATGATTTCGAAG
>CALUWH010000009.1 GCA_944324435.1 Candidatus Gastranaerophilales bacterium
CTTAAGGTAAGTCTTTTAAGATTTGCTCCAGGCCAGACTTGAACTGGCACCGAGGGTGAACCCCGATTGGATTTTAAGTCCAACGCGTCTACCGATTCCGCCACTGGAGCATATTATTAAATTTTCAAATTTAGAGAGCGGAAACGCTAGACGCGCGTCTACACTCCCCTCCTTCTCGGACGATACTCAATCGTCCTCGCGGAGTCCTTGCCTCTGGAGCAAGTATATTGTATTTTCAATGTCTGTATTCCAGACCTTAATTATAATAATATAAACATCTTCATAAGTCAAACAAAAGGAAAGAGTTAACAAGACTCGGGTTGAGTTTAGAGACTGCATTTAAAAGCGTTTTTTTTTCTTTATTGCATCGCAGCAATGCAATAAAAAAGAGAGCCTGAGCTCTCTTTTAATAATTTTCTTTGATATTCCATTAACCTTCAAGGTTTTCTTTTTGTTTGTTCAAAAGCTCTTGTATCTTGTCCATGATTTCTTCACCTTTTTCCTGAACATCTGATACAATATTATCAGCTCTTCTTTGAATATCTTTTACTGTTTCATCAGTCTTTTTTGCCATATCAGAAGCCATTTCACCAAGCATTTCTCTTGTTTCTGCGCCTGATTTTGGTGCAAGAAGAATTCCTGCTACAGCACCGATTGCTGCTCCTATTGCAAAACCTGCTAAAAATCTTGTTACTGACATAATATTTTCTCCTTCTTTTGTAGTTTAACTTTTTCTTTAAATTTTTGTATCGGTAAATTGGTTTACTTCTTTTTGCTGAATATTTTAAAAGCTGAGCATAGACCGCTAAAAAAGCCTTTTGTTATGGTGCCCCCAATAGAAGTTATCTTGGTCAGAATATTAAGAGGTGAATTTTTTATAGCATCTTTGATTCTGTTAACCCCTTCATCTGCTTTAATGATAATTCCGCTTACTATTGCCACAGACTTGTTAACGTTTTTTAACGTTGGCTCAAGTTCTGTTTTAATAATAGTTGCAGTCTCATTAACGTTCCTTGTTAGCTTTGATAAATCAAACAATACCTTTACAAGCATTATGCCTACCAGGATTACAATAACACCTGTTGCGTAAGCTAAAAAAGTTAAACTCTGATATAATTGTGCTGTTTCCATTTATTATCCTTTTTAGTTAAAATCGTAATCTGATACGTCTTCGAGCTCTTTTGCTTTTCTCATTTTTTTTGATTTAAGCATGTTGCCGAATTTCTTATACTGTTTTTCAAGCTTATATTTCAACAAATCTATGGATTCAAGCGCCTGCTTCTTAGCTTCATTCACTGCCGGAGAGTGTTTTTCTGCTAAATCACAAACAGTGTCTTTAAGTTTTTCTCTCATTTCTGAGCCGGGACGCGGTGCGTATAATACACCGGCAATAATTCCCCCGACAACGCCTGCCAGAAGCCCTATACCAAAACCTATTGACGATTTTTCTTTGCTCATAAGTTATACCTCTTTTCTGTTTTCTATGCCTTTGTATTATATCACATTTTGAAGCAAGGATAAACCCTTAGACGCCGTTTTAAATATTTTAGATTGTCTTAATTGTCTTAATTGTTTTAATACTTTTATATTAATAATCCAAAACAGAATTCCTGTCATTATACTCTTGGTCTGTTCAAGGAGTATTTTTTCAAGAGATTTTTTTATATCATTCACCCAAACAGGTGTAAGTTCATATATTTGTTCCGAAATTTTTCTGACTAATTCCGATATGCTTTTAATCTGAGGTTTTACAGCATCTAGCGTACCATCAATTCCCAGAATACGCTTATCAAACTTATAAAGAAAATATAATATTGTAAAAGTTATAATTAATTCTGCTATAAAAACAATAGTAATAAGGACTTTAAAAACCATACTTATTCACTCATATTTGTATTATTATATGATTATATTTTAGAATAAGTGAAATTGAAATACACTTGGAGGATTATTTCTTGGGCAATTTTCGGTTTTATTTTTCGCTAATATTTGCAAAAGCGTTGTATACGGCATTAAAAATATCTCGGCTTTCTTCCGGAACTTCTATTATAGGCATGCTGGTTCTCAAGATTTGCCCTGATTTTCTTAGACATTGTAATAAATACATTGACACAAAGATTAACGTAACCGGAACGAACGGAAAAACAACGACCTCCGGCTTAGTTACACATTTGCTTGAATGCAGCGGAAAATCCGTAATCAACAACGCTATGGGTGCAAACATGCTCACAGGCGTTGTTAATGCTTTTGCAACAGAACTGAATCCGTTTAAATTAACGGATTTCTCTGTTATTGAAAGTGATGAGGCATATCTTTCCAAAATATACAATTATTTAGATGTGAATTATCTTATTGTAACCAACCTTTTCCGTGACCAGCTTGACAGGTATGGAGAACTGGCGACTACAAAAAAACTGATTCAGGAAGGAATAGACAAAAAACCTGAAATAACTTTGTTATTAAATGCAGATGATCCTTTAGTTGCAAGCTTTGAGGGCAAAAATAAGGTCTATTACGGAATTGAAAACATCTATTATGCAGATGAATCTTTAAAAACAAAGTCCGCAACAGAAGAAGTTTTCAACTGTATATGCGGACAGCCATTAAAATATGAAAAGAAATTCTTTGCGCAGCAGGGACACTATTATTGTGATTGTGGGTACAAAAGACCGGAGCCGAAGTATAAGGCAGATGTTATGCTGTATAAAGATTATTCTATTTTAACAATTAACGGTAAAAGCTTTGAGGTCCCTATTAAAGGCTTGTTTAATGCATATAATGCTCTTGCGGCAATCTCTTTATGCCTGGAAGTCGGAATGGAGGATATTGAAAATTATCTGGCCTCTTTCAAAGTAGCCTTTGGCAGAAGTGAGGTCAAGTATTTAGGAGGGAAACGAACTTTAATACAACTTATCAAAAATCCTATAGGCGCTAATGAGGTTCTAAAAACCGTTGATTTAGATTCAAATATTTTGATTATAATAAATGATAATTACGCGGACGGCAGGGATGTCTCATGGCTGTGGGACGCAGATTTTGGGCTTTTGAAGGGAGCTAAAAACCCAATTGTAGTATCAGGTCTGAGAGCAAATGACATGGCGCTCAGGTTGAAGTATGCTGATATTAAGGATATTAAAATCATCCCTGATATTGACGAGGCAATTGAATATATGAAACATGCTGAGGGGAAGGAGATTACAATACTTCCGACATATACAGCGTTATTAAAAATCAATAAGAATAAAAATTTGAAAGGACAGAAATAAGATGTTATTAGGTGTAAATATAGATCACGTTGCAACATTAAGAAATGCAAGAGGCGGAGTAGAGCCGGATGTACTTACTGCAGCAAGAATATGCAAAGAATGCGGAGTAGCTTCTATCACAACTCACCTGCGAGAAGACAGGCGGCATATAAAAGATGAGGATGTAGAGGCTATTAGAATGCTTCCTCGCACAAGGCTTAACTTAGAGATGGCTATGACGGATGAGATGCAGCAAATTGCTCTCAGACTAAGACCGCATGCCGTATGTATCGTGCCCGAAAAGAGGCAGGAGCTTACAACAGAAGGCGGACTGGATGTTGCAGGGCAGCTTAATCGGGCAATAGAATTTGTAAAACCGCTTTTGGCAAAGAAAATTGAAGTAAGCTTCTTTATAGATCCTGACTTGCAGCAGATTTCCGCGGTTTCAAAAACCGGAGCGCCTTTTATAGAGCTTCATACAGGAAGATATTCAGAAGCTTACGGCACGCTTGATGAAGAAAAAGCTTTTTCCGACTTAAAAGGAGCAGCTCTTTTCGCCCAGAATTTCGGGCTTAAAGTTAATGCAGGGCATGGACTTAATTATCAGAACGTGCATAGAATGCATGAAATACCACACCTTGTTGAGCTGAATATCGGGCACTCTATAATTGCACGCTCTATATTCGTAGGTTTAGAACAGGCTGTCAAAGAAATGAAAGCTCTGGTTGAGGAGGGGGGTAAATAGGGGTAAATAGGGGTAAATAGTATGAGATCGAGAGAAGATGTTGTTAAAGAAATGCAGCTCGTTGTTGAGCAAATGCGTCTTGATGATATAGAAGAAAATCCGGATTGCGAAAATGAATACTTTACCTGTGACGCCTGCGGCGGAACAAAATCTCTAGCCGGCTCTGTTCAGTATGGCGCATACAGACTATGTAACGATTGTGTCTTATTGGCAGAAATAGGATTTGAACTCGGGCAGATTAAAGATATTGAAGAGCTCATTAATGCCATGGAGGATAAGCGGCTTGAGGCTGATTGCGAGTTTATAAAAAACGAAGAGAAAAGACTCGGAAATTAGAAATTATCATCAATATCCCATTCAATACAGTTTTTGATAACTTTAGCAGGAGTGCCAGCTATAACCGTATTGCTTTCTTGGAATTGTTTTGTCACTGTAGAACAAGCTCCGATAACATTGTTATCTGCAATAATAACGTTTTTACCTATAAATGAACGGCATCCAATCCATACGTGGTTTCCGATTTTACAGTAGCCGCCCTGATTAATTACTTGTTGCGTTTTCATATCATATATCTTATGGGCATCACCGTTCATAATCTCTATCCCCCAGGATAAAAGACAATTCTCTCCTATTTCAATACTACTGCTGTCCGACAATGCATGTAAATTAGCACCGATAATTTTTGTATTCTTGCCAATATTTACAGTTCTATTATTCTTCCTGACACGCATATCAATAAAAAGAGAATTTATCCCGTACTTAGTCCCTCCGATTATTATTGTATTATTGTTACCTTTGCATATAATTCTGGAACAATTAAATTTGTATGGAGTTTCTATTATGATAGTGTTATCATTACCGTTAATAAGAATATCCAGCCCTTTAATACGCTTTCTGCAATTTAAAACTTTACCGTTAGATTTTATCAGTATTTTATTATTTTTACCGCTCAAGCTTTTCTTAAATTTTACACAAATTCCCAGTATGCATAAATGCACATGGTTATCTTTTTCATAAATACCAAACATTCTTCACGCTCCTGTTAAATATTACCATAAAATGAAGTGTATCGGGCAGAGTATAATAATTTATGATTAAATCGGGCATTTATATTTACCTTTTTTGTAGTAAAATGATTATTGGGAAAATTCAACTTTCAAAAGAGGTAATTATGTGGGAATATTCGGAGAAGGTATTAGAGCACTACAGACACCCGAGAAATGTCGGCAAAATTGATGATGCGGATTTGATTGGGGAAGCCGGGTCTCTTGCCTGTGGTGATTCATTAAAATTATATTTAAAATTAGACGGTAATGTTATAAAAGACGCTAAATTTCAAACTTTTGGCTGCGGCTCTGCAGTTGCATCCTCAAGCATTTTGACTGAAATGATAATCGGTAAAACTCTTGAAGAAGCAAAAAAGATTACAAATAAAGATATAGCAGATGAGCTTGGCGGATTACCGCAGGAAAAAATGCACTGCTCTGTTATGGGGCAAGAGGCTTTGGAAGATGCCTTGAAGAAATACTACGGTGAAGATGTTATTGAAGAAGAGCTTGGTGTTTCCCCGAGCGGCGATAAGATTGTATGCACCTGTTTTAATGTAACGGAAAACCAAATTTGGGAAGCTATCAAAATTAATAATCTCAAAACAGTTGAGGAAGTTACTAATTATACAAAAGCAGGCGGTGCTTGTGGGCGCTGCAGAGGTGTAATCAAGGATATTATTGATACTTACCTGAAAAAAGAAGGGCATGCTCCACAATTAACTCAAACTCAAAAGATTCTAAAAATCAGCAAGGTTATAGACCAGCAGATATCACCACAGCTTCAAAAAGACGGCGGAGATATTGAGCTTGTTGATGTTGTAGGGAATACGGTTCAAGTAAAGCTAACAGGAGTATGCAGCGGATGCAAAAATGCCGCAATGACTTTAAAAAGCTTTGTTGAATCAGTGTTAAAAGACAAGGTTGATGCAAATCTTGAGGTTGAACAGGTATGATTTATTTAGATAACAATGCAACTACAAAAATAGATGAACGTGTTTTAGAAGAAATGCTTCCTTTTCTAAAGGATGAGTATGCTAACCCTTCCAGCATGTATGACTTTGCAAAGAAGCCTGCAGCTGCAATTAAGGAAGCTCGTGCAAAAGTCAGAGATTTTTTGGGGGCAGCAAATGAAAAAGAAATATTTTTTACTTCTTGCGGTTCAGAATCTGCAAACACTGCAATCAAGGGGGTTGTAAACTGTAATAAAGAAAAGAAACACTTGATTACAACTAAGGTTGAACACCCTGCGGTATTAAACACTTATAAAGAACTTGAAAAAAATGGTTATGAAGTTGATTATATAGGTGTAAATTCGCAAGGCGAGCTTGATGTAGAAGAGTTGAAATCTAAACTCCGCAAGGATACTGCCTTAGTTTCAGTGATGTATGCCAATAATGAAACAGGAGTTATTTACCCTGTAGAAGAAATTGCAGAGTATGTTAAATCAAAATCTCCTGAAACAAGATTCTTTGTTGACGCTGTTCAGGCAGCCGGTAAAATTCCGATAAACGTAAAGGATACAAAAATTGACCTGCTTGGAATTTCCGGTCATAAGTTCCATGCTCCAAAAGGAATAGGGGTTTTATATGCAAAACCTGACGTAAGGTTTACACCTCTTATAAACGGTGGGCACCAAGAACGAGGTTTGAGAGCCGGAACAGAAAATGTTCCATATATTGTCGGGATAGGAAAAGCCGCAGAATTAGCTCAAGATGCTCTGAAATATGAGCTAAGCGAAGTAAAAAGACTACGCGACAAACTTGAAGACGGAATCATTAAAAATGTATTTAATGCAAGACTTAATACAGGGGTAAAAAATAGAGTTCCAAACACTACAAATATTGGTTTTGAATACGTAGAAGGCGAGCTCATACTGCTTCATCTAAGCGATATAGGAGTTTGTGCAAGTTCAGGAAGTGCCTGCACATCAGGCTCTTTAGAACCAAGCCATGTTTTAAGAGCTATGGGAATTCCATTTACCGCCTTACATGGTTCAATAAGATTCAGTCTTTCAAGATTCACAAAAGAAAGTGATATTGATTTTGTAGTAAGTAAGATGCCAGGTATAATGGAGAAGCTTACTTCTATATCTCCTTTTCAGGAGGAATTAGAAAAACTAAGAAAACAAAAATAAAATTGAGGGAAGTATGATTGAAAAATTATTTGCATCATTATTTAGCTTTATAGGGAAACATATTCCATTTATTATAGGGGTTATAATCAATCTTATATTGATATGGGGAATATGTAAGCTGATTGATTTGCTGCAGCATAATATTGAATCAAAATTAAAGGCAAAAAATTCAGATACGCCGCTATTAAATTTGATGCCTGTACTTAGTAAAATCATTAAGGCTGTAATTATATTCATACTTCTTGCAGGTTTTTTACAAAGCTTCGGTTATAATGTAGCCTCTCTAATAGCCGGTTTCGGTATTACAGGTTTGGCCGTCGGTTTTGCTGCTAAAGAAGCTATTGGGAATATCTTTGGCTCATTTGGACTACTTGCAGATAGAGTATATAAAATAGGTGAATACATAAAATTTAATGGATATGAAGGGACTGTTGAAAATATAAATTTACGCTCAACGACAGTCAGAAGTCTGGAAGGATTTGCAATTAATGTTCCGAATAACTTACTTGCCAATGAAGAAATAACGAATGTTTCTCAGACTGACAGAAGACGAATTGATATAACTGTTGATATAGAATACGGAACCTCGAATGAAAAAATTGACAGAGCCTGCGAGATTTTAAGGGATATTGCAAGGCGCGATGAAACTATTTTAGATGGAGAGCTTGCTTTTATAGAAAATCTTGCACCAAGCTCTATTGCAGTAAGGCTTGTATGTTACACAACAAAAGCTCCCTGGAGCGAGTATGTTATTGAAAAAAGCCGAGTGCTGAGAGAAATTATTCACCGCTACCGTGAAGAAGGTATAGAGTTTGCGTTCCCTTCTACAAGTGTATATATGAATCAAAACTAAACAAGTTCTTGATATTTATTGGCAATGTACGCAATTGTCCTTGGGAAATATTGCTGCAAGAAGAGAGTTCTGGAGCCGATATTATTCCAGTCTTGCTCACCATTAACTATTAGATTTGATTCTGCAATCGTTTCTCCGAGAGGACTTGCCATCATATCTCTTAAAAAATAGCCTGCTTGCTCTACTGCTAAATTTGGAAGATTGGTTGTAAATAAATTTTTTTCATATTCGTATATACGTTTTAATTCCGGGTCATTTTCCAAATCCAGAGCTCTTGCCTTTTCATGCCCCAATTCATGTTCTAATACTGCAAAAAAATGATTATTTGAGCCGATTTCTATGGCGTTACCAATACTATGAGCAATATTTTTATCTTTAGCCGCACGAATTGTATAAACTTTTGCATTATTTATAGCAAACCATTCCTCTCCGGATATCTTTTTTATGATTCTTAATAATCTTTTATCAACAGTATTCTTTTCTTCAATAATGCCGTTCCTGACTGCAAGTTCGCCTGCTGTTGTTTGTTTATTATTTAATTGACTTTTTATAGAGTCGTCACTATCACAAAAAGTCAAGAAATTCTCCATACGGACATAATCATTATCAGAATATTTTTTTATTTTATATTCTACTCTATCGCCGCTGCCATCCAGCTTCGCAATACTAATCTTATCCTTATCTATAAATATATCGTATAAAATTCCATCAACTTCAGATTGAAAATGAGTATCAGAAAAGACCTTAAACTTTTTTTTGGCCTCGTAAAGAACATTATTTTCCCTATCTTTTATTTTGTAATAAGAATAATTATTTCCTTTTCTATCTAATGCGTATACATAATCCGTAATTGTACCGTCAAAAGAAGTAAAATGTTTTTCGACATGCTTTCCGCCATTTTTATCTTTGTCCGTTAAACCAAGTTTATATGTTTTACCGTTACTAGTTGTTTCTTCAAGCTCAAACTCCCCTTTAAAGCGGCTTCTTCTAAATTTACGATTTGCAATCAAATCTCCGTTAAAATTCCTTATCTCAAATCCGGCTCCGAAGAGTTTTCTACTATCTAAAAAGGCATCTTCATCCTCTTTGATAGATGTCGGAATTATTTTAGTCGTTGTTTTGTTGTTAAAATTATAAATACAATTATCCTTTTCAAGAGTAACCATCTCTCCTGTGTCCGGATCAAATCTAAATATAATGTCACTTCTGTTGCGAAGTATATTGAAATTTTCACGATAAGTATTAGCATAACGGTCTATATAATCAATATTCAAATTATATTTGTTATTGCATTCATTTATACTCTCAAGCATTTTATCAGTTTTATCTTTTCCGTACAATGAGTAAAAAGATTTCCTTGCATCAGGCAGAATTCCATAGTTTTTTGCATGCTCTAACATACTTAGGGCCTCTTCCAGGCAGGAAGACTTTTTTATAACATCAGTAAAATGCACGCTACTGCCAATAGCAGAATTCTTCAGTCCATACTCCAAAAGTTTAGTTTTAAACTCCAAATCCTCTTCGGTTTCGATTAATTTATGAATATCGCTTTGAATAAAACTCCCCCCCAGCTTATCTTTAATTTCTCTTTTATTTTGAAGTTCGTACAAAAAAAACTTTGCTGAATTTATATTATCAAAACTCAAGCAGGAATAATACTTATAAAAATCCTTGTTATTATCCATTAAGACATTTAAACACTGAATATTATTTTTATTTATCGGAATATATTTTAGGATTTCCCTATTGATTTTAGAAAGCCTTGCCTTTTTCGTATCAATATTGGACTTCATCATTTCAAATTCATCTTTTGACATCTCTTTTATTTGAGTATCATTGTTGTGTGAAGCAGCAGCTGATACTGCCAAAGAACAAGGAAGAAAAATTTTTCTTATTATTTTAGGCTTAAACATAATTGGCATGCGCGACCTTCTTTAATATTTGTAAGTATGCTAAAATTCTTTTTTGTCCGTTTCTCTGCTTAATTTTACAAATATTTACATTAATTTATAATTTTGTTTAAATAAATATATGAAAATTAAGGTAATAGCACTTGGGAAAATCAAAGAAAAATTTCTGAGAGACGGTATAGATGAGTTTTTAAAACGTCTTTCCCCTTACACTTCTCTTGAAATAGCAGAGCTTACTCCGATTGAGATTAAAGACGAGAATCTTGTTGAAAAAGTTCTCAATCAGGAAGGGGAAAAGATTTTAGCACATATTAAGCCTGATTCGTTTGTCATAACCCTTGAAATTGATGGGAAACAGCTTACCTCAGAAGAGTTTGCTCAAAAGATAAAAGACATAACAAATTCAGGAATCTCTGAACTGATATTTGTTATAGGCTCTTCCTGCGGTATCTCTAAAAATGTCTCAAAAAGAGCAAATTTTAAACTCAGTCTTTCTAAAATGACTTTTCTTCACCAATTTGCACGTTTACTGCTTGTTGAGCAGATTTACAGAGGTTTTAAGATTCTGAACAACGAAACTTATCATAAATAAGGAATACGGCAGAAGTCCTTTCTACAATCTGCCGTATTGTCTAAACTTATATTCTGCTGACTCCAAGCGATAGCAAAGAAAGAAGCAATGAGCCCAGCAGGGCACTCACAAACCCTTCAACTTCGAACCCTGGAGCAATCCAGCCTGCTAGCATAAGCATCAGGGCATTGATTACAAATGTAAATAACCCGAATGTTATTATAGTTACAGGAAGGGTTATTATCTGCAAAAACGGCTTAATAAAGGTGTTAATAAGAGCCATAATTATGCAAACAAGCATTGCACTTATAAAATTATCAACTTCAATCCCTGGAATTATCCATGAAACAAAAACTATGATAAGTGCGTATACAATCCACCTTAGAAGAATATTAACCATTTCTGCCTCCTTGAAATCATATTAAACTAAATTTATTGATATGTCATTAATAAAAAGATTTACTCCAATTATCGCATAAAATTCTTGGATAAATAATCAATAATTGATTAAGAAAGGAGCCTTATTATGACAGATAAAGAATCTATGAAAGATAAAATAAAAGATGAAGCTTGTAAATTAAAACATGATTTGAAAGACGCATCTGAAGATGTCAAAGAAAAAACTCGTCACATGACAGAAGAAATTAAAGAAAAAGCTCATGAAATGAAAGAAAAACTAGCAAAAAAATCTCAAGAAAAAGAAGAAGAGAAAAAAAATGCTTAAAAAACACCCCTTCCGGGGTGTTTTTTACTTGCTTTTTACTTGCTAATATGCATAGATGCTGAGAGATAATCGTGAGATGTATCTTTTTTATCAGCAACATCCTCAACGATTTTAGCACCATTTTCTCTGTTTTTTATTGGAGTTGAGTAAGGATAATAGTTCGCAGGAGCAACAGCTTCTTTTGCTGTATTAATAGCTTTTGGCATATCACCAGTAGGTACGCCATAAGCATATACGCTGAAATCAGGTTTCACTGGTTTAACTTCTTCTGTAACCGGTTTTGCAGCTTTTTTTACTGCCTGCGGTAATTTACCGCCTTTAAAATTTGTTAATGTAATTTTTGATACTTGCATTGTTTTTTCCTTTCTTACTTGTTATATTAAAACTTGTAAATTAAAAATTTGCTAAAAATAAAAAAATACTTATTATTTCTTTACAATAATAAGTATTTTTTTATATGTAATTATAATTATTCGCTTATAGAACCAATTACATCATTTTCTGTAGCTACTTCCAGCATTCTGTATGATAAATAAGCACCGAGTGCAACAGCTTTTAAGTCGATATTTTCGTCATATTTAGCAACTTCTAATATAGCACTGTTAATTTCAGGATTTTCTTCCTTTAAATACTGCACCATATTCTTCCTCCAAGTCTGAACATCCTGAAATACTTCTGTAAAGATTTCAGATGCCATCTCTTCTGTTATGATTGGTAACATACTTCTATTTCTCCTATTTGTTATAAAATTATATATCACAATCAAATAAGATACAATACACTATATATACTAAGAATTCTGCTTTGATTTAGTTTTAGATTTAGATTTTTTAGTTTTGCCGGTATCTAGCTGAACCTCACCATTAGCAATATTTTTACCAATAGATTTTTCAAGTGTAGCCCTTGCCGTATTGTATTCATACATTGTCTGATAGTAAGTTAACATTGCATTCTGATATTGCACCTGAGCGTCTTTTAGCTCAATAGGATCGCCCACTCCAACCTTATATCTGCCGTAAGATAGTTCATAATTTTCTTTTGCCTGCTTAACTCCCAAAAATGCAACAGGAATTTTATTCTTCTTCTCAGTCAGCGAGTAGTAGGATTCCTGTACCTCATAGTAAATATTATTTTTTGTGTCATTTGCATTTGCAATTTCTTTAGAGTGCAGTGCTTGTGCCTCTTTTATTTCATTTTTTATAAGCATTCCGTTAATTGTCGGGAAATTTAGGTAGCCGCCAAAGTTATAACCGTAGTTAGATGTTGGAGATTTACCACCAATCTGGTATTGCCCTTCAAGAGTAATCTGTGGGAAATACGATTTTTTTACAAGTTTTACATTCTGTCTTGCTTCTTCAACTTTTACATCGGCTAACTGAAATTCAGGTCTTGATTCTTTAGCCATTTTTATAGCACAATCAAGCGTTATATCACAGGGTTCATAACGCAAATTTTCAGAAACCTTGTATTTATTTGAATATGGAAGTCCCATTGTATTATTTAATTTTGCCATAGCAATATCGACGGCATTTTCTGCTTGAATAAGGGTAAGCTTAGAATTACTTAGGTTAACCTCTGCGATTGTAACATCAACTTTAGGCTTTGTCCCGGCCTGATAAAAGGCCTTAGCCTGATCATAAAACGCTTCATAGCGCTTTACCATATCTTCCGCAACCTTTTTCGCCTCTAGAGCATACTGAAGATTGTAATAAGCATTCTTAACATCGCATATAACTGTATTAACTGTTCCTGTTAATGTAATTTTGTATCCTTGATTATCTAACTTTCTAATTGTTGCCTGATTCTGCGTTACTCCAAAATCATAGAGCATTTGAGAAGCACTGATTTGTCCTAAAACAAAGTAGTTAAATATCAAATCTCTTCTGAATACATCAGACAATTGAAGTTGTCTGATTCTTGTATATCCTGTCTGCCAGCCGAATTGAGGAAAATATGCAGCCCAGGTTTCTCTTATCCTTGCGTCAGAAGCAAAAACATCCTGCATTGCAGCTTGAATCTTAGGATTATTACCGAGAGCATATTTTAAGCACTCCTCAAGAGTAATATCCATCGTAGTCTCAACACCGCCTTTGATAACCATAGCTTCATCACTGTTATCAACTTTAGGTTCAACATCTTTGCTGTCAGGATATTCTTCTTTTTTTATTTCATTTCCTAAACTTTCGCCATGGTGCCAGAAAGCTGCCTGACAATTTTGTGTCAGAACACCTGTTATAAAAAAACATATTAAAAATATTTTAGTTATTTTTCTCATAGTTCTTTTTATTCCTAAAACGTGAAATATAGCTGCGGAAATTAACTTTCATTGTATTTGTAAGTACAAAAAATGCCGGTACCAGAATGCTTCCGAAGAACGCAACCGCAAGCATACCTCCGAATACTGAGACCCCGATAGAATGCCTGCTTCCTGCGCCTGCACCTTTTGCAAATACAAGAGGCAGTAAACCTAAAATAAACGCAATATTTGTCATCATAACAGCTCTAAAACGGAGTTTTGCCGCCTGAAGAGCTGCGTCAATAAAGTTCATTCCGTCTTTTTCCATCGCATCTTTTGCGAATTCAACAATCAAAATAGCCTGTTTTGTACTCAAACCAATAAGCATTACAAGCCCTACCTGCGCATAAATATCAAGAGACAATCCTGATACATACTGGAAGAATAACGCACCAAGCATTGCAACCGGAGATACGAGCAATACCGCAATAGGTAAAGTCCAGCTTTCATACAATGCAACAAGGAACAAGTAAACGAATGTCAGAGCCATAGTAATAATAGGCCCGATTTGTCCGGCAGACATTTGTTCTTGCAAAGAAGTTCCCGACCAGGCAAAATCCATGTCTTTTGGTAATACTTTGTCCGAAATTTCTTCCATAGCTTTCATCGCATCACCGGAACTTACACCGTTAGCAGGGTTTCCGTTAATAACAATAGATGGATACATGTTAAACCTGTTAAGTAAGTATGGACCGACGATATTTTCCGTGGTTATAACAGAAGAAATCGGAACCATTTTACCCTGCTTATTTTTAACATATATTTTGCTTAAATCACTCATCGTAGCTCTGTAAGGAGCATCTGCCTGCATATAAACACGATAAACTCTTCCGTATTTATTAAAGTCGTTTATATATGTTGTACCGAATTGTGCAGCAAGTGTAGAATATATTTCAGCAATTTCAACGCCCTGCGCCATTGCTTTTTCTTCTTCAATCTTAACAATTACCTGAGGCAGAGATGATGTGTAAGAAGTATACAAACTTGAAAATGCCGGATCCTGTCTTGCTACACTAAGAAGCGATTGAGCCTGTGTATATAATTCATCCGGCGTCCTGTCACCTTTATCCAGAAGCTGATATTCAAACCCACCGAACATACCCATGCCGGAAATTGCAGGCGGCTGGGTTACGAAGGTATTGGCTTCTGTGTACTTTGAAGTTATTGCAGTAGCCTGCTTTATAATACTGTTAATAGAAAGTTTAGCAGATTTTCTTTTTGACCACGGATTTAATCTGACAACTACAAATGCCGTATTTTCTCCTGAAAAACCGTTAACCTGCATAACAGACTCAACTCCCGGAATTGTAGTTAATTCTTTTGAAATATTATTTACAAGCCCAGCTGTTCTTGATAGCGTAGCGCCGTCAGGCAGCTGTACCTGAATAAATAATGCACCTCTGTCTTCATCAGGAAGAAAGCCTGTAGGAGTTATTTTAAACATAAACAGAATAAATAATATTACTCCCAAAAGAACGAGAAGGGTTTTCTTTGGAGAGTGAACATAATAACTTACTACGCTTAAATATTTTTCCCTTACTCCGTTAAACCAGTCTTCAAATTTTTGAATAAATTCAAAGTCTGTTTTTTCTTCTCCTGACTTTAGAATTAAAGAACAAAGTGCCGGTGAAAGCGTCAGTGCAACGATAGTTGAAAGCCCGATAGATGTTGCAATACATACGGCAAATTGTCTGTACATTTGGCCTGTAATACCGGTCATAAATGATACAGGAACAAATACTGCCATCAACACCAGTGAAGTTGCAACAACAGCCCCGAAAACTTCCTGCATGGTAATTTCAGTAGCTTCTTTTGCATTTTTGCCTTCTTGTATATGCCTTTGCGTGTTTTCAAGTACAACAATAGCGTCGTCAACAACGAGACCAACCGCTAAAACCAACCCGAACAGAATCAAAAGGTTTATAGAAAATCCCATCAGAGCCATAAAAATGAATACACCGATTAAAGACACCGGAATTGCGCAGAATGGGATAAACGCAGCTCTTGCCGTTCCTAAGAATAAGTATGTAACCGCACTTACCAGAATAATTGCAAGTACAATTGCGCTTATAACTTCATGAATAGATTCTCTAACGAACTCCGTTATGTCATATTGAACATGGTATTCCATATCGTTAGGGAATTTCTTGCTTAAGTCATTCATTTTAGCTTGTACACGGTTAACCAAGTCGATTGTATTAGCCTCAGGAAGCTGGGCAATGGATATCATTGCAGAGCTTTTTTCACCAATAGTTACTGATGAAGTATAACTTTCAGCACCCAGTTCGATTCTCGCAACATCTTTAAGTTTTACATTGGAGCCGTCTGTATTTGCCTTAACAACAATATTCTCAAACTCTTCAACCGTTTTAAGCCGCCCTTTAGTCCTCAACGTAAATTTTAATACTTGAGGCGTATCCATAGGCTCGACACCTATGTTTCCGGCAGGTGTCTGAACGTTTTGGGCTGTGACCGCGTTGTTAATATCAGTGGTAGAAACCCCCAAACTTGCCATTTTATCAGGTTTTAGCCAAATTCTCATTGAATAATCGCCGGCACCAAATATTTGCACCTGACCGCACCCTTTTATACGCGCTAGTTCATCTTTAATAAACATGGTTGCATAGTTTGCAAGAAACAGAGAGTCATACGTTCCGTTAGGCGACGAGAGCGACATCAAAAGACATCCGGCACCGCCTGTTGACTTTCTTACGGTCAATCCATAGCGCTTAACTTCCTCAGGCAGTCTCGGTGTTACCAATTGAAGCTGGTTTTGTACGTTTACCAATGCCATATCCGGGTCAGAACCTACTTCAAAAAACAGTGTCAGCTTATATGAACCGTTCTTGGATTCGGAGTACATATAAAGCATATCTTCAATACCATTAAGCTGTAATTCAACAGGGGCTGCAATGGTAGATGTTATAACGTCAGAACTTGCGCCGCTGTATGTTGCTGTAACAACAACCTGCGGAGGCGTAATTGACGGATACTCTTCCAGCGGAAGAGTGGTTAAGCTTATCAAACCTGCAAGAATTATTGCAAGAGATATTACAATTGCCAATTTTGGACGTTTTATAAATAGGTTGCCTGCCATTATATTTCCTTTGTGTTACTTTTTAAACTTATTAAAAATTTTCGAAAAAAGTCCTTCTTTTTTCTGCGGCTGTGTTTCTTTTACAGGAGCCTGCACGATTCTTACAGGATTGCCCGGAACAACCTTTTGCAATCCGCTTGTTAAAATTCTATCCCCTGCTTTTACTCCGGACTGGATTATCCACTTGTCATCATCAGTCTGGCCCATTGTTTTTATATAAGACATTTTGGGTAAATTATCCTCATCCAAAATAAAGACATATCTTCCTTCCTGATTCTCCAGTGTTGCTGTCTGCGGTATAACAGGGGTTGAATCTTTTTCTTTGGAATAAATAATAATTTTACCGAAATCCCCATGAATAAGCTCGTCATCAGGATTAGGGAATGTTCCTCTCATTGTAATAGTACCGGTAGACTCATCTATCTTATTATCATGAAAATCCTGAACACCTTTGTATTTATACTTTTGACCGGAACTAAAGATAAATTCTACGTCCCTGTTTACATTCGCGGACTTATCAATTCGAACCAGCTCAGCGTAATTTTTTGATTCAATAGGGAATGTGATATACATCGGATCGTTACTGTTAATAGTCGTTAAAGGCCCGCTGTTCATTGAGACATAGTTACCTTCTGTTACAGATATCATACCAACACGACCGTCAACAGGAGATTTAACCCTTGTATATCCAAGGTTTCTCTGTGCATCTCTATATGCACTTTCCGCACTTGCTACCTGCGCTTTATAAGCATCTCTTTGAGATAAAATATTATCATAATCAGAACGTGCTATATAATCCTGCTGGACAAGCTGTTTATAGCGTGCTAATTGTTTTTCATAATAAGTGTATTGCGATTTTGCATTATCAAGATTGGCCTTTGCCTGACTTGCAGCGTATTCATACTGTTGCGGCTCAATTTCAAACAGAATCTGACCGGCCTTTACATAATCACCTTCTTTAAAGAAACTCTTTGTAAGGTAACCATTAATACGAGCCAGAACTTCTACTCTATATTTTGCGGCAACACGAGCTGTTGCTTCATATTGTCTTGTAACTTCTCTTGTTTGAACTTCCTCCACTGTAACGGCAGGAGTTTTTGCAAGAGCTCGCTGCTTAGCAGTTTTTATCTTGTCTATATTAGACAAGACCATTCTGCCGACAATTAATGCCATAGCAATAAATATTATAATTATTATATTTTTTCTCATTATCTCTCCAAATCCGACGTATAAAATCTTATCTTATTTTATAACACAAATATTGTTTATAATTAAGTGTTCAATTTTAAACGTAATAATAACAAAAGCTACTTATCGGGTCAAGAAGCCAATTGGATAATAGATACCCTGAATATTACAAATTCTCAGGATTAGTGTAGTCAATTCCTCCCACGGCTTTATAAAGTGAGATAGTCGCAATTACATTATCTATTGTTGAAGCTATATCTCTTTGTTTTGCAAGAAGCAAGGCTATATTAGATTTCATTTCATCCAACTTAGAAGAATCACCTATTGTGTACTGTTTTTCAGCAAGTGTATGTTTTTCCTCCTCCAGAGAATAATCGTCATTAGATTTTATTAAATTGGCTTTGGTTGTTTTGGCAGAAACCAGTGCGTCATTAACTTCCTGTATAGAAGTTAAAACCGTTCTTTCATAACTTTCCACAGCTTTTTTATATTCATACTTATTAATTCTGTATCTTGCAAGTTTTGCCCCTCCCGAGAAAATATCCCAGCTTGGCAGAATACCTATATTAGACAAAAAGGTTTCATTTGCAAATACTCGATTCCACCTGTAGGCATTAAACCCAAGATTACCGTATATAACAAATTTCGGCAAAAATTCTCTTCTTGCAACCCTAACATCAAGTCCTGTCTTCTTGACATAATTTTCGGAACTTATTAAATCAGGTCTGTACTGAATAATTGTTGTTGACAAAGATTCAGGAACTTCAGGGCAGTTTATATCACTAAATGAAGAATGCTCTATTTCTTTATCCGTTTTAAGTCCTAATAAAACTACGAGTTCGTTATTCAAAATTTTTCTGTTTTCAACAAGCTTATTCAAATCCTGCTCAAATTTAACTAAAGCTTGCTTTTCATTTAAAAATTCATGAATAGATGCAAGACCGCAATTATATTTTTTCTCGGTCATTTTTACAATATCAGTTTGTAAAGATATAATTTCTCTCAGATTTTTTTCTAACTCTTCTGATTTAATAAGATTATAATAATTAGCGGTAAAAACAGATGTAATATAAATATAAGCAGCTCTTTCCTGCTGTTCTGTTATTTCTTTTTGTTTTTTGGCGCTTTTTCTGTTTAGAAAATTCTGCCCCCAAATATCTATTTCATAAGAAGCACTAAGCGGCAGTAAAAATTCGTTTTGTGAATATTCAGGAATTATTACAGAGCCAAACTCAGTCTGAGCACCGCTTAAAACTCTTGATAGCGAGCCGTCAAATCCAACTTGCGGAAGCTGGTTTGCACCAATAAGACGTACATTTTCTTCCGACTGTTTTGTCTTAAGCGCTGCAATTTTTAAATCATGATTATTTGTATACAAAGTTTGCAGGTGGCTAAGTAAAATTTCGTCATGATAATTTTTCCACCAGTCTAAATTTAAATAATTAAGCTTGTTCACTGTCTCTTTTGCTTGAACCGGCAGTGATATTAATAAAATCAATACTATAAAAAATTTTTTAAATGTCATATTTACACTTATCCTTCTTGTGTTATTATAATAACACAAAGGAATTTTATGAAACAAGAGATTTTATTAAAACATAAAATAGGCTGGCGTTTATCACGCATAGGACTTCTTTCAAAGGTATTTGCAATACAGGCATGTGCCAAAGAAAACTTTGATATAAGCCCTGAACAGTTCACTGTGTTGAATACTCTTCGTGAGAATAATGGAATGTACATGCGCCAAATTGCGAATATCACATTCAAAGACAGACCGAATATGACCAGAATTGTTGCAATACTTGAGTCCAAAGGTTATCTCTCTTCCGTATTGGAATCTAAGGGCGGACGTCAGGTCAAAAAACTTTATATTACAGACAAAGGAAAAAATATTTGTGAAAGCATGATTCCTACTATATTAAGTGTATGGAATACAATAGTTGAAGATATAGACGAAGAAGAAATTGATAAGTTTTTAGTAACTTTAGATAAATTAGAAGAAAATTTGAGAAAGAATACGATTTTACAGAACTAGGTGAGGAAAAATGGCAAAACGAAGACATCCGGATAATCATGACGAAGAATTTATAAAAAAAGCAAAATCACGTTTAAAGAAAAGACGCCCGGAATATAAGAAAAAACGCGTTGTAATTCCGACAATAACAGCAATTATACTTGTAATTCTCGGGATTTATGCCGCAATTCATGCAACTTATTTTCAGTCAACAGACGATGCTTTTGTTGAGGGAAGATTAGTTTCTGTTGCACCGAGAGTTGCGGCACCGGTTATAAAACTTTTAGTTGATGATAACCAGGAAGTTAAGGCCGGAGATTTGCTTGTGGAGCTTGACCCTAAAGATTTTGAAGTTGCGCTGGAGCAAGCGGAAGCTAAGCTTGAAGAGGCTAGGGCAGGATTAAAAATGACAGAAAAACGAGTTGATGAAAGTTCTTCTAATGTTAACAAGTCGTATGAAGACATAACATCAGCCTCTTCAAAGTTAGAATTTGCAGAAAAAGATTTTGCAAGATATCAGGAACTTTATAAAGACGGAATTGTCTCAAAACAAGACTTTGAGCGCAGTAAGTCAGCATTGGAAGTAGCACAGGCAAACTTTAATGCGGCTCAGGAAGCTTCTATGGCAGCACAGCATGCATTAGATTCAGGGAAAGCTAAAACTGCAGCAGATGAGGCATTGATTAAAAGACTGGAAGCAGAAGTTGATCAGGCTAAATTAAATCTGCAGTACACAAAAATTTATGCGCCTCAGGACGGTAAAGTTGCAGCCAGAAGTGTCGAAAAAGGTAATTATGTAAATATAGGCCAGCCTTTAATGAATATTGTCCCTCAGCAGGTGTGGGTTGTTGCCAACTTTAAAGAGATTCAGCTTACGAATATGAAAGAAGGACAGCCGGTTCGAGTAAAAGTCGATACTTATCCGGGGAAGAGATTTAAGGCGCATGTTGAAAGCATTCAGCGAGCTACCGGCGCTAAATCAAGCCTGTTTCCTCCAGAAAATGCAGTGGGAAGTTATGTAAAAATTGTGCAGAGGGTTCCTGTCAAAATCGTTTTTGATGAAGATATCTCTGACTATAATATAGTCCCGGGTATGTCAGTCGTTCCGAAGGTTAAGATAAAATAATATGGCAGAAGAAGTTATTGAGGAAAAGAAGATAAACCCTTATATCGTGGCAATTGCGGTACTCCTGCCTTCATTTCTTGCGCTTGCGGCATCATCCGGTACCAATGTAAGCCAACCGCACATTGCAGGTTTCTACGGTGCAACACAGTACGAAGCAAATACTGTGATTACTTGTTACATTATTTCAGGAGGCTTAATGCTTCCTGTAACAGGTTACCTTGTAAGATTAATAGGGAAGAAACTCCTGTTTATGTACAGCATTATTGTTTTTGCAATAGGCTGCCTTCTATGTATCCTCGCACCGAATCTCCTTGCTCTGATTCTTGCAAGACTTGTACAGGGAATAGGAAGCGGATGTATCCTGCCGCTTTGTCAGGCAATTCTGCTGGAAGTTTTTCCGCCGGAACAAAGGGGCGTTGCAATGAGCTTATTTGGGGTTGCTGCGATGTTCTCCCCACTGGCAGGGCCGTTTATGGGAGGTTATCTGACTGATAATTACTCTTGGCAATGGATTTTTATTATTAATATACCGCTGTGTATTCTATCTTTAGTTTTAATCAAATTCCTTGTTAATGACGATGTTCCTGAAAAATTAAAATATAATAAAAAATTTGATATAGTAGGCTATGTTGCGGTTGTGATTGCTATGGCTTGTATGCAAATTGTTCTTGATAAAGGACAGCAGCATAACTGGTTTGATGAACCTTGGATTTGCTGGCTCACGGGAATTTGTATCTTCTCGTTTGTATTCTTTTATGTTTGGGAGCTTGAATATAAATACCCTGTTATTGATATAAGAGTTTTTAAAGATAGAAATTTCCTTGTAGGAACTACCGTAAGCTCATTTATAAATTTGATGATTTATTCAACATTGCTTTTGGTCCCTATGTTTATCCAAAGTCTTATTGGCTACAGCCCTTCTATGTCAGGACTTACAATGTTTCCGAGAGCGGTTATATGCTTTATAGGGCTGCTTGTTGTCGGGGAAATTTCAAAATACGTTGAAAGCAGACTTCTTGCGATAATAGGCTTTTTAATTATGGCCGCATCTGTTTTGATGCTTACACAGATGAACCCAACTTCATCTATGGAGAGTATCATACTCCCTAATATACTGCTTTGTATCGGTGTACCTACTGCATTTGTGCCAATTACGGCATTGTCATTTCAAACTTTATCTCCATCTAAAACAGCGGACGCTGCTGCATTGCACGCTCTTTTTAAAAACATTGTAACTGCGGTTTCAACATCGGTCTCCTCAACTTTTATCGCAAGGGTTTCTCAGGTATATCAAAATTATTATGTTGGAAACCTCTCTCCGCATAACCCTATGTTCAGGTATAAGTTGAGTATGCTGCAGCAAAAATTTATGCACTATTACCCATCCGTTGTTGCAACAAGAAAAGCAAACGGAACTCTCTACAAAGAATTACTCGCACAAGCAAGGCTTGGAGCCTTCTTTGATATTTTTACAATACTCGCTGTTATTATGCTTATAGCAATCCCGTTAACACTAATACTAAAAAACAAACGTGCGAAAGCAAAGTAAGGGAGGAAGTTGAATTTGCAAAGAGAAAAGTCTGTAACGTTTTGTAACAATTAATGGTTAAATTCTAAAGTTTTTTCCCAAAATGCCGTTATATAACTCAAAAGCTACATGGCCTCAATGTAAAACAATACATATTGTGTTACATAAGAGCCGAAGCCCTCTGATATCAAAGGGGCTGGTTTTTAAAATGCATAATATACATTGCAAACAATGTGTCTTTTTCTACTTTTTTAAATATTCTTAAAATGCACATCATTACGGTATTTAGAACCTAGAAAAAAAGCCTCAATGTAACACAATATGTATTGTGTTACATAAGAGTTACAAAAGCAACAAAAAAAGGAGATGTTATGTCAAATGAAATCAATTTCTGGAACTACAGTCAGAAAGACCTTCAGGGAGAAAATTTAAAGCTTGATCCGAACAGTGTAGAAAGTAAAATTCTGTCATTATTCGGAGAAGAAGAAGGGGGGAAGGGGAGTGTCTCCAAACAAAACTTTATTGATATTATCGGATACTTCAAAAGGTTTGATAATGACGGCAATAAAAAATTTTCTCAGGCCGAATTGGAATTAATCGCAACTGACTTACGCTCAAAAACAGGTCTGAATGTTTTTTCTGCAAATGTCAAATCTTTGATGAACAAAATGCTTGAGAAACTGAATATCAGAAACAATGAGGAGCAATCTGCCGCAGAAAAAGCCGAAGCAGAGCAGCTTGCAAAGGATTTTGAATCTGCGCTCCAAGAGTTTACGAGTGCCGGTGTTGATGGAGCTTCTTATCAGGATTTCTCTGATACCAATAATATGAGTTTACTGGAGAGAGCTTGCATAGAGGCTGTTGAGGGAAACAGGCTAAATAAAGAAAAATTTATTGATATATTAAGTGAACAATTCCCTCATTTGAGAGAAAACGATAAATTGGCAGAAAAGCTGTTTAAAATTTTCAAAAATGAGTATAACGGTGAACCTTACTATGTACCAGAAGGTATATCATTCTTAGCGGATATATCTAATAGAACTCTTATGGCAATAGATAAAAAGACCGATTTAGGGCTGGAACAGGTTGGCAATAAAAATATATACAAATCTCCGGAAGGAGAATACTATGTACTTAAAGGCACAGTCTCCGACGAAGAAAATTTTGTGGTACCCCCATTCCAAACATCCGTTGGTCCAGACGACGTTTTGAACAATTTGGGATTTTATCCTGTCAATATCAAAGACCCGTCCGAACTTGAGAGCGAAGATGCTATGGCAAAGGCTCTGGGTTTCAAAAAAGTTGTTCACGACGGTAATAACGGCAAACTCCTCGGTGAGATAAAAGCACTTTTTAGTGAAAGAGTACCTAACGGCACATATCTTGATCCTGAAACGCGCACATTGTACAGATGGGATGACAGCAATAATAAGTTTGTCTATGTTAAAAGTTTACCTGCTTATTTTAGTGACATCGAAGACGACAAATCATTTGATGACGGAACGGCAAGGCTTGATATCACCATGTCGGGCGGTGAAGATTACACATACTAAACCAATTACAGTCCGGATTTTGTAATAATTCCGGACTGTTTATTCTTCTATCCAATCTCCATGGTTTGGAACTTGTTTTTGTAATCATTAATCGTGTTCATCAGCTCGATGAATTCAGCATATTTGATTGTATGCAATGCCTTAGAGAGTTCTACCACCTTTAGAAATTCTATTGCGAACGAGGCTTCTCCACGGGATTTAATCTTTATCATGCCTGTATCTTCAAACATTTCAAGCATGGTTTCAATCACGATATCAGTAACCCCGAGTGCCGATGCTGCGCGTGACAGGTTAAAAACCCCATCAAGAGTGTTGCAGGTGTATCTAATCATTCCGGAGAATGTTTTCAACATGCCTTCCTCGTTGAACTTGCCAAGCTCATAGTTCATATAGTGAATCGCATCCGGAGATACGGTTGTCATTAAATTCTGCAGAATATCTTCATCCGCAGGGTAATCAAAAAGCATCAGAACGTCAGATTTTTCTGCGGTATTTCTTGTAACTGCGGATTTAAAAATATGTTCAAACGGTTTGAGTTTTTCTAAGATGTTTCTATCCTCTACAAAGGCGCAGATTTTTAGTTTGGAATTTTTTATATAATCGTTAACCTGCGCTAATATATTTGTCTTTTTTCTATGATCGTATATCTTAACCTTTGCAGTTTCGTCTTCCTTGAGCGCATCAGAGTGAACATCTTTTAAAATAAGCTGTACAGAAGTTACGCCGTTAAAGGTATTGAGCTGCGGCGCGAATGCAATATCGAGCCTGTCACCTGCAATCAGCGGAATATCTCCTCTTGACCACCAGACGCAATCAATTGTACCGCTCGGGGTTTCAACGGTTAGCTTTAGATGCTCTTTTGTTGAGCCCATAAGTTTTTTCTGTTTAAGTACAAGATTTTTAACAACAAATGTCGGTGAAGGATTTGCCGCGCCAAATGGTTCAAGCTTAGAAATCTCTTCTACCAAATCAATATCAACATCGTTTATTGAAAGCTCCAAATCAATATCCAGAGAGGGATTAAGCTTTTGTCCGTTAAGCATTTCGTCAACGGTTTTATTCAGCGCTTTTTTTACTGTATCAAAAGACGCCTTTTCTTCCGAAAAACTTAGCCCTGCTGCTAGCTGGTGTCCGCCAAACCCATCTAAGTATTCTGAAATATTTGAGATAATATCGTAAAGGTTTAATTCTTTTACGCCTCTTGCCGAACAGCGGAAAGTTTTTGTTTCTTCCGAGTAGTTCATAATGAATGTCGGCTTATAATACTTTTCAACAAACTTGGAGGCAACGATTCCGATAATTCCGATATGCCAATCTTTGCTGAAAAGCACAATTGCATTATCGCGGCTTTTTGAAGCGCGCCACATTTCGTCGGCTTCCGCGAATGTCTGTGAACACATTTCCTGACGGAGTTTATTAAAGTTTTCTAACGCAATGATTGCCATTTCGATTTCCTGTTTGTTTTCGGAAATCATAACTTTTATTGCATTATCAACATTATCAATTCTTCCTGAAGCGTTGATTCTCGGCGCAATTGTAAAGGCAATCTGCTCTGCGGTCAGACTGTTATCCGTTCCGACTCCTGCAACATCGAGCATTCTTTTTATGCCGTAATGTTTTCCTGCCGCAATAAGTTCAAGTCCTTTAGTTACATAGTATCTGTTTTCGCCGATAAGCGGAACTATATCCGCTATTGTTCCGACTGTGACATAGGGTAGAAGTTCAATGCTGAAGTTCAACTTGTCGTATTTTTCAAGGACAGCTTGGGCGAGCTTGAATGCAACACCTACGCCTGCAAGTGAGGTCAGATATTCAATCTGGGTAGGTGTAAGTTTCTCATCCAGAGCGTTCATTGCTTTCGGGTTAATTATTGCGTAAGCAGGCGGAAGCTCTTCCGGTGCTTCGTGGTGGTCTGTTATAATAACATCACGCTGAAAACTGTTAATAAATTTTACTTCCTCAACGCTGCTGATGCCGTTATCGACAGTAATAATAAGTTTTGGCTTCTTTTTTGTCAGAAGCTGAACGAGTGATTTTGTATGAAGTCCGTGTCCTTCTTCTTCTCTGTCCGGAATATAGAAATCGACATTAGCACCGAGATAAGTGAATGTTTTCATCAAAAGCGAGGTTGATGTAACCCCGTCAGCATCGAAGTCGCCGTATATCAGAATATTTTCTTTCTCATCAATTGCTTTGACTATTCTTTCAACAGCCTTTGGCATATCACAAAACGCGTTAGGGTGCATTAGCGTAATCCCGAGTGGGTTAAGGAAATCCTTCTTCGCCTCTTCGGTTGTAATGCCCCTAACTTCAAGTAATCTGTCTATAATGGAGGAGCTTGAGTTCGCCCGGCCGGTAGTTTCAGGGTTGTCTGCCGACCTTTTGTATTTATCCCCCCCCTCAGAGAGCGCCCGGTCAGTAGTTTCACCTGCCGCCCCAATACATTTACCCCCCCCCTCGGAGAGCGCCCGGCCGGTAGTTTCACCTGCCGATTCTATACATTTACCCCCCCCGATTATCCATTCTTTTTGTTTTATCCCTGAACAAGACATGTCATTTTTTCCAATATTTCTACCGCTTTTTCCAGTTGAACGTCTTTCTTGGCTTCAACATTCTCCTTAGTTAATTCTACCACAACATCAGGAGTTATGCCTTTTTTGTTAATGTCATTTCCGGAAGGCGTCAGATATCTCTGGATAGTAATATTCATCCCTGCTTCATCAGGCAGTCTGTTAATCTCTTGCACCAAACCTTTGCCAAACGACTGCTCGCCGACAATGGTTGCACGGTGATTGTCTTTCAATGCTCCGCTCAGGATTTCACTTGCGGAAGCTGAACCTTTGTTAATCAAAACAACAATCGGTTTGTCGGTTACCTGCTGCATTCTTGCGCGAGTTGTGTTTTTGTAATGGTCTCTGTCAACCGTACTTACTATAACTCCGCCTCTCAGGAGCATATCAGAAATATAGATAGCGTTTGTCAAAAGTCCGCCCGGGTTAGAACGGAGATCTATTATAAAACCTTTCATTCCGCTTGAATTATTTAAGATTGATTCGATTTCTCCGGCAGCATTTTTGCTTATAAACGAACTTAACCTTATGTACTGAATATCATTCGGGATTTTTGTTGTCTCAAAGGGCGGTTTGCAGGAAACGGATTTTACTTCAATCTCGTCTCTTACAACGCTGTAAGTCTTGTTCGGAACACCTTTTCTCTGAATTAAAAGTGTTACTGTCGTGCCTTTTTCCCCTCTGATTTTGTCGGCGGCCGCTTCAATACTTATACCTTTTGTACTTTCCCCGTTAATTTCCAGTATGTAATCATCAGCCTGAAGCCCTGCGCGTTCTGCAGGAGAATCTTCCAGAGGCGCAATAATAACAAGGTTTCCGTCTCTGATTGCAATCTGTGTTCCGATACCTTTCAGCGAACCCTTGATAGATTCGGTTTCTTCCGAAAACTCTTTTGGGTCAAGGAATCTTGTATACGGATCATTTAAGCTTGAAAGCATGGTTTCGATTGCAACGTAAGCATCTTCCTTTGTTTTCAGCTTGTTCTCGTAACGATAACGCCATTTATCCCAGTCTTGATTATTGTTGGTCGGGTCGTAATACTTTTTGCTTACAATCTTCCAAACATCGTCATACAATTCGGCCGGTGTCGCGGCGTAAGCGTTTCCTATTGTCATCAATACCGCTGACATTAATATTATACTTGATTTTACAAATCTTTTCATAAGCTAACACTCCTCAAATATCAAAAGCGCTTTTTTACACCATATTACTTGATATTATTTCTCGTGGCAAATTTTTAACTCATTGCCATCAAAAGTTCTCTAATAACCTTTGTGGCTACAGCTGTTGAAGCCCCTGAGGCATCATAGTCAGGTGCAAGTTCTACAACGTCCGCACCTATTATATTAAACCCGTTGAGATATTTAAACCATCCTACAAGTTCATTAAAATTCAAACCGCCGACTTCAGGCGTTCCTGTTCCCGGCATGATAGAAGTGTCAAGTACATCCAAATCCACTGTTACAAAGATATCCTTTCCTTTCAGCGAATCAAGCTCATTATGGCTACGAATAAGAGTATTATATTTTTTCATTAATTCAAACTCTTCTTTCATGCCTGATCTGATACCGATTTGTTTAATGTTTTCAAATCCGATAATTTCTCCGGCATGTCGGATTACGGCAGAGTGGGAAAGCGGTTCGCCTAAGTATTCCTCTCTCAAATCCGTGTGTGCATCAAAATGAACTATGGCAAGGTTCTTGTAAAATTTTGATACAGCCTTAATCTCCGGCAGTGTAACCAGATGCTCGCCTCCGATTCCGAAAACTTTTTTACCGTCTCTGTATATCTCTTCAACATTTTTCTCAATAACTTGAAGCGATTTAACCGTATTACCGAGCGGAAATTCTAAATCCCCTACGTCATGGAAATTGCAATCCTCAAGATGTTTGTCAAAATAAGGTGAATATTCTTCTAACCCCCAGCTTGCGAGCCTAATCTGCTCAGGCGCAAATCTTGAGCCCGGACGGTATGATACCGTGCCGTCAAACGGCATTCCAAGCATGATTATTTCGGAAGATTCGTAATCTTTGTTTTCTCCCATCCAATTCCTATCCAAAAACGGTCCTGTAAGCATTGATTTTCCTTTCATATATCTTAACAAAGAGTTGAAAACCCAATACAAATACGATAACATGAAAACCTTACCAGGTATACAGAAAAAAAAGTAAACAATATTTTTTGTATAGCTAAAAGGGATTAATTCTAAAGTATTATTTCTTAATATTTCTTAACATTTCTAAAACCGTTATAATTTCTGCTTTTTGGCCTATAAAGTAATATTTAAGAATTAGTTTTTGGATAAAAATATTGATTATGGATTATGTTGTTGGTATATAATTGGATGGACAGAATTAGTCCTTTAGTAGTACACAATAGAAAAGGTTTAAAATTATGACATTACCAAATGTAGCTTATTTCTCAATGGAAATAGCAATGGATCAATCACTTAGTACATATTCAGGTGGTTTAGGATTTTTGGCAGGTTCACACATGTTATCTGCCGGTTATTTACAAATGCCTATGGTAGGTGTAACTATGCTTTGGTCTTACGGTTATTATGACCAGAGAATCGACCACTCAGGCAACGTCGAAGTAGCTTACATAAGAAAATATTATGATTTCCTTGTTGATACAGGAATAACTGTAGAAGTAGATACTTTCGGCGAAAAAGTTAAAGTTAAAGCGTTCAGAGTTGACCCTGAATTGTTCGGGACTTGCCCTGTATACCTTCTTACAACTGATATCGAAGGTAACAGCGACTGGGCTAAGAGCATTTCTTACAAATTGTATGACGGAAATGAAAAAATCAGAATCGCACAGGAAACGGTTCTCGGTGTCGCAGGTGTAAGAGTTCTTCAAGCAGCCGGTTATAACTTTGATGTAATTCACATGAACGAAGGACATGCTCTTCCGGCAGCATTTGAACTTTTGAGACAGTACAACGGTAACTTGGATGAAGTTAGAAAGAAAACCGTATTTACAACTCACACCCCTGTTGCTGCCGGTAACGAAGTTCACTGGGTTGACACACTTCTTGAAGGCGGATTCTTTGCCGGTGCTACAAGAGAAAGAGCCATCCAATTGGGCGGCGAAAACTTCTCTCTTACAGTTGCAGCTTTAAGAATGTCAAGAATTGCTAACGCAGTTTCTCAGCTCCACGGTCTTGTTGCAAACAAGATGTGGGAATGGGTTGAAGACAGATGCCCGATTAGAGCAATTACAAACGCCGTAAACCTTCACTACTGGCAAGACCCGAGAATGAACGGCGACAAATCATTTGATGAACTTCTTGCAACTAAACGTGAAATGAAAGAAGAATTGTTCAAATATGTTGCAAACGTTGCAGGTAAGAGATTTGATCCGGATGTATTAACAATCACTTGGGCAAGAAGATTTGCTGATTACAAACGTGCTTGGTTAATCTTGATGGATAAAGACAGAATCAACAAACTTCTTGAAGAAAACAAAATTCAGATTATCTTTGCAGGTAAATTCCATCCGGATGACGTTATGGGTAAAGAAATGTTCAACAAACTTCTTAACCGTTCACACACATTGAAGAATGTTGTTGTATTACCCGGATATGAATTACAATTGTCAGGTATGCTGAAACGCGGTACTGATGTTTGGTTGAATACTCCGTTAAGACCGTTCGAAGCTTCAGGTACTTCAGGTATGTCAGCTAACGCTAACGGTGCTGTTCACTTGTCTATTTACGACGGATGGACTGTTGAAGGTACATTCAACGGAATCAACGGTTACACTGTTGAATATCCGGGATTAGACGATGATATGCCTTGGGAAGAAAGACACTGGAAAGATCACGAATGTGTAATGGATATTATCGAAAATCAGATTATTCCTACTTACTACAACAACAAGCAGGAATGGGCAAGATTGATGAGACAGGCTATCAGAACTTCTGAAGCTTACTTCAATTCTGACAGAATGGTTATTGAATACTACAACAGATTGTATAAGCCAATCGCTCACGATGATTGCTCTGCAGGGGAAAAGAAGAAAGAATTAAATATTTCTGAAACCCCTACTTTCGATGCTTGGACTTATTCAAATATTAAATAAGAAAAAACACAGTTTACACTCCCACTCTATTGAGTGGGAGTGTTTTTTAATTTACCTTAATTTAAGATATAAAATTTTTAAAATTTCTAAAGAAAAGTTTGCCAAGAGATTGATGGCAAACATTAAATAAACACGAGGATATTAAGAGAGAGTATAAAAAGAAAACCCTTTTTTCTGACGCCTTGATTATTCTCAATTTGTCTTATCTTTTCTTAATCCTTACATATATATAAAGTAATTTTGTTTTTGAAAATTGCCTTTTTTAAACAATTTGTTACATAGCTTAAAACATTATAAACACTGGATTTAAAGGGTATATATTACATATATAAAATCGGTAAAATTTGTTAGGTTTTAACTTTACACAAATGTTTTTTGTGCTACTATAATATATAGATACAGAGGGATAGAGGAGAATTATTTTGGCTCAACAGAACATGTTTTCAGACGGTAAGATAGTACCGGTTAATATAAGAGAAGAGATGAAGCGTTCATATATAGATTACGCAATGAGTGTAATCATCGGTCGTGCGCTTCCGGATGTAAGAGACGGCTTAAAGCCTGTTCACAGAAGAATTTTATACGCAATGAACGAGCTTGGCATGACACCGGACAAACCGTTTAAGAAATGTGCCCGTATTGTTGGTGAAGTTCTCGGTAAATACCACCCTCACGGTGATACTGCCGTATATGATGCGCTTGTACGTATGGCTCAGGATTTTTCTACAAGGTATCTGACAGTAGACGGACACGGCAACTTCGGTTCTGTTGACGGTGACGGTGCTGCAGCAATGCGTTATACAGAAGCAAGAATGCACAAGATTACAACATCTATGCTTGCTGATATTGACTGCGAAACAGTTGATTTTGTGCCAAACTTCGACGGTTCATTAGAAGAACCATCTGTACTTCCGGTAAGACTTCCGATGCTTTTATTAAACGGTGTATCAGGTATTGCTGTTGGTATGGCTACAAATATTCCTCCGCATAACCTGAGAGAGGTTGTTGACGGAACAATCGCTCTGATTGATAATCCTCAAATTACCGTATCTGAATTGATGGAACATATCAAAGGTCCGGATTTCCCGACTGCCGCAACTATTGTAGGGCTAAACGATATTAAACAGGCTTACGAAACCGGCCGCGGCTCTATTAAAATGTCTGCTGTTGCAACTATTGAAGAAATTCCCGGCGGAGGCGGAAGACAAACAAGAACCGCTATAATCGTAACTGAGATTCCTTATCAGGTTAACAAAGCGCAGCTTATTGAAAAAATTGCAGAATTGGTTAAAGACCAGAGAATCAACGGCATTTCAGATTTGCGTGATGAATCTGACAGAGACGGCATGCGTATAGTTATTGAACTGAAACGCGATGCTAAACCTGAGGTTGTTAAGAATAATTTGTTCAAATATACACAGCTTGCAACAACATTCGGCGTAAATATGGTTACATTGTGCGGAAAGCAGCCGAGACTTCTGAATCTTTATGAAGTGTTGAACGAATTTGTGGAACACAGGGTTGAAATTGTTACGAGAAGAACTATTTACTTCTTGAAAAAAGCTAAAATCAGAGCGCATATTTTAGCAGGGTTATTGATTGCACTCGGCTCTTTGGATGAAGTAATTGAACTTATCAAGAAATCTAAAACTACTGATGATGCAAGAGTGGGGTTGATGAGCAGATTCGGGCTTGATGTGGATCAGGCTAATGCAATTCTGGAAATGCAATTAAGAAGGTTAACAGGGTTAGAACAGGACAAAATTAAGTCCGAATACGATGAACTTCTTAAAAAGATTACTGAATATGAAGAAATTCTTGCCGACAGACAAAAAGTTCTTGACATTATCAAAAAAGAACTTCTGGAAGACAAGGAAAAATACGGTGATGACAGAAAAACACAAATAGTTCCGGAACAGGGAGAAGTTACAATTGAAGATTTAACTCCGAATACTCCGATGGCAGTGTTTATCACTCATCAAGGATATTTGAAGAGAATTTCTCTCGACACATTTGAACGCCAAAACCGTGCAACACGCGGTAAGGCAGGAATGAAAACCAAAGATGACGACGATATTCAGCACTTCTTTACTGCAATGATGCATGATAAAGTATTGTTCTTCTCGTCAAAAGGTATTGTATACAGCCTTAACGTATATGATTTCCCTGAAGGCGGACGTCAGTCTAAGGGACTTCCGATAGTGAATGTACTTCCGATAGAGCAGGGTGAAACTATTACGGCTGTTGTTCCTGTAAGCAGCTTCTCTCACGAGTTGAACCTTATTATGCTTACACAAAAAGGTTACATCAAGAGAATTGAGCTTGATAACTTCGTTAATATAAGAAGAAGCGGTATTATTGCAATATCTCTTGAAGAAGGTGATAGATTAAATTGGGTAAAACTTGCAAAATCAAATGATGAAATCATAATCGGTACATCTTGCGGTATGGCAATCAGATTCCCGATAGAAGATTTGAGACCTCTGGGCAGAAGCGCACGCGGTGTTACATCTATGAAACTTCGTTCTGCAGACACAATTATCGGTTGTGATATAGTTCCTAAGAATTATGATGCAGACCTTCTTGTCGTAACGTCTGATGGTTTTGGCAAACGTACAAAACTTTCTGAATTCCGTACGCAAAACAGAGGCGGAATCGGTTTGATTGCAACTAAGTTCAAATCAAATATGTCAAGACTTGTTGCATTGACAATCGTTGAAGAAAAAGATGAGATTATGCTTGTAACCGCAAACGGCATTGTAACAAGGATTAAGGCCGGCGATATCTCTTGCCAGGGCAGACCTGCAACAGGTGTAAGAGCACAGAACCTTGTTGATAACGACACGGTTGTTTCTGTTAACAAGATTGTTAATACGGACAAAGATGATGAAAGCGAACCCTCCGGAGGATGCACAATTGAAGAAATGACACCTTCCGGAGAGCAAACTTCCATATTGGGAGATGAAGAATAATGGAAAGCTTAAAAATCTATTTAGATAAAGATATTAATCAAGAATTAATCAAATCAAAAAAAATTGCTATTATCGGCTTTGGCTCACAAGGCTATGGTCAAGGTGTTAATCTTAAAGATTCGGGCTGTGATGTTATTTTCGGACTAAGGCAGGGTGGGGCTTCCGATATAAAAGCAAAAGATTACGGACTGACAACAATGCAGATATCAGAAGCCGTAAAGCAGGCTGATATAATCCAAATTCTTATCCCTGATGAAGTTCAGGCAAAAGTTTATCAGGAAGAAATTGAACCGTATTTAAGAGAAGGTCAGTATCTGATGTTTTCTCATGGGTTTAATATTCATTATGGATTTATTAAACCTCCAAAGGGTGTCAATGTTATTATGGTAGCTCCTAAGGCTCCCGGGCATACTGTCAGAAGTGAATACAAATCAGGGCGAGGTGTTCCGTCATTAATTGCCGTATATAACGATGTAAGCGGTGACGCAAAAGACGTAGCACTTTCTTATGCAGCGGCAATAGGCTCAGGAAGAACAGGAATTATAGAGACAACCTTCCGCGAGGAGACTGAGACTGATTTGTTCGGAGAACAGGCTGTCTTATGCGGCGGATGTTCGGCTCTTATCAAAACAGCTTTTGAAACATTAGTTGAGGCAGGATATTCTCCTTATATGGCGTATTTTGAAGTCTGCCATGAACTAAAACTGATAGTTGATTTAATATATGAAGGCGGAATAGAAGATATGCACTATTCTGTATCAAATAATGCAGAATATGGAGATTTAACCAGGGGCGGTAAACTGATTAACGATAATGTCAAAACTGAGATGAAAAAGATTCTTGAAGATATACAAAATGGCAAGTATGCCAATGAGTTTATGGAAGAGATGAAATCCGGCGGAGAAAGATTTACAAAATTAAGGGCTGAATCTAAAAGTCATTTAATTGAAAAAATAGGCAGCGAGATTCGTTCATCATTCAATTGGAATAGTGAAAATAAACTGATTGATAAAACGCGCAATTAGCAGGGTGGCTATTTATATTTTCCCCTTATGGCTCATGGTAATTCATTTCTCTTTTTTTACAATGAATATGTATTAAAAATACGGTTCGTTAATGTAAAAAAAGGAGTACGAGATGAAAAAAACATTATCAGTATTGGCTGTTCTCGGGATAGTATCAATTATCGGGAGTCAAAGTGCGAACGCTTTTGATTGGTCGAATTTAAATCCTGCTTACTGGGGAAGTAATTGCAGAAAAGCAGATTGCGGCTGTAAACCTGAAAAGAAAAAATGTAACAAATGCAAAAAAGATCCATGCCAGTGTGATCCTTGCACAGGCGCTGCAGCTCCGATAAAGAAGCAGGAATGCGATCCTTGTAAGAAGGCTGCACCGTGTGATCCTTGTGCGAAAAAGGCACCTTGCGATCCTTGTCAAAAAGCAGCTCCTCAGCCTTGCGATGCTTGTGACAGATTACAGGAAATGACAAAGTAATTTATTACATCAAGTAATACCGTCAATTGTGACGGTATTACTTTTTATAAACGTTTACTAATCCATTCCATAATCAAATCAACAATATATTTTTTCTGTTTCTCATCCAATTCTACACCCTTGGGGAATTTATGCCACTTTTCAATACATCCCCTGCAGCAGGTTGCAGTTGCATGCTGGGCGATAAAGACAGGATGTCCGCGCATAGGTGTTTGCTTTCCGTCGTTTGGAATGACTGAAGGGGCTATCCTTTTGTTTATAAAATCCTTCGCATGCGAGCGGATTGTATCTAGCCCCTTTTTATTAATGTATTCAAGCTCTTTTTCTCTTAGCTTAAATTTACTTCTGAATTTCGATTTTGCAAGTCTTTCAAAAATATCATCAAACATAGTTTAAAACTTTTTCAAGTGAGCATAAGCTGCATCCATTGCTTTTTTGCCCAGTTTGCCAAAATCGATTGTATACATTGTGCTGTCACCGATTTGGATAACATCAGCAATATGTCCTACGCCGAGCTTTTCGTGGAAAACCCTTTCTCCGACATTAAAGAAATACTGGGTTGCAGTATTTTTAAGCTCTGCTTCTTTTTTCTGAATTTCCGCAAGCTCTGCAACTTTGCGTTTTTTCTCTTCCAGCTTGCGTTTCATAACATTATCTTCAAAGAAAGCTTTAATTTTTTCTTCTTCACGCTCCTTGTTAATAGGATTTTTCTTAATAATCATGCGAGAAGGAGTTCTTTGCACCACATTAGTTGTCTTTTTAGCAGCCGGAGCAACAAAATCTTTGCCAAAACCGCTTGAAGAAGATGATTTCTGAGAAGGTGCAACAAAGTTCGCTCCGAACCCTGAAACAGGTTTAACATACCCATCTGAAGTTGTGTTGCTTCTGGCCTTTGTTCCAGAGAACGAATTTTGACGTACGGATTTTACAGCACTCGTAAAGGTGCTGGCGTGTTCCGAATACTCGGATTCTTCCTGCTCTATAAGTTTAGACGGAATCTCTTCCAAGAATCTGCTTGGGCTGTAATATTTGTATTCACCCCACATCTGACGCCTTTTTGCTGTTGTTAAATATAATTTGGTCTCGGCTCTTGTAACACCTACGTACATGAGTCTTCTCTCTTCTTCCAATTCGGACAGACTGTTTGAGCATCTTGCAGAAGGGAAGATTCCTTCGTCACATCCAGCAAGAAATACAATCGGAAACTCCAAACCTTTAGAGGCATGAAGTGTCATAAGGGTTACATTGTTTGCAATCTCGTCCATTCCGTCAATGTCAGATACTAGAGATACCTGAGCAAGAAATTCGCCCAGAGTATTATCAAGCTCCTCAGGCTCAAACTCGTTTGCTACGTTAACAAGCTCCTGCAGGTTTTCAATCCTTACCGTATCTTCATCAGTTCCGGAGGCTTGAAGCTCGCGTAAATATCCGCTCTTTTCAAGAGTAAGACTTAAAAATTCGGGCAGAGAATATCTGGCCTGCGCTTCTTTCAGTTTTAGAATAAACCCTGCAAAATCCTTTAATTTAGAAGCTGTTCCGGATTTGATTGTGCTTATATTATCAACATCAAGTATTGCCGCAAACAGGCTTATATCATTTTCATCCGCATATTCCTGCAGATGCTTGAGCGTTGTTTCTCCAATAGCGCGTTTCGGAACGTTTATAATCCTCCTTAAAGACTGAGAATCATCATTATTGTGGATTAATTTCAAATACGCAATCGCATCCTTGATTTCTTTTCTGTCGTAGAACTTTAAGCCGCCATAAATTCTATACGGAATACCTGCCGCAATTAAGGCTTCTTCCAGAGCTCTTGATTGTGCGTTTGTCCTGTATAGGACAGCAAACTGGTTATAATTATCAGAAGTGTCTCTTATTGATTTAACAATATAATTAGCCTCATCAGCCTCGTCTTGAGCCTCATAAAGAGAAATCTTTTCCCCATCGCCTTTTTGTGAATACAGAACTTTATCAACACGTTCTTCGTTGTTTTCAATAATAGCGTTAGCAGCGTTAAGAATATTAGCGGTTGAACGGTAATTCTGTTCAAGCTTAACGAGTTTAGCCTTCGGAAAATCATTCTGGAAATTCATAATTATTCTAAAATCCGCGCCTCTCCAGCTGTAAATAGATTGGTCAACATCACCTACGACACAAAGTGAGCGTGATTCAGGAATCTCCGGTTCAAGATTAGTATAAAGAGCTTTTACAAGCTGGTATTGAGCCTGGTTAGTATCTTGATACTCATCCACAAGAATATGCTGGAATTTGTCATAATATTTCTTTCTAACCTCCGGATTCTGCTCCAAAAGCTTAACACACAGCATAAGCATATCATCAAAATCTATTGCATTATTGTTATTGAGCGTGTTTTCATAAACCTCAAACACCTGTCCGATTTTTTGTGATTTGAAATCCCTTGCAAAAGTCGCAAAGGTATAAGCATCCTGCATTTTGTTTTTAGCATTGGAAATCACTGCCTTAATAAGTTTCGGCTGATAAATCTTATCGTCAAGATTAAGTTTTTTCACAGCCTGCTTGATAACCGCAAGCGAATCAGTTTCATCATATATGGTAAAATTCTTATCCAATCTTTTTCCTGATTGAAAAGTATAATTTTCAATATCCTGCCTCAAAATCCTTCCGCAAATACTGTGGAAAGTTCCGACCCACATATACTTAACGAGCTTTTCGCCGAGAATTGCGGAAAGACGTTCTCTCATCTCTTTTGCAGCCTTATTGGTAAACGTAACCGCAAGAATTTTTCCTGCAATAGCACCGTTTTGCACCATATATGCAATTCTGGAGGTTAAAACTTTTGTTTTTCCGCTACCTGCACCTGCCAGAATAAGCAATGCTCCTGTTGTTGTCTTTGCTGCCTCAAGCTGCTCCTTATTAAGGTTTTCTAAAATATTTTCCATGCCCCTATTCCCAAAAGTCTGATTTTGTGGTATTATGTATCAGCATACATAAAAAAAATGTGAAAGACAATATTAAAAAAGGTGGTACGATGAACGATATTTTAAATTCTATTGAAGATGAGCAGCAACAGCCTTCCATTATGGTTCCGGTAGGAGATATGGACGTTGCGGACAGCTCACCTGATACGGTTGATGAGCTTGCAATGGAGCTTGCAACAATAAAACAGCCGGCAAAAAGAATTGCAATTATCGGTTCAAGAAATCTTGCTATTACACACCAGCAGATGATTGAAACTCTTACTACCGCGCTTGTAAGACAGGGTAATACAATTATAACCTCCGGCGGTTCTTGCGGTACAAACGCCGCTGCAATCAGAGGTGCTATGAAATCTAACCCTGATAAATTGAAAGTTATTTTACCTCAAACAATAGGGCAGCAGCCTTCTGATGTTCAAGACCAGCTCATTGGTGTTCCTAATATCATTGAACACGCTGACAGAGCGATGATGACATTGGCAGACGCGTCTAGAGTATGTAACAGAGAAATAATTGACGATTGCAACCAGTTAATCTGCTTCCTGTCACATACAAGTAAAACTCTTCATACTGCAGTTGAGTACGCAGAAGAGAATCACAAAGTAGTTACAGTATTTTATCTGGATTAATAATTATGGATTTAATAAAACAACTCACAGGCAAGAACCCTGCTGAGTACGAAAACGTCGCAAAATCTCTTGTTGACAATTCTGACGTAACCCTTTTTGAAAAATTGGTTAAGCAGGATGATTTTTTGTTTGATTTTGTAAAAAATAATGTTGCAAAACGTATTCAAAATGCCTGCAATAAGGACAATTACCAGAATCTATTGAATTTTTTTGGCCACTATTCACCATCTTATGATACAATGATTGCGGAAGTTTTATTTGAATACGGCGGATTAGAGCTTCTGCCTGTAATGAAAGAAATTTTTCTTGAGGATGATGAGAATAAAAAGGCTTATGCCGTTAAATATTTTTCGTTTGTTCCGCAGGATATGATTCAGGACTTGCTGCCGCTTTTAAGGCAGACGGCACATTCAAAATTTGAACCGCTTGCTGTTAATTCTATTGAAGTTCTTGCAAAGATGAATGATGAACTCTCTAAAAACGAAGCTTTAGAAAAATTAAACTCGCAGGATGAGTTTGAGCAATATGAGGCTGTAAAATTCCTCGTTAATTATCAGGCAAAAGATACGCTTGGAAAAATCATAGAAGTAATGAAAAAGTCTACGCTTTCTGAAAATATTGCTTCTGAGATTCCGTATCTGATACCGCTGGATGAGCTTCTGGAAAAGGATAAAGAGGTCGGGACTCTTGTTCTCTGCCACATTGTAAACGCTATACCTGAGATTATTCCTGCAAGTGCGGTTATTGATTATAATTTGTTCGGGATTTTTGAGAATCTTTATATAGATAATCTGAACAGCGCATCAGCAATACTCTTAAGGCTTGCTCAGGATAAATTTGCCCAGCTGGTAGAAAATGACGAGTATTTGTTTGATTGTGACAAGAACACCAAAGATGAAGTTTATGCCGTAAATTCGCTCCTTAGCGGAATGAATAAGAACAAACTTTCAAGCTTATTCTACGAGGAGCTTTATGAAGACAGTGACTTTGTATTTTTTGCTGTTGATTTTGTAGATGAAATCGAAGAGCTTGAAACACTTCTGGACAGCTCTAACCAGACATTGATTCTGAAAGTTTTAACGCTTCTGAAAGAAAAACAAGTGCTTTCTAACGCTCATAAAGAAGCTGTTCTCAATAATATTACAAATCAGGAAATAAGACAGGTTATAGAAGTTTTATAAAGTGTATTCCAAATTTCCGAGTTCCATATCCTTGTTAAACTCTCTAATGAGTTCTGATGAAATTTTCCAGTTGATTTTGCCTGCAGGATATTTGATATAATGCTTTGTGGAGCACATTGTTGAAACGTAGCAGGCATCAAGAATATTCATAAACGAGATATCCACACTCATATTTTCACAATGATACTTTTCGATGTATGAGTTAATAAACTCAACAGCGTCATTCGGATTTGTGGTATTTGGGGTAATCGTATCGCTATCGGGTAAAAGTTGCAGCATGTATATTTCCTTACTTATTTATATAACGGCTTATCTGCTGCACTCTTTACTAATTTTGAATAAAATCGTTTATTTGATGTACTGCAAAATGAAAACTTGCGAATTATGCTCTTAAAATATAACTATACACCCAATGATGGCGCTATTTGAACAAATATTCTAACCAGATTTTCATCCCATTGGCTTCCTGCACCTTCATTAAGTATAGACACTGCCTTATCTATATTCATTCCTTTACGGTATGGTCTGTCGCTTATTAGAGCATGGTATGTGTCTGCAATAGCAACAATTTTAGCGGCAAGTGGGATATCTCCGTTCTGTAGTCCTTCCGGATATCCTTTACCATCAATCCTTTCGTGGTGATATTTTACTATCGGAATTAAGTCCCGTAAAGATGGATTTGGGTTCAAAACTTTTTCCGCACCTATTGTCGGATGCTGCTTCATGATTGCCCACTCCTCATCAGATAAGGGACCTTCTTTTTTCAAAACTGTCTCTGGAATCCCTATTTTCCCTACATCATGCAAAAGTGCGCCGAGTTTTATCCTTTCGACTTCTTCTTCAGGAAGATTAATTGCTCGCGCCAGTGCCTCCGAGTATTTTGAAACAGAGGTTGAATGCCCCTTTGTATAAGGATCTTTCGCATCTATTGCACCTGCAAGCGAGGTGGCAATTTCTGAAATTCTTGCTCCTGCAAGAGCATGATCGGTGTTAAATTTAGAGATTAGTTCCTCTTCAAAGTTAATGCCCAGCTGAGCATGACGCTTTCCAACGACTTCCGCGTATGATTTTAAAGCTACATCATCCCAGAAATTAAAATCCGCAGAACTTATAATAGCAGACATACCGTCTTTATAACCTTTCGCCTGAGAAATATACATTGCCTGTTCTGCAAGAATAAGAAGTTTTTCCTTGTCATCAGAACAGTCCGGATAGGTTGAAACTCCTACAGAAACTTTTACGGGACCAATATCATCTATAAAGCAGCAAGATAATGAGTAAGTCAGATATTCTGCAACATATTTTGCCTGTTCAACAGGAGTGTTTGGCATAATAATAGCAATCTCATCACCGCCATACCTGCCTGCTATATCACCCTCACGTATATTCTGGCGGACTTTCTCTGCAACAACCTTTATAACCTCGTCACCTTTTGCATGACCGAATTCTCTGTTTATCTTAGTTATATTGTTAATATCCATCATTACAACTGAAAGTTTTTGTCTGTTGGTCTGCGCTCTAGATATCTCATTTGATAATATCTCTTGAAAACCTCTGTGATTATACAAAAGTGTAAGATTATCGGTATTAACGTATTCATCACTTTTTTCAAGCAAATCAAAGTTATGAGATGTAAGTGCTATTATATTTGCAAGCAGGTTATAGACAGAAATGTTTTGCCTTGCATAGTTGTCCGCTATTATAAACACGCCGATGCATTTGTTAACAGAGATTAGCGGAAGTATTACTGCAGGTTTATTCTTAAAGTATGAAAGTTTTAAGAAGCTTACGTCATCTTTAAAGATAATTTTTCTTTCGTTAAACACCTGCACAATGGGATTGTCTTCTTCTCTGAGAAAAACTTTTGTAGAATAAAAATTCCCGAGTTTATCTTGCAGCCTGAGGTTAATGCAGTTAGACTTTTCTTTAAAAAGTCCTACGGCCATAAAGCCTGAATCTATATGTTGTGTAATTATAGAATAGATTTTTGAATAAAATTCATTTAATGAAGATACACTATCTATTTTTACAAGTTCATCTATAACATATTTGTGATTAAGCGTTAAACTTTTTTCTGTATTAAAACTTCTACCCTGAGCATTTCCTATAGAATTAGCATAATTGTTAAATGTCAGAGAATTAACTTTTGACACCAACTTTTCTTGCAATATCGGAGATGTTATCGGGGAAGAATTGTTTATATCCCTTATTTTATTTACAGAATTTCTTTCTTTATTCACACTTACACCTTCTAAAACCTGTATAAAGTTTAAAACATCTGAATGTAGAAAATTGATTAAATATTACAAAAATTTTACATTACTTTTAAATTAAACTAATCCCTTTAATACATATATTAACACTTTTTTGAACTTTTTCCAGTAAGATGCGTGACTTCGTTACAAATTTTAAAGTATACATCCTACACCGCAACCAGGTTACACAGTTTATCGCTTTGTTCAACCGTTAATCCCGGAAGTATAAATGTATATTTGTTGAACTTTTCCCCGTCTGTCGAGGCAAAAATCCTGCCTTTATGTGCATCTATAATTTTCTTGCATAAATATAGCGCTATACCATTACCTATTGTACTATACTTGGGAGTTCTAGCCCCAAAGCTGTCAAACATAGTCATGCATTCCTTTTCGGACAGCAATATTCCACGGCTGGTTACTATAAATTCAACTTGGTCTTTTGTTTGATTTATATCAACAAAGATTGGCTCATTCTTATACGTATACATCAGAGTATTTGTAAGAAGGTTTATAATTACTTTTCCCAACTCTACTCGATCAGCCGCTATAATAACCTTTTTAATAGAGGTTCTGTACACGAAAAAACTGCTCTTTTCTTTGGCAATCTCTGAGAGCTTTGCAAAACATTCAAACAAAAGTTCAACCAGGTCAAACTTTTCATAAACAAGTTTATTTGCCCCCGTTTCAAATCTGTATGTGTTAACTATCATAGAGATCATATCAAGAATATACTCGCAAGAATCTTCGATATGTGAGACCAATTCCTGTTGTTCTTGGTTTAAACCTCCGACAAATTCGCTTTTTAACAGTTCAAGCCCCCTAAGCTGAGCTAATGTAGGAATTTTCAAATCATGAGTCAGCGTTTCAATAAAGTATTCTTTTTGCATTTCTGAATCTTTAATCGGATCCAAATTTTCATACATTACAATTATATATTCTATATTTCCATTTTTATCCTTTGCTGGGGTATGTTTTACACGCCCCCAAAAACTTTTGGAAGGGAATATGACCTGTCGTTCAACTTCATAGCTGCATCCTGTTTGAAGCACTTGTTCTTCCTCTGCTTTGAGCAGTTCCAGATGCTCTTTATCATAGATATCCTCAAGTGTTAAATCTTGCAATTCGTAATCTTCACGATTAATTACTTTAACAAACTCTGTACTTCCTGCTAAAAGATTGTGATTCAGATCTGTTATATATGCACATATAGGTAAATTCTCTAATATATTTTTGATTGTATCGTTCATAAGTCAATACCTTGGTTTTACAATTTTATACTATTTGAATTAGAATATAAATAGCCTATATGGATAGAAAATTTGATAATAGAGTTTTATGCAGCTTTACATTGTGCACTCTCAGGTAATCAACCCCAGACATTATCAAAGGATAAGAAACTGCAAGAGTAAGAGCATCTTTTGTATCATTATCCTCCTCTTTTACTCCCAAAAAGCTTTTTCGTGAAACTCCAAGCATTATCGGATAGTTCAGTGACGTAAATTCCCTAAACCTTTCAAGAATTGTAAAATTATCTTCTCGTGTTTTTCCGAATCCAATTCCCGGATCGATGATAATGTTATGTATATTTTTACTTTTAGCAAACTCTATTTTCTTTTTCAAGCTAAAATATATATCGTCTATAAGATTATTGTATACCGGATCCTTTTGCATAATATCTGGGGTCCCCTTTGAATGTTGGATTATAATGCCGGCATTGTATTTCGAAACAACATCTGCAAGCTTTGAATCATAATCAAAGCCTGAGACATCATTTATTATAGAAGCTCCGTTATTTAAAGCAAAATCTGCCGTTTCTGAGTCTCTGGTATCGATGCTTATCGGGATTTTTAAATTTTCTTTTAATGCAAAGTTTAATATAGGCTTTAACCGGTCTATCTGAGTTTTTGAATCTACTGCCAATGCCCCCGGACGTGTGCTTTCAGCGCCTATATCAATAATATCGGCACCGTCCCGAATCAAACTTACAAAATGTTCTATTGCATCTTGCGGTTTTAAATATCGTCCCCCATCTGAAAATGAATCCGGGGTTACGTTCAAAATACCTGCAATCTTTGTTGCACGGACAACTTTACGTTCTATTAAGCTCTCTATTTCCTCTCCTAATTTCCCAAGCTTAAACGGCTGATTTTGCAGTTTTTTTACAATCTTTTTTAATTGAGAAACACTCCCACAAAGTATAGCATCGGATTTGTCAATTTTACCTGTTATAACATCTCTGTGTACAGCACAATCAGAACCGTATATCAGAGCTGTTTGTTTTAATATATTTGCTTGCGCCGGAGTAAGATTATATATTTTTATATTCCTATATTGAAATTTGTCTGCAGCCTTTTGGCGATATACACTGTCAAATCCAATTGACTCAAGTTCTGATTCTATATTTTTCCCAACTATCTCTTTAATTAAAAACTCTGACATAAATAAAATTGTAGCATAATAAAAGCAAAAATTTAAATTTGTATAATATCAAGGGATATTGCTTTGACAACAGCTTGAACTCTATTATGTGCATTGAGCTTTTTATAAATCGACTCCAAATGAGCCTTAGTAGTTGCAATTGATATATTGAGCTCCTTTGCAATTTCTTTATTAATCATACCTTTTGCTACCAGCTCTAAAACGCATTGCTCTTGGTTCGTAAGCTTATTTATCATTAGTTTATACCCTTATAGTTATATATTTAATTTTTATATAAATATGCTTAAAGTGTCTATCAGCCGTTTGGCTATTTTTGTCTAATTCGAGAGCTTGAATTTATTCAAAAGATATGGCATAATTATATTACTTTATATAGGTGTTTATTTTGTTCCTACATTTTTATAAATAGGGAGAGTAAGCTCTATAATTCTTGAAGTATACCCGTCGATATAAAATCGCCAGCGGGAAACGGATAAATTAAGGCACTCACCCACCTGCGAGATTAGCAGGTAACAAAATCGCACTTATATAAAGTTTTTTATTCTGTGATGATGCAAATTGTGCTATTTCGAAGGTTTCAATAGATTATACCAACCCTCCGAGCAAAAAAAAACTCCCGAAAAGGGAGTAAAACTTGTAAGTAAGATGTAAGATGTAAGATAATATAAGAGAGTAGTAATATAGAAATTAGAAATTATTTTACTAATGTTGAAATAAATCTGATAGAATCATCTGCCAATTCTCTGACAAAGTCTTTTGCAATCTTTGAAAGAGGTCTGTTGTCAATTTTATCGAAAATAGCATAGATTGGGTCGCCGCCATTGTTAAATCTCATTTGTCTGTCTTGTTTTTTTAAATAATAGAAGTGGAAGTTTTCTGGGATTTCTAATGCTCCTGCCGGTTTTTTATTTCTTTCTATTGCGTCATAAGTTGCTGTCATATTTTTTACTCTCTATTTATGTCTTACATATATATAAAGTATTTATCTTTTTAAAAATTGCCTTTTTTAAAGCATTTTGTTAAGAAATGTAAATATGAATTTTATCTAGTCAATCTAAGCAATGCTGACACCGTTGAATACATTGATGTTATACAAATACTAAACGGCAGCTCTATTGTATGCAAAGAGTTACAGATAACAAAAACTCCGAAAGTTTTCTTTCGGAGTTTTATATTGATTGTAAAAAATGCCAAACTATTTGATTTCAACAGTAGCGCCAGCTGCTTCAAGCTGTTTTTTAAGAGCTTCTGCTTCATCTTTCTTAATGCCTTCTTTAACAGCCTTAGGAGCTGCTTCAACCAAATCTTTAGCTTCTTTCAAGCCAAGACCTGTGATAGCTCTAACTTCTTTGAGAACAGCGATTTTCTTATCAGCCGGTACAGAAGCTAAAACTACGTTAACTGCAGCGTCAGCATCTTCAGCAGGAGCTGCAGCAGCAGCTGCAGGAGCAGCAGCAACAGCTACAGGAGCAGCGGCAGATACACCGAATTTTTCTTCCATAGCTTTTACTAATTCAGCAGCTTCTAATAAAGTTAATTTTTCAATTGATTCTAAAATAGATTCGATACTCATTGTTTTTCTCCTTTTATTCTAATTTGAGTTGTAATACGATTTGTTTTAAGGCTAGGGTTTATATAAGCCGGGCCTGTAGTTTTACTTCAAAACCCAAATATATAGCCCCATTTACCCCCACTCTACGCGGCCTTCTGGTCTCTAACAGCTGCGATAGCTCTAACAAGAGATGACATAACAGCGTTGACAGAGTTTGCGATACCAGAAGCAGGTGAGTTGATACATCCAAGCATTTTTGCGTAAATTTCTTCTTTTGAAGGAAGAGTTGCAAGAGCTTTTGCTTCTTCTGCTGACATAAGTCTTCCGTCCATAGCAGCAGCAAGAATTTCACCTTTTTTGACTTCTTTGATAAATGTTGATAAAGCCTTAGCCGGTGCAACCTGATCTGAAAAACCGAACGCAATAGCAATAGGTCCTTTCATCGTTTCAGTTAACACTTCGTAAGGAGTATCCTTGATAGCGATTTTAGCAAGGGTGTTTTTGGTAACCATATAATCACCGCCAACAGCTTGAAGGGCTCTTCTGAGCTTGGTAATTTCCTCTACGCTTAATCCCTTGTATTCGGTAACAATTGCAACTTGTGCTTTATCAATTTTTTCTTTGATAAGTGCAACCTTATCTTGTTTGAAAGCTTTTGTTGACATTTTTTGCTCCTTTATTTTGTATATATAATTCGACCTTTTTACATACTAAAAAGATTTTGCAATCTTTTCTTTTGATAATCGCAAAATCTAACACAATCTTATAAGCTATTTATATCTTTTAAGACTTGGTGCGAATTTATGTTTAAGTGACCAATTTGTCCACCTACTTCATTGCCTTTGTTTTATCTCAACGAAGGGACTCATACCCAACCAGTTTCTCGCACCAGGTGTAATCTCGGCTAGCCTGTTTTTCAATTTAAACCCTTGCGGATACTAACTGTCTGCGATTATAGAACCGTTATAACAGAAAATTGCAAACTTGTCAACTTTATTTCTTAGTTGCATAAATAACCGTCCAGGCGCCTATTTTTGAGAGTTTGAAATCGGTAAAACCGTCATTTAAGGCTTTTATGAGAGAATTTTTTATGTGGGAGAATGTGAGAAACATCTCCGGAATTTTAGAGTTATCTTTATTTTTGTTTACAAAATCTTCATCAAAGAAGCTTACACTGTCAAGAAAAACTACTGCGACATTTTCCCCATTAGGGATATTATCGAGAATTTTTGCAGGCGCTTCTATATAATCCATTCTGTTATTTTTGTATATGGAATACGTATGCTTACCTCTCAGGTCAGTGTATCTTAGAAATCTTTTGGGCTCATAGTATGTAAATACAATGTTTTGAGGATTATAATTATTGAGTATTTCACCTACAATCCTGTGCCCTTCTGTTCTAATTTGTTTTGTCACATAATACGGCGTAAAAAATGATGCTAAATGCAGAGTAATAAAGAGTGTAAACAGTATAATCCCAAGCTTTTTTGATTCCGCAAAACCAACCGCAGCTGTCAGTATGATTATCGGAAGAACTTCCATTGCGTATTTGGTTATAAACACAAGATTTCCGCTCAGGGCAAGCAGTGACATAATCAAAATTGTCATAAACACGAGGATATTAAGAGAGAGTGTTTTTCTTAAACCAATCAAATATCCTGCAAACCCTATTAATGTTGGGATAGTAAGCCAAAAGGCAAGCTGTTTGTCGTAGATGAAAACAGGCGGCGCATTCACATTATTTGTAAGTATCGGGGATAGAAAATCACTAAACAGGAATAAAATATTTGTATACGTGAAATGTCCCCACCACTGTGAGGCCGGAAGCATTTTAAGTATATTTATTCCGAAAAAAGTAATCATGGGAATTAGTATAAAGATACATAAGATTACAGGTTTTGAGATTTTTTTCCTTTTATAAATAACATATATCAGGTTAAAAAATACGTAAATTCCGCCAAGCACATGGGTTGCGAGAATTAGAATATTAGAGATAACATATCCGCACAAGTCATTTTTATTGGAATTTTTGACATAACGTATCGTAAACAGCAGTGACAGAGCTGAAAACAGGAACAATATTGAGTAGAATCGCACTTCTTGTGAGTAATAAACAAGAAAAGATAAAACTGAGGTTATTGCTGCAGCAAAGAATCCGGTCTTTTTAGAATATTCTTTTCCCACAAGATACATGACAGGTATTGCAATAACGCCGGGAAGAACTGATGTCAGCCTTAAAACTAAATCAGAACAATGAGCAAACGGTTTCAAGTACAGATAATAAAACGGCATGTGGCACTGTTTAAGGACCTCTCCCCAAAAACCTTTACAAAAAGGAACTGAAGCTACAAACCAGCTTACATATTCATCATTCCATAGCCCTTCCGGCTTATTAATAAATGTCAGCCGCAATAGTAAACCGAATAATGTTATAAAAAATAACAAATACTTGCCCCCTCTTAATTGTTTATATATAATATTTTACATGCCAAAGCTTATTATTCAAATACCTTGTTTTAATGAAGAGGAGCTAATAGAAAAAACTCTTGCTGATTTGCCTAAGCATATAAATGGCATAGATGAAACTGAAATCCTCGTTATAAATGACGGTTCAACTGATAATTCAGCGGACCTTGCGAGGGCAAAGGGTGCAACGGTTATAAATATCAACCCGAACAGGGGACTTGCAAATGCTTTCAGAGTAGGATTGGCAGAGAGTTTAAAGCGCGGAGCAGATATAATAGTTAATACTGATGCTGATAATCAGTATTGTGCTGATGATATAGAAAGGCTTGTAACTCCGATATTAGAAAATAAAGCGGATATCGTAATCGGGGCAAGGGATATTCTTTCTATACAAGAATTTACGCCCCTCAAGAAAGTTTTGCAAAAATTGGGTTCTGCGGTATTAAGGCTCCTTTCTTCAACCCCTGTAGAGGATGCGCCGAGCGGTTTTAGAGCATTTTCAAAACAGGCCGCAATTCAGCTTAATGTTTTTGATAATTACACCTATACAATGGAGACCCTACTGCAGGCAAATGCTAAAGGCTTAAGAGTTTTGTCCGTGCCTATCAGGGTTAATAAGATGCTTAGAAAATCAAAGCTTGTGAAAAATATTTTTGATTACGTGTTCAAATCTGCAAAGACAACAATCAGAATGTTTATTGTATACAGACCGTTTAGATTTTTTATAACAATCGCTGGGCTGCTGGGATTTTTAGGGATATTACTTGGGCTTAGGTTTTTATACTACTATACCCTTGGCAACGGCAACGGTCATATACAATCCTTAATCCTTGCTGCAATATTTATACTTTCATCTGTACAGCTCGGAATAATAGCTATTATCGGCGACTTACTCTCTATTAACAGAAAGCTGCTTGAAGATATACAAATAAGAATTAAAAAGCTTGAGCTTGAAAAAGAAAAAACCACTTGAAGAAGTGGCTAAAGAAAAGGGAAATAAAGGGAAATTTATTCTTACATACTTACTAGCTGAAGATACCAAAAGTTCTCTCAACATTGTCATCACGGACTTGCTTGATTGAATCAATTTCTGTGTTGAGTGCAGATCTTTCAGTTTCCAGCGTGCTTAATTCTTGGTCAAATTGGGTATCTTTTGCATTAATCTTATCCAATTCATATTCATATTCGGCTTCTGCCTTCTTTAAATCAGTTTCATCATCGGTTTCCTGCAGATTATTTTCGTTTGTACTTGTTGCAACACTCGTATCTTCCCACTCTTTCTTGGATGTATTATAAACGCTTATTAAAATCCTGCCGGCTTCAACCATTTTATTAAACCATTCATTGCCTTCATCTCCGGATTCATATTGCGCGTCAATAACTTGACATCCGCCTGCATCATTAATCTGTTCCCACAAATTCAAATAATAGTTGAATTCATTCTTTACTTCATCCCAGGTTGTATCGTAATCTAATTCATTATTCTCGATTACTTTATCCATATCATCCTGTTTATTATATTTCATATAATCATATATTTCGCTGGCATAGTTATCATACAGGAGTTCACGAAAAGCGTCTAAAGCTTCCTTTTTATCCGCAGAATCCTCTGCGTTTTCCAGATCTTCATAAGCTGCAGTCAGTTCATTATCGTCTTGGTGCTTATTAAAAACAAGCTCTTCGCATTCAGTCATGTAAAGATTTCCGCTTTCTGAACACTGACTTGTTCCAATACCAACTTCTTGTCCATCCTTATCTGTATCCCAGCAGAAATTCCCGTCCATTCCGAGCATTGCGTAAGCAAAGCAATATTTATCATTACCATAACCTTCATACATTTCTGCAGTTTCTTCATCTACAATGATTTTTCCTGTTTTTGAATCAGTGAGTGTATATTGAGAAATTCTGTTTTCATTGTAAGTACATAAAGTAGAGAAATTGGCATCAACATATTTTGTGCTGGCGCCGTCGTAGAAATTAACCTGAATTTTAGTAGCTTCAAGAGCATCACAATAGTCCTGATATGCACCATCCTTTTGTGTTGCCAAAGCTATCTTCTGGTTCATAATATTCTGAGCTTTATACTCAATATCATGGAGCCTGCTTGTTAGCGTTAATAATCTAGCTTGTGACGCTGCCATTCCCATTTTTTGTAAGTGTCCTTTATTTTATTTCCCTTGATAATAAGTATTACGGCAAGTTTTAAGAAAAACTTTAGTATATTGTTAAAAATCTTTACAAAACTTAATATTTTGATACAGGTGAATTCAAGAAGCAATCGCAACACTATGGAGTTGGTTTAGGGGTTGAGGAGAAGTTATGAGGGTTGATAAGTTGAACAGTTGAAAGGTTGAAAAGGAGTTTTAGGGTTTAGTAGTTGAGAAGTTTAGGGGTTGAGGAGAAGTTATAAAGGGTTGATAAGTTGAACAGTTGAAAGGTTGAAAAGGAGTTTTAGGGTTTAGTAGTTGAGAAGTTTAGGGGTTGAGGAGAAGTTATAAAGGGTTGATAAGTTGAACAGTTGAAAGGTTGAAAAGGAGTTTTAGGGTTTAGTAGTTGAGAAGTTTAGGGGTTGAGGAGAAGTTATAAAGGGTTGATAAGTTGAACAGTTGAACAGTTGAGGCGAAGTTAAAAATCTATTCACTATTCACCAATCACTATTCACTCTTGCTAACTTGATCACCTGATCACTTGATCACTTAATCACCTTTCACTATTCACTAAATACAAAAACACCCTCATGTAACACAATACATATTGTGTTACATGAGGGCGCCTCGACATCCATGATACCATATATCACTGGGTTTGTGAAGAGGCGCTCTTTTGTTGTGCGAGGCCCAAAATCCTCATTTTTGCCCAATTTTTGCAAAAAATCCACTTTCTGAAACTCTTGTAGCGCTTACCTTCCAGCCCAGCCCACGCGTACAAGCCTGTAGCAGAAATTCTTAGGCGGACGTGGAATTTTGAAATCGGCTTGTAGTCTTACCAAGAAGCCGGCCCAATGTCTACGTGCGTAGCACATGTAACACAATATGTATTGTGTTACATTAGAGCAAAATAGAAGAGATGAAAAGCGAGGAATAGTTTAATGAGAAAACGAGGTTTTACTTTAGCAGAACTATTAATAGTTCTCGGAATAGCAGGAGTTGTTGCGGCTGTAATACTTCCTGCAATAAACGGATTAATGCCCGACAAAACTAAGATTAATTATCTGAAAGTGTATGATGAGCTTGGTAAAAATATAAAAGCTTTAACCTCAGATTCATCAATCTTTCCTGTTTTACTCAAAGAAGGAAGCACAGACATCGATGTAAGCAGGTACCCTCTTGTGAATAACTCTCAGCCATTAAAGGCACCTTTTAAGGATGACACAAAATATTCAGGAGATAATAAGCTTTGTAATTTGTTAGCGCATACTTTTGGGGCGGATTCCTGCAATACAACTTCTTATCCTGACAAATCATCTTTCACAACATCAAACGGCATGGAGTGGTGGATAAGTCAGACAAAAAGAGAGATTGACAATGCGAGCAATAAGATAGCTTATCAGACAGACATATATGTAGATGTGGATTCTTCCAAGAAATCCTCCAATTGTATGTACGGCGAAGATGGCTGCAAGAATCCTGACAGGTTTAAGTTTCTCCTTGCAGCTGACGGAACTTTAATTCCTGCCGATCCTGTAGGTTTGCATTACATCAACACGAGAAAGAATTTGCTTAAAAAGAAATTTAAAGCAGATGGAGAGGTACTTGCTAATCTTGATGACAGCTTGCTGAATCAAAATGTCTCCAAAATACAAGAAGAAACAATGCAAGAAAATACAACAGAGCCTCCCATTAAGCAAGAAATTCCGGAAGATGGAGGACATATTTTGAATCCGCCTATTAAAAAGTCTATGTATTATTGCGGACAAGACTATATTGATAATAAATTATTAAATTGTTTTGATATACAGGAAAGTATTCAGGATCTGAGTGGAGGTTATTATCGAGAACAGGTTAAAATTCGATTGGATATTCCAGCTAATAGTGAGTTATATTTTATAACGTTGTATAGAGATGCCAATCCGATACCGGATAATCCTTTTAATGGAGGCCACTTGGATTCTCTTCGCACTGTTGCGATAGGTATATGTACATTACCGGCAGGTACTAATTATATTGAGTGTAAAAATTCTACCAAATATTTTTATGACAAAAGATATACTATGCCGCCGAATTCGCCGCCATTAATGTATGGGTTAAAACGTGTTAAAACACTTCCAATGGGCTATTTATTGTTTTATGATGATTCTCAAATCTATTTTAATCGAGGTTCCTATGTAACAACACAAAACAAAAAAATAGGTGTACTTTTAAATAATGCACTGGAAGATGTAAAGACTAAAAACCAGTTTCTTAGTAAACCAGAAATGTTGAAATATATTTTTGATATGGAAATAAATAGAGTGGGCTTAGAGTTTTCAGATGAAGATAAGGCTATAATAAATAAAATTCTTAACTTGGATAAGTAAATTACTTATCCAAGTTTTTATGGGAATTGTATTTTTAAAAGGAAAGTTGTAAAAGAACACATAGTTTGATTTCTTGTTACAGATGGTTTGATTATTTTGAGCAACATGAGGTATAAATTTTTCAATTTTTCTCTGCATTAAATTGTTTTTAGTTTATATATTTTCAAATTTTGTCTTGCTTGTTAGAGAATATGTTGTAATCCTTGGACTCTGGATTTATTTTAAATTGTTAAAATTTCCAGATATTCTTATTTTGAATATCTGGAAATAAAATATAAGTATTTAACATATCTACCTCGAACGGAAATAATATAAATACTAAGCAAGTGTTTTAAATTTGTATTAACAACTATAAGGAGGTCGCTATGACTGGTATTTTTGACGGTAAGGTCGCTATTGTTACAGGTGCAAGAACCGGAATGGGCTTAGAAACGGCAAAAGAATTTGCAAGAAAAGGTGCTTCTATCTTGTTAAGTACGGCATGCATCAATGTTTGTCACCGGGAACTATTGAGACAACAAAATTATTTTATTTCAATAAAGAGTAAGAAAAAGAGCCTTAAAAAAGGCTCTTGATTTAAATGGCGGGAACGACGAGGCTCGAACTCGCGACCTCATGCGTGACAGGCATGCGCTCTAACCAGCTGAGCTACGCTCCCACAAAACGTCACGCTTTGAATTGTCTCAGCTACATTTATTATTTTAACTTACTGATTTTTTTTTTGCAAGCATTTATTTTTTATTTGAATAAAATATCCGTTTAAAATATTAGACGATTTTATCTTGTACAATAAGTAAATACCGCTTGATATTTATAATTTACAACCACCTTACAACTTCATTTTTGTGTTAATATAATTAATACAATAAGGATGATAATATGATTGAAAATTGGGAAATACCTTTATTAATGACTGTTTTAGCAGGCTTTGCTACTGTTATCGGAGGTTTTATAACCTTTTTAGTAAACAAAAATAATATGAAAATTCTCTCGCTGGGACTTGGTTTTTCTGCCGGAGTTATGATTTTTGTATCTTTGACTGAAATTCTGTCTACGGCAGACAATCTTCTTAAAGTGTATTATCCGTTGAACTATAAATGGATTACGTTTGGTGGTTTTATTGCTGGAGTAATAATTTCAAAACTTATTGATACATTTGTTCCTGACCACGTAGAAGAAGATTTGCTGAATGACAGCAGCGAATCTAACAAACGTTCTCATAGAATTAAACGCGCAGGGCTTTTAACAGCAATTGCAATTGCTGTTCATAACTTCCCGGAAGGCCTCGGAACTTTCCTTGTCTCTTCTCAAGATATAGCAATCGGGATATCTGTTGCGCTGGCAATTGCTTTGCATAATATTCCGGAAGGTATTGCGGTTGCTCTGCCTATTTATCATGCTACGGGCAAGAAAAGAATGGCAATCTGGTATTCTTTCTGGACGGGAATGACAGAACCGATAGGGGCTCTTATAGGGCTTGCTTTGCTGCACTGGTTTTTACCGCAGGTTTTTGTCGGTTTCTTTATGGCAGCTGTCGTTGGTATAATGATTTACATATCATTTGACACACTGCTGCCATTATCTCACGAATATGGTGACTGGCATTATGCAATAGCAGGTATTATGTCCGGAATTATTGTAATATGGGCAAGCCTTTTGCTGCTCAACGGGTACTAGTAGGTAATACAAGCTTGTGTGATTTTTAATTTGTTTTTATTATTTTCTCTTTATCTCTGCGGCGGTATTTAGTAATCAATGAGTTTTTGTTTTCTGACGAAAGCCCTTCAAACATGCGTTTATAGCTGTGTGTTAATTTTAAGCTCGTGCCTTTGTATTCCAAAGCGCGTAATTTTATATTTGGCAAACATGATTAAAAATAATTTTTAATGTATAATTTATAACAAAAGAAGGAGAAATTTTATGACAAATTTATCACCATTACAAATCGAAAGACTTAAATACCGTCCTAAGCTTCCGGCATCTCTTGCAAACGGTATTAATCACCTTGTTGCCAAAGAAGGCTCTGCAACTGAAGCTGTTGCTGATAAAAATGAGATTAAAGCTTTATTTAAAAATACTTACGGAAAACCTACAATAACTTTCCAGACAGCAACAGAGGCATTGCCGTCTACTCACAGGAACGTAGGGGTTATTCTGTCAGGGGGGCAGGCTCCGGGCGGACATAATGTTATTGCAGGCTTGTATGACGCTTTGAAACAGGCAAATTCCGGCAATAAATTGTTTGGCTTTTTAGGCGGTCCGTCGGGTATTATTGACGGTAAGTACGTTGAATTTAACGATGATTTTATTAATGACTACAGAAACACCGGCGGATTTGATATAATCGGCTCCGGCAGAACTAAGCTTGAAACAGAAGACCAGTTCCAAAAAGCTCTTGCTGTTTGCAAAAAGCTTGATATTTCCGCAGTGGTAATCATCGGCGGTGATGATTCTAACACAAACGCTGCTCTTCTTGCCGAGTGGTTTGTGAAGAATAATGCAGGAATTCAAGTCATTGGCTGCCCAAAAACTATTGACGGAGACTTAAAAAATGAACAGATTGAAATCTCTTTCGGGTTTGATACTGCAACAAAAACTTACGCTGAACTTATAGGAAACATTGAAAGAGACGCTAATTCTGCAAAAAAATATTGGCACTTTATCAAGATTATGGGAAGAAGTGCTTCTCACGTTGCTCTTGAGGCAGCTCTCCAGACTCAGCCTAATATAACATTGATTTCCGAAGAAGTTGAGACAAAATCTATGTCTTTGGAATCTGTTATAAATTACATGGTTGATATCATAGTAAAACGTGCTGATATGGGTAAAAACTTTGGTATAGCAGTTATTCCGGAAGGTTTGATTGAATTTATACCTGAGATGAAATCTATGATTGCAAATCTTAATGATATTATGGCAGAGTTGGAAACTGATCCGAGTTTTGCTAATGCGCCGACTATACGTGAAAAATTTGCAATAGTAGAGAACAGATTGTCCGAAAACAATGCAAAGGTTTACAATTCATTACCTGCGTTGATTAAGGGGCAGCTTTTGGCCGACAGAGATCCGCACGGTAATGTCCAGGTATCAAAGATTGATACTGAAAAATTGTTGATTGAAATGATTTCTCAAAAACTCGATGAGATGAGATTAGAGGGTCAATATATAGGCAAATTCAATGCACAGGCTCACTTTTTCGGATACGAAGGACGCTGCGCGTTCCCTTCGAACTTTGATGCTGATTATTGCTATTCTTTGGGCTTTAATGCCTTTGCACTTATTAATTTCGGACTTACAGGATATCTTTCATCAATAAGAAACCTGACTGAATCCGCAAATGACTGGATCGCAGGCGGTGTTCCTCTTACTATGATGATGAATATGGAAAAGAGACATGGTGAAATGAAACCGGTTATAAAAAAAGCTCTTGTGGAACTTGACGGGCCTGTATTTAAAAAGCTGGAAGAAAACAGAGAGGATTGGGCCCTGAATGACAGATATTTGTTCCCGGGTGCTATTCAATACTTCGGACCATCTTCAGTTTGTGATATTACTACCGTGACATTACAGTTGGAAAATGAGAGAAAGTTGGCAACTCAAAGCGTAAAGGCTTAATGTAAAAAAATGGCGGTTAATAAAATTAACCGCCATTTTTTATTGTGAAGTCATATTAGCATCAGCCTCTGTTTTAGCCCCAGGCTCTCTTAGATAATCCGCATAATAGCAGACTTTTTTGTATAAATCTTGATATTTTTCGTCAAGATTTTTTGATTTTAAAACCAGCTTTAGTGATTCCATAATATTAAACCCATGCCCCTTTTGAAGGGCTGTATGATATTGTGCTTCAAAATTATCATTCAGACGCATACGAAAGTTTTTTGGATTATCGGTCTGGTTATCTATGATATTTTTTGCACCTAAAACATCTACATAAAAAAGAAACTGGTTTTTTGCAGTATATAATTGTGCAAACTTTGCTTTTACAAACTCCTTGGAATTTTCCAATATTTTTACCGGAATATTTAGCACATTTGACAAAATAGGAATAGAATCGGCCCGTTTTCTGCGATTTTCCTTGCTGTTTGATTCTGCTAAAATCCTCAAATTTTCTCCGTCATGGTTGTTTGTACCAATTATAAATTCATCCAGAGTAAATCCATTTTTTAACAAGAATTCCGGATGTCCCCAGCCTGCACCGTTATTTCCATAATTGTTTTCATATTCGGTCGTCAAAACACTTACAATATTTTTGATATTCTCAAGTCGTTTCATTGTATCCCAATTATAAAGATGCGAAAAGCCATCCATCTCATATATTAGGTTTCCGGTATCAAAATTCTCGCCTTTAATTTCTTTGGCTCGTTTTTCAATGAAATCAAAGACTTTGTGTTTCATATCACGCTCTTTAACCTCGTCTTTTGTGTTTATTCTTGTGTATGCGTACCACCATCCGACATCAAATCTTATACCGTCAAAGTGCTCAAGATAAAAAGAAATCTTATCGTTAAAAACTTTATTTGCCTGAGATTTTGGGTTAAGCAGCTTTTTGTCATTAAGAGCCGGAAGAGACCAGCCTACACCCCCTCCTTCAAAGAAAGCATCAGGATGGGCCCATACTTCCTGTTCTGAAAAGCCTATCAAACAATCTCCAAACAGTTTTACCCCTGCGGAGTTAAGTTTTTCTTTGGCTTCAAAATGTTCTTTATCTGCGATAAACTGCCGAAATTTGAAAAATTCTATCTCATTTTTGTACATTTCTTGATATTGTCTGAACTTTTCCTGTTTATCTTTTGATGCCCCAAAATTTTTAAACAGGTCAGGTTCTTTGTCCTTTAAATAAGGGTACAAGGCAAGTCTCGGGTAATGTTCTTTTACATAATTCTTTTGCTTAAATTCTTCAAATTCTTGTTCTATCTTAGGAGTAGAAAGATGATTTTTAAAATTATCAAAAGCTTTTCTTAACGGCACAAGTACAGGATAGTTTTCTGTCGTTCCAAGTTCATTTTCATAATTTATAGTGTGAGAACTTTTTACAAGAAAGCCTTTTATATCCTCCTCTTTCAGAATATCTCCGTATTTTTCTTTATTCAGCAGGTTAAACAGGTTTATGTTTTCCTCACCGATTGTCATTGCGGTTTTGTTATAAGGGCAATAGTAGTGCGTTCGGGTTTTTGTTTGCTGACCAAAAGGGAAGATTTTGACTGCATTTGTTCCGGTATAAAAGGTGAGAAATTTTATTAAATCGATTGCTTTTCTTGAGTTTAGTTTGCCGACGCCCGTATTTTGGCCAGCATTAGCAGGAAAAGATGCCGCATCTAGTTTTAGTAAAGAGAGGCCACCGTCTATTCCAAGCACGTTTTTTGCTTCTTTTAGGGTTTTTGCAAAGTCCGGCTTTTTATATGTCGGAAGAGCTTTGCCAAAAGACAATTTATCATTTTTTACAAACATTACACACACACCTTTAAATACACTATAGGTGTATTAAACCACAAAAAGAAATTTTTTGTAGTCAAAACGTATGGTCTTTTATTAAACTTTTTTATTCTTCATGAAACCAGTTGCAAAGATTTTCGCGGCAGAGGTCTTCTTCCAAGTCTTGCAGGATATTTGTTCTTGTCATTTCATAAGTAACAGGAGTTATTGAAATTTTGTTGTTTCTGACAGCGGCGATATCTGTTGACGCGTCCTCCGGCTCATTTATTAATTCTCCTGCCATCCAGTAATATACTTTACCTCTCGGGTCGATTCTTTTTTCATATGCGTCTGTAAACATTCTGCTTCCGAGCTCTGTTGCAGCAACGCCTCCGATATCATCCTTATCAAGTCCCGGAACATTAATATTGAGGATAGTTTTAGACGGGAATTTTTTCATATCGAGTTTGGTAATCAAATCTGCGACAAATTCTGCTGAAACCTTGAATGCTTCGTATTCAGTATTCATGCTTGCAAGTGATGTTGCGATACTCGGATATCCCATCATGGCACCTTCCATTGCGCAGCTTACGGTTCCTGAATACAGAATATCGGCACCCAGATTTGGGCCGTGGTTAATACCGGATATTACCAGATCCGGAAGCTCTTCTCTGGATAAAATGGCATTAATCGCAAGCTTAACGCAGTCTCCCGGGGTTCCGGTTGTCATCCAGCAGCGCTTGGCACCGTATTTGGGGTCAACTTCTTCTACCCTTAAAGGGGTGTGAAGTGTTAGGGAATGACCTGCCGCACTTCTTTCTCTATCCGGTGCTACAACATAGACATCATGGCAAGGAGAAAGAGCTTCTATAAGGGCCCTAATACCATTTGCAAGAATACCGTCATCATTTGATATAAGTATTTTCATTTTTTATCCTCTCATTTTCCAGATTCTGTTTTATTATACCATAACCTTATTTTTTTACTTCTGATTGGACCAAATTATTATTAAAATACTTATTTGCAACCCTAATTATATCCGATGCGGTAACTTCGTCAATCATTTTTGTATACTTGTCAAGAAAATCATACCCAAATCCGAGAGCTTCAAACAGTGCTAAATTAGAGGCCTTTTCTGAATTTGTTTCCATTGCGATTACAAATCCGCCTTTAAGCCTGTCTTTTGCATCCTGAAGTTCAGTGTCCGATACAAATTCCATCTTTAGTCGTTCGATTTCCGCAAGAATTTTCTTCTTTGAATACTCTAAAGTATCGGGATTTGTACCAATATAGGCCATAAAGATACCGCCAAGCTTCTTGGGTGAATAGCTTGAACCAAGCTGATAGGCAAGTCCGTCTTGCTCTCTCAGATTCTTATACAGTCTTGAGCTCAGTCCTGAGCCGAGAATCGTATTCATAACTTTTAAGGTTACAAAATCCTTAACATCGGAAACTCCTGATGCCTGCCAGCCCATAAATACCCAGGCTGTCTGCAAGTCTTTTATGTCTTTTGAAATAGTTTTTGGTGAAGTAAGTTTTGTAACTTTAAAGTTTGAATAATTCACCTTTGGCTGATTTTTATCGCTGAATATTGAACCAAAAGCGCTTATCATCTTTTGACTGTCAACGTTACCGTTGATTGATACGATAATATTCTTTGAGTCAAAAGACTTGTTATAATAGTTTACAATATCTTCTCTCTGAACAGAAGGTAGAGATTTTTCCAATATTTTATTTGAGTGAGAATAAACGCTTCCTTCAAATATTGCGGTCTTAAAGTTTTCCAGAGCTACGTTCATCGGGACATCGCGAGTTTGTTTGATTCTGCTCAAAATCTCCGAACGCTTTTTTTCCAGTTCATAATCATCAAATACAGCGTTGTTAATTATTTCATCTATGATATCTAAAGTCTTATCGATTTGCGCGGTCGTAGTTTGGATATCTATGACAAAATAATCCTCACTGCATTGGGGCTCGATTATTATGCCGTTTTCATCAAGAATCTGCGCAAGCTCTTGAGCCGAATATTTTTTTGTTCCCTTGAGCATTGTTCCTGCGGCTAAAGTTCCTTCTCCGGCAATATTTTCCAAAAACTCTCCGCCTTCTGCAATTATGGTTATTGCAATTATATCGTTGTTTTTGTTTTCATTAATCAACAACGTTGTTCCGTTATCAATTGCGTACTTTGCAGTACCGTTGTGTTCGGAAACCTTCTGGCCGGTGTGTTTAATCTCCGCTTTTGTTTCCACCTTTTCCATTGTTTTCGGAAGAATGACGGAAACAGCGCTCTTATTCACTCCGAGGTATTTTTGTGCTGCTGCCTTAACTTCGTCTGCCGTAACTTTCTTTATATTATCAACGTAATTACTGTAAAAATCAGAACTGTTAGTAAGCGCCATAACGTAGCCGAGCTCTGTTGATATGTTTGATGTAGATTCGCGAGAATAATAAGTATCCTGAATAATCATCTGTTTTGCACGCTGAAGCTCTTCGTCAGTTATGCCGTACTTTTGGATATAAGCAATTTCTTCAAATACAGCTTTTTCTAATTTTTCTAAACTTGTAGGAGTAAAGTTTGCAGAAATATAGAAAATCCCGTCATCTCTGTAGCTTCCGTTAGAAGCGCTTATTGAGTATGCTAAACCTTTTTGCTCTTTTATATCACGATAAAGCTTAGAAGACTTTCCTCCGCCCAAAACTTCTGAAAGAACATCAAGCGCATAAGTATCTTTATCTAAAATATCAACCCCTCTGAAACCAATCATCATATAACCCGACTGTGTGTCAGTGTAATCGACTTTGCGTTTCTGGGTTTGAAGCTGATGCTCTTTTCTAAAATTCTTTTTAACAGGCTTTTTGTATTCCTGATTAAAACATTCCTGAACTTTGGCAACTGCTTTTGCTGTATCAACATCCCCGACAATAAGGGTTACCATATTTGAAGGGGCATAATAATTACCATAATAATCCAATATCTCTTCGCGCCTTATCGTGCCTATAATATCTTCAGTTCCGATAACCTTGCGTTTGTATGGGTGTGTTGTATACATCATATCATTCAGGTTATCATAAACTTTTTTAGCTGGTGTATTGCCGTCTTTTGCAATCTCCTCCAGAACAACTTTGCGCTCTTTCTCAAGTTCTTTGCGCGGAATCTGAGGATGGAGAAGCATATCTGCATGCAATTCCATAGCTGTATCAAAGTATTCGGAAGGAATCGTAATATAATAATGCGTAAAATCCTTGCTGGTTGCTGCATTAACAATAGCTCCCTTAGATTCTAAGATTCTGTCCATATCTCCTGCAGGATGAGCCTTTGTTCCTTTAAAAAACAGGTGTTCAAGAAAATGTGCCACACCGTTATTTGTATCCGTTTCATTTATTGAACCTGTCTTAATCCAAGTATCAATCGTAACTATCGGATTGTTCCGAATTTCATACACAACAACAGTCTGTCCGTTAGGAAGCTTCTGCGTTGTAAAATCTGCCGCCCAGACTGACGCAGTAAATATCAGCATTATTAACGTCAATAATATTTTCTTCATATAACCCCTCGTCTCGTAAATTTATTATATGTATCATAGTAATATATTGTAAAAAATTTTTCCAGCCGCAGGAGATTCTCACCTATGGACGAATTTCTTTACTCACATCATCACACAGCTTAGAAACGCTGTCATTTAATATGCCTATTTTCTTGAAAAATTTTCTGTATGCCCAATCATCTGCAAGATGTTGCTTCATATTTGCTCTTTCTACATCTGAATCTAACTGAGAATCCTTCGCTTTTATTTCGTCTAATTCTCTTATTGAGATACCTTGCTCTGAGAGTTTATCGTCAATTGACGACACGGCATGATATGGCGGATACATTTCATCAGGCCTCATTGAAGCGGCGATTTTTTCAAACTCTGCAATTTTTGCGGAGTCTTTGGCTGCCTGAGTTGAGTTAAAAATGTTTCTGTAAGCCATGGAGTCAAGTCTGGATTGTAATACAACACATTCGTCAGCAGACTTTATATTGTTAAAAGCTTGCTGGGTATAATTTCGTTTTTTCATATATTCTTTTGTTCTTTCTGTCACGGAATTACACGATACAAGCAACCCTGCCGCAGCCAAAGGTGCTAATGTTTTAAGAGATAATTTCATTATAAAACTCCTTATTTTACGGCCATTTTATCATACAAAATCTCTTTTGTACATTCTAAGGCAATATCTGTCACGTAATCCATGTCATCTTTTTCGATAATCAAAGGCGGATTGAAGTAAATTACATCTCCTAGAGGCCTGAGTATTACACCTCTTTCAAGCGCTTTTTTGTAAATCTGATATCCGGTTCTTTGGGCGGAATCCAAGGGCACTTTTGTTTTCTTATCTTTCACAAGCTCTATAGCATTTATTAATCCTATTGAGCGAACCTCGCCGACATTTTCAAGCGGAAGGAATTTTTCCTTAATTATCCGGTTAAAATAAACAGCTCGTGTATTTGCTTTTTCAATAATATTTTCGTCTTTTAAAATTCTCAAAACTTCCACTGCACACGAACAGGCAAGAGGATTGCCGGCGTAAGTATGCGAGTGCATAAACGCTTTTCCTTTGAGATAATCATCATAAAATGCGTCATAAATCTTTTGAGTCGTAATCGCAACAGCCATCGGCATATAACCGCCTGTCAGCCCCTTTGAAAGACACATAATATCGGGGCTTACGCCTGCATGGTCGAAAGCAAACATTTTCCCTGTTCTTCCGTATCCTGTTGCAATCTCATCCGCAATCAGGTGAACGTTGTACTCATCACACAATTGTCTTAATTTTTTCAGGTACAAAGGCGGATAAACTTTCATGCCGGCAGAACCCTGTAAAAGAGGCTCTACAATAATTGCAGCGGTTTCATCCGCATATTTTTTGAACGCTTCTTTAGCATTTTCAAAACATTCGCAATTGCAATTATCCCTGCTTTTTCCATAAGGGCAACGGAAACAATCGGGGCCGTCGATTCTGATTACATCCAAAAGCAAGGGTTTATAAAGTTCCGAATACAAATCAACACCTCCAACCGCCAGAGCACCCAGAGTTTCTCCGTGATAAGCGTCTGTTAGTGCCATAAAGCGTTTTTTCTGAGGGTTTCCTGTCTGGTAGTGATATTGAAAACTCATTTTTAATGACATTTCGATTGCGGATGAACCATTGTCGGCAAAGTTGAACTTGCACAGACCTTCTGGAAGGTCTTTCATAAGCTCCTCACAAAGAGTTATAACTTGTTTATGAGAAAAATTTGCAAAAATAACATGCTCCAGCGTATCAACCTGTTTTTTTAAAGCTTCGTTAATCCTCGGGTTACAATGCCCCAGAAGGTTACACCACCATGAGCTTATGACATCCTTGTAGCATTTTCCGTTAATATCATAGAGATTAATTCCCTCGCCCCTTTCAATAACGATAGGCGGCAAGGTTTCATAATCCTTCATTTGCGAACACGGATGCCATATATATTTCAAATCCTCTTTTTGCCAGTCCATAATCCCTCCAAAAGAATAATATCTTTTTGACCCTTCTCAACCGTTGCAACGACAGGAATACCTGTCAAGTATTCAATCTGTTTCAAATTGTCCTGATGCATAAAATTATCAGGCTCAAAGTTGTTTAAAATAATGCCTTCAATTCCGATTCCGTTTGCCCTTGCATAATCAATCGTAAGCAGTGTTGAATTAATTGTTCCAAGACCGCCGTCTGCGACAATCACAATATTTGTTTCAAGCTCCTTTATCAAATCTTTGAGCAGATATTTTTCATCTCCTTCAAGCCTCAAAGGGCAGGTAATCCCCCCTGCTCCTTCTATCAAAATATACTCAAACTCACGACTGAGCTTATCCAGATGAGTTTTGATTTTATTTGTGTCAATTACATCTCCGGCTCTTTGAGCCGCAAGATGTGGCGAAACAGCTTCTTTCCACCAATAAGTTACGCAGTCATCCGGAGAAAGGGGAATCTTTGCGGTCGATACAACGTAATTTGCGTCGCTTACTCTTAATTTTCCTTCCTCTTCTTCAACTCCGCTCAATACGGGTTTAAAGTAGCCGCAGTTAAAACCTGAATCACGCATCTTTTTTATGATAAGAGCCGAAATATAGGTTTTTCCAACGTCAGTCCCGGTCGCAGTCAAAAACAATGTTTTCATCGTTCCTCTCTTTCCGAACCTCAAATTTCCAGATGATTAAAAATATTTTATAACCACCCTTTCCACATTTCAACCTCTTTACTTGCAAAAGTTTTGCAGCGGCAGGGTGTGGTAAATCATAGATTCATCACATTATAATGTTTCATTAATCTTTAGTAGTGAACAATAAATTAAATTGTAATAGCCTAAGTGTAAAAAGAGAAAACGTTTGGGTATTTTGAACAGAGAATTTGACCTTTCTCGCCTTCTTAGGGTGAGAGTGCTTGTTATATTTTGTAACAATTAAGCAATTTGTAAGGAATACATAACTTAATATAGATATATGGGAGCGCCGGCTGGGCATACCTGCCCAACGATAAAACTAGAAATTAATTGAACTATAAAAATTCTTAGATTTTAGTAAGCATCAGGCTAATTTAAAAGTATTTTTTTGTAGGTTTTAGTCCTAATAAAGTCCGATTTAAGCCGGGTTAAGAATACAATATCAAACAGTTTCCGCCGGTTAACATTTAGTATTGTTGGGCAAGTATGCCCAACCGACCTAAAAAGCACTTCCTACCAAATTGGACTTTAAAATATATATGTTAAATAACAGTTTATATGACTATTTTTAACAATCAATTTGACTATTAAAATATTGAACAAATATCCTGATAAGTCGTTAGAACTCTTAATATT
>CALUWH010000010.1 GCA_944324435.1 Candidatus Gastranaerophilales bacterium
TTCTAAACTTCTCAACTTATAAACCTATAAACCGAACGATTAGAGTTTTAGTCAGGCAATGCCTGACCTACTAATCTTATCAACCCTTTATAACTTCCCCTCAACTTCTAAACTCCTCCACTCCTCAACTATAAAACTACTATTCAACCCTTCAACTATTCAACTTATCAACTCTCATAACTTCTTCTAAACTTCTCAACTCCTCAACTATAAAACTACTATTCAACCCTTCAACTATTCAACTTATCAACCCTTTATAACTTCCCCTCAACTTCTAAACTCCTCAACTCCTCAACCCTTAAACAACCCTTCAACCCTTCAACTATTCAACTTATCAACTCTCATAACTTCTTCTAAACTTCTCAACTTATAAACCTCTAAACTCCTATTCCACTGTTCAACCTATATAAAGAAAAAGCTATGAACTTTTTAGAGTGCATAGCTGTTGATTAGGGATATGTGTATCGTCGTTTTTTAAGGAGTATAGTTATATATTAGCAGTATATTTTTTAAATAAAATCATGAGAACGTATGATTTTGTAATATATCTTAATAATTATTTTAGCAAAATCTTGTATTACCTGATTGGGCTATATACCTTTGATTACCCCCGGTTGGTATATGTATTATTGAAAAAATATTATTATATACTAGAATTAGTAATGTAGACTAGACGGGAATGGAGTTTTATGAAAATTGATGCCAAAAAAATTGCGATCCAGTTACTTACTCTGATAGGATTTGCGCTAACTGTTAAACTAGCATGTATTTATTATGTTGCAAATTATGAAAAGTATGCACTGTCAAGCTTTTGTTCCATAAATGAATTTATAGACTGCGATGGTGCTGCAAGATCAACAGTGTCTCAGTTCTGGGGGATACCACTGGCTTATTGGGGTATGCTGTTCTATATTATGGTTCTTTTCCTGACAATTGTTGATAAGCTCAAGAATCTAAAATTCCTCAAATTTCTTGAAGTGTTCAAGAATCCGATGGCATATATTGCAACTCTGGGGACTATCGCTTTTGCTATATCGATGGTGCTCGCAGGATTGAGTTTGTTCAAAATACAGAAACTTTGTATTCTTTGCCTGATTACTTATTTTATAGATTTAATTATTGCACTTACGGCATGTTCTGGGAACTTAATAACACTTATAAAAAGTTTTAAAACAACTGTATTTGACTTCATTGACGGAGCCAAAAAGTACACAAAAACATTTATTGTTCTGGTTATACTTGCCGTCTCATTCTTATGCTACAGCGGAATTACGTATAACTTTGTGCCGCACATCAAGAAACAAAAAGCTATATTAAAATACAGAGATATTAAATTTAATCCGTACCGTGTTAAGGGCAATCTGCTGGGGGTTGATAACCCGGATGTAGTTATTGAACTCTATTCTGACTATGTTTGCCCACTGTGTTATATAAACAATATTATGCTTCATCAGGCGGCAAAAGAGTTTAAGAATATACAAATCGTACACCACAATTATCCGTTTGACAAGGAGTGCAACCCTTATGTAAGTTTTAGCATGCACCCAAACGCCTGCTTTATGTCTAAAGGTGCTATTGCCGCAAAAAATCAAAATAACTATTGGGAAATGAGTTCTCTTTTATACGAGAACCAGCCTAAAACAATGAATGAAATGCTAAAACTTGCAGAACAATTAGGTTTTGACAAGGATAAATTTGTTGCAGATTTTAATTCCGCAGAAACCGCCAAAGAATTGCAAGATGAAGTTGATAGCGCAGGCGAACTTAATATTGATGCTACTCCGACAATGTATATTAATGGCGAGAAAGTTATGGGGGTAAAACCTTATTACGAGTTAAAGGAATTATTGATAAAAAATGGAGCAGTGCCAAGAAAAAAATAAAATATTAATCCACGCCTGCTGCGGAATTTGTTCAGGATATCCTATTTCTCTGCTTAAAGAAATGGGATATTCTCCTGTGGTATACTTTTGTAACCCGAATTTGGATACTAAAGAGGAATATGAACGACGGCTGGAAGCACAAAAAATCGTTTGTATGTACCATTGGGTTGACCTTGTGTCAGAAGAATACCGGCATAAAGATTTTCTGGAAGCTGCAAAGGGTTTTGAAGATGAACCGGAAAAAGGAAAACGCTGCGACAGATGTATTGAGCTGAGGCTTAGAGAAGCCGCAAGAAAAGCAAAAGAGCTTGGCATAACAAAATTTACGACCTCGCTTGTAATGAGTCCGCATAAGAATTTTAACAGGATAACTGAAATAGGGCGCACGGTTGCGGATGGGCTTGAATATATCGCGATTGATTTTAAGAAAAAAGATGGTTTTTTAAAGACAAATAAACTTTCAAAAGACCTTGGGCTATACCGGCAGAATTACTGCGGTTGTGAGTTCAGCAGGCGAAATTTAACCAATATCAATTGTAAATAATTGTAAACATTTCTGTAAAAATCCTAAAGTTTTAGAAAAAAATGCCGATAACTTTAATACAAGAACAGGGACTAAGGATATGGCAGAAACGTTTAATTTAAATAATTTCTTACAAACGTATAAAACCCAGACGTATGATCCAACCAAACAGCATGCTGCAGCAGAAGAAAAAATGGAGTCAAGACTTCAGCAGCAAGCGCAGGAGGCTGTACAGTCAAGTGGATTTCTCTCCCTAACTCTATCTGAAAAAATGGCAGAGCTGGGACTTGGCGAGAGAGCTCTTAAACAAATTGCAGATACTGCCGTCGGGCTAGTAACAGATATTGTTAATCCTGTTGGAGAATATCTTGAAAAATATGAAAACATTTTTGACCAAAGAATATATAAAACTGAGATTCAAAGCTATGCTAAACAGATGTTTTTTGCCTCACAGGCTATGAGGCAGGAAGCTGCTGAAAATACTACAGGGCAGAACTTTGTATATGATATGTAGTCTTCTCCACTCCTTTTACGTATATACCCCATTAAAAAAGTCTGATGATTTTGTTATCATCAGACTTTTATTTTTTAGACAATATGAATTATAAAGCTGCTTTTGCCGTTTCAACAACGATAGAGAAAGCTTCTTTATCATTGACAGCAAGGTCCGCAAGCATTTTTCTGTTAACTTGAATGTTTGCTTTTTTGCAGGCATTAACAAATCGGGAATAGCTCATTCCCTGTTCTCTTACAGCTGCATTAATTCTTACAATCCAAAGTCTGCGCATGTTACGTTTTGTAGCACGTCTGTCTCTGTAAGCATATTTAAGCGCTTTCATTACAGCAATGTTAGCAACCTTAAATATTCTGCTTCTTGCGCCTTTGAAACCTTTAGCCAGCTTTAATATTTTTTTGTGTCTGTTACGACATACATTTCCACGTTTTATTCTCATTGTTCAACACTCCTATCTTGCATACTTTTTGTAAGGTAACTCTTTAGAAACCAATTTTTCGTGAGTTTCAGAAATTGTGACATCTCCAAAAATCTTACGTTTTCTTGATTCCGACTTGTGTTGAAGCAAGTGGCCGATACCTGCATGTCGTCTTGTAATTTTACCGGTGCCTGTAACTTTGTATCTTTTAGCTGCAGCACGGTGTGTTTTTAATTTTGGCATTTTGTTTTCTCCTTTTCATAATGACGTTGTAATCAATCGGTTAAGATTGTCGTACAATTCCGAGCAAGGCATACCATAGCACTATACTTCGGCATGTTTGAGTTTAATATAAAGAATAGCCGCTGTCAAGCGTACGTTTAGATATCAAGAAGCCGTTATAATTTACATCATTTTATTTGGAATCTAATAGAGTGGGTACTTTTTACATAGAACCAGAGAATCTTGTCTTAATTTTTCAAGAACCGCTTCGTTATCAGAGTTTTTAATTGCTTCAGATATAATCCTTGCAACTTCTCTCATATCGTCTTCTTTAAAACCTCTTGTTGTCATTGCAGCTGCTCCCAGCCTTATGCCGCTTGTAACAAACGGACTTTGAGGGTCATTAGGCACAGTGTTTTTGTTTGCGGTAATTCCGACTCTTTCAAGAACATTTGCCATATCTTTACCTGTTTTACCGGTTTTTCTCAAATCCAGCGTCATCAAGTGATTTTCTGTCATACCGCCTACGATATCCATTCCGTTATCCAAAAGGCCCTGAGCCATGGCTTTTGCGTTTTTAACAATTTGTTTAGCGTACTCTTTGAATTCAGGAGAAAGTGCTTCTTTTAAAGCAACAGCCTTTCCTGCGATAATATGTTCCAAGGGGCCGCCCTGAATCCCCGGGAATACAGCCTTATCAATTGCAAGAGCGTATTCTTCATCACACATTATAATTCCGCCTCGCGGCCCTCTTAAAGTTTTATGGGTCGTTGTTGTTACGATTTGTGCGTAACCGGCAGGAGAAGGATGGACGCCGCCGGCTATAAGCCCTGCAATATGCGCAATATCTGCAAGAAGAAGCGCACCTGCTTCATCTGCGATTTCTCTAAACTTTTTAAAATCGATAATTTTTGAATAGTTGCTCGCACCGCAAATAATCAATTTAGGCTTGTGTTCAAGGGCTTTTTTACGAACATCTTCGTAATCGATATTACCGTTTTCATCAACTCCGTAACTTTTTACATCAAAATACATTCCGGAAAAATTAACAGGAGACCCGTGGCTCAAATGTCCGCCGTTTGATAAGTCCATCCCGAGAACCTTATCTCCGCATTTCAAAAGAGCGGCAAAAACCGCCATATTTGCCTGAGCACCGGAGTGAGGCTGAACGTTTGCGTGCGCCATACCAAACAATTCACAGGCCCTTTTCTGCGCAAGTTCTTCAATCTTATCAACAACATCACATCCGTTATAATAACGTTTATGCGGCTTGCCTTCCGCATACTTATTGGTCAAAACGCTCCCACAAGCCTGCATTACGGCAAGAGAGGTAAAATTTTCACTTGCGATAAGTTCTATAGTATTTTGTTGTCTCTCAAGCTCCTCTTCAATATATTGAGCTACTTCTGAATCCGTTTTTTTCACCATATCCAAGTTCATATTTCCCTCCTTACGCCACAATTATTCTCTCTAAATTATATGTTAAATAATGTATAAATGCAAAGGCGGCGAGCAGAAATTCTGCTCGCCGCCTTTCTGATATTTTTATTGAACAGCTTCCTGTTCTTCGTGTTTTCCTTCTTTTCTTTCAAATACGATTTTATCGTCGACAAGTTTCAGAAGAATCGTATCACCCGGCTGATAAGCATTTGTAAGAATTTCTTCTGCAAGTTGGTCTTCAATTTGTTTTTGAATTAACCTTCTCAGAGGCCTTGCGCCATAAGCCTCGTTGTAACCATCTTTAGCCAGATAATCCTTAACCTCATCAGTAACCTCAATAGAAAGTTCTCTTTCGGACAGTCTCTTGAACAGGTCTTTCATCATCAAATCAACGATTTCTCTGATTTCTTCCTTGCTCAGGTGTGAGAATACTATAATGTCGTCAATACGATTCAAGAATTCCGGTCTAAATGCTTTTTTGAGCTCTTCGTTAACTGTTTCTTTAAGTTTCTCGTACTTATCTTTTTTAGCATCATCGCCTGTAGTGAAGCCTAATTTACCCTGCGTTGCAATCATGCTTGCACCGACGTTTGAAGTCATGATAATTACTGTGTTTTTGAAGTTGACATGTCTTCCTTTTGCGTCAGTTAGGCGGCCATCATCAAGGATTTGGAGCATGATATTGAATACATCCGGATGAGCCTTTTCAATTTCGTCAAAAAGAATAACGGAATACGGTTTTTTTCTGACAAGTTCTGAAAGGTGACCGCCGTCATCATATCCGACATAACCCGGAGGTGAGCCGATAAGTTTTGCCGTAGAATGTTTTTCCATAAATTCGGACATATCTACTCTTATCATATTGTCTTCGCTTCCAAAAATAGCTTCTGCAAGAGCTTTAGCAAGCTCTGTTTTACCGACACCGGTCGGGCCGGAGAAGATAAAGCTTCCGATAGGTCTATTTGGTGACTTTAAGCCGACTCTTGCACGTCTGATTGCTTTTGATATAGCAACAACTGCATCATTTTGTCCGATTACACGGCTGTGAAGAGTTTCTTCCAGCTTGAGAAGTCTTTCGCTTTCGCCTTCCGTAAGTTTTGTTACGGGAACTCCGGTCATGGTAGCAACAACTTCTGCAACATCGTCTTCTGTTACGGTTGGTTTGTTTGCATCATTACGGCGTCTCCATTCTTCCGAGACCTCGCGAATACGGTCTTTCATATTTGCTTCGTCATCTCTCAAAGAAGATGCGCGTTCAAATTCCTGATTTCTTATAGCTTCTTCTTTTTCTTTAATGATGTCTTTCAACTCTTTTTCAAGCTCTTTGCCTTCTGGAGAAAGCGTGCACACTTTAAGTCTTACTTTAGAACTTGCTTCATCAATAACGTCGATTGCTTTATCAGGCAGAAATCTGTCATTGATGTATTTGCTGGAAAGCTTTGTTGCCGCAACAATAGCCTCGTCTGAAATAATCAAATTATGGTGTTCTTCATATTTAGGCTTTAGCCCTCTTATAATTTCGATTGTTTCATCAATTGACGGCTCTTCAATAATTACAGGCTGGAATCTTCTTTCTAATGCCGAATCCTTTTCGATATACTTGCGGTACTCATCCGAAGTTGTAGCACCGATTACCTGAATTTCACCTCTTGACAATGCCGGTTTAAGAATATTTGCAGCGTCAATTGCGCCTTCTGCGGCCCCTGCACCAATCAATGTATGCATTTCGTCTATTACAAGAATAACATTTCCAGCCTGACGAATTTCATCCATAATTTTTTTCAAACGTTCTTCAAATTCACCACGGTACTTTGTGCCGGCAATCAAAAGTCCCATATCAAGCTGGATGATTTTTTTATTTTCAAGAATATCGGGAACTTCATTATTCACAATTCTTATTGCAAGCCCTTCTGCAACGGCTGTTTTACCAACACCCGGCTCGCCTAAAAGAACAGGATTGTTTTTTGTCCTTCTTGCAAGGATTTGAATAACACGTTCAATTTCCTTTTCTCTGCCTACAACAGGGTCTAGCCGTTGTTCCGATGCGGCTAAGGTTAAATCCGTGCCGAACTCGTCAAGGCTTGGTGTTTTAACCTTGCTTGCCTGAGAGCTTGAAGAAGCGCCTACGCCTGCAGAAGCTGTCTGGGGTTTGGAATCCCCGAGCATTTTAACAACATTGCTTCTAACCTTATTCAAGTCAACGCCCAGATTTTCCAGAACTCTTGCGGCAACACCTTCTCCTTCTCTTATTAAACCGAGAAGAAGGTGCTCTGTTCCGATATAATTATGTCCGAGCTGCCTTGCCTCATCCCAGGAAAGTTCCAAAACTCTTTTTGCTCTAGGCGTAAACGGTATTTCTACTGCAACAAATCCGGAGCCTCTTCCGATAATCTTTTCGACTTCCACACGAGCGTCTTTCAGGGTAATTCCCATTGATTTAAGTGTCTTTGCGGCAATTCCGGTGCCTTCACCTATAAGACCCAAAAGCACCTGTTCCGTACCGACAAAGTTGTGCCCCAACCGTCGGGCTTCTTCCTGTGCAAGCATTATAACTTTTATTGCTTTTTCAGTAAAACGTTCGAACATCTAAAATTTTCCTCTTCTTATATTTAAGTATATATTACAAAAAAACGCTTGTTTTTTCAAGAGGAGTCAAAAAATTTTAAAATATACTTTATTTAATATTAGGGAAGGCATAGATGACACCGTCATCATTTCGCCATCGTAAATAGCCTGTTTTTGGTATTTTATCAATATCGACAACGGTTACAAGCGCCCAGTTACCTCGAAGTGCCGTGAGTTTTATTTGTTTTACATAAAGAAGCTTTGCTACATTTTGCGACATCTCATCACTCTTGGCCTTCAGAACTTCCACACTTTCAGGCGTATCTTTAAGAAGCCGCAATCCGTATTTTCGGCCGTACATGTTATAGAAGTTAAGCCAGGGCAAAAATTGAAGCCGGTCTTCCGTAAGAACCCAGCCCTTTGCACCGGTCTGTTTATCATATATTACCTGAACCCAGCCGTCGTCTCCGATATCAGAAACGTACAGAAAACCGAGTTTTTTCTCATTAATCAAAAGAGCAAAAACTCCATCCGGCATTGTTTCAGGCAGATACGTAAAGTCCATTTTTTTTACAACATCAGAATTTGCCTCAGGATGAGAAAAAATAGTTATACTCTCTCCGGTTTGGAAAACACCGATTGCACTTTTAGGTATCGAATCCATATAAAAAGGCATTACATCCGCAAAAACCGGCAGCATAAAAAACATACATAAAATTATTAATAATCTTTTCATTTTTCTACTCAGTCTACATTTTATCACTTAATCAAAATTTTAACAATCAGTCCAAATCAATAACCCCATGCCTGTCGTCAGGGAATTGCCTGCTGAAAAAATCTGATAACAGTAATAAAAGCAGGAATTTTTCTCTATCCTATTGGCTGCTCCTGAGTTTCTTCTTCCTGCTGCTGCGGATTTTGATTATTCATTTCATCAGGTGTTGAAACAGGCGCAGAATGTTCACCATCTTCCGGTACGTCACCAGCATTTTCATCGCAAGTTTCGGAGTTTTCATCGCAGATTTCTACGTCAGTCGATTCTTGCGATTCTTGTTCACGCTGTTTAAGGGCTTCTTCTATTTCTTCTTCGTCTTTGGCTCTTATTACGGGAATAGAAAGCATAAGCGCAACTTGATCCCCTTCCTGTTCAAAGTTCAATTCTAAAAGCTCCTTATCCATCTCAACATAGCGTGACAGAAGCTCAATTAATTCACCGCGCATCTGCTCAAGAATTTTCGGAGTAAGATTTGTTCTATCCTGCATTAGCACAAGTTTTAGTCTGTTTGTAGCAACAGACTTTGAAGCATCTCCGTCTTCTTCCTGAGGACGGAAAAATCTCGCAACAGTATTATAAATATCCGTAAGAATTCCCATCTCTTACACCTTCGCTTTCAATTTTGCAAACACGTCTTTAATTTTAGCCATAAAGCCTTTTGGTTCATCTAAATCCAAGAAAGGAACTTCCTCTCCGAGAATCCTTTTTGCGACATTTCTGTAAGCCTTTCCTGCAAAGGAATTTTCGTCATTAACAATAGGCTCGCCTTTATTGGTTGACGTTATAATGCCTGTATCCTCAGGAATTATACCCACTAGTGGACAAGAAAGAATCTCTACAACGTCATCAACGCTCATCATTTCGTTAGATCTGATTAAACTCGGACGAACTCTGTTGAGAAGCAATTTGTAGTTCTTAATTTCTTCTTTTGCTTCCAAAAGCCCGATAATTCTATCAGCATCACGTATTGCAGACATTTCAGGAGTTGTAACAACTATAGCTTCGCTTGCTCCTGCTACCGCATTTTGAAAACCTTGTTCGATTCCTGCAGGACAGTCTACGAGAACAAAATCGTTCTCTTCTTTCAGAGTGTCGCAGATTTCTTTAAGCTGCTCAGCATTAACTGCGGTTTTATCTCTTGTCTGCGCCGCCGCAAGAAGAGACAGATTAGGATTCTTTTTATCCTTAACAAGAGCCTGTTTTAATTTACAGCGTTCTTCTATAACGTCTACAATTGTATATACAATCCTGTTTTCAAGACCTAATAACAGGTCCAAGTTTCTCAAGCCTAAATCCGTATCAATCAATACAACTTTATATCCGTCTTTGGCAAGAGCCGTACCAATATTTGCACTTGTTGTTGTTTTTCCTACTCCGCCTTTACCGGAAGTGATTACTATTACTCGACCAGTCATTAATCTCTCCTTAACTTTTTATAAATAACTATTTTTCCGTCTTCAATTTGAGCTTCTTCAGGTGTAAACTCATTTGTTTTTTGAACGTAAGGTACGTTCAAAGTATCATTTCTGCGAGCGTATAAACCTGCAATCCTCAGCTGAATAGCATTAAGTTTTAGCGCCCTTACTTTTGATGTAATATTGCCTTGAGAACCTGCATGTGCAATACCGCCGAGGATTCCCCATACAGTAATATCGCCTGTTGCAACTATTTCACTCCCCGGATGGGCATCGCCGATAATCAGAATATTGCCTTCATAACTTACTGTTTGGCCGGAACGCAACGTTTGATTTATGTATAGAGTCGGCATTGTTTCAGTATTAACAGAATTTTCTTCCGCACCTTCGGGCAAAACATCGCCTGTATCAAGAAGAATATACTTACTTGCCTCTTCTGATATAAGTCCCTCCGATGTTGCGAGTTTTTCAAAATCAGAATCAAAATGTTCGGCAGGAATAATTTCCGCAAGTTCACGGGTTGTTTCTTCTTCATAAACATCTTCAACCCCTTCTATAGTTTCTATAGGGCTTGAAGGAGTGGGAATATCTGCATGGACTTCAACTGTTTTGCCGATTTCGCATGGAGCTTCTTCTTGAATTGCTTCTTTTACCTCAACAGGTTCAGGCTTTATCTCTTTATCCGCAGAATCACAAACTATCATCGGAAGTTCATCATTGGAAATCTTGGAAACCATTATGCCGAGGCTCACGGCAGATGCTTCTGTCTGTTCAGAAAGTGTGTCAATAAATGCAATAGAGGCTTCCATTGACTCTATCAAAGCCTTTATACTCAAAAGCTGTGATTGTTTCAAGTCTATGCTTCCAAGCTTTAAACAGACTCTCTTTCCTTTTACGTCGGGGTGCTCCATTATAGAGCTTAATTCAAAAACAAGTTGGGTTGTATTATTAGCACTGCTTAAATCTATAATAAACCCATTTTCTACAAAACCTTTTTCCATCTGATAATACCCAAATAATCTATCACAATTTCAGGATATATTAAATATTTTTTCATATCAAGAAAATGTAACGTTATATGTAGTTATGTGTTATAATAAGTTTATGCGTGTTAAGCCTGTAGAATTTAAACAAATATACGACGATATGCTGACACAATTTCCGCCGGAGGAGTTAAAACCCTATGAACGGTTTTGCGAGATTTCCGGTAAAAATTATAAGGCTTACGAGTTTGGAGAAGATGAGCCGGTCGGATATGCCATAATTTTTGAGGCTGAAGATTATATTCTTGTTGATTACCTTGCTGTATACAAAAAATTTCATTCTCTCGGATACGGAAAAAAATTTTTAACGGCTCTGAGTCAGATTTTTCCCAATAAAAAGGGGGTTCTGTTTGAGGTTGAAAAACCAGATAAAACAAAAATTAATACACTGCGGCGTATAAAGTTTTATGAGTCTAATGGTGCGCAGAAAATTAATATAAACTACTTTTACCCTGCATCTGAAAAGCCGCTTCCCATGGACTTATATTGTATCGGGGAGTGTGATACAGACGAAGTCAAAAAGTTTATCAAATATCTTTTTAGAAGTATTCATAATGATTGCGCCTGCCTAGAGAAAATTAGTGATTTAATGGGATTATAGTATCTAGCCGCAGTGTCCGATTTTAGAATTTGGTGATTTATATAATAATCCCCAATATGAAAAAAGCCTTGAAAATTATTTTAATATTCGTTCTCATACTTGCGGCTCTTCTATTTATTGTACGAAGTTTTGATAATGTCTATGTAACAGCCGTGTTTGATGAACTTGAACCATTTCCGAATAATCTCAATGTTTACTACAAAGGATTCAAACTTGGGCGTTCTTTAAGAGTGTATCCTTCAAAGGATTTTAAGTCCACAAGAATTGATATGGTGTTAAACGCCAGAAATTTGAGTCTCCCGGGTAATGTTACCGCAAAGGTTAAGAGTAAGAATAAACACGATTATATTGAAATAATTTATCCTGACGAGCCAATGCTTGCAAATCTTAAAAACCGTTCTGTTATTCAGGGGAAAAAAGGGCTTAATATTGCGTCATATATATCTGATAGTGCTGATTCAGGGGATTTAGACGAAATAAAGGAAAATCTGAATACCACAATTCAGGCTGCAGGAGAAACAATGGAAGCTTTAACAGGCATGTTAAAAATCGGAACGGATATTCTGACCGATTTGCGTCCATCACTAAAGAGTGCCGGTGAAAATCTTGCGGTTACAACTCAAAATTTGGCAGAAGTTTCTGCCGAGCTGAATGCTTCCACAAAACCTAAACGCTTAAAAAATTCTTTTGAAAATATTGAACTTATCACAAGCAATATTGAACGTTCAACGAGAAATTTCGAGCTAGTGTCCTCTAATGCCGTAAATATAACTAATCAGGTAAACTCTGATACCGCAAGACTTACAAATTGTGTGATAAAAAACATTAATACGGTCGTTTGTAATATTAATGATGTCATAAACAACATAGACGACATTGTTAAGGGATTTAAGACCACATTAAGCAAACGTTTTGGAGGAGCAAGAATTATATTTGGAACTCCGTTGGAAAAATAACTTTTGATAATCAAACTTTAAATACAGCCTTATAAAAAACTGTAAAATATGGTAAATCTGTGATTTACCACATCAAATCAGCTTTTTAAATTTTTTGCGAGCGTGCGGCGAAGCCGCGATAGCGAGCACAAGAGTGCAGGCTTGCCTGCAACAGCCATTTAATCCCACGCCCTAAGGGCGTAGAAAACATTTGCGGATTTTCTCTTTCTTTTCGTTCTTTTCTTTCTCTTTTTATTCGCAAGAAAAGAGAAAGAAAAGAACATGTTAAGAGGTTAAATTAAATTATATGCCTCTTTCTTGTGACGGCAAGACTATAGGATGTGGTAAATCACAGATTTACCGCAACAAATCAGTTTCGGTAATCTTTGATTACCAAAACCTACGAACTGATTGTTTACGTTTTTAGGGGGACAATTCAGAAAGCCCAACCTACTAATCTGCCTGTTAATTAATCCAGCGTATTCATAAAATTTTTAGGCAATTCTTTATCAAGAAGTGCTCCAAACTCCTCATAGGTCAAGCCCAAGGCTTTGATAATCTTAAACAGACTGGTAACATAGCTTTTATTCTTACCTTTTTCTACCATATATAGTGTTGTTTTGGAAATATCATTCTCATAACAAAATATTGTAAACTTAAATTTACGGCGAATGCGTTCCCGATGAATAACTTTACCAATAGCTTTGAGCATCATTGCATTATTATCTTGCATAAGATTAATCATAGTGCTATCATTGATAAAAATGTTTCGTAAGTCAGAAATAAAATGGGAGTATTCAAATGGAGGCAGAACTCCAAGACAAAATCTATCAAGCAGAAACTTTAATTATTGAAAATGGCATGTTGTTAGAAATACTTCGCGGCTACTGTAATGATATCATATACGCTGATTTTATTGTTAATATTATAACTGCGCTGGATATTATTCTTGAAAATCAGAAGAAGGCGGCCGAAATAACAGGCGAATGCCAGCAGTATTTTGTATAAGTAGGATGTGGTAAATCTGCGATTTACCGCATAAAATAAGCTTCGGTAATCAAAGATTAAGGAAAACTACGAACTTTTTAATTTTTTTGCGAGCGTGCGGCGAAGCCGCGATAGCGAGCACAAGAGTGCAGGCTTGCCTGCTACAGCCATTTAATCCCACGCCCTAAGGGCGTAGAAAACATTTGCGGATTTTCTCTTTCTTTTCGTTCTTTTCTTTCTCATTTTATTCGCAAGAAAAGAGAAAGAAAAGGACATGTTAAGACTGTAGGATGTGGTAGATTTGTGATTTACCGCATCCTACTAAAATGTCATGCTGAACTTGTTTCAGCATATTACCAACCTGAAGAGTTATTGTTGGGCTGAAAGCCCAACCGACTTTGTCAGGCAATGCCTGACCTACAGACTCGCAAATATTATTGGCTCATTCCGTTAAGGCTCAAAATATCTAAAATCTATCAACTACTCACGCCTCACACTTCACCAAGATAGCACCCTCCTACCCTCCCTCATAAGGGAGAAATATCAAACCAATAACTACTCTAAAATATCAAAAAAGTTATAAAACTGATACGGATACTTAAGGGTATATTTCTCCAAAAACGCAACATACGCGCTTTCCAGCTCTTCCAGAATTTCTGATTTTTTCTCCGCTTCGGCCGTAAACTTTTCCGCGTGGATTACGTACTTCTTGCCCTCTTTTGCGCAGACAATAAAATATATCGGAGCGTTCATCACAAGCGCAAATTTAAGCGTGCCCATAGGAAGGGTTATTGTTTTACCAAGAAACGGACGCTTGTAAACCTTATTTGTATTCTGGGCAGACACCCTGTCGCCTGCCATAAACACGATTTCGCCTGCCTTTAGCCTTTCTGAGATTACAATTGAAGTTTCCGCATCAATATCTTCAACAGGGAATACATCGAGATTTACCTTTGCTTCTGACATTTTTAGAAACTTATTAAACACCTCGCACGCGTTTGATTGCAGGAAAACATTTGCACGCTTAGCTTTGGGGTGATTGAGCAGAGTTCTTAAAATCTCTATGTTACCGATATGTGTTGTGATAAAAAATGTTCCGTTAAAAATTTCAGGCTCTTTTAGAAGAAATTTTTTCATATCCAGATTTCCGGTGTAGGATATAAACTTGTCTACAAGAGCGTTTCCGTAATTCAGAAATTGTTTAAATGAGCTTATTAAAACTGGTTTTTTCAAGATTTTGTAAAATTTTTCCGAAGCTTTTCTGCGCTCTTTTGCTGTAATAAATACAGAAAGAACAACAAAAAACGCAATAATCCTGAGCGGCCATTCTCCGAACCATTTGTACAAATACATGGTTATTATGAGGCGTTTCATCCCTGCGCCCTGTTCTTTTAGCTGGAACCATTGTTTAGGCATTTTTCACACACTCCAAAAGCGTGTAATCATGCGTGCCGACGTCTTCATACACTTTATTAATTCTAAATCCGGACAGATTGATAATCTTTTCCATATCTTTTTGAGAATACATCTTGCTGCAGCCGTTTGCCATACAGGTAAAATACAATGACGTATGTACGAGCGAGTATTTCGCACCCTCAAATTTTTGGCGGTCAATAAACGGCTCAAGGATATAAACTTTTATGCTGTCATCGCCGGAGGCGTGGATTTTTTCAAGAATCTTTCTGATTTGTTCTTTAGAAAAACAGTCCAGGAACTGGCTCATAAAAACTGCGCCCGACATTTGAGGAAGCTCGTCTTTTAAAACATCGGCCTTAAAAAATTTGCATTTTTTAAGTTCTTCGTCGTTCTTGATATAGTCAATATTTGCAGGAAGGTCAATCATTGTTATATCAAGATTAGGGTTATTTTTAAGACATACTTTCTCAAAAATTCCTGTGTTTCCGCCGATATCAAAAACTTTGTTACTCTTCGAAACAATTTCGCAGATTAAATCAAAGCAGGTGTTTGAATAATAATGGTCAAATTCATACCAGCTTTTCTTCATTTTGTCGGGAAGCTTGGAGATATAAGGATAAATTGTTTCCGCATCCGAAAAAATTTGTCTCAATCCTTTGGGCTCCGCCTCTGTGAAGGATTGTGTCAGTAAAGAAGCTCCCGAATAGCACACATCTTTTACGAAATTAAAGTTCGCAACAGTCATCTCATCGTAGAGAAATGTTTTTCCAAGCGGGGTGATTGAATATACATCCTCCTGATTTTTAACTATTCCGATAACTTCCGCCGTCTCAAGAAGGGTTTTTGCTGTGTATTCAGAGAGTTTAAATTTTTCAATCAAATCTTGGGCGCTTGAAGGCGCTGTGTCAATCTCTTTTAGGATTCCTAAATCAAGCATTGCGCCGATTGCGTGAAAGCTCAAAGGCGCAAACGCAATTTTTTGTGCGTCCGTAAGAGCCTGAATAAGTTCTTGTTTATGTGCTTTCCTTTTTTCCATGATTTGATTTTATCATAAAAAGGCTTACAAGATATGAGGTGAAAATTCCTAAGAAAAGAGTTATCCCAAGAGAGCTTATGAGTTTAAAACTTGTAAAAGAAAGCAGCAAAAATGATATTGCAGTAGAGGCGCAAGAGAGAAATACCGCGTCTTTTGAGTTTTCACCGCTGTTTAATCTGAATATTGAATAATCAAGGCTGAATCCGATGATTAAAAACAGGGCAAGGATATGGAAAAGATTTATTTCTACTCCCATAAGGCTCAAAAGTGTTACGGCAAACGCCGCCCCGAGAAGCGGAGAAAGGGTTATTTTGAATGCGTTTTTTATTCCGTATAAAAAGCTCAAAAATCCAAAAAGAATCAAAAACGCACATGGTATCAGAACAAAGCACTTATGCCTCAAATTCCGAAGAATTTGAGAGATGCTGTCAGCAATGTTTATTGAATCTTTTGTTTTTTCAAACACAAGGGTGCACGAGGTGTTGTTATCAAGCATAAACTCGGATTTGAGCGGAAAATTTTCCGGGGGGTAAATCTCCGGGGGGTAAATTTGAGGGGGGTAAATTTGAGGGGGGTAAATTTCAAGTTTCCTATTTTTGAGTTTCTGAATGTTTTCTTTGTTCAAAAATGTTGCATAATTATCCAAATCCGCATCATAGAGAGATTTTACGAGTTCTATATTCTCCTTTTGTCTTGAACTTGAGGAGACAAAACGGCTCAAATTTATTGCGTTATCAAGGTTAAGTTCTTCTTCTTTTTGAAGGATTTCATCAATATTTTTGCCTGTTGTTATAATAAATTCAGGACTTTTGGGCGTAAATACTTTCTGGTATAAGCTTTCTGCATACGCCAAATCCTTAGGAGGATTGTACAGGTTTTTTAAGTTGTCGTTAAATTGGATTTTGAATCCGCCGATTAGTATTACAACAAGGATTAGCGCAAAAAAGTACGGCTTAATCTTTGGGTAAACAAGTTTTTTAAATCCGCCAGAGCTAACTTCGATTTTAAACATCGGAAGAATTATAAGTACGAAAAGATAAACCCCGATAAGCCCGAAAGATGTGAACACGGCAATTTGTCTCAAAACTTCAATATCCGAAAAAGCGAGAATTCCAAACGCGGTAACAGTTGTAAGCATAGAGGATGTGAGGCTTTTTTTGAATCCCTTTTCTTTGCCTGTAAGATAATAATGCAGCGAGTAATCAAGGCTCACGCCGATTAGGGAAGTTGAAAAGACAAATGTAAGTATATGGATTTTATCAAACACAAATGTTGAAACAGAATATCCCATAAGGATTCCGAACACTATGCTCAAAATTATCGGGAAAAGAATTTTTATTGATTTGAAATAGAATCTTGCAAGCAGGATTATTGCAAGAGTTGAGATAAAGCAGATTATATTAATTTCCGTATTTGATTTTGTACTTGTGACATAAGAATGCACCGGCGTTCCTGTAAGATAAACCCCGGGCTTTTGTTTTTCGATAATCTTAGATGGGTTATCAGTCTCAACATGGATTACGGAATAAAATTTGCCGTTATAGTTAATCACGTTTTCTTCCTGAAACTTTTGATTTTGCATCAAAAAATCGTTCGCAAAAAGATACGGGTCTTTATCAGGAGGTGAAACATAGAATCCAAGCGGATTATATAGCTTTTCCAAACCCTTCTGTTCAAGCGTTTTGTAATCTTTTGCCTTGATTAGGTTCCTATCTTCTTCCGTCAAAAAATTTGCAGGATAATTTCTGTAAACATCCAGAACCTCATCAGCGTAAGATTGGAGCTTGAACTCCTCAAACTCGGATTTCATCTCTTCCAGAGTATCAAAATCGTCGGCTTCAAGGATTATATTAAGCTTTTTTGATGACATGCCGGCAATTTTTACGATATTTTTTTCAGCCTGAGAATTCGGAGTAATAAAAGCTTTCAGAAGTTCCGTCTCAACAGGCTTTGCTTGCAAAAACGCCGCGGCAAAGAAAATTAATGATAGAATTATAAAACCAATCCGTTTCATTTTGTGAACCTTATTGATGTTTTTGTTAAATCCTTAGTTATGATAACAATCCTTGAAATATCGCTCTTTCCCTCAATTTCGATTGATTTGAGATAATTTGCTACCTTGGAATCTTTTTGAGGAGCAAGACCCAGAATCCAGATTCCATTGTTTTTCTCAAAATAGAATCTAAAATCTTTCTCCAGCTTAGAGTATGCACCGGATGAGATAGCAGTAATAACACTGTTTATCTGGCGGTATTCTTTTGATGTGTAAGAAGTTGTGCTTGTTATCGGATACGTTGTGTAAAATGTTACGCCCTTGTTTTTTTCAAAGACGAAATCTCCGGAAGACTTCAACGTAACGCCTGATTGAGGAAGATACTTTTCCTGAGAAAACTTACACCTGACACTCTCAAGCGCAGGAAGCTCCTTTGTAATCTCTTCAAGTTTCTTAGGATGCTCAAATACATCCGCAAAAACCGGAGATATTATCAATAGAAAAATAATTGTTAATAAAATTTTTTTCAAAACAAACAACCTTTTAATCCTAAAACTTCTTCTCAACTGCTAAACTTTTCTCCTTCTTCTCCCACCCAACCCCTCTCCCTAACCCTCTCCCGCAAGGGGCGAGGGGATTCCTAAATTTATTTTTCCTTTTTTAAACTCTCTTTCAGCCTCTTTGGAGCTTCAAACATACTCTCGCCTGTTTCAATATTTACACCTATCTGCATCGTATTCCCGACAAAAATCTTTTCCCCTCCGGAAAAAATTTCGTATTTAAAAATTATTGCAGGTTCAAGTTCTTTTAAACTGCATCTGACCGTAATCTCTTCATCAAATTTTGCGGATTTAATAAACTTAAAATCCATCTTCGCAATAGGATACATAATCCCATCTTCGCGCATATCATCATAAGTGTATTTTATCTTCCTGAAAAAATCACACCTTGCAATCTCCATATACTTAACATAGTTTCCGTGCCAGACCACGTTCATCGGGTCAAGGTCAAAAAAAGGCACCCTGAATTTTGTTTCTGATGTAATGTTTTTATTTCTCATAAATCAGCCTCCTCAAACCAATTCTTTAGAGGAAGAATGCCGCTTGAATACATTTTATCTTCTTTAAAATACTTAAACTCCACTCCGCTTGCTGTTTTAACAAGCTCCAAATTCACGATTTCATCAGGATTAATGATATTAGCAAACTTAATCCTGCGCTGCTGCCCTTTCTTGCAATTGAGTCCGAAAGCTGCCTGGATAAAATAATCCGCATAGTATAACTCCACAACGCCTGGAAGAATCGGCATTGAATCAAAATGCCCTTTGAAAAAATTGCTGCCTGATAAAAAGCACAGACTGAATAACGCCCTGTCTTTTGCAAATTCCCTTGATATAATAAGCGGAAACGAAAGGTTAGTGTTAAAAATGTCATCAATAGCCATTTTGTCAATCTTTCCGTTCAGTGTTTTGGGAATTTCATCAATAAATTTCCACCTTTGAGGTATAACCTCAAATTGTTTTAATAATAATGATTTAAGTTCTTTAATAAACGTCAGCTTCCCCTTTTTTAGGATAAAATCCATACCGTCCTCATTTAATGCTGCAAGTGCAGCTATCTTGCCATTATTTTCAAAGCAAATACAGTCCTTAACAAAATGATGTTTTTTTATTTCATCCTCCATGCATAAAGAATCGATTCTTTTTTCCTGAATCTTTAGTATTCTGCCATTTCGGGCAAGAAAGCGAATATATTCTCCTGTCTGTTCTATCCTGTCACCAAGTACCTCAAACTCATTATCGGAGTATTCTGTTGCTATTTTTGTATAATCATCTTCGCATTCCAGAATCTGAACACCGCGCAAAAGCTTATGAGCATCATTTTCGTTCTCCCTCCAGCCTATAATTCCTGTTTCGGAACTTCCGTACATGTCAATGACTCTTTTTGATATGCTTCTTGCGTATTTAAAAGTTTTATCTTCAAGCTTTGCTCCCGCACTTATTATAACCTCAGGACAAACTTCCGGTTTATAATCATACTTGCACATCATATCCAAAAAAGACGGAGTGGTTACAAGAAGTGCATTTTTAACATTCAAGTCTTCAGGATAATTGACTCTTTCCGTATTGATACAATAACCGAAAAGAGCCGGCAGCATATAATGCACAGTAAATCCATACCTGTGGTTTAATGTAGTTGTAGATATAAATTCAAGACCTTTTTGCAGTTTTACGTCTTCATAAAAATCTTTGCATTCTTTGATTACATTTATAACTTTTCTGTGTATGCTCCGGCTCTCCGCCGTTGTTCCGCCGGAAAAAAATGATACTAACTCTGATTTTTCTTTCATAAAATTAAGAATAAATTTCAAATTTTCATTCTCACAATTACATTTCAAAATCAGATTTTTATTATAAAAATCAATCGCCATACTTCCTCTTAAAAATAAGTCTTATAATATATTCTATAACAAAAAAGCTGCCAACCAGTAAATAAGATATTAATCCGTTATAAACCGCCCAGATTTTGTACGGCAAAAATATCGTTACTGAGGCCGCAATAAAATTCAAAAACATAAATCCCGACCAGATGTATGTAAGTTTTCGTGTGTAATCCATAACCCAAGGTTTAAGCTTCTCTCCCTCAGCGGCCATTGCAAATTTTTGTATAATTGTATGCTCGCGGAAAATTGAGGAAAAGAATACAATAAAAAATCCAAAGTTAACGACTGCAGGATAAAATTTAAGCAGAAAAAAATCCGTAAAACGAAATAATACGATTACACAAAGCATTGTAATAATCGGCATCCCAGCTTTAAGAAGTTTTAAAAATCTATTCAACAAGCCCATAGACGGCTTCCACAACATCATTAATTGTTCTGATTTTCTTGAACTCCTCAGGCGGAAGCTTTTTGTCAGTAAATTTTTGCATTCTAACAGCTATATCTACTGCGTCGATGCTGTCAAGTTCCAAATCCTCAAAAAGATTCGCATCCGAAGTAACAGCCTCCTCGTCGATTTCCATTTCTTCAACGAGAATTTTTTTTACTTCTTCAAAAATTTCTTCTTTTGAATACTTACTCATTAATTTTAGACTCCACAAATTCGCTGAGTGTATCTATTGAATAGAAAAATTTTTTATTTTCTTCCTTATTATTGCTTAGAGTAATATTATACTTCCTTTTTATTGCCATTCCAAGCTCCAGCGCGTCGATTGAATCCAGGCCTAAGCCTTCGCCAAACAACGGTTCTGAATCCGAAATATCACTAACAGCAACATCTTCCAGCTCCAATGTATTAATAATTAACTGTTTTAACTCTTCCTTTAAATCCATAGTAATAATATTATAACACAAAAAATTATTCTTCCGTTATATAAATTGCACTAAATTTATAGGCTTCTAACGTTCCTGAAAAATAATTCGGCGGAAGTCCGGCTTTTTCTTTAAGCGAATTAAGGAAAATTTCCCTGTCGGGAAGCTGTTCCCATACAACAGGGAGATATACTGCGCGCTTATTTCGTTCTGCAATAATTACTCCATAGGGATAAATTTTTGATAGTAAATCTCTCTCATCCTTAAAACTTATTCTCTCTATCGAGGATAAAATTGAAACCGAAACTTCAAGATTCTCAAGTTCCTCTATTGTCAAGGGCTCAAATCTCGGGTCCTGAAAAGCAGCATTTTTAGCGTTATCAATAATGTCTAGAATTAACGGTTTTGTTGGATATACAGAGCCTATACACCCCCTTAATTCTCCTTTTAATTTTAATGTCACAAAGGAAGCACCATACTGGGTTAAAACCGTCGGAATACCCCGGGGAATAAATTCTTCCTGATTGATTGAAGCTATAATACTTTGCCTTGCCATTTCTATTACATATTTTGAATAGTATCTCTCTATAAACTCATTTCTTGAATCCGTATACAAAAACCAGGAGCCGTATCCTACAACTTTATCCTTTTCATTACTGATATCTCCTGAATTATACATTTCAGCTCGTATCATTGAGCAATCATTATTATTTGCAAAATCAACTAACCCCTTAATTCCTACCATACCGCAAGCCTGCTGGGGCTGTAAAAACTCTATTTTCCCGGTCTCAATTATTGTTGCCGTATAAGTATCAATCTGTCTGCATTCCTGAATCGGATAATAATGGCTCAAGTCCGAAGAAATTACAAATGAGGAGCCCTCCCAATATGTTGAAATTAAATCTGAAATAAGCCTGTAATCACAATTACCTACAAGTACCGGAATTATTCTAATTCTTTTCCCGATTTTTTTAAGACTTTTCATAAAATCTGCAGCACTTTGTCTTTGAGGGATAAAAAGATTTTGTATAAAAGGAAGCTGCACTTCTATTGAATGTTCTTTGTCAAAAACTTCATCTGCGACAATACAAGGAAACTTTTCAGCAATATCTGCAATTAATTTATTATTAACCTCCAGATTCCCGAGAGGGGTCTCAAAAAATGTATACTCAGGAAGCGCAATATTATTAAAACTCTCGTGATGAGACGGAGCTATAATAAAAATATTTTCAGCAGGCTCCAAATGTTGAAATCCTGCCATAGCAGCATGACCGGAATAAATATAGCCGGCATGCGGAACTATAACCGCCTTGCTTTTATAATCTATCTTTACATCCTGCTTGTATGAATTGAGCAAATTATTCAGTTCATCGGGATTTTCAGGATAAAAAGTCCCTGCATATACTGCCTTTTTGTCCATAAACCTATTATAAAATATTTTTATGCTAATAGCAAAAAATTTTTTTAGAGTTTTTTCACATAGTATGAAAGTAGACAATTATTCAAATAAAAATTTTAAAGGATATAAAAATATTATTGCTGATAATATGAAGACAAGTGATGGCGGCCGACTTGCGTTAATCGCTATGGAGCTGGATAATCAGGGTGTGGATGACCTAAATCGCTGGAAAGAAGTACAGCAAGATTTTAATATACCCCGGGATAACATGTTAAGCATTATGTATTCAGAGATGCCTGCATACCGCTCTAACTTTATACTCAATGATAAAAGGCTTTTCCTTGGAGAAGAATTGGCTGCAATGCGTGACTGGAGCGAAGGCTCTCGATTTGAAAAAGATTATTTAAGAGATGAAAAATCTACCCTAAAGGCATATACATTTCTGGCAGAACTTACGAGAAGAATTATGAATGAAGGTATGCTTAACCGTGATTTCGGTTTAAAAAAAGTTCTTCAGAAGTGCCATGCAACACTGACACAAATTGCTGACGGCAATGCCGTTATGGCTTTTAACATTATTAATCATTGTGCTTTAAGAAATTCGCCCCCACAAAAAACAGCATTTTATATAAATAAAAAAATCTCACAAACAATGATGCAATTTTTTAAATAAAAGAAGAGACTTTATTCCCTCCCTGAATTTGCAAAATTTTACTCCTGCAATCGTTTCCGGAAGTTTACAAAAAAATGCTGACTTTTTGCAAGTCTAAGTTACATTTTAGAAGTGACCTCTTTTAGATACTGCCGCACAGCAGGAGTAATCACTAAGTCCGGTTCCTCATTGCAAAACTCGTCCAGTATAATAACACCCTGCCGTGTATTTCCGGCCTGAATATGCAAAAGCCCGAGCTTAATCTTATCGTAAGGATTCTCCGAATCCTGATATTCTTTAATTTTTGTATTCGTTATTCCAAGCACCTTATAGCATTCCATTAAGTTTACATAATACTTAAAGTTAAGCCCGTACAAAGTCACCGCATCTTCAAAACAAACTCTTGCCATCTCCGGATAACCTATAAACATATAGGTTTCACCCAGATTGTTTTTAAAAATCGCAGTCGCCTGTGTATTGGAGCTCAAATTTATTGCAATCTTAAACTCCTGAATAGCAGCGTAATAAATCCGGTCTTTTAAATAATTCAACCCCACATTATTATGATAAAAAGCATTTTTTTCCGCTTCTATAGTATACTTATACGGTTTTCTGTAGCCCGAACAAAATAGAGTTACAAGTAACAAGAAAACTGCAATTAAATTTTTCATAAAAGAGCCATTTCCAAACCTTCATAAGCAAATACCGCATCATCCGAAGCGTATTCTTCCGCGAGCATGTCCAGTTTTTCATCATTATAACCCGGCTCATAGTGGAAGAATACCATTTTCTTTGCGCCTATCTGCTGTTTGCTTTCAAGCGCCATTTCAAAGGTTGAATGCCCGAAACCCTGCTTAGGAACGTAAATACTCAGGTAATCCTCCGTAGAATACTGAGCATCATGGATTAGCAAATCACATCCTTTGGCAAATTTTACCAATTTTTTATCTCCGCCCGGATAACTTTCTTTATCTGTTGCATAAACCAGAGTTTTGCCCTTATAAGCGATTTTATATATAAATACGCCGTTTTGCGGATGCGCATAAGATTTATAACAGGTAACCACAACGTCCTCGTCAGTGTAATCCCCTTCTTTAAGCTCGTTTACTCTCAAAATCTTAGGCATATCTTCGCCCGGTGTAAATATAATATAATTGGTTTCATTAATATCAAGAATCTTCAAATCCGCTGCAATATCGCCTAAATCAAGAGGAAAAGATTTTGAGAACAAAATCTTTGATAATTCCTGTTCTAAAGTTTCGTTATAATTAACTCCCCCCAGCATACACATCCTTGTTGATGAAAGATGAGACGGTCTAAAGAACGGGAATCCCTGAATATGATCAAGATGAATATGGCTTAAAAGAATTGTACATCTGACCGGAGTTCTATCTGTGAGTGTTGTACCGGATTCAATATACTTGTGCATAAGCTCATTTCCAAGACTAATCAAACCGGTTCCTGCATCAAGTATAATTAAATGTCCGCCAACTCGAACTTCAATACAGGAAGTATTTCCTCCGTATTTTAAGAAATCTCCGTTTGCAACAGGGTAACTACCCCTGACACCTCTAAACTTTATCTTAAATTCATCTCTTAAACATTCTTCCATATTTATTAATCCTTCTTCTTATTAAATTTTAATTCAAAACTAGCGTTTCTGTCACTTTCTTCTCCATATAATCTTTCAGAACCAATAAGCCTGAGTTTTGAACGTGACTGAATATCTTTTAAATTAGTCTCTTTCAAATAAACGTCCACCAGAACTTTGTTTTTCTGGGAATTAATATTTATCACCCTGAAAGCATTCGGATATGTGACAAGTGAAGGGCAAGAGACCACAAGCATATTATTCATCTGTTTTATCTTTGCTGCATGGTAATGTCCTTGCAGAACTACAACGGGATTCTCATGATTCTTAATAAGTCTGCAGATTTCATAATCATTTATAAGCTTATGGTTTGAGCTGTTATAAGGCTCGACAAGCGGAACGTGTGTGCATATTACTATTATGTCTTTCTTATGCTTATCCAGTTCTTCTTTTAGCCATAAAAACTCTTCATTTGAGACTTCGCCGTTGGAAGTAAGCTTATAGTCTATAATAGAATCAAGACATACAACTCTAAACCCTTTTTTAGGCGTAAAAGCATAGTAAATATTGTTTTGCTGCATATTTTCATTAGCATTTGCAAGAACTTCCATAAATTTTGCTTTAGTAAGCGGCCCGTCAATGTTAATATCATGGTTGCCGTCAATTGCATACCAGGGAAAAATAAGTTTATTTGCGTATGAAGTAAATTTTTCCAGTTCGCTTACCTTTGGTTTATTAACCAAATCGCCTGTAAACATTACAAAATCATAAGGTCCGGAGGTGTTTATCTGAAAGATTACGTCATTTAACAAATCACCGGATTTTTTCAAAAATTTATAAGAAGTATTTTCCTCAAAAGAAGAATAGTGAGCATCACTAACCTGCGCTATTCTGAGGTTATTGTTTGCCGCAGTGCATACCTGTGCGCCAATCACACAGGCCAGTAGAATTGTCAATGTGAAATTAACAATTTTAGAAAAAAAACTCTCTTTTCGCTCTTTTTTATACTGCTTCTTTCTCATAAACCTTTTTTATAATAATTCATTTATACCAATCAAGTCAACTTGTACATCAAATAAATTAGTGTTACTATAAGCTTTATGAGAGGTTTTTATGAAGAAAATTTTGTTTATTATTGATAAAATTGAGCTTAAATATTTTGAATTTAACAAACTTGTTACCAACTTTTGGATTATTAAAGAATTTCTTGAAAGAAAAAATGAAGTATATATAACTACAATTCCAAATCTTTCACTCAGAGGTGATATTGCTTATACAAAATGCTACGAAACGTTTTTATCGAATGATAATATTTTTTATAAAGATGTTCTTCAAACCAAAGAAATTAACAGCTTTGATATTGTAATGTTTCGTCCAGATCCTCCGGTCGATATTGACTATATCAACGCTACCTATATTTTCGATTTTGTAGACAAGCCTCGTGTTATTAATTCTCCTGCAGCAATCAGAGATTTTAACGAAAAACTCCATAGCGTATATTTTAAGGATTTAATGAGCGAAAATATTGTCACTTCGTCTCTAAAGGATATTGAAGAATTTTTAAAAGAACATAAAGAAATAGTCCTAAAGCCGCTCAATCGGTGCTTTGGCTCGGGCGTGATGTATCTTTACGAGGGCGATCCTAATACCAGAACCATAATTAATACCATGACAAATAATGAAACAACTCTTGTTATGGTGCAAAAATTTATCCCCGGAGTAAGAAAGGGAGATAAACGCGTGCTCACACTCGGAGATAGAGTGCTTAAATACTGCATCAAAAAACTTCCGACAAATGATGACTTTAAATTTAATACGCATAATGATAACTACATAACAAAAGCTGAACTGACACCCGAAGAATTTGAGAACTTCAGCCGGGTTGCAAAAAAATTAAACTCAATGGGAATTTCTATGGCAGGTCTGGATGTGATTGACGGAAAAATAATTGAAGTCAATGTAACAAGCCCCTGTTATTTTATTAAAGAGATTAACCGTCTGTTCAATGTAGAGCTTGAAAAAGAAATATGCGAGTTTTTGTTGACTCAAAGCTTGTTATCCTTATAAAGATATTGTATAATTCAATTATCTGGTGTATATCAAGAAACAAACTATGATGTATATTATAAATAAGTGATAAATAAAATAAGAAGGGTTGATATGAAAAAGTATATTCTTTTATTACTAAGTATAGCAATTTGTACAACTACAATGAATCTTGTAAGTGCTAAAACTACAACTAATTCAGATTTGGCATCCGCAATAAAAATGTATAAGGCCGGGAACTACTCTCAGTGCTACGAAGTTTTGAACAAAATTATCAAAAACGATCCTTCAAATGCGGTAGCGTATTATTATAAAGCTATTACGGCTGCTCAGATAGGCAAGAAAGAAGAAGCAATTGAAAACTATGATAAAGCAATATCCCTATCACCTGATAATCAAGTAGGGAGATATGCCCAAAAAGGCAAGACATGTCTGGAATCCCCCGATAATTGCAGCGATGAAACAGATCAAGCTTCTGAATTAGACGCATTCGTTCAAAGCAAATTCGGCTCAGGGTTTTCAGATGCCGCAAGAAGCGATTACGAAAACCAAAAGATTAAAAATATTATGCGTGAAATGAACAGGGGTGCAGATATTAATCCGGGAAAATTTAAAGAATATAAAGATTTTTCCAGTATGAATATGGACGAGACCCCGACTAATGAAGAGATTGTCGCAGCCTTTCGTGTCTTGCAGAATGCAGGTTTTGGGAATTTGTTAAATAATAACAACATGTCTGATTTGTCATTATTGACAGGGGCTCAGAATAATAATGCAATGATTAATATGCTTTTGGGCGGCAACATGAACAACACTTCAGTCAGTCCGCAGGTTATACAATCAATACTGACAAATCAATTGTCAACAGGTTTTTAAAATAAGAAAGTTAGAGGATGAAATTAAGTACACATAGATTTGGTGAGATTGATATAGAAGAAAGCAGAATTTTTAATTTTGTTTTACCGATAATAGGATTTGATGTACAAAAGCGGTTTGTTATATTGGATCCGAATAAGGATACTTTATTCAAATGGCTTCAGTCAATTGAGGATCCGGCCTTAGCATTTCCTATAATATCTGTATCAGCACTGAATTATGATTATACGATAGATTTGCCGGACGCTGTTGTCGACAAGCTAAAGATAACGAATGTAGAAAGTGTTCTTGTAATGAATATAACATCAATACCTCAGGATAATCCTCACGGAACTACCATTAATTTGCTGGCACCGCTTATATTTAACCTTGACAACCAGCTTGCAGGTCAGGTCGTACTCTCGGGTTCCGGATATGATATAAGTTTTCCAATGTTTAAAAACAGTTAGATTTTAAGGACAAAAATGCTCGTAATTACCAGAAAAAACGGTCAAAAAATAATGATAAACGACAATATTGAAATAACTATTGTCGAGGCAAGGAACGGTGTTTGCAAAGTTGCGATACAGGCAGACAAAGACGTTAAAATCTATCGTGAAGAAATATATTATCAGATTAAACTTGCCAACCTGATTGGTAAAAATACGAATGTTTCTGCCGTTGATTCTGTAGCAGACATGCTCAAGACGGGCAATACGGCGCTTAATGACAAGATAGATTCATCTGTAAAAGGAGATGAGGAAATCATTGTTGACGAAAAGTCAAAATCCTTACGAATTAATAAAAAGAATGAAAAGTAAATATTTTTTTCTGGACAATAACCGGATAGAGATAAAGCCGGGTTCAATAGAACATGCCTACTTGTGTGTATTAGAAGATGATTTAGAAAGTGCAAAGACAATTTTTGCAAGCCTGGATTCGCCGCGCGCCAAATGGGGTAAGGCTTTGTGCTCAATCCTGGAAGGATACATTGAAGAGTATCCGACATATTTTCAGATAAGAAATTTTCTTGAAATTGATATGGATTTTCTTTTGAAAAATGAAAAGCTTGATTTTGTAGAACAATTGCTGGGAGGCTTGGAACTGTTATCTGCAATTAATTATGAAACGTACAAATTTGCAGCGAGAGTAATGTTTGAAAACAAATTTTTTTCAGCCGCACTGAAATATATGGAAAAGTCAAAAATGCTTCGCTATAACGACCCCGAACTTCATTTTATGCTTGCAAAATACTATCTTGAAGTACATGATGACAAAAAGGCTTATGATTCAATCTGCGAGTGTTTAACAATTCTGCCGGATTATTATCCGGCAAGGATAATTAAAGCAAAAATTGAAGAAAGAATAGATTAATAGTATAATTTACTTATGACTGGAGATTTTTTCGCTAACAATAAAAAGAATCTTTTTTTAAAAACAGACGAGGAAAATTTTTTTATGCAGCCTGAAAATATTCATCTGCAAGCAAATGTTACAGAGCCTGTCAGGCGCTTAAATGACTACGATTATAATATTTTGCAAAAAGAAGCGTACAAAGATGTTTCAGACGAGTTGTTTAAGCTTGAATATAAGCTTGCAAAGACAGAAGAGGAAATAAAATCTCTTGAATCTCAAATACAGGCAGCAAAAGATATTCACGATTTTACCGCTGTTGAAAGTTTGTTTAACAGAAAAAAGCAGCTGATAGAAGAGCATCGGGAATTGACCGAAATATATAATGAGACGAGCTTATCTGCAAAGATTTCAGGAGGGATTTTTAATGCGTTTTCAAACAAAATGAAAACCAAGTATTCGGGAGTTAAGAAAAGTCTGGATATGCTTGGACAGCTTTGTCTCTCCAAACTTCCTAAGCGTTTTTCTCAAGTATTAGAGATAAAAAAATCTTTGAGTAAGCTTGAAAATATTAATAAAAGCGTAGATGAACTTATGACGCTTCAAACTCCATACGGAGAAGGCGGAGATAAATATATTCAGCTATCAAAATACATTACCAAGGCCAATTATATTCAGTCGGAAATCTCAAGGTTTTTAAGGTAGTTTTGCTACAAAAAAAACTTTGTGCTAAACTTGGTTTATGAAAAAGAAACCGATTATCGCAGTTGTAGGACGCCCAAATGTAGGCAAATCAACGTTTGTAAACAGACTTGTAGGCAAACGTCAGTCAATAGTGGATGACCTTCCGGGCGTTACCAGAGACAGAATCTATTTTGATGTTGAGTGGCAGAACAAACCTTTTACTGTAATTGATACAGGCGGTATTGTTCCGGGTGATGAAGATGAAATAATGGTTTCTATATATGATCAGGCAAGAATTGCCTGTGAAGAAGCAGACAAAATTATATTTATTGTTGACGGAATAGAAGGCGTTACTCCTGTTGATTCTGATATCGCAAATATCCTCAGACAATCCGGCAAGCCGATATATCTTGCGGTAAACAAAGTTGATTCGCATAATCAAATTACAATGATAAGTGATTTCTATTCTCTTGCAATAGGCGACCCTATTGCGATTAGTGCACTCCATGGTTCAGGCGGTGTAGGAGATTTGCTGGAAGAAATAACTTCTGATTTTGAATATGATGAAAATAATGAAGAGGATTCCACTATAAAAATAGCAATCGTTGGCAGACCAAATGCCGGTAAATCCTCTATAGTAAATGCGCTTCTCGGCGAAAAAAGAGTTATTGTATCAGACATATCCGGAACAACACGAGACAGCATTGATTCAAGGCTAATATACAACGAACAGGAGTTTGTAATCATTGATACCGCAGGTATCAGAAAAAAATCAAAAGTTGATTACGGCGTGGAAAAATTCGCGGTAGACAGAGCCATACGCTCAATTAGAGAATGTGATGTCGCTCTTATGGTAATTGATGCAACAGAGGCCGTAAACGGGATTTCCGATCAGGACAAAAAAATAGCTTCTATTATTACGGAAGCCGGCAAAGGGATGGTTATTGCAATAAACAAATGGGATTTGATTGAGGATAAAAAATCCAACACAATTAATAAATTTGAACAAAAAATTGCAAATGAGATTCCCTTCTTGGACTACGTTCCTAAAATCTACATAAGCGCGGTAACACACCAGCGCCTAAACCAAATTTTCACAAAAGTGGTTGAAGTTCAAAAAGAACGTTCAAAACGTGTCTCAACAGGGCTTTTAAATAAAATTGTAAACGAGGCTTACGCTCTGAATCCGCCCCAGACAATCAGAAACAAGCGGCTTAAAATAATGTATTCAACTCAGGCTTCAATCGAACCTCCTACATTTGTACTTTTTGCAAATAATGAAGATTTACTCAAAGACCACTATAAAAGATATTTAGAAAACAAACTGCGTGAAGCCTTCGGCTTTATCGGCACTCCGATAAAAATTTCTGTCAGAACTCGCTCTGAAAAGAAAAAGAGCCGTTAGGCTCTTTGGAATTAAGAATAGCTGGAAGTATGAAAAAGATTTAACACTATTATTAAACAGAAAAATCTGTATTAAAACTATTAGTAAGCCGGGCTAATTCAGAGCAGCATAAATATGCTTTCATAAAAGAGAAAGCAATTATAAAAAACCTGTTGCAGCATCATTATCTGCTGTACAGCGCTAAAATCTTATCCTTCGATAGATTCGGAAATTTTACTGTTAACACCGGTTTCAACAGCTTCTTTAGCAACTCTTACGGCGTTTTTAATTGCATAAGCCCTGCTTCTGCCATGCGATATAACGGTTATACCCTTAACGCCAAGCAGCAGTGCTCCTCCGAACTCTTCATAATTAATTTTTTCGTAAATCCTTTTCATAAAAGGCTTAGCAAGAAGTCCGATTAGCATGCCAAGAAAATCAGATTTAAATTCGCTTTTTATCATTTTGAACAATAAAGAAGAAGTTCCTTCCGTTACCTTCAGAACGACGTTACCGACAAACCCGTCGCAAATAACAACATCACAGAGGTTAAGGAACAATTCTCTGCCTTCAATATTACCCATAAAATTAAATTTTTCTTTTTCTTCTTCAAGAAGATTATACGTATTTTGAGCAAGTTCGTTTCCCTTACCGGCTTCTTCACCGATATTAAGAACACCAACCCTCGGTTTTTCTATTCCTAAAACATTTTTAGAGAAGGTTAATCCCATGATAGCAAACTGCCTGAGCATTTGCGGTGTACAATTACTGTTCGCACCTGCGTCTATAATAACGATAGGTTTCTTCATTGTCGGAAGCGTAACAGCAATTGCCGGTCTGTCAATACCGGGGATTCTTCCCAGACCGAACAAGCTTGAAGCCATTGCAGCACCGGTAGAGCCGGCCGCAACAAGAGCATCAGAGCTTCCTGTTGCAACCGAATTTACCGATAAAACTATTGAAGAGTTTTTCTTTTTACGAATAGCCTGCCCTGGAGCTTCGCCCATCTCTATAATCTCAGAGGCGTGTGTGATTTTGATATCAAGTGATTTAACATCGACTCTAACCCGTCTTCTTCTGCCGGCCTTACCGCAATCGGAGAGAAATCCCTCCTGCTGAATAACTTCAAGACAATGTTCTATTCTGTCCTGTTTGCCTACCAGTTCTAATGCAACACCGTATTCCGCTGCTGCCCATACCGCACCTGCAATTATCTCAAACGGAGCGTGGTCGCCTCCCATTGCGTCAATAGCTATTCTTGTCATTGTTTAACTCTTCCCTTTATCTTTTGATGTCTAAAACTAAGCTTCGGGAGTTTCGTCTTTATCTTCTTTTACTTCCTCAGCTTTTGCTTCTTCCTTTGCAGTTTCTTCGGCTTCAGCCTTTTCAACCTTTTCTTCAACAACCTTAGCTTCTTCTGCTTTTACGTTTTCTTCTGCAGGTTTTTGAGCTTTAGCTGCCGTTTTTTTAGCAGGCTTTGTTTCTTTCACTTCCGCATTTTCAACAAAACCTTCAGCTTTTCTTGAAACAACTTTGCCTTTATACTGACCGCAAGCCGTGCACACGGTGTGTGTTAAAACTTTTGCTCCGCAATTCGGGCAGGTTGTTAATTCAGGCTTGGTTGCCTTCCAGTTTGATCTTCTTTTTCCTTGAGCGCTATGCCCCGTTCTTTTCTTTGGTACTGCCATTTTCCTATACCTTTCTTTGTTGTACTACTTATATTATCGGATTAATTATCAATTTTGATATTTTTGAATATATCCATTCTTTCGTCGTGAGGTTTTAATTCTTCATCTGATACAAATAATCCCTCATTACAATTTATACCACAAACTTTTTTATTTGGTAACTGTAATATTACAGATTGATACAATAAGTCATAAACATCAATATCTTTTTTGCCGTTCAGGTCTGTAATAAATTGTCCCGGCTGTAGTTCGACCTCTTGTGCGTATTCATTATAAAGTGAATATTTTGCAAAAGTCTCATCAATATCAAAGTCCAGATTGTAATCAAACTTATTCAGACATCTGTCGCATTCAAGAGGAATTACACCTTGAACATGCCCTTTAACTTCAATAAAGTCGCCGAGAGATTTGAACTCCAAATCAGCATCCACTTTGCAATCCAGTTCTTTAATTTCATCGCTGAACTCATAGTGGAGAGTTTTTTCTGCATTTTTTTCGATATCGTCAATAAGAATATTGTACACTTTAATCTCCGTCTATGAGTATGGCTCTTCCTGTAAAACAAGCCCTGCAATCTGAGTTGATACAAAGCACAATTTCTTAATCGGTCCCATCGGTTCTTTTTCTACCAAAACCGGAGTGGGACTTTTCATAAGCTGTTTAAGCTCTGCGTAAATCGCCTGCGGATTTTCAAAATACATAACAATGGGCGTAGCAGAACCTTTTAAAAATAAAATGACAGCCTGACGCGTTTTCTGAGGGGTATTAAATTGTTGGACCATTTTACCTCCTTATTCGTTTAATGTAACTATTATACTATAATACAAAAAGTTAAGAAGTACAAAAATTTTCCGGAAAACAGATAAATACTTTTATTATGGTCTCTCTTTACAAGCGTTCCTGTTTTTGTTACGATTTTAGGGCAAAAAAGAATTTTTATAGGGAGATGAATGAATTGAAAACTCGAATGAAATCAAATAATTGCGGTGAATTAAACCTCAATAATTTAAATGAAGAAGTTACACTATCCGGCTGGGTTTCAACTGTCAGAGACTTAGGCGGAATCTTATTTATAGAATTAAGAGACAGAAGCGGATTTTTTCAGCTTGTTGCCAATCCGCAGATTAACCCGGAAGTTCATAGAGCTTTTGAAAAAGTCAGAAGCGAATATGTGATTATGGTAAAAGGTAAGGTTACAAAACGTCCTGAAGAAACTTACAATGAAAAATATCCTACAGGACAGGTTGAAATGTATCCTGATTCTGTTGAGATTCTTGCTGAATCAAAAGTTTTACCTTTTGTTCTGGGTGATGATAATGTTTCTGAAGATATCCGCTTGAAATATAGATATTTAGATATAAGAAACGAAAAAATGCTTCACAATCTAAAGACAAGACACAACATTGTGCAGGCAGTCAGAAATTATCTAAATAATCAGGAGTTTTTGGAAGTAGAAACACCTATTTTGATTAAAACAACTCCTGAAGGCGCAAGAGATTATCTGGTTCCATCAAGAGTTCAGCCGGGTAAATTCTTTGCACTTCCTCAATCTCCTCAGATTTTCAAACAGCTTCTTATGGTTGGCGGAATCGAAAAATATTATCAAATAGCAAAATGCTTCCGTGATGAGGATTTAAGAGCAGACAGACAGCCCGAATTTACACAAATCGATATGGAAATGTCTTTTGTAGAGCAGCAGGATGTTATCAATGTTGTAGAAGGGCTTCTTGTAGACGCGTTCAAGGCTGCAGGAGTTGAAATTAAGCCTCCGTTTATCCAGATGCCATGGCAGGAAGCTATGGACAGATATGGTTCTGATAAACCTGATACAAGATTCGGTTTGGAATTGTTTGATATCGGAGATATTATCCTCGAATCAAACTTCGATATTGTTAAAAATACACTGCTTAACGGCGGTATTGTCCGCGGTATAAGAATCCCGGGCGGAGCCAAATACTCAAGAAAAGATATTGATGATATTACAAAACTTGCCGTATCATTCGGGGCAAAAGCACTTGCTAATATTATTTATTTAGAAGACGGAAGCGCTAAGTCTCCCGTACTTAAATTTGTGACAGAAGAACAGGCCAAGCAGATTCAGGAAAGAGCCGGAGCAGAAGCCGGTGATATCATTTTCTTTGTTGCTGATAAGCCGAAACTTGTTTACGATATCATGGGCCGATTGAGATTACATTTCGGAAAATCATTGAATCTCATTGATGAGAGCAAGCACAATCTTCTTTGGATTGTAGACTTCCCGATGTTTGAATGGTCTGATGAAGAAGGAAGATATATGGCTATGCACCATCCGTTCACTTCTCCTAACTTAGAAGATTTAGATAAATTAGACAGTGGTGATTTGGGTAATGTTAAGTCTATTGCTTACGATATCGTATACAATGGAACAGAGCTTGGCGGCGGAAGTGTAAGAATCCATTCAAGCGAAGTTCAGAAAAAAATCTTTAAAGCTCTGGGGCTTACAGAAGAGGAGGCCGCAGAAAAATTCGGATTTATGGTTAATGCCCTTCAATACGGTACTCCGCCGCACGCAGGGCTTGCAATCGGGCTTGACAGACTGGTTGCACTGTTATGCAGAACAGATTCAATCCGTGATGTTATTGCATTCCCGAAAAATGCAAGTGCTAAAGACTTGATGAGCGATGCGCCGGGCGAAGCTTCTCTCCAGCAGATGAGAGAGCTGCATATCAAAAGCACCGTAAAAAAAGATTAGAGTTTTTAGGTCGCGGTCTATGGTTATACGAGTCTTGTTATTATTTCTATCACTAATAATTTTAGTGAATCTGTGTATTATAACATTGTGCTGTATACTTGGTGAAAACCTTTACAAAAAATACGGCAAACAGATGCTTATATTGGCTGGAATATTTATATTTCTCGTAGCGGCTCTTTACATAGCATTGGCGCTCATTGGTTTGAAATAATAAGAAAGGAGTTTTATGGACAAAAAGTTTTTTGGAATGCCTGTACTTGTGCTGGCTCTGCTTGTGTGTTTCATTATTATGTGCAATCCGTTTGTTATGGTTGGCCCTGGGGAAAGAGGTATTAAAATAAGACTTGGCGAAGTTGAGCCTGAAAGCTACGGAGAAGGACTGCATTTAATCTTTCCTTTTATCCAGAAATTTCGCACAATGGACGTTAAGACTCAAAAAAATACATTAACAACCTCCGTTTACACAAAAGATATTCAACAGGCCCGAATTACATACGTTATAAACTATAATGTACAGCCGGATAAGGTTAATAAACTGTTTCAGGAAGTTGGAACGGATTATGTAAGTACAATTCTAACTCCTGTTGTAGAAGGTACCATTAAAGATATTATAGGCAAATGGAATGCGCAGGATTTGATTGCAAACAGAGAAAAAGCAACCGGAGATATTCTAACTAAATTACAGGCACAGCTTATGGATAATTATATCAACGTAACGGACTTCCAGATGACCGAAATTAATTACTCAGAAGTCTTTGAGCGTGCAATCGAAAGTAAGGTTACTGCAGAGCAGGAAGCCTTGAAAGCAAAGAACAAAACCGTTCAGGTCGAAGAAGAAGCAAGACAAAAAGTTATTGCTGCGGAAGCAGAAGCAAAATCTATGGCTATACGTGCAAAAGCTTTAAGCCAGAACAAATCTCTTGTTCAGTATGAGGCTGTTCAAAAATGGGACGGCAAGATGCCTCAATATATGCTTGGAAACTCCGTTCCGTTTATAAACATCTCCGGAAAATAAGTATAAAGTGCACACAAAAAACGACTTGGTGTGAAACAAGGGGATAAAATATGGAAGTGAAAATAATCGGAGCCGGACTTGCAGGTTCGGAAGCCGCCTTACAACTGTCTAAAAGAGGAATTAACGTTAAGCTTTACGAAATGCGTCCGAAAAAAATGACCGGAGCTCATGTTACAGGAGACTGTGCGGAATTCGTCTGTTCAAACAGTCTGGGCTCGTCTGATATAACAAATGCCTGTGGTCTGCTAAAAAAAGAGATGGAACTCTTGGGCGGAGAATTAATAAAAATTGCTTATGAAAACTCTGTTCCGGCAGGAAACGCTCTTGCCATCGCAAGAGAAGATTTTTCACAGGCGGTTACAAAAAAAATTGAAGATGATTCTAATATAGAAATCATAAAAGAAGAAGTAACTACGATCCCTGACGGAAATGTAATCATAGCATCAGGCCCACTTACAAGCGATGCGTTTGCTGAGGCAATCCAAAATTTTACAGATAGCGAACATTTACACTTCTTTGATGCGATAGCACCGATTGTTGAGGTCGATTCAATTAACTTTGACAAGGCTTTTTGGGCTTCAAGGTATGATAAAGGCGAGGCTTCTTATATCAATTGCCCGATGAATAAAGAAGAGTATGAAAAGTTTTATAATATACTGATTAACGCGCCCAGAATTGAGCAGCATTCAGTAGATAAGGATTCCAAATACTTTGAATCCTGTCTTCCGATTGAAGTTCTTGCATCAAGAGGCGTTGATACACTAAGATTCGGCCCGATGAAGCCTGTAGGACTTATTGATAAGAGGACAGGGCTTGAAAACTATGCCGTTGTTCAACTGAGGCAGGATAATTCAGCTAAAACGCTTTTTAATCTTGTGGGATTTCAAACAAATCTGAAATGGGGCGCACAGAAAGAATTGTTACACTCGATTCCGGGGCTTGAAGACGCAAATATCGTAAGATATGGTGTTATGCACCGAAACACATTTATTAACAGTTCTCAAATTCTTAATCAGACACTTGAAACCCGAAAAAGAGAAGGACTTTTCTTTGCAGGACAAATTACCGGAACTGAAGGTTATACGGAATCCATTGCAACGGGTATGCTTGCAGGAATTAATATGGCAAGAAAACTGTCGGGCAGGCAAATGCTGGAACTCCCGAAAGAAACAATGCTGGGGGCCTTAGCTTTTTATATTACGGATAAAGCTCATCTTAAACATATCTCATCAAAGGATAATTCCGTCCGCTATTTACCGCCCCAGCCAATAAATTCAAACTGGGGAATTTTACCGCCGCTTGAAAAACGCGTATCTAAAAAAGATAAAAAGCTCAAAAACGAACTTTTGGCGCAGCGTTCAACAGAACGGTTGAAATTATATATCCAAACCATTTCATAACTTTTTATGAAGATTTGTAAACTTGTTATTGAAAATAAGCAATTTCTCTAGAGAAATTGTTTTAATATATATGTAGTAATTTTTAGTGTGAGGTAGATAATATGACAACAATTAATCCAACAGCTTCAACAACTGCACCGGCTCCGGCTTTTAAGGGTAAAAGTAAAATTGCTGAGTTTGTCGCGAAGAAGATTATACCTGAAGCAAATAAGTTAACTCCTGAACAGGCTTTTATGGAGCAGGTAGCCGGTATGAGCTGTGCTGCGAGTACACCTGATAAAGAAATGCTGAAAAATATTGTTATGAGGGAAACTGCTTTAGGCCATTTTGATTTTGTAAAAGGCATAAATGAGTTTTTATCACGCAATGAGGCAAAAAATATTTATAAAAAGTGATTTAACAACTCGCAGGGTAAGGCCTGCGAGTATTTATAATTTTGCCCTTGCTATGCAGCCTATAATTCAAATTTTTCTGTTGGAATGCCCTCGTCATCGTAGTATTCTTTTGTACCGTCGGGGTTTGTGTATATAAACTTTCCTCTGTGCTCACGAGGACTGTCCGCACTAAAGTTTTGAACAATGGAAGTCCCATCCCTCAAAGTTATTTCTTTAGTACCGCCGTCACGAAGAGTATCACAATGGACAAACTTAGGTTGTCCGTCGGCATCTTGGCCGAATAATGTTTGTAAAAGTCTATCACGCTCATAAACATTAATGTTTCGGTTATTACTCTCATTCCAGATGGCCGTAAGTATTGATGTTATTTCGGAATGGCTGTTTTTGTCGGCTTTTTCAACTAAAGTGTTTAATATACTCTTTATTGAATTTGACTCGTTCTTATCTGCAGACACATTTTGTAACAGCAAATTCAGAGCTTTACCGACTTCCGACCACTCTCTTCCGAACCACTGATTATGTTTAACAAACTCTAACACGGCCTCATTGCCGTAGAAATCTCCGCGGCTGACTTTACCGTTACCGTCTTTATCGCCATAAATATATTTTCCGTTTGCATCTTTCGTTTGTTCTATTTTTTCTGCCTCAATCTTTTTTCCATCAAGTGAGTATTCAGTTCCGTTAACATTTTCGGTAGAGCTGATTCTAAATTTCGATTCGTACGCATCATAACTTGCTATTGTTTTTAAGTCATCATTAAATATAATTTCAATAGTTCCATCGTCAGGAACAATTGAAATTCCGGCAACCCCTTCGCCCAGAGCTTCTCCTAAGAGTTTTGCGTTAGTCAATGATAAATTTTTTAAGTTCGGAACACTTTTTAAGAATTGCAGAACCTTTATGACTTCTTCATTGTTAATGCTTCCGTCTTTATTGTACAGCTCGCACTTTTGTAATTTGCTTTGAGCTAATTTAAACGCTTTTTGCTCACTCTGAGAAAGAGTATTTTCATAAACTCCACGAATTTCACTAAAGGTGGCTTCGGATAAACCGCTTTTTCCGCCCAAAGAGGTCGCGGCGTCAAACTCAAAAGACTCACCATCTTCGGTAAGTTTGGCATCTAAAAATGTGTAAAGAACTCTCAATTCCTTTTCCGTAACTTCGTTTTCATTGCCGTCCATACCCACAATCTGAAGAACTTTCTCCTTCTCATCTGCAGACATCTTTTCGTATTCGGATGCAAATACCGAATTTGTTGTTAAATCTTTAAAAGATATGCTGTCTTTATTGCCAAGAACCGTTTGGGTTTTATCATCCAGGTATTTTTGATATTTTTCGTTCTCAGGAGAAGAAGCGTTACTCAACTTGGTAAAATTAATATTGGACATAAAAACTCCTTTCATACGTTGAATTTTTTTCTTAAATTATAATAACGGCATAATTTACTAAAACTTTAATAAGTAATAAAAATCAACGTTTAGGTATTGTTTATATAAGCCTGTTATTGCTGCGACAAAGGCTAATGTAAAGATTTGTATCTTATTTAATAAGAAGAGCGGCGGAGCCTTTCAGGCTCCGCCGCTTTATGTCTTACTTAAAATTTCGGTTGATATGGCCTAAATAAATCCATTAAATCAACTTCGTTGTTAGCCATATCTAGCTCAATTTCCTTCCTGCGTTTCGTCAGGGCCTTGTTTTGTTCAGGTGTGAAGGAGCGGTATCGGCTCAAATATATGTATTCAGGCTCGCCTCGTTGCGCTTGAAGTTCAGGCGAATAATGTGGATTTTTAGTAACTATTTGCTTTACAGTATAATTGCCAGAATCACGAAAATCTACATAATTTTGTCCGTCATTATATATTTGTTTATCACGTCTATAATATGCCTTATCGTCATATTTAGAAGTATATCTGTATCTCCAGCCTTTTGACATTTCGATTTCAGGCGGCTCTTCACCTATCTGTTTATATGTTAGTTTAATATCTTTTCTGGGATCATAGATAATTTCTTCGTGATAGCTCCCTCTGTCAATAGTGGTTATCATAGGATTTGATTTCCCGTTTGAGGCATAGGGGTCAAAATATCGTCTTACAATGCTTCCATCGGCTTTTGTTTCTTCAATACATTTAAATTCTTCAATGTTTTTACCGAACACTTTTCCTGTATTTACTTTGGGGCGAGATGCGATGAGTTTTTCTGCAGCTTCTTGTTCGGCCTTTATTGCAGCAGCCTTTGCAGCTTCTGCCTCTGCAATTCGAGCCTGCTCGGCAGCTTTTTTTGCGTCCAGAAGATTCTGGTAATTAGTTCCTTGTTGAGTAAACTTGTAATAGTTATTTTCAGGACGTCCGCCATCCCATGTTATCGAGTGTTGCACTCCTGCTGTATTATGAGGTCTTGTTCCCATATCCTGATAACTGCTTGTCAATGGAAATTCTGCATAAACTCTATCCTTAGAAGCATCGTATCTATAATGATTTAATCCGTTTCCTGAAACATGATTAAAAGACAATTCTTTATGCTCAAGCGAGCCTGCTTGGCTGTAATCTTTCTGTAAGCGTATGTTATCAGTGTATGCCCAGTGTCTTGTCCTATCTTTATCAATATTAATTCTACTGCCACCAAAAACGCTTCCTCCCTCTTCTCTTGTAATAGATTTGGTTTCCCAGAGGAATGGGAAGTTATTTTCGTTAAATATTGTAATTTTTCTTTTGCCTTCGCCTAAATAATCAATTCTTGCCTGCCCTTTTTTTCCGCCTTCCAGTGTAATTTCTCGTTCAAGTCCCGTAACTTTACCTGTTATCGGGTCTCTTAAAGTTCTTGTCATAGACTGAATTTTTGCAGGAACTGTTTGGGCGGTTTCAATAGCAGGTTTTGCACCTCTCCCGAAAAATCTTCTTGCTAAACTTGCACCATATTCTAATCCCAGCGAAATCTTACTCATTTTTTCTCCAATCTATTTCTTACATTTACATTTTCAATACTTTAATAAAGTATTGAAAAAGAAAAAACTTGCCTATTATCTCTTCTTTAGATTTACAAAACTTAATATTGCACCTAAAAATCTAACAAAGTGTAACAATTTTTGAAGTTTATTGCAAAATTATCTTGAAATAGTATAATTTAGTAGAATAGTGTATTACACAATAAATAAGAGGATAAAAAACATGAGTACATTAGAAAAAGTAAAAAAAGTTGTAGTTGACCAATTAAGCTGCGATGAAGCTTTAGTTACTCCGGAAGCAAGCTTCACTGCTGATTTAGGTGCAGACTCTTTAGACACAGTTGAATTGGTAATGGCTTTTGAAGAAGAATTCGGCTGCGAAATCCCTGATGAAGAAGCTGAAAAAATTCAAACAGTTCAAGATGCTGTTAACTACATCGACGCACACTCATAGTAAGATTTAAATTTATATTAGGAGGGTGAGGATATCTATTTTCGCCCTCCTATTTATTAAGGAAAAGGAAAAGATGACAAAACGTAGAGTTGTAATAACAGGAATGGGAGCAGTTACTCCGTTTGGCGTGGGAGTAGATACTTTTTGGAACTCAATTATTGCCGGAAAAAGCGGTATATCTTTGACAGAAGCAATGGATACCACTAAGCACACCGTAAAAATTTCAGGTGAATGCAAAACGTTCGACCCGGAAAAATATATTGATCCTAAAGATGCGAAAAAAATGGATAGATTCACACAGTTTGCAGTTGTAGCAGCTGATGAAGCTATTAAAGATGCAAAATTGGAAGAGGTTGATATCGACCCGTACAGAATCGGCGTAATGGTAAGTTCTGCGGCCGGCGGTTTTAAAACTTTTGAAAAAAACCACAAAGCTATTTTGGAAAAGGGACCTACAAAATGCTCGCCATTCACCATTCCTATGATGATTGTTGATATGCCGTCGGGAAGAATTTCTATGAAATACGGCTATAAAGGTGTTAACAAAGCAGTTGTATCAGCTTGCGCAACAGGTTCTCATTCGATTGGCGACGCATTCAGAACAATTCAGTACGGTGATGCTGACATCATGATTGCAGGTGGTTGTGAAGCTACAATTTGTGACGTTGGTATCGGTGCTTTCTCTGCAGCAAGAACACTTTCCAAAAGAAACGATGAACCGGAAAAAGCATCAAGACCTTATGATAAAGACAGAGACGGATTTATTATGTCAGAAGGTGCCGGAGTTCTTGTTCTTGAAGAATATGAGATGGCTAAAAAACGAGGTGCTCATATTTATGCAGAAATCGTAGGATATGGACAATCTGCTGATGCTTATGATATGGTTGCACCTTGCCCGGAAGGAAACGGCGCAACGAAGGCTATGGAACTTGCTTTGAGTGATGCCGGCTTGAAACCGCAAGATGTTCAATACATTAACACTCACGGAACAAGCACAGGGCTCGGTGATATCGCGGAATCACAGGCTGTTGCAAGAGTTTTCGGCGATTTAACAACAAACAAGAACTTGTATGTATCTTCAACAAAATCTATGCACGGACACATGTTAGGTGCTACAGGTGCTGTTGAAGGAATTGCTTGTATTAAAACAATCAATGAAAACATTGTTCCGCCTACAATCAATCTTGATAATCAGGATGAGCGTGTTGCAAACTTGAATTATGTTCCGCATAAAGCTCAGAAGGCAGAAGTTCATGCAGCTCTGTCAAACTCATTCGGTTTTGGCGGTCATAATGCTTCATTGATATTTAAAGAAATATAGAATAAATACTTTGAATAAAAAACAGCAGCTTATTGCTGCTGTTTTTTATCTTTTTAGGTTTGTTATTCCTGATTTAAATATAGGTTTAAGAATCATGTATGCATAAGTCTCAGTCTTTGCAACCCTTTGGCCCGGACTCCATTGTTTTAGCAGCAGACCACGACCCAAATAAAGCTTTGAGACAATTGTAGAAATTTGTTGCTTTATTTCTTGCTTGAAATTCTTATCATGCTTAAATATTTCTTTATAAAATTTCAAATCATTTACAAAATCTGATTTCCGGTATAAAGTCGATTTCTCTGTTGAGGCAAATTGTGCATCAAAATTCCTTATATAGTCCATGACCAGCATAGTAAGCTTTGTTATTTCACTATTTGATAGTGGTTTTCTATATAAATCGTACAGACTGTTGAGTTCATCATCTATTTTGGGCTCTTTTTGAGTTTTATATAATATTGAATTATATTCATCAGTGTCTTTATCCGTTTGGTTCGGCAGTGTAGTTCTATATATGCTGTAGGGTTGGCTTGAGCGCAAAGCGAACACATCTAAAGTAGCCATTGTTGCGGCAATTAGTTCAGGTCTGACCTCAGAGTTTACAGCATTCATTATATAAGTGCGCTCAGCCTCTCCAAGTATATTTTCATCATCAAGCTGGTCTGCTATTTGAATAGTTGAAAAGCTCAATTTAGCTTGTTCTGTCATAAACGGGTTATTAAGAGCTTTTTTTATTAAAAAATTTACAAATTTAGAAGGGTGCCCTACATATTTACGACGTAGGTAGTCGCCAAGCGTCTCATCAAGATTTGCCGTAATGTGAAACTCTTCACCATTCGCTCCTCTTAGGGTGTAAACTTTTGCATTATTTTGTGCTGCTGTTTGTTCAAGAAGTTCAAGCGGTGTTTTGTTTTCTTCCTTTATGGTTTCAACAGGCTCTTCCGGCTTAACTTCTCCATAGCGCCATAAAAAGTGTTCGTTCCATTTTGCCTGCTCTTCATCGTGTATTGAATATGCCTTTTCGCGGTTTGGAATTATTGTTTTAGTATAGTTTAAAAGCTCTATGAATCTTTGTGGTACATAGTCTATGGTTTTTTGATTTTCGACCTCTTTAGAAATTATTTGAAATTCATTGTTTATCGGGATTAATCCGCCTTCTCCGTAGGTCTCTTCAAATAATTCTATTGAGTCGGTAATAGCTGTTGAGTAGTGTTTTAAAACTTCCGGGCGAGCTTTCCAGAATCGTGCGAAAAACGTTTCAGATTGTTGGTTTTCAGATTTAGTTAATTCGGCGAAATTTTTCATTTCTTCTGAAAGGTGGATTTTATCTGCAGCAACAATCATTATGGGGCTAAGGTATTTAACAATAAACGCAGCTTCGGGGTCATCTTTTGTGAATCGTCCTGTTATTACATTTTTGATAGCTTTTTCATCACCCTTTGATTTTATTATACCCTTTGTAATTTGGTCTTTCTGGTACTTTTTGATTGTGTATTTTCTCACATGTTTTTTTTCTTCTGTTTTGGGTTTGTCAGAAGGGGTGCTGTGCATTTTCACCAGTTCTTTTTGTAACTCTGTTTTGTTATGTTTTGGAAGGTTCACAAAGAACTTTTTGTACTCTTCTCGCGTTGCAATAAAAGAGTTCCAGAAATCCGTTTTAGGGTACTGGATTCCATATGCGGATGTTGTGCTGTATGTTATGGGCTGGGATATAACCCCTTTGTATTCGGGATTAAGGTCTTTTTCGTAGAAATCTTTGTTAATTTCTTTTATTGTTTTTCCTTCAAGATAGATTTTCCTTAAAAGATATATTCCGAAATTATCCTCACCGTCGTTGAACAGGGGTGTATCAGACATTTCTTTTGCAAGTTTTATGTCAGACAGAATTCCGGAACGTCCCTTGAGACTTGCTTCGTGAAGATTTGCAAACAAAGGCTCATCGGGGTAGGTCGATTTAACATCTGCAAGATTATCCGTGACTGCTAGAAATTTAAAACTTTCACTCATTATCTGCTCGGGCGGAATATGTTTTCTCTCATCGTAATCCGCATTGAGAAACTTCTTCATTGTATCAGGCATATATTTAATGTTAAATTCCTGTTCATAAAAATTTTCAGGCGTTCTGCCTCTAAAATTAATGTTAAAATCTTTATATCCGCACATAATGGAATTTGAAACGAGCATACTATGTTGAGAAGTGTTTGTTTGATTTTTATTTTGGATAAATGGTTTATTTTCGATTAGTGTAATTTTTGTAATTTTCATAAAATCCTCCGATTAATAAGAAAACACAAGAAAAAAAAATTTGCCATCAAAAAAATTGAATGTTGAAAGGTTGAAAAGGAATTTAGAGGTTTAGTAGTTGAGAAGTTTAGGGGTTGAGAAGAAGTTAAAAATCTATTCACTATTCACCAATCACTATTCACTCTTGCTAACCTGATCACCTGATCACTTGATCACCTGATCACTTGATCACTTTAAACACGCTCCCTTCACACCTCACCCTTCACTAACCATAAAAACGCCCTCATGTAACACAATAGAAGAGATAAAAAGCGAGGAATAGTTTGATGAGAAAACGCGGATTTACTTTAGCAGAACTATTAATAGTTCTCGGAATAGCAGGTGTTGTTGCTGCGGTAATACTTCCTGCAATAAACGGCTTAATGCCCGACAAAACTAAGATTAATTATCTGAAAGTGTATGATGAGCTTGGTAAAAATATAAAAGCTTTAACCTCAGATTCATCAATCTTTCCTGTTTTACTCAAAGAAGGAAGCACAGATATTGATGTAAGCAAATATCCGCTTGTAAATAACTCTCAGCCATTAAAGGCACCTTTTAAGGATGACACAAAATATTCAGGAGATAATAAGCTTTGTAATTTGCTTGCGCATACTTTTGGTGTGGATTCCTGCAATACAACTTCTTATCCTGACAACTCTTCTTTCACGACACCCAACGGCATGGAGTGGTGGATAAGTCAGACAAAAAGAGAGATTGACACGGTAAGCAATAAGATAGCTTATCAGACAGATATATATGTAGATGTGGATTCTTCTAAGAAATCCTCAAATTGTATGTATGGTGAGGAGAATTGCAAACAACCTGACCGATTTAAGTTTTTACTTGCGGCCGACGGTAGATTGGTACCTGCGGATCCTGTCGGTGTACATTATATTAATACAAGAAAAAATTTACTCAAGAAGAAATTTGATGTTGAGGGAGAAGTTCTTGCGAGTTTGGATGATGTAGATTTTAATAATGGTCATTCAAACAACATAGACAATTCGGTTGCAGATAATAACGAGCCTATAGACAATGACGTCGAGGATAATGTAACAGAGCCGCCCAAGGACAATGAGCCTCCGGCTACAGACAATGAAGAGCCTGAGAGCACCAATCCAGCTTGTAGGCGTGTGTTGACTTACAGTCATACCTTGCACGGTCAATGGACAGATAATTCAAGCAAAACGTCTCTGGCTTCAAAAGAACTTTCTTTTTCGCATTCAATATGGGTTAAACAAACAGTTGCAGTTGTCGGTGAAACAGATATAGGATATCCAGATACCGGAATTTATGAAATAGAGGTCTCTCCTATTACATTTACGGCAGAGTATAGGGAATTCAAGGATACTACGGTTGGCCCTGGATGGAATATCCCTCAATTAGTAACTTCCAGCTATACGGTTACAAGAGAGGCTAAGCGGTTTGCGCTTTTACCTTACAACATTAAGATAGGTATGCAACTAACTCCATTTGAGAGCACGGCCGACAAAAATTTAATATTGGTGCCGCATGCGGGTTTGAATAATGATGAGACAAGTGTACGCCTCATGTATATTTATGAAGATCTTGATAACCCTAACGTGTGCGAAGAACGATTTAAGGTACTTTCCGCGCCTGAAATTGTGGATATAAAATACATTCCCATTAATAGCAAACAGGATGCTGCCAGCTATCTTAACTCGAAAGGAGTAAAGCACTTTGCTATGATTACAAAGCCGGTAAACTTTGCTGATTGTAAATTTGAGTTTCAACGATAGGACTAATTTCGCACACTAATTAAGCGCATAGGGGTTCTATGCGCTTAATCATATAAATATAACTACTATTTATTTCTTTAGCAGCGAGTGGGAATAAATTAAAATTTACTACTACCAGCTGCTGCTAAACACCAGAGGCAACACCTGCTCAATTAGGATAGGATTCGCCCCAACACCTAGACTAAAATCAGGCTAAGATTATAGCTTCTACCAACCGGCTCAAATACATTTACCCCATTTACCCCTTTTATCCCTTTTTCTTGTCGGCAAGCTCGCTGTCCATCCTTAAAAACACAGGTTTGATATTTTCTTTGTCTATCAAATGGCCGGCCATAAGCGCTTTGCAATCAACATTATCAAGTTTTGTGCCGATGTCGTACGAAAGCTGCTCTGCCATAGCTTTAGCAATATTCGGGCAATAAGGATAAATCAACGATGCGATAACTGTCATAACCTGCAGTACATTGGTTAAAACAACGCCGCATTTTTCCATATTACCTTCTTTTGCAAGCGTCCAAGGTGCGTTATCTGTAACGTATTTATTTGTAATATCAACAAGCTCAATGATTTTTTGTGCAGCTTCCTGAACCTCAAAGTAATCAAAGTGATGTTTTACAGCTTTAATTGTTTCAAGCGCATCTTTTTCTAACTCATTTTTGCCTAAAAATTCAGGCTTTATATCGCCGTCGAAATATTTTACAAGCATTGAAAGCGTTCTGTTCAGAAGATTTCCCATAGAGTTTGCAAGGTGTGCGTTAACCTTCTCTTTAAAATCTTCGTCCGAATAATTTCCGTCCTTTCCGCAAGGTGCTGCAGATGCCATATAGTATCTGAGAGGATCCGGAATCTCAAGATTAAATGCTTCTAAAACACTTGTCGGAGAAATTACGTTGCCCAGAGATTTTGACATTTTTGTCTGATCAATGGTAATCCAACCGTGTGCAAGAATGTGTTTTGGAAGCGGCAGGCCAAGCGCCATAAGAATTGCAATCCAATATATACTATGGAATTTTAAAATATCTTTTCCTATAACCTGAACATCAGCCGGCCAAAGTTTCGTGAATTTTTCGCTGCTTTCGCCTTCCGGATCATACCCGATTGCCGTAATATAGTTTGACAAAGCATCTATCCAAACATAGATTACCTGCTCCGGATCATCTAAAACAGGAATTCCCCAGGAAACGTTTGATTTAACGCGCGAAACAGATATATCTTCTATGTTTTCAAGCTGGTTCAGAACTTCGTTTGCCCTGAATGACGGAACTATAAAGTCAGGATTTGTCTTTATATGTTTAATTATGGCGTCTTTGTATTTTGTTAATTTGAAGAAATAATTTTCCTCCTCAACAACGTCAGGTTTTTTGAGGTGGTTAGGGCAAAGTCCGTCTTCAGTTAAATCTTTTTCGCTCAAAAAAGATTCACATCCTGCGCAATAAAGACCTGTATATGAGTGCTTATAAATATCGCCCTTTTCTACAAGTTTTTTGAAAATCTTTTGAACGATTTTTGTATGCTGCTCATCGGTTGTTCTTATGAATTGAGAATAATCGATATCAAGGGCTTTCCAGGCATCTTTAAATTTTTGTGCATTCATATCACAAAATTCTTTTGGCGAAACACCATTTTGTGCAGATGTTTTTTGGATTTTGATGCCGTGTTCATCCGTTCCTGTAAGGAAATATGTTTCTTCGCACCTTTGAGTAAAGTGTCTGTATATTACGTCCGTAAGAATTTTTTCATACGCGTGCCCGATATGCGGCGCGCCGTTTACGTAGTCTATTGCTGTTGTTGTATAAAACTTTGCCATAATCTTAATTCCCCTTTTTAATCAGATTATAGCATAAAGTTTTTTTTCTATTAATCACGATTCTATATCCCCAAAAACTCTATTGTACATTTTCGCAACGCTTTACCCCTAAAAACTAAACTAAAAGGCAATTTATGTTCACTCATAACACATTACAATTTCTGTATGGAGATATGTTGTTATGGAAAAATTTCAGAATAAATATTTAGAGTTAAAAAACATTAACAAAGATATCGTAAACTGGGTTGAAGATATTGCAGAAGAAAACAATTGCAAAATCGAACGCAAAGAATGGAAAAGCAAGTATAACAGCTATGTTGTATATGATTACGAACCGTTCTGCTCAGAAGGATTTGAGATAAATATTTTACTGAGTTCTTTTGACATATCTTATCTCAATTTTATAAAGTATTTGTACAACGAAAAGCTGAGTACGATTGAATATCTTGATAAATGTATTAAGATTCCCACAATAAAAAACTATTCCCTTTAGCAAAAATTGTATTATAATGTTCCTATATCTTTATGAGGAATATTAGTTATGCAAGAATTTTTTAACGATTATGTACAGTCACTTGAAACATATATAATGTTTCGTATCAAAGAAACAGTTGCACGTATAACCCCTGAGTTAACCGCAAAAGGCAGAGCGCCGATAGCCCTTTCTATGGGAGCGCCGACAGCTGCTCCGCCGAAGCTTGTTATTGAAAGCCTTAAAAATGCGCTGGATGAAAAGGGTATACACACTTATTCTTCACCAAAGGGCGAAGCTTATTTTCGGGAGGCTGTTGCCAAACGTATGAAAGAACGGTTCGGCGTTGAACTTAATCCTGCAGAAGAAATCTTTTCGCTAATCGGTTCAAAAGAAGGACTTGCAAACTTTATAAGAATATTGATTAATCCGACAACAGTAAAGGAAGATAAAGACATAATCCTTGTGCCGGATCCGGGTTACGCATCTTATGGCGAAATGGTTAAGGTCTCCGGCGGTTTTGCTTATCCTGTGCCGCTTACGAGGGAAAATAATTTTATGCCCGATTTGGAAGAAGTGTTTGAAAACTTTGTGAAAGAAGGATATAACCCCAAAAAGATTAAAGCACTTTTGATTAATTATCCTAACAATCCGCTCGGTGCAACAGCAACAAGAGAATATCTGGAAAAAGTTGTGGCATTCTGCAAAAAACATCACATTCTTTTAATGTCGGATGCTGCTTATACAGATATGTATTTTAAAGACGAGTTAAAACCTTTGAGTGTGCTTGAAATAGAGGGCGCTAAAGATATTGCGGTTGAATTTTTCAGTTTTTCAAAACCTTATGCAATGACAGGCTGGCGTTTGGGCTGGATTTGCGGTAACAAAGACGCGGTCAAGATTTTTGGCAAGCTCAAATCCACTCTGGATTCAGGAATCTTTAAGGCGATTCAAAAAGCAGGCGCTGAAATTCTTAATTCCAAAGAAGGAGATGAGTATATTAAGGAATCTAATCTGCGGTTTAAAAAGAATCAGGAAATTTTTGTAAAAGGTCTCAAAGAAGAACTGGGCTGGGGTGATTTTAATATCCCTGATGCGACTTTCTACTTGTGGCTTCCAATACCTCCGAGGTACAAGAGTTCTGTAGAATTCACGGATGATTTGATGCACAAATCCGGAGTTGTTGCGGTTCCGGGGGACGCATTCGGCGAACACGGAAAAGGCTTCTTCAGGGTTTCAATCGTTTGCGGAGAAGATGAACTCAAGGAAGTTATCAGAAGAATGAAAGAGGATGGATTTATTTTTAAATAGGGCGCAAAAAAATTTTTCAGGAGTTTTAAATTTAGTATGAACAGTATCAATCCTGTAAGATTTAACCAGCCGACAATAAATTTTAAATCAGCCTATCCTGTAGTACACTGGGTTGCGGAGACTAACGGAAGTTATGCTCCTGCACTGAGCCTTGAATTGGTCAAGAAGCTTCAAGGCTCGCTTGTGAGAGTTTTGAATAAAACGGATAAGCCGCTTAATCCTGTTCAGTCGAAAATAAAGGAATATATTAAGACAAATGATAGAGATTATGGAAAAATTTCTGTTGTACGTTCATTCTATGACCGAAAGGGAGCGAATGGAACGAACTTCAAGCCAATATCCTATATAATTTCGGGAAAAGATGTTGATAGGTTTAATAAAGATTTGGGGGAAGAAATCGGGCGCTCAAAAGGTTTTTCTATTCAGAGAATCGGGAACCCATATTCTGCAGAAGCAAAAATTGCAATCGAAAATTATATGCGAGGCGGATTGAAGTTTGTGAACAACCTTGTAAACCGTCTTAAAGGAAAAGACAGTGAAACTTATGTTCTGCATACCAAGTTTGAGATAGAAAGAAACCGTGCCGGAAAGATTAAAGGGTATCGCCTTGTAGATGCGCGCTTCTTGCCTGAAAAAGGAAAAGACAGCCCGATAGAGAGATACAAGCAGGGGTAAAGTGGCGCAGAAGAAGAGGACAGGGCTTTGGAAACAGTAAAAGACCCGTCATTGGTGATTATTGAATAGTTGTATAGATTTAACAGCTTGCTTATTATCTCCTAATTTTTTCATCAGTCACTTATGGATTTTCCCTAACTATGAACATATCTTGTTGCTACAGCCATACTAATCATTGTTATCCCGGCCGCAAGAAAGTTAACCCCGGCGAGAATTCCGATTACCCATAGTGCAGTAGACGGCAAGCCCAGAATTATTATCACGCCCAGAAAAAATTGCAACACTGCTATGATAAGCTCTACCCACCAAAAATACAGCGTCTTTCGATTTTGGATTGCAAATGCCATAGATGAAACACTCTCCGCCAAAAAGTATATACCTATAATGCTTGTGATAATAAGCAGATTAAACATAGGTGTTACAAATAAAATACCACCGGTTACAGCCAAAATAATCCCAAGAATTATATTAAGAACAAAGTGTCTTATATAATTTCGCATTAAAAATGCGTTAAGCGCCTTGTAAACACCATATATAATAAATCCGAGACATATCATTACTCCGAATGTAATCGTCGTAATTTTAGGCAGTAAAAGCATACAAAGTCCCAAAAACGCCAGAAGCACACCTTCTGTCATTACAAAGCTTAAAAAACGTTTTTCAGTCATAACATATCTCCTTTTACTTTTTAAGGATACATGCTTAATTCTTTTTTAACTCCGCCCGTTGTATAATTTTTCTTGCAAAAATAAGCGTCTCATTGTAAACTTATATTAAGTTATAAAACGAATATTAATTATGATTCTAAAACATTCCCCAAAAACAAACAGAGTGAGCTTAAAAGGTGCTGTTCAAATTAACAGCAACAGTTATTTTGTATACTCTGATGAAGCCGGAAAAACATTTTTAAAGACCGGTAAGGATGAAAATCTGCATAAATGCGCAGTACAGAGTATGATAAACCTCAATCCGGACATATCCGGACTATTAAAAAAGTACAAAATAAAGCCCTCTATTAATACCAAAACCCTGCGAGAATTAACTAACGGTCACATGAATGAAACCTGTAATATTGCAATCGGTGTGTATTCTTTTTTGCCCGAAAATTTGCAAAGAGAAATTGATTGCAGAGTTATCAAAGAGGCTTCAATGCTTCACGATCTGGGTAAGGTGCTGATTCCTTCAAAAATTCTAAATAAGCCGTCAAAGCTTAACATAAAAGAACGAGAGATTATGAATATTCACTCAACGCTCGGGTATGAACTCTTAAAAACCCAAAATCTCTCTGAAAAAACTCTTGAACTAATAAAGTATCACCACCAAAATTTAAAGCATTCCGGCTACCCTGAATTGGAAGAGGGCAATTTCCCTTCCAATATAGGTGTTCAGATTATCTCTATATCTGACAAATACAGCGCTCTCAGGGAAGCCCGTGTATACAGACGAAAATTAAACAGAGTCGAGTCCCTATTGATTCTGTATAAAGAGGTTCGCGAGGGGAAAATACTGCCGGCAGTATATGATGCACTCGTAGAGTACGCCCGAAAATTCGATACCTAAATAAAGGCACCGCCGAGCAAATGTCCGTCGTTTATATCATATAACACACACGCCTGACCCTTAGCCACTGCTGACACAGGATTTTTAAATATTATTTCTGCGGAATCTTGTTTAATCTCTACCTGTGCAGGAACAGCCTGCATATTGTATCTTATCTTTACTGCAGCCTCAAAGCTTGTAGAGCTTTGGGGATAGCTCCAGTTTATATTTTTTAAAGTCAAACTATTCGAGTATAGTTTATCTTTGTATCCTACATAAACGGAATTTGTATCCGCATCAATTCCGCATACATACAAAGCCTCCGGAGCGGCAAGCCCGATTCCTTTTCTTTGACCTATCGTATATTGCCAAAAACCGTCATGTCTGCCGAGAATTTTACCGGTACTTTCTTCTATGAACTGCCCCACGCTGGATGGGAAAAGACTATTAAGATACTTCTTTGTTGTCATGGGGTATTTTATAAAACAAATATCCTGACTTTCTTTGGAAGATTTGGACGGAAGATTATTCTCCTCCGCAATTTGCCTTATTTCGGATTTTTTATATTTTGCAAGAGGAAAAAGAGTTCGGGATAATTGCTCCTGATTTAATAAAAACAAAAAATAAAGCTGGTCTTTATGTTCGTCAGAAGCAGGGTAGAGTTTGTATATACCGTTAAAATCCTTTATATCCGCATAATGGCCGGTTGCAATATAATCGCATTTCAGAGAACCTATGGCGTAATCATAAAGCCCCCCCCATTTAATATACTTATTACACATCACACAAGGATTCGGAGTTTTCCCCTGAGAGTATGAATGTTCAAAATATTCAACAACATATTTGTTAAAATTTTCCGAAACATCAAGTGAATAAAACGGGATACAAATCTTTTCCGCAACACTTTCTGCGTTTGCTTTAATAGCTGCACTATCAGGTGTATAGCTATTTGTAAAAGTAACACCGCACACATCATATCCCTGTTGTTTAAGAAGCAATGCGGTAACAGAGCTGTCAACCCCTCCTGATAAAGCTACCGCGACCTTTTTACTCATCAAGAAGCACTTTCTCACCGTAAGCTGTCAACCGGTATTCAGAAGCGCCGACAAGACCGGTTAAATCAGGCAGACACTCAATATAATCCCTGTTAATAGCTTCCTGTAACACACTATGATCTATAATTACCGCCAGATTCTGCATCAATTTTGCATTTAACTGTTTCAATGTAAATCGAGGTTTTTGTTCATATTGTGTAAAATAATAAGCTGTCAACAGCAGATAATCAATTTTCCTGTCAATCCTTCTGCCGCTTATATAAGTCAGAAAAGCATTGTCTTTTTTTATAGACGGGCTTGGCTTAAATGACAACTCGGTCTGCGGATTATTCATTGAATTTTCCAGTATGTTATCAAAACCAGCCGGAGCAGCATCATTTACAGTCATCCCAAAATTTTCCGACCCTACAGTGGGATTTCCGGCTAACGGCGCAGAATAAAATATGTCCAAATTCTTGTTTGTAATTTCTTCTTTTGTCTGCACAGGAGTTTCGTCAACAATATGTTCGACCGGGGCTTTGCGTCTTAACTGCTCATCAATTTTCTTTTGTGTAATCTCTTTTTCCGTATTGATTTGTGTGTTAACCAGCTCTTTACATTGCTGAACTTTTTGTTTTTGGGTATATTCAGCTGCTTTTTTAACCCATTTTTCTACCTGACTAACCACAAGTTCTTTATCTGTCGTTGATAAAAGAAGTTGGTACTTTCCCTTTGTTATTTTAAATGAATATACTGGCATAACTTACTCCTAACCCTGTTGGAGTAATTCTTCACGCCACTTGTTAAGCTGTTCTTCTACAAACTCCAAATCATCAGATTTTAACTCGATTTCTATATCACCCTTTTTCATCTTGAATACGTATTCGTGCATGATACCTCCTTAATGAATAAAGTTTACCCTAAAATTTTTAAACTTTCAAGTAAATATTCGTTGAAAAATTTTTGGATATATGTTATAATATATAAGGTAAGGATATTTGTATATGTCATCAGTTGAAAGTTATAGTATAAACAGCCTGTATAGTACAATGCAAAACGGCGCAACAGAAAGATTTACAAATCTTAACAGTCAGTTGCAGCTTCCGTCAGTGCTGGATGAAACAACTCTGAATAAAGTTGTTGACGGCGAGTACGGTATTACCCTTGAGGATTATACTGATTTGAATACTTATAACAGCAATATGCAGTTAATATATGCCAATAACTCAGGAAATCCTCTGTATTCTAATCTTAATACGGTGATGAGAAACGGGACAAACAATAACAGTTCGGTTTCGGCAAGAGATTTTATTGATAATATGAGAGACCAGGGGCTCTCCGATGTATCCGCATTTCGCTTGTATACTGCATTAAAAACGTATTCTGTAAATAATATATTACTGGGCTCAGGCAGTAATAGTTTCATAAGCGCAAGAATTTAAATTTACGGGTTTTTGTGTATAATATAATTGTGTAGAAGAAAAGATAAGAGGTTTTTTGCGAAGATGAAAAAGACAGTTATTTGTACATTCCTGGTTGCAGCTGCCGCAGCTTCTTTGTTGAACATCAACGGCAAAATTGAAACAACTGCTCCGGAATTCGGATTTAAAAATGTTTATGCAATTGCCCTTGGTTATGACAAATCAATGAGTGAAAAGACAATAAAGGCTGCTGTTATAGACAGCTACTTCAGAGATGTCGCCGCAAACGGCAAAATTATAAGGTGGAACAAATCATCATTTCCGCTAAAAGTTTATATTCAAGACTCGGCAGAAGTTCCTGCGTATTACAGAGAAATTGTTATGAGTGCGTATCAGGCATGGCAAAGGGCAAGTGAAGGGCTCGTCAGATTTGATTTTGTAGAAACGCCTGAAGAAGCGAACATGAAATGCTATTTTAAAAACACCAACGATAACAACGATGCTGCTATCGGCTCCCATGCTTTTTCTGTAAACGGCAATACAATTACGGATTCTACTATTGTTTTCAAAAAAACAGATGACAAAAATCATAATTTAGATTCTAAACAATTGTTCTCGTCAGCTTTACAAGAGATTGGACACTCTCTCGGACTTACAGGCAAAAGTGTCAGTATATATGATGTAATGTATCCGATAGGTACTAAATTTAATACTGAAATTACACCGCGTGACTTAAAAACACTTGGGCTGGTTTATTCTGTCATTCCTGACATTACCAATGTCCCTATCTCAGAAGAAGAAAAGTCACAGCTTTTTACGGTTGCTGAGATTCTTGCAACATTGAACGTTCCTGTTGACGATAATACGCCTAATTTAGATGAAGTTGTGCCAAATGATATTCCGACGCATCTTGCACTTGCTGAGCAATACAGAAAACGCGCCGAATATGATAAAGCCGCTGAAGAATATCAGGCTGTTGCACAGATGAAAACCGATAACCGCAGCAAGTCCGAAGTATATTACGAAGTTGCGGTAATGTATCTTGATGCTGAAGAATTTGATAAAGCAAAAAGCTGTGCGGAGATTGCCTGTGCAACGGATATGAATGACCTTACGGAAACTCTATCCGCATTAATTGATTATTATACCAAACGTTCCAGCTCTGCTATAGAACAGCTTGAGACGATTCTGGATCAAAACCCTTACAATAAGCATGCCTACAAGCTTTTATGCAAAATTTACAGGGATAAGCATCAGGAAAGACTACTGAATGCGACAATCAAGAAATACGGCCAAACTGCAGGCGATATAGAAAACTAAAGGATATTATATCTACGACAAACCGGCAATATCACTCAGATGATACTGCCGGTTTGTTTATGTAAAAAATAACCGTTTTTTCTAATGCAAGAGTTTTTATATTGGCTTATATTATGGGAGTAACCGAAAGGAGAGCCAATGAAAACGAATTTGATATTAAGAGAACCCGATTTATATTTTGACAGTATTCATGCCGAATTAAATAATTTTCTCAGGGACACATTTATTCATCCAAAATTTGCCAATCCATTGGAAATAAAAAAGAACTCTATTTGGCGTCCGGCAGTTGAAGTAAAGCAAAACGATAACGAATATAAGGTGAAAGTTCAACTCCCGGGAGTGAAAAAAGAAGACATTGATGTCGAATTGGACAACGACTTCATGACAATTACAGCCGAAATCGAAGAAGAACGAGAACAAAAAGACGAAAAGGCTAAAAACGAAAAATATCATACATGCGAATTTCGCTATGGGCGTTATCAGCGCACAATCTCATTCGACAACCCCATAAAAGCCGGGGAAGCAGAAGCAGAATATAAAGACGGTATTCTCTCAATTAAGATTCCAAAACAAGCAATCGTGCAGGATAAGTCAAAAAAATTGGAAATTAAATAAGTGCACCGCCTAGACCCACAGGTATATTAATAACGAAGTTAACTTATCGATACCTGTTTAAAAAGAGAATCTTTTTGAGGTCAAATGCGGTAAAGGGCAGCTCTGAGTCTGCCCTTTTATATAAAAATAAAGCTCAAATTTGAGCTTTATTTTTGTATAAAAAGTAATTAATTTAGATGATTATTGGACTTGAACAGTATAATATATGGAAAAAGGGGTCATAATACAAGAAAATATAAATATGAAAGAGAATATAAGACTAAAAAATCTAGGAATTAATATTAAAGGTGAACGTTTAAGACGTAACATCTCTCAGGAAAAACTGGCTGAGCTTACAAATATTTCAAGAAACTCTGTAAGCTTAATAGAAACCGGAAAAATCAACCCGACAATATTAAAAGTCATTGATATTGCGAATGTTCTGGGTGTTGATATAAAAGTTTTATTGAGAGAGGTTTAAACTTTCATCTCTTTTTCAAAACCAAAGAGCGAGCTTACGGACTCATCATCGTGGATTCTTGAGATTGCCTGCCCGAGCAGTGAAGCTATAGAGAGCTGTTTTACGTTTGGCGGCAAATCCTCCGGTGCCCAGGGAATTGTGTTTGTAACAACACACTCTTCAATCGGGGCATTTTTAAGCCTTTCAATAGCCGGCCCTGAAAATACCGCATGCGTTGCACCAACGTATACAGCTTTAGCGCCTTTACTTTTCAAAAGCTTTGCAGCTTCGCAAATTGTTCCGGCAGTATCAATAATATCATCAAACATGACGCAGACCTTATTTTCAACATCACCTATGATGTGAGCTGCGATTGCTTCGTTATGCTTATCACGACGCTTATCAATCATGGCAATCGGGCAGTCCAGATTTTTAGCAAAATGTCTTGTTCTGTTTGCGCCTCCCATATCTGGACTAACGGCAACCAATTCATCCGGATTCAGGTTAAGGCTTTTAACATAATCGACAAGTATCGGTGTTGCAAAAATATGATCAACAAGGATATTAAAGAATCCCTGAATTTGTCCGGTATGCAGGTCTACAGCCAAAATCCTGTTTGCACCTGCAGTTGTCAGCAAATCTGCTACAAGCTTGGCGGTAATAGCCTCTCTACCGGAAGTCTTTCTGTCCTGACGGGCATATCCGTAATAAGGAATAACTGCCGTAATGGTTTTGGCGCTCGCACGTTTAAATGCATCTATTATGATTAAAAGTTCCATGAGGTTTTCATTAACCGGATTGCAGAGCGGTTGAATAATAAAAACATCATCACCGCGAATACTTTCCTTGACCTGAACATATATTTCTCCATCCGCAAAATTTTTGACGACCATCGGACCTATAGTCGTACCCAGATAGTCGGCAATTTCCTGTGCCAGTTTTGGATTAGAGCGGCCGGCAAACAATTTAATATCATGAGTAGGGTTAACGGCACGTTCAAGTTGTGGATAAGTCATTTCAAGAACCATAACAGAACCTTTCTTAATTCGTAACAGATGGAGATATTTTTATTTTATACCTAATTTTAATTTTGCAAAAGGGTTTTTTACAAAATATTAAGTATACATTTTAAAAACCTGAAAAAAATATTTTTGCTCGCAACTGGAAAAATATAATTATTGTATTTCTTCAAATAAACTTATTTATTTGGTATAATCATTGTATGATTATAAAACTTACACAAGCACATATAATAGGAGCATTTATATCATACCTTCTCGGAGTGTTCATTGTTCCGATTGTGATAGAATTTTCACAAAAAGAAGGACTTGTTGACCTGCCTAATGAAAGAAAAATCCATAAACTTCCGATATCACGTCTCGGCGGCGTTGCTATCTGGACAAGCGCAATGCTTACATTCTTGTTTCTTGTCCTTTTAAGCTACTATCCTTACGGAAGCCTGCTATCCGGAATTCTTCTCGGGGGTTCGTTGATGTTTCTTTTAGGACTCGTGGATGATATTTATAATCTGGATGCCAAATTCAAACTGGTTATTCAATTATCAATTGCAACAATCGTGTACCTGCTTGGAGTTCAGATTGATACAATTTTTAACCCGATGGGCGGTTTAATTCACCTTGGGATTTTTTCATACCCTATAACCCTGTTGTGGATTGTCGGAATATCAAACGCTGTAAACTTTATTGACGGCGTCGACGGGCTTGCAGGCTCTGTTATTACAGTTAGTTCAATAACTCTTGCGTTAATCGCCGTTGCGGTAAGCCCTGCCCAGCCGATTACAGCACTAATAGCCTTTATTCTTGCAGGCTCAATGTTAGCATTTCTAACATATAACTTTAATCCCGCAAAAATATTTATGGGAGACTCAGGCGCTCTGTTTTCGGGATTCCTGCTTGCAACACTATCAATCGCAGGCGTTATGAAAGGAGCTGCTCTTGCGGTATTGCTCCCGTTTTTGGTACTTGCTGTACCTATTATGGATATTACATACTCCAGCCTGAGACGTATTATGAAAGGAAAATCCCCGTTTGTTGCAGACGCTGAACACATCCACCACAAACTTCTTAAAGCAGGCTTTTCTCAAAAGAAAACAGTTGCAATACTTACATCTGTTGCGATTGTCGGCGGAGCCGTTGCTACTTATTTTACAGGAACATTAAAAAACTATTTTATATACATTGCTGTTCTAATACTGATTATGATTCTTCTGAGTGTCATAAGCGTTATGACAAAGCCGCATCCGATAGAACCACATCAGGATAGAAATGAATAGATAACAAAAAGGGGCGGAACGCTTTGCGTTCCGCCCCTTTTTGTTTCCTCTCTTCTTACAACCTTACGAATTTTCGTCGTCATCCAAATATCTATAGTCCATCAGACTGCCTTCATACTCGGTCAAATTGTCTCCATAGTATAAAGACATATTATTAACTATCCGATTTTTATCTTCAATTTTTTGTTTTTCTATATCAGAATTAATTCCATAGGCGTTTATTTCCTGATTTGTAACCTTGCCGTCCTTATTAGCATCAATGTCGTCAAAGTGTGATAAGACAGTTTCTTGCAGAGAGGTACTCAGTCCATAAGCGGAGCCCAGAGTCATAATCTGGTCTCTTGTAAGCCCTTGAGTTGCCATATTATTCATCAATTTTTGGATTTCGTCTGCAGAAATTGTACCGTCACTGTTTGCATCCACACTATTAAAATTCGTAGTCAGATAAGAGGCAAAAGTTGCTCCGTAGCCTGTACTTGTGATATTTGTGTTCGTCAAAGCATTATTCAGATTTTCAAGAGTTACCCCATCAGTATACTGACTGGCTATCATAGCGAAAGAGTTTGATAAGCCGGCGTTTATTCCGCTGAAAAGGGATGAACCGTCAAGTCGTTTGCCCATAATTTCTCTCCTTATGGTTTGTGTATAGTTGTACATGTTCAGTTTAATGTTTTTCTTTAAAAAGTCAATCATACAAAAATATGAGATAAACCTGAGTTCAGGAAACTGCTGCGATATTTGTAAAGAATTGTAAAGACGGAATGTCTTGAGATTACTTTGTTTTAGCTTAGTAAACTATTTTTTAAAAAGAAAAAAGCAATTTTTTATATTATATATACTTTATATATATAATATAACCCAAAAGGAGAGCGTATAATGCCAAATGAAGATGATAAAAAAATAACCGCCGAGTTCGAGTTAACAATAAAGGATGAAGAAACTCCGGTAACCGGCAATGCGGTATCTGCATCAGTATATATGGTAGACGATTATGAAATACAAGTAGAAGTGCCAGATATCGATGAAAGTATAGACTCTTCAGATATGCATGATTCATCTGAACAAGAAAGTGATGAACCTCAGACTAGAAACTTATATTTCCAGGTAAGCGATTACATTAAATTACCCAGTGTATTAGAAGGTTTAAGGACTGTATATAATGGATCCGACAAATCGGCTTCGGATGCATATCAGTCCTTGAAGTCATACATTGAAGATAACAAAGGTAATCCAGAAGCTATAAACAACATAATATCTTCGTTGCTTGGAGACATAAGGACGTATTATGACCGTGACACAGAGCTCAAAGAAGTAGGACAATCGCAGGAAGAAATTCTTGACAAGATTTTATCTGTTCAAAATGGCGAAGATATAAGCGGCTTGATTTGTACAACAATCCATGAGTTTGCAATGAAAACACTCAATGACTGCGGTATGGAAGCGGTTTTAATATATGGCATCTCTAACCAAGGTGGGCATGCAGGACTTTTATACAAAAATACAGACGGCAAATACGTTTTCAACAATTATGATACAAGTTTAGTTATAGAATCAAATAGTTTGAAAGACGCAGCAGCTTTTGTTTACAAGAACTCCGGAGGTCTGGGGAGCCGCGGATATTACTCTTTTGTAAACGGCAAAGTCTCTTATCAGGAATTTGCTCTTGAACAGGAATCTGCTTTTGGCGAAAAAATGGATAAAAGCGATTACAATTTCACAACTCCTACTGATATTGCAGATATTTCAAGAAATTCTTCAATAAAAGGACGTGTATCTATCAGCACTACAGGTAACTTAACGGCCGGTGCAGACGCAGTTATCGTAAAAAATCCGGATAGTAACGCAGAGTTTCGTGTATCTGCAGAATATAAACATAATAATGAAACCGCTCTTATGAATAACTCACAGAGTTTTGGTGTAGACGCTGGTTACAGCAAAAGAAAAAGAAATGGTACGTACTTTGATGTAAATACAATAGTCGCACACACCTCAAGTTCTGATATGCCAACAGCAGAATACAGTGCATTTACACCTAACCAAGATGCTGTAAACAAAATGTTTGAAGAAATTGGAGAGGAGCTTGGCTCAAAAAATCTTTATACTAATGAAGTCCGTGAATATCTAAACTCTCTTAGAGATTCTTATTTAGATAAACATCCAACTTTAAAAGGCTATATGAGCTTGGACAAAGTGTCATATCTTTCCTCTTTTATAAAAACAACTATAGGAAATGAAGGTACGTTTTTAGAATCCGATAAAATGAGCTTGAAGAATAGGGTTCAGGCAACATTTATGGGTGGAATGACTTTTGAATTGCAATCTTCATCAACTTTGCCGGATGCCAGATTTATTGCAGAGGATGAGCTTCGCTTAAATAATAAGACAGGAAATTTTGTTTTTAATAACTCTATTAATGCCGGACTGGGCGCTGATTTAAGAATTACAAGCGGTGATCAAAAACCTGGCTTATCTCCGGTGGTTAAACTAAATGCGTCTACAGGTGCAGGGTACAACGCTTCTGATTTTGCAATTCAAGCCGGCGCAGAAGCATACGGAGTTGTTACACGTCCCTCCAAAGAATTCGGTATACGAGGAGGAATTTCCGCACAATATAAACCCGAAAATTCTAATGTCACATTCTATGGCAATGCCCGAACTACTTTTGAAACACAAAATCTTACAATAGGCGGTTTCAACGAACAGACAGAAAATAAACTTACTTTCGATGCACTTATTGGAGCTCAGGTAAACTCCAGAACTAATATTTATGCCGGATATACCAAAGAAATTAACAAGCTTAACCCCACAAAAAATATCTCTATGTTCAATGTTGGACTTAAATTAAATTTTTAAATTGTTTATTATTTCTCTTGTGCTATAATATTACAAGAGGGTATTAGAAATGTTTAAGCGTAAATGCAAAATAACTTTTATAAGCCACGGTGCGACTGTTCATAGTATGGACGGCATAATAAGCGATGCTGATAAATACCCTAAACTTAACGAATTTGGTGAAGAAGAAATGGATAAGGTGTGCGAATACCTTAAAAATAGGGCAGTAGCTTACGATACGATTTACACAAGCTCCTCTGCCCGATGCACCCAATCAGCACAAATTATAGCAAAACTTTTCAAAAAAAAGATTACATCAATTGATTTACCGGCACGCAGGCATGGTGAATGGAGCGGAAGGTCTTATGAAGATTTGTTTGACCAGTACGGCCCGAGGGTAATTCTTGAAACTCCACAGGGCGGAGAGTCATTAGAAGAATTTAACAAGCGAGTTTCTGACGTTATTGATAAACTGGTGGAAGAAAACCAAGGAAATCGTATTATTGTTGTTACAACGCCTGACGTTATTCAGTCTGCGATAGCTAAAACTCTTAAACTTGAGGCCGAAAACCAGTTTAAGTTATTGATAAAGACAGGCACTTTAACTCAAATAAGTTATTTTGAAGGTGATTGGTCGAGTATAATTTATTCGGATCACATGCCAACATAATTATAGCGGTATCGTCTAGTGGTTAGGACGGGAGATTCTCATTCTCCAAACAGGGGTTCAATTCCCCTTACCGCCGCTTACTTTTTCTGTAGAAAAAGTAAGCAAAAAGACTTTCCTCATTATGTCGTCAGACATTGATAAAACCACTAGCTTTAATTATGCCGCCAAGTCTGACTCAATTGTCAGACTCCCGAACTTTCTTTTGTATTATGGCAAATGAGCTCCACTTTACCGCCATCTATTCTTTTGCAGAAAAAGTAAGCAAAAAGACTTTCCTCATTATGTCGTCAGACATTGGTAAAACCACTAGCTTTAATTACGCCGCCAAGTCTGACTCAATTGTCAGATTCCCGAACTTTCTTTTGTATTATGGCAAATGAGCTCCACTTTACCGCCATCTATTCTTTTGCAGAAAAAGTAAGCAAAAAGACTTTTCTCGTTATGTCGTCAGACATTGGTAAAAACCACTAGCTTTAATTACGCCGCCAAGTCTGACTCAATTGTCAGATTCCCGAACTTTCTTTTTGTGTATTACGACAAATGAGATGCCATCACTGGGCGAAGCCTTGTGAGGGGTTCAGCGTGAGCGAGCTGAGGCTGGAGTTGACTACATAGTGGATTATAAAATCTTTTTATTATTTTTTGAAATATTAACAAAATAGCACTTTACAAAAAAAAATTATTTGATACGATAATAAAGGAGATGCTCTTCTGTTGTTTCTGAGCGAGACGAGTATAGTTTGGCTCAATGATACAGGAACTCTCTGTAATAGACAGGACAATTAAATAAGTTGGTATAATCCTCAGTAGCTCAATGGCGGAGCAACCGGCTGTTAACCGGTAGGTTGTTGGTTCGAGTCCAACCTGGGGAGTTTTTTAGTACAATTTAATCCTAATGCGAAGAAATTGAATGGCATTTTGTACTCATAGTGCAGGGTTTCACCTTCGATTAAAAAGTTCTGAAGTACATAATTGATTAATTTTTGTTTTTCTTCATTCTTTGCGAATTTATAGAGTTCTGAAATTTCTGAACAAATTTTTAAGAATTCCTCTGACATAGTAATAAAATTGTACATAGACACTTAGTTTGATAATTCTCAGACACAAAATGAGAATGTTCTCAAACCGCTAAATAAAAAGTCGGAA
>CALUWH010000011.1 GCA_944324435.1 Candidatus Gastranaerophilales bacterium
AGTCCGCGTCAATAGTCATTTGTTTACCGGGCATAGCATCCAATGCAAAACGAGCTGCAACTTCTGCGATACGTTCGGCACCTTTTGTGATTACCATAAACTGTACAACCGTAATAATCAGGAAGATTACGCCGCCTACAATCATGTTACCGCCGGTTACGAATGTTCCGAATGCGTGGATAACCTCTCCGGCGTCGCCTTTTGCCAGGATAAGTCGTGTAGACGCGATTGAAAGTACAAGACGGAACATAGTTCCAAGAAGTATTATTGAAGGAAATGCCGCAAGTTCAAGAGGTTTTTGTACATAAAGAGATATCATCAAAAGTACAATACCAAGAGTAATGTTCAAGCTTATGGAAAAATTAATAACCCAATTGGGCATTTCGATAATGAGGATTAAAATCAATGTCATTACGAATAATGCCAGAAAAATTTCACTTATTGGTTTATTATTTCCGCCTTCTGCTGCCATTACATTCCTTCTAAAGCTTTCTTAATGATTTCCAGCTGAGTGTCAATTGACGCATCAACAATACCGTTGTTTGTCTGGAAAATGCACCCTCCGTCTTCTATTGAAGGGTCGGAGATTATATTTATTTTTGCCTCAATGCCGTATTGATAAGTTATGTTTGGAAGAGTATCTTTAATAAATTGAACGGCTTGCGGCTTGACCCTTATATTGATTTTAGGCTCGCTTTTGGAGACAGTTTTCAATACATCTATAATTGTATTTATAAGCACCTGAGGGTCGCTTTCAACTTCTTTTTTGATAATTTTCTTTGCTATATCAACGCTTATCTCAAGTATATCCGGCGCAATGTATTCAAAAACATCTTTTTTAGCGCTCATAAAACTTGAGAATTGTTTCCGAAATTCGTCCAAGTCACCCTTGGCATCTTCAAGCCCTTTTCTGTACCCTTCTTCAAAAGCAGATTTTTTAATATTTTCGGCCTCTTCCTGCGCTCTTGAAACTAGGTTTCTGTCATCAATTCTTCTGTAACCGCGCCTTCTGGAGCCTCTTCTGCGTTCCTGTCTCTGTGTAAAATCAATATTTTCAATATCAAATAAATCAATCTCCGGCTCTGGAGGCGTTGGAGGTGGGGCTTGTTGTACAACCGGTTCAGGCTGTACAATAGGAGCCTCTGATTCGGCAGGCTGAGGCAGAACTGCCGGTTCGGCAGCTTTTGCCGGAATACTTTTCCCCTCCCTTAATTTTTGCCTGTCTTTTTTTATAATCATATTTTATATTATATACTCTCCTCAACGTATTGTGCAACAATACCGGCTACTCGAAGCGGTAATTCTGAAAACTCTCCGTCGTATGTCTGTGCAATAAACTTCTTAACCTTTGGACGTTCATTTTTTATAACGCGTTCAATCTTTTCTCTGGGAACCTTGCGATAAATTCTCAATAAATCACCAAGGACATTTTCTTTTGTAAGTTTTCGTTTTATAGGCAAATACTCTTTCATCTCTTTTAGACAGTTGGTAATCAAATCCCCGTCAATGTGAGATTCTAAATCAGCCATATTCATGTATTCGGATATCGCAAGCGAATCATTGGAATCAAATTTATTTAAGATTGTTGTAACTTTGTCTTGAGAAAGGATTTTGAGAACAAGCGCAAGCGTCATAAGCTTCATCTGTTTTTGGGTAATCCCCTGAGGCATAGAAGCTTTTTGTTTATCAAGTTTTCGCTGCTTTCTTCTCTCTTCTCTGCGTTTTTCAGCCTCGGCTTGATTCTTTTCGGCTTCTTCAATAGCAGCCTGCTTTTGCCGCATTTGCTCTTCCTGAGCTTGTTTTGCCATTGCGTCAATATTTGATTGGCTTTCTGCCCGGTTTTTGGTCTCCTCGTCAATAATACCTTTCTTTTGCAGCTCTTCGATACTTGAATTATAAACCTTGATAACATGATGTTCTACAGCCTGTAAAAGTTGATCTTGTGGAATTTTTCTGATAACAGCCTGTTTTGCAACTTCAAAAATAGTAAATGCAATTTTTTGCATAATACTATCCCAGTATTGCGGCAAAATTCCTGAATGAATGAGGTCAATTGACTTATGAAAAGACCACTCTGCGATTACCTGAGTTATAAATACCGCCTGTTCAACTGTGAGATTAAGCTGAGTATCGTTGTACAGCGCCTCGCCTGCAAGCAAGGTGAAATTCCCGAGAGTTTTTACAATGTATTCTTTCTCCCTATCCTGCAGCTCTTTGGGCACAAGCTCTTTTGCCTGCTCTGACATGGAGGCGGCAAACTCTTTATAATCAAAACCTTCTATTGGCATAATTTTTTCCTTCCCAAGATATAATAATCCCTATTGTATTATATCTTTTTAGTTAGGTTTTGACCTCATATAAGTTGATGATATTAGACGAATAGAGCGTAATTACTTAGCGTATTTTAAGAAAATCTGAACCTTAGTCTGCATAAGTTCTTCAACAATAAGCCATTTCCCGTTAGGCTGCTTTTGTACAACCATATAGGTTTTAAGTTTATAACTCTCTCCTGTCGGCTGACGAAGTGAAGATACTTTATATTTGCCGTCAGCAATCTTTGAAACTTTTACATCAGAATAATTATTTTTGTAATTTTTAAGCTTTGCACTAGCCTGTCCGAGTTTCATTTGCTTAATATAAGTCGCAGTATCAGTATGAACATCCTGTGTTGTTCCGTCAGGCTTAACCACCTGTCTTGTAATTTTTGCAGAAGGCGAGTACATATCAACAATCGTCGGACTATAAGAATTTGCAGCCTTTACATAATTATTAAAGAAATTCAGTGCATCTTGAGAATCATCAGCAAATGAAGCTAATGCAACGAAGCAAAGTGTTAGAATAGTTAATAAAAATTTTTTCATGTGTGAAATATCTCCTTATCTTTTACCTAAACGTCCGGTAAATCTCCCTTAACTTCCGCTATTTCATCACAATCCAGATGGAAAACTTTATGCAAACCTATAACAGCATCTTTTGCTCTGTCTTCGGCTACAATACAGCTTATTTTAATTTCACTTGTAGAAATCATTTTGATATTAATATCCAAATCGGCAAGAGTCTTAAACATTGTTGCCGCAATACCGGGTCTGTCAATCATGCCGGCACCTACAATAGAAACTTTTGCAATTTTATCGTCTACAAACACATTGCTAAATTCGAGTTTAGTCTTAACTTTTTCGATAATTTCAAGAGTTTTATTTAAATCCCCTTTATCAATAGTGAATGCAATATCATTCGTATTCAGCGCTTTTCTGGCATAAGATTGAATAATCATATCGACAGAAATATTTTCCTGAGCCAATCCGTTGAAAAGTATAGCAGCCGTTCCCGGATTATCTTTAACGTCGCAGACAACAACTCGCAGCTGTGATAAATCGGAAGCTACCCCTGCAACAGATTTGTGTAATTCCATATCGTCAACTCCTAATATTAAAGTGCCTAAATTATCTAATTTGAATGTACTTCTAACTCTAAGAGGTACACTATATTGTTTGGCTGTTTCAACAGCTCTCGGATGAAGAACATTAGCCCCGACTCTGGCAAGTTCAAGCATTTCTTCATAAGAAATTTCTTCAAGCCTTGAAGCTGTGGGTACAATTCTCGGGTCTGTAGTATACACACCCTCAACATCAGTATAAATATCACACCTTTTAGCTTTCATAGCTCCGGCCAGAGCAACCGCAGACGTATCTGAGCCGCCTCTTCCGAGAGTTGTAATCTCCAAGTCTTCTGTTACCCCCTGGAAACCAGCTACAACAACGACTTCGCCTTTATCAAGGTGTTTTCTTATTTTATCGGTTTTAATATTTAAAATCCTTGCTTTTGTATGCACCTTTTCAGTCATAATTCCGACTTGAATAGCATTCATACTGACAGCAGGGCATCCCTGAGCCTGTAATGCCATAGCAAGGAGAGCAATCGAGACACCTTCTCCAGTAGAAAGAAGCATGTCCATTTCTCTTGAAGAAGGATTATCAGAAATTTCTTTTGCCATCTTAACAAGATAATCTGTAGTATGTCCCATTGCTGACACAACAACTATAACATCGTTACCGTTGTTTCTCTCTTTGATAACAGCTTTTGCGACATTTTTTATCTTATCTGTATCGGCGACAGATGTTCCTCCGAACTTTTGTACAATAATATCTTTCATTATAATCTACCTGTATTCCTATACATTATATAAACAAAGAATAGCTTTGACAACTGTTCTTTTTAGAAGTTCATACATTTTTTTGCAAAATCGTCTAAAACATCTGATATCTCGAACATTTTGAGCAGATTATCACCCACAATGGTTTACACGAATGCTCTAGACAGTTAAAAAAAATGGTTTCTATGTTATAATTATAAAAAGGGGATTAATAATTTATGAAAAAGTTTTTAGTATTAGCAGCTTTACTCGTAACTCCAGGGGTATTTGCAGATGACATCGACGGAATAACAGAGCCTGAATGGAAAGATTTTGTGCCGTCTGCGTTTGTAGATGTAGAAGAACCTAAGGGGCTGGGAAAACTTAATGAGACTGCATCTTACTGGTATAAACGAAGAGTTGAGTTTAACGAAGCCATTGAAAAATGTCGTACTATTGAAGCATCTGATGAGAAATTTTCCTGCTATCAGGATGTAAAAGTTAAACAGTATCAGAAAAACAGCGACTATAATGCTCGTATAGAAGCTCAAGAGCAGGCCAGAATGGGCCCACAGGAAATGTATGACAGAACAGACACCATGCTTCCTATAGGCGGATACTTGAATAATTTTACACGTTTTCAGCCAAACGAACTGCGCTAGGCAGAGTATCTTAAATCAATAAGATATCCTAATACTGCTCTCAAGGCGTTTGCGCGGTGAGAAATTTGGTTTTTCTCATCCTCGCTTAATTCTGCCATGGTTTTATCCCGGCCATCTACAAGGAATATCGGGTCATACCCGAAACCGTTCGTTCCGCGAGCCTTGTCCGTAATCGTTCCTTTGCATAGACCTGTGTATGAAAAGTCTACCTCGCCTTTCGGGTTAATCAATGTCATGCAGCAGGAAAAATGGGCTTTTCTGTCAGAAACACCTTCCATTTCTTTCAAAACCTTCTCAATACGTTTTTGCGGTGTTTCTGCGTATCTTGCTGAATGAATTCCCGGCTTGCCGCCGAGAGCATCAATACATAGTCCGGAATCGTCTGCTAGCGACCAGGTTTTTGACAATTCCCATGCTGCTTTTGCCTTTTTCAGTGAATTTTCTTCAAATGTAGTACCGTCCTCGATCGGGTCAAAACCCTTGGGGGGAAGAACAAACTCCAAACCGCTTCCCTTTACAATGTCGTTAATCTCTTTTACCTTGTGTTCATTTGATGATGCCAAAACAATTTTCATACTTCCTCCCACTTTTGCCGGTTAACGGCATTTATTATAATAATTTAACTCTTTTTCAAGATTTAAAACTCTACCCTGTTTGTTAAATAAAGCCATTTGGAATCCCATTTTTGCAAGTCTGTATTTCAAACTCACAAGCAGGACTTCCAGTCCGTATTTGCAAGAGCGTGAAAAATTTATTGAAGAAGCTTCCGCAAAATACTTAGTGGGGCAAGAAATTTCGCCTATCTTGAACCCGTTGTACAGAATTAAGGCTAACATTTGGTTATCAAAAATAAAATCATCACTGCAGTCCTCGAGCGGAAGCGTCTCCAGAATCTTTCTCGTAAAGCCGCGAAAACCGGTATGATACTCTGACAATTTCTCGCCTATGACGATATTTTCAAACTCTGTTAAAAACCTGTTTGAGATATATTTATACAAAGGCATGCCGCCTTTTAGCGCAGAGTTTCCGAGCATTCGGGAGGCGATAACTGCGTCATATTCCCCGAACGCCATCATAGAGGCTATTGCAGGAATTAGTTTCGGGGTATATTGATAATCCGGATGGAGCATTATTACAATATCAGCTCCTGCTTTAAGTGCGGCTCGGTAACAAGACTTTTGGTTTCCACCGTAACCTTTATTTCTTTCATGCACGATTGTTGTTATATTGAGCCTCTTGGCAATATCTTTTGTCTCATCAGAAGAGAAATCGTCGACAAGAATAATCTCATCGACGAAATTTTGATAAATCTCATTGTATGTTTTCTCTAAAGTTTTTTCTGCATTATAAGCGGGCATTATTACTGCGACTTTTTTGCTGTTAATCATATTTCAATCTGTTTCACTTTCCAATTATCTAAAACCCTTATACAGCTGCTTTTAGTCGGTGTACCCTCTTCTGCAAAATCCCTTAGCTTTCCAAAGCCGCTTCTTGAGATTCGGCTACATCAGTGTTTCTGATACTTGCCTTGTCAGAAGATAATGCCTTGTCTTTGAACTTCTTAACCTGCCTGTCAAGCTTGTCAGCCAATAAGTCAATGCTTGCATACATTGATTCTGCAGACTCTTCGCAGTGAACAGCGCCGGTGTTCATTTTGCAGGATACTTCTGCCACGTGTTTGCCGGTTGCTGCAGGGTTTTTAATTACCGATAGAATAACATCAATGCCGACTATTTGGTCATAATGATTTGCTACCCTGCCGATTTTTTCTTTTACATAAGCTTTAATAGCATCTGTAATTTCAATGTTTTTACCGTTTACGTGTATATGCATTTACACCTCCTAATGTTACTTTTCTATTGTACAACATTTTTTCCCTTTTTTAAAGGGGGGAGAGAATATTTTATGCCATATAAATAGTCTGTTCTCTGTCAGGGCCTACGCTTACTATACCGATTGGAGCACCTATTAAGTCCTCTACCTTTGAAATAAACTTTTTAGCATTCTCCGGTAAATCGTCGTATTTTCTTATTTCGCTTAATGATGTTTTCCAGCCGGGCATTGTTTCATAGATCGGTTCCAAGTATTTGTGGATAAATACATCTGTCGGGTATGAAGTGTAGACCTTATCGTTTCTGCAATCCTTGTATGCGGTGCAGATTTTTATTTCATCAAAAGTGTCAAACACATCAATTTTAGTAAGCGCAACTTTCGTTATACCGCCGACCAGAACTGCGTATTTCATAATTACAGAGTCAAACCAGCCGCATCTTCTCGGGCGACCTGTTGTTACCCCGAATTCATGCCCGAGCTCCTGAATTTTTTGTCCGGTTTCGTCTGTTAATTCGCTTACGAAAGGCCCTTCGCCAACTCTTGTTACATAAGCCTTGGAAACTCCTATAACCTCTTCTATCATAGAAGGCCCGTAGCCGCTTCCTACTGCAGCTCCGCCGCCTATAGGGTTTGAACTCGTTACAAACGGGTAAGTGCCGTAATCAACATCCAGCATTACACCCTGAGCGCCTTCAAACAAAATTGCCCTGTCTTTGTATCTGTTTAACATGTCCTGCCAGTCAAAACATACATAAGGTCTGAAGAGTTCCGCATACTTTTCACATAGTGAAATTATGCAGTCTTTTGAATACTCTTCAATACCGTATACATTTTTAAGTGTCTTGTTCTTTATAGGCAATATTATATCCAGCTTTTCATTCAATGCCTCATAAGAATACAAATCTTGTATTTTAAGCCCGATTCTTGCGGCTTTATCTGTGTAAGTAGGCCCTATTCCTCTTTTGGTCGTACCTATTTTACCCTTACCGGCATGAGATTCGCTGTAGCCATCAACTTCAATATGGTATGGCATGGTTATTGATGCAAGGGGAGATATTTTTAAATTCTTGAAATCAACTCCCTCGGCTTTTAACTCATTCAGTTCTTTTTCAAAGGATTCAGGATGTATTACAGTCCCGGCACCGATAAAGCACACTGTTTTGTCATAAAGTATGCCGGATGGGATAAGATGAAACTTATAAGTCTTACCGTTTGCAACAACGGTATGGCCTGCATTACACCCACCTTGATATCGGATAATTAAATCTGCATCTCGTGCAAGTAAGTCTGTGATTTTAGCTTTTCCTTCATCGCCCCATTGAGCACCTATTACTACAGTGTTCTTCATACTTTCTCCCTAAATCAAATATAAAAAGCCGGATTTTTGTTTCCGGCTTTTATTATCTAAAAACCTGTGATTCTTATTTTTGTTGTTGTGCTTGTCTTGCCTTAGCTTGTTTTGCCTGGACATCCAACATCGAATTATGCGCCATCATATAGACAGAGCAAATTTTATAATTCTTTAAATACCAGGCACAATTTTCCTGCATACATACAATTTCTACCTGTGAGCCTACACTCATAAGCGGACATAAAGGTATTGCTTTTTCATCAGATGCCATTATTTATCTCCTATATTTTATCTGCCATTTTCAACAAGTTGCAATTCTCATCACGTTCTTGTTCTTTGTATATTTTAGTTCTATTGATAACTTCATCAAAATCAATTTCATGTGCATTGAAATCAGGGCCGTCAACGCAAGCAAACTTTGTTTCTCCCCCGACAGTAACTCTGCAAGCTCCGCACATTCCGGTTCCGTCAACCATTATAGGATTCATGCTGGCCTCTGTATAAATCCCTTTATCTCTGGTTAAATCTGCAACCGCCCTCATCATAGGCATTGGGCCGACTGCAATCGCGTAATCTATTTTTTCGTTATTCATAATACGCTCTAAAACCTGGGTAACGAACCCTTTTTCACCTAAGCTTCCGTCATCCGTTGTAACAAAAAGTTCTGTGCATGCATCTTTCATCTTATCCTGCCAGAAAATTAAGTCTTTTGTGCGAGCACCCATAATCATGTAAACCTTGTTTCCGGCTTCTTTAAATGCTTTAGCTATTAAATAGCATGGTGCAGCGCCGTAACCTCCTGCAAGACACACAACAGTACCGTATTTCTTGATATGTGTCGGCTGACCCAATGGGCCGACCAGATCAACCAATGCATCGCCGACATTAAGCTCCGCAAGCTTTTGGGTTGAATGACCGACGGCCATAAATACAAGTGTTAATGCGCCTGTTTCTTTATCAACATCGGCAATAGTAAGAGGAACACGTTCTCCGTTTTCTTCTGCTCTGAATATTATAAACTGTCCGGCCTTTGCGTTTCTAACTACATAAGGCGCGTCTACAGTAATCTCATACTGATTTGGGCAAAGCTCTTTTTTTGATAATATTTTGTAACCCATAAAACTTAGCTCCTCTTGTACAAAAATATATTACCATAAATATTTCCAATGCTCAATATTTTATTGCAAAAAAAAACCTTTCTAGGTAGAAAGGTTTGGAATCTTTTTGAATTAATTCCTCATGTGTAGAAGGTTAGTGTGTAGGTTGTATGAAAGGTTGTGTTATGTGTTTCGTGTTTATTTTGTTTGCCGTTTTGTTTTGACTTACATATATATAAAGTATTTTTCTTCTATAAAATTTCACTACTTTATATATATTGTTACAAAACTTTACACACTACCTGTGGGGAGGAATTATGCCATACTGTAGAGCGAACGTTCAATAATATCCGGAAAATACTTCTCTACAATATTATTTACGTTAATAGAGGTACTATGATTTTTAATTTGACCATTGGTGCCTATATTCATCTCTGCAGGACGCCGATTCATTCTCATATATTTAACGTTTATCCCGTTATCCAAGTATGATTTGTATGGTTGAACTTCTATAAAAGAGCCATCTAAAAAGCGCTTTGAACGGTAAATGGTTCTTTTGGGTCCATTAGAACTATTTTCAAAAAGGCGAAAAATATCTTTAATAAGTGCCTGCGAAGTTTCAGACAGTTCTTTGACGTTTTTATGCCCCTTGAAGTTGGGCTTGTATGAATAACTTTGGTATGGTTGTACTTTAATCATAACGTTGGTCTCCATTTCTCATTTTGTAAACTTGTTTAAATATAAAATTGTAAAAATTTTTTTTGCTTTTGTCTTAACAAAATTTTACATTTGCATAAGCAAGTCAAAAATACCTTCTGCATAAGTCGGATGTGCAAAACATTGCTCTTTAAGCTTGTCTGCGTTTATACTATTCTGCATAGCCGTAAGAACAATATGAATCAATGAGGAAGCTTCTTTGGACACTATATGGGCGCCATATATTTTATTATTTTTTATAATAAGCTTTATAAATCCATCAATAGCATCATCACACCAGGCCTTTCCTAATGCCGTAACCGGAAGAATTTTAGAGGTGAAAGTGCTATCACAGTCCTGTTCTCTAAGACCGACCCAGGCAATTTCCGGTGTGCCGTAAATTACAGATGGTATTAGTGTCTTATTATACGGAATGCCTGTTGCAATATATTTAGCCTGTTGGATAGCATAATGCGCAAGCTGAATTTCTCCGCAGGCATCTCCAATAATTTTATATCCGTTATTTTCTGGACATACCGGAATTCTGCCTGCTGCAACAAGTATGCAATCAGGTGTTAAGCTGACTCCGCTTTTTAATATAACTGTTTTATTCTCTACCTTATCAATACTTTCATTAAGGTAATATTTTATTTTCCTCTGTTTAAAGATTCGCTCTATTCTTTTTGAAACTTCAATATCCGCAATAGGGATTAAATGTTCAGCCATTTCTACCACGACTACTTCAACCCCGAAATTTGATAAAATTCTAGCCCATTCAATTCCGATAGCTCCTGAGCCAACAATAAGCATGGTTTTGGGTAGTTCATTTAAATTTAGTATGTCATCAGAGCTGAGAATAAATTCACCGTCAAATTCCAGCCCCTTAATTTCTCTTGGCTTTGCGCCCGTCGCAATCAGTATTTTTTCTGTTTTATATGTTTCATCTCCGCATTGGATTATATTCTTGTCAATGATTTTAGCTTCTCCATATACGGTTATTGCGCCGGAATTTTTTACTGCTGATTCTAATGCTCTTCTTATTTTTTCGACAGTCTTATCTTTTTTTTCTATGACTTTTGAAAAATCAAATTTAATATTTTCAGCCGTGATTCCGTATTCTTTGGCATTTAGGAGTTCTGAATAAACCTCTGAAGAGTGTAAAAAAGACTTTGTCGGAATACAGCCGCGATTAAGGCATGTTCCCCCAAGCTTGTCTTTTTCAAACAACACAACTGAATGTCCTTGTTTTGCAAGGTACATAGCTGAACTGTAACCGGCCGGGCCGCCGCCTATAATACCATACTCAAACTCTTTCATACCAAATCCTTACATGTTTATTTTAGCATAAAACCTTAAATTTTCATGCCGCCGGAATTGTTTGTTGGAGTTGATTGTTTTTTTAGTATATTCTTTTGTACATCTGATGCGGTATAGTTTCTTATGACAGGGGTTATAATGTTAGAAGAGAGTACGCTTGCTCCTACTGTACCTACTGTTGTTATAAAGTTTTTGTATGTATAATAAGAATCTTTTGGGAAATCTGCCTTCTGTTTTAATACTTCATCCAAATCAAAGTCCAGTTTACCTACCTTATCACCGTATAAATCTTTATGCTTGTTAAGATATTGGCGGACTCTCATCGGCGTAACTTTTCCGGTTGACGCCATTTTGGATATCATTTTTTTAGTTGCCTGAGTTACCAAAAAGAAAGAGCCCACATTTACAACAGCATCCAGAAATTCTTGAGGAACTAAGAAGCTCTTTTGTTCTTTGGAAATTTTTGGGTTAATCATTATCGCAACAATTTGGGCAAGAGAAGAAAGTCCCCAGCCTGCAACACCAGTCCAAATAAGCATTTTGGCAGTATTTTTTTTGAAATTGGTGTAAATCCATTCCATACCTTTTTGAAGAAGGGAGTTATTCATGGCGTCCCTCCTTTGATTTATCCATATCGTTGAAAAGGTTGGTAAGGAAGATTGTGAACGGTGCATCAAGGGCGAAATTCGTTACACACATTGCAAGAAGTGCTAAAAACATTGATGATGTGCTTCTGTAATTTTTCAAGAAGGTATCATTAGCTGCCATCTCTTTTAAAAATTTTGTGGGAAGCAATGCTTTACTATATTTGCCGCTGCCTTTTATATCAGTCATTTTTGCAATCAGATCATACAAAGGACCACGGACAACAAACACACCGACACCTGTACCTGCAATTATTTTGGCAATAGTTCTGTTTCTGGAAACTCTTCTGGTTTCCTTATCAACCTTATGATTCTGATAATCTATAGCAGGCTGGGTCGCAAGCGCAGTAATCCCCATTATGGCCCGATTCTCCGCAGGCTTTGAAATTTTATTATCTATCTTTTTCCAAGTTTCAAGTTTGCGTGCGGACTCTTTGGCTGTAACCTCCGGCATAGCATCAAAAAATTTCTGCATTATACGGCGAGACCAGGAATCCTTGCTCCCTTGCATGGATATATTATTTTGAATCGGCTGTATGTTCATAACACTTCTTTCCTTCAAGTATAAAACACCTGAAACATGAAAATTGACTTTTATATAACTTTTGTTACAAAAAGTTTACATATAACCGCGAGAAAGAAAAAAAAAATCTTTTTTGCTATCATAAAAATGACAAAAGGAGTGAATAAATTATGACAGATATACGACAAGAATTTATAGAACAAGCAAAACAATTAACAAGAAATGCAGAGGTTCTTCCGAACGGTTTTGAAGAATTGGCAGCAAAGCTTCAGCACGCTCACGATACAAATACTCCTTTACGTGTAAAATTGGGAATGGATCCGACAAGACCTGATTTACACCTCGGGCATACTGTTGTTATGAGAAAACTGAGAGAGTTTCAAAAACTCGGGCATAAAATTGTTTTGATTGTCGGTGGAGCAACTGCGATGATAGGAGACCCGTCAGGTAAATCAGAGACAAGGCCGGCTTTAACTAAAGAACAGGTTGAGGAGAATGCGAAAACTTATTTTGAGCAGATGTCAAAAGTTCTTGATATTTCTGATGCGGAAGTTGTAAACAATGCAGATTGGCTTCATAAAATGTCTTTTACGGAACTTTTACAACTTGCAGGCAAAGTTACTGTCGCACAGATGATGACAAGAGATGATTTTGCGAAAAGATACTCTGAAGGAAAACCAATCGCAATCCACGAGTTCTTTTACCCTCTTATGCAGGCTTATGACTCTGTTGCGATAGATTCTGATATTGAGCTCGGCGGTACTGACCAGAGGTTTAATACGCTTTTGGGAAGGGATATTCAATCCGCTTACGGCAAAAAATACCCTCAGCTTGTAATGATGCTTCCTCTTCTTGAAGGCACAGACGGTGTTGTTAAAATGTCAAAAACTTATCCCGAACACTGTATATCACTTACTGATTCTCCAAAGGATATGTTTGGCAAGCTCATGAGTATTCCGGATACTCTTATAACACGCTATTATTCATTATTGACAGATGTTTCGCAGGAAGAGCTGGTTAAGATGGATGAGCAAATCGCGTCTAATTCTATAAATCCGCGTGATATCAAAATGAAATTAGCTTATATGGTTACAGAAGAATATCACGGTAAAGAAGGTGCTGATAAAGCTCAAGAAGACTTCATAAATGTTGTATCCAACAAGGGAATACCGGATGACATAGAAAGTGTTAAAATTGAATCCGAAGGGGTAAATATATTGGATTTACTCGTAAGACTAGGTTTTGTACAAAGTAAAGGCGAGGCCAAACGTCTTATACAAGGTGGCGGTGTTAAACTCGACGGAGAAAAACTTTCAGATATGGCGTTTGTAGTTAAACCAAATATGGATGCTGTATTACAGGCCGGTAAAAGAAAGTTTGCTAAACTGGTTTAAGTTATTTTCCGGGCGAGAGAAAGTGAATAATGATATATAACAATGTTCTGGAACTCATCGGCAGCACTCCGATGGTGATATATGATGATAATATTTGGCTGAAGCTTGAGTATTTCAACCCTTCGGCGTCAATAAAGGACAGGGCAGCTTATTCAATGATACAATCTGCAATAGACAGGGGGGAGGTTGACGAGGAAACTGTCATAATTGAACCAACAAGCGGAAATACGGGAATTGGACTTGGAATGGTTTGCGCTGTTCTGGGGCTAAAATTGATTATATGTATGCCTGAAAACATGTCAGAGGAGCGCAAAAAAAGTATTTCGGCGTATGGCGCTGAACTTGTTTTAACCCCGAAAGAAGGCGGAATGAAGGGGGCTGTTGAGAAAGCTCTGGAGCTTTCTAAAGAGTATCCCAAAAGCTTTATTCCTATGCAGTTTTCAAACTTAGATAATCCGGAAGCTCACAAGCAGACTGCAAAAGAGATTTTGGATGATACCGGTAATAATGTTGATATCGTAGTTGCTGGTATTGGAACAGGCGGAACTGCGTATGGATTGAAAAAGTATTTGAAGGGCAAAATGGTGTTCGGGGTTGAGCCTGAAGAAAGTCCATTGTTTACCAAGGGATATGCAGGGGCGCATAAGATACAAGGAATCGGAGCCAACTTTGTACCTGAAATATGTAAAATTGCCGAACTTGACGGTGTTTTGACAATAAAAGGCGATGATGCAATTAGTGAAGCTAAATCGCTTGCAAAACAGAAAGGAATATTTTGCGGAATATCAGGCGGAGCCAATCTGCTTGCAGCAAAAGAGTTAAGTAAAAAATATCCGGAAAAGCTAATTGTTGCAATTATTCCGGATAGCGGCGAAAGATACCTGTCTGTTTGGTAAGGAGGAGGGAGCAAATGCTCATACGTGCAGTAAAGAAGATAAAAGAAGATATAAAGGTAATTTACGAAAAGGATCCGGCTGCAAACAATCTTGCAGAGGTAATTTTTTGTTATCCGGGGCTACAGGCGCTTATATCTCACAGGATTGCACATAAGCTTGCTTACTGGGGAGTTCCGTTTATTCCTCGCTTTATGTCGTATTTAACCCGCATAATTACAGGAATTGAGATTCATCCAAAGGCTAGAATCGGAAACAGATTTTTTATTGACCACGGAGAAGGGGTTGTAATAGGAGAGACAACAATAATCGGAGATGATGTTTTGATATATCAGCAAGTAACCCTGGGTGGAACAGGAAACGAACACGGAAAACGCCATCCGACGATTGGCAATAATGTAATTATCGGCGCAGGAGCTAAGATTCTGGGCAATATTACAATCGGTGATAACGTAAGAGTCGGAGCAGGCTCAGTTGTCGTGGATAATGTGCCTGAACATTGTACTGTAGTAGGGATCCCGGGACGTGTTGTACAGCAAAAATATATGAATCCTGATGGAATTCTTATGCATAACAGGATTCCGGATCCTATCAAGTGTGAACTTAACAGGTTAAAATATGAAGTTCAGGAACTCAAAGAGAAAATGGACGTAAAAAATTAAGAAATGTAACAATATACGTGAAATAAAGCAAATCTGGTAATTCACACTGTTTAAATTATGCAAAAGGAAGTGTACATGCAGATATGTAATAGTTATCCTTCTGTGCAGAAAAATTCGGCATTTAAAGGACAATACAAGAAAACAGAACAGGGTAATCCTTATTATCACACCAATTCTGCAATAAAAATTGGCGGCGCATTTGCAGGTGTAGCCGCATTAACTACTTTACTAGAACTGGGCTCAAATAAATTTTTAAAAACTATGTATGAAAGTATGCCAAACCAAAAATCTATAATGGAGGCTCCGAGAAGTAAATCCTCAATTATACTCGGTGGATTATTCTCTATTGCGACCCACTTAGGCGCATCTGCATTTATAGATTATAAGAGAAACCAAAAAGCTCAGGAAACCGCTAATATAGTAAAACAATTAGGAACAAAGAGGGCGGTAATGACAGATGATGACATTGCTCTTTCAAATAAAGGCAGAACATACTATGATTCTAATGTAGGAGCTAAATACGGCGGTTGGCTTGGCGCCGGAATTGGAGCTATAAATGCAATTCTAGGACTTTATCCTAATAAAGAATTAAGAAAACTTCCTAAAGCGTCACTAGGAATCGGAATCGCAACTGGTATCGGAGTCTATTCGTTGGGCGGCTGGCTGTTAGGCAAATGGTCTGACAATATTGCCAATAAAGATGCCAGAAAGCATGCCTAAGAACTGCTGCTTTTCAGTCACTATCCACGTTATTGTTCACCCACAACCTTCTATTATTTACCCCACTTGCAAAAATTTAGGAGTTGTATTATAATGTGTACAGTGAGTTGATTTATCAACTCCAAAAATTTTGATTGAATCTCATATTATTTTATTGATAGGATTACTTATTAGCAGTGAATTTTTTATTTAATTTGGTTAAGAGGCTTTTATTATGTATGTAAACAAGTGCATTAAATGTGGTGCGGAATTTGAAACAAAAAACCCCAAAAGAGTGATATGTCCTAACTGTCTCTATGCAGACAAAGGCAGTGAATCGTCAGATGAAAAACCTATGCAGAGCTACAGTTCCTATAGCTCCTACTCAACTGAGTCTCGACCAAGAAGTTATGAAAGACCGCAGCAAGGCGGATACCGCAATAACAACTACCAGAGAAGAGATAACAGAGGTGGTCAGCAAGGCGGATATCAAAGACGTGATAATAACAGACCGCAGCGCAGACCTGATAATAGAGGCGGATTTAGAAATAATTATGCAAGCGCAAGACCGCAGGGACCAAAACGTCCTATGCAGAAAAAATCTAAGCCTGCAAGACCGTTACTTATAAGCAAAGAGCAATTGGAGCAAATTGAAGTCTTGTATAAAGCCATGCTTCCGCTTCCAAACCCTGATGCACATGAAGTAATTGGCGCAAAATTAGGAATTGAACCGCAAAAAGTATTTTTCGGGATAAATCTTGTAAGACAAAAATTGATGCTTCCAAAATTGCCTTTCCCGAAAAGAAAACTTGCAATTTCTCCTGATCAGATGATGGCAATTAAGGCTCTTTATGAACCGTTATTACCTTTGCCGCCAATTGGCTGTCATAAAATTATTGCTGCCCAGCTTAAAATGGACGAATGGCGAGTTCACGTCGGGATTAAGTTAATACGTGCTCAAATGGGCTTAGGCCGCTGGAATGAAGACAGAGCAGATAAACCGGCTGATTATATGGTAGCAAAACATACAAGACCGTCAAGCGAAGAAAAAGTTCCTGTTGCCGTAGAAGCCGCAAAGCCTGATGCTAATGCAGAAGAGCCGTTAGAGGCTGCACCTGAGGTTGTTGAAGAAAAACCAAAACGCGGAAGAAAACCTAAGAAGAAAGAAGATGAAGAATAACTTTATATCTGTAGGTAAAATTCTTAATTTTCACGGTGTTCAGGGGGAAGCAAAACTTGGTTATTCCAAAAATAGAGAAGAATTTATCTCTAAGCTTAAACAAGTTTATGTATTAGTTGATAATAAATACGAACTACTAGAAATTACAAGGGTAAGATTTACCCCCAAGTGCGGAATTATTAAGTTTAAAGGGATAAATACCTTAAACGATATTTTGCCGTACAAAAATCAGATTTTATACGTTCCGGAAGAAACCGCACGTGAATTTCTGGAGGAGGATGAATTTTTGATAGACGAACTTGTAGGACTGGATGTCTACGATGGCGACCAAAAAGTCGGGGCGGTTGTGGGAGTTTCTAATAACGGTGCAAGTGATTTATTGTCGGTAAAAACTTTGTCCAAAAAGATTAGCCTTGTGCCGTTTGTTAAAGCAATAGTTCTTTCTGTTGATATAAAGAACCGCAAGATTCAAATTAATAACATTGAGGGACTTCTGGAATGAGGTTTGATGTACTAACTTTATTTCCGGAGTTGATTCACTCTCATCTGGATTTTAGTATAATGAAGCGTGCTGTAGAAGATGGGATAATAGAAGTTAATACCGTTAACCCGAGAGACTATACACTTGACAAACATAAAAAAGTCGATGATACGCCTTATGGAGGCGGTGCCGGTATGGTATTAATGCCGCAGCCTTATGTGGATGCTTATGAGGCAGTAAATAGGGCAGAAAAAAGTATTACTTTGATGATGACACCGCAGGGTGAGCCCTTCACGGATGCTATTTCAAACGAGCTTGCTGAATATGAACAAATAATAATTCTCTGTGGGCATTATGAGGGCTTTGACGAGAGAATAAGAGAAATTATTAAACCAAGAGAAATTTCTATTGGTGATTTTGTGCTGACGGGCGGCGAGCTTCCGGCTCTTTGTATTATAGATAGTGTGTCAAGAAAAATTGAAGGAACATTAGGGAAAATAGAATCTGCACACGATGACAGTTTTTCAGACGGACTATTAGAATATCCGCAATACACAAAACCACGAGAATATCGTGGTCTGGTAGTTCCAGAGGTGTTATTAAACGGAAACCACAAGCTTATTGAAGAGTTTCGTTACGAACAAAAACTTAAAAGAACAAAGGAGAGACGACCGGACTTGTTTGAGAAATTAAAAAATAAGCCGTTTTAACATAAACCTAAGAAAGAGGTAAGATATAACACCTTACCTCGCTCCATAGCTATCTCTCAAAATTATTAGTAATAGTGTGAATATACTCCAAAATCTGGGAAAAATATGCTAGATTAGTATCTCCATTAATAATGATATCAGCTTCAGCCCTATAAGGCTGAACATATTTTTCACCTGCAACCAGAATATATTCCCAGTGTTTTTTTGCATTTTCTAAATCTTGATTACGCTCGGTGCAAGCCCTTGTCATAAATCGTTCTCTTCTGATGTTTATATCTGTTTCAACATAAACTTTAATATCAAAAATATCCTTGTTGTCGCCAAACATAGATGCCATACCTTCAACAACAACAACTTTATTTGAAGGTACGTATTTAGCCTTAGGTACAGAAACGCCTGTACCGTTAAGTAAATATTCCGGAGAATACACGTCCTCACCGTGTGAAATCTTGTCCAAATCCTCCTTTAAGACATCCAGCTGAAAACTGTTAGGCGAATCAACATCATAGCCGTTGTCTCTAAGGTTATCAAATGTGCCATATTCTTTTATAAGTTCTGATATATCGTTAAAATAGTTATCTGTTGTCAGTATCGTAACCGGCATATTAAACTTTTTGATAACATTTTCAATTTCTCTGCATATTGTGGATTTCCCGGACGCAGATTCCCCTGTTATCCCTATCATAATCCTTTTTGAAGGATTTGTGATAAGTCTCCTTGAAAACTTCTGTATAAAATCATACCGAACCTCTACAAAAATTGGTTCGGCAGCTTTATTATCATACGCAAGAACTTGTTTAAATTTGGATTGCAGATAAAACGCAAGGAGTTCACGCCCTGTTTTCTGATTAAAATCAGGCTTTAAAATCTTATCAGGGGAATTTAATTCCTTTTCTATTAAATGGGAAATCCCGGTTTTATCATCTTCTGTCATACTTTGTATCCGATATTTTTATATTATAACTGCAAGAAATTTAAAGGTAAAGAGGGTAAATTTACTTTATGACTCAAAAAGCTCGCTGATTTTATCTGCAATATCTCTTGGATCAATTTCCTGCGTAACTTTATTTATGTCTTGTGCCATCTGGTAGAGCTTTGCAGCCTCAACCTTATCTCCTATAATTGAAGTTGCCCGAGCCAAATTAAAATGTGCAAGTGCGTAATTAGGGTTAGCTTCTACAGCTTTTTTGAATAGCTCTATAGCCTTATTCACTCTGCCTAAATCATCAAGATATATAACACCCAGATTGTTGTATGCAATATCATACGAATTATTATACTTAATTGCAAGCTCATAAGACTTAATAGCTTCTTCAGTGTCGCCCTTCCCCCAGTACAGAAAGCCCAGATTGCAGTGTATTTTAGCATTATGCGGCTGCAGCTCCAGAGCCTGTCTGTATACAGCAAGTGCATTTTTATAATCTTCTTTATCATAAAAAGCACTACCTAAATTTACATATATATCAATATCTTCTGGAGTTAAAACATAAGCTGTCTGATATGCAGAAATTGCAGCATCAGGGTCTGATTTATTTTCCTGATATACAAATCCCATCGTTTGCGCAATAACACTTGTCCATGTTCTGTTAGGGTTAAGAGTGATTGCGTTTTGATAATTTGAAATAGCCAAATCAAACTCACCTTTTATATAATAAATGTTTGCAAGATTTGAGTATAAATCCGGAATCGTTGGTGCCATTGCAATTAATTTATTATAAATATCAATAGCTTGATTATAGTCGCCCTGTTCTTCATAAGCCCTGCAAAGATGTCTGTATGCAGCTATATTAAATGGATCTAGCCATATTGCCATTTTATATTCAGTAATCGCATCCTCAAAATATCCTGTAGAAAGGTATATATCACCAAGTACACAATAAAGAGGCGCAAATCCCGGAGCAGTCTCTATAGCCAATTTATAAAGCTCAATAGCTTTCGGAAAGTCTTTTAGTTGTATTGCATAAAATCCACTCAAAAATATTGGCAGAAAACGCAGATATAGTATATTTTTTACGATATTTTCCCTCGCAATTTTATCAAACGGAGAAAGAAGTATAGAAAGTATTTTTTCGCCGAATGCTTTAATTTTTGTACCTGTATTCTTAAAAGAAGATGCATCATAAAGCTTATACAACAAAAAGTGAGCGCTTGATGAGCCAAAGCGCGAACATAGAATCGCAGCCTGTGCAGCATCTATAGCATCAGTAAAGTGTGCTTTTTTTACAAAAGTTTCTGCAAGCATATAATAAGCTTCATAATAATGATTTTTCTTTTCAAGGGCGAGTGTGAGATAGTTTATTGCCTTATCTAAATCTCCCTTATGATAAAATGCAACGCCTATCTTGTAATATATTTCAGGAGAATCAATCAGAGATTCCATAGCAAGCTGGTATTCAGTGATAGCCTCATCTATATACTGACAGGCGTTAAAAATATCCAGATGCCATTTCATGTATAAATCACCCAGTCTTACATGAAGCGCCGGATTTGACGGGTCCTTTTGCAGGTCAAGCCGGCATCTTTCTATTTGATCGTACATTTTATTTTTTGTTGACTTTATGGAGCCATTATCTGCTAACTTTTTCATTCTAATTCCCATCGGTATTATATACATACATGTAATAAAGAAGAGTCTGACGATTATCCTCTGTCATCATCGAATATGTTATTGTGTATTCATTTTCGTATACTGGATCTACATCTGTGACTATTGCGGTAAAATTTATTATACCATAATCCTCCGGTAAAATTAATTCACAAGAACATATTGCATCCTGTACAAACTCTGTTTCTGAATAAAATTTAAGAGACTCTGCTGTTATTTCAATAGTCTTAGCAACAGTGGAACTCTCACCGCATTTGATATTCAAAATTTCTATAGCTTTGATTGAAGGCATATCCTCGCTTGCAGTAAATCTCATTGCATTATAGTCTAATTCTACAGAGAACTCTTCTTCCAGCGGAGAACTTATCACTACAGTATTAAAATCCACTGTGCCTACTTTGGAAAAAGCCTTTGCTGTAAGACGCGCACCTACATCCAGGAATTCTATGTAGCGCATGAAGTATGGCGGCAGTTCTATCACGATTCTATCATCTTTAACATTTGTAATAGAACAGGACATCTCTACCAAATTCTCTTCTTTTGGGAAAAATAAACTTATTCTCTGTCCGGGTTTTAATAAATCCATACTAAAAATATTATAGCCCCAGCACACCAAAAAAACAATGATTTATACTCATTCAAATGAACTAACTTCATAATTAATACGGTATATTATCGACAAACTCCGGCACCTTAACATCACCCAGCGGAACATCTTTTTGTCTCAATGATTTTTGCGTATAAGATATCCAGTTAAACATAATAACCGAACTTGGTTTATCAATAACACCATTAATAATACTCCTGAACTCTTTTGTATTATTGGCAGGAAGCTGCGGAAGTTTTTCAAAATCTTCCGGCAGAATATTATATTTAGTATCTTCTCCTGTCAGCATGACCATAAGTTTATTCATCGAAAAGTCTCCAAAAGCACCAAGTCCGGAGATTATTTCATCTGATAAACGTCCCAGCACGATAAGTTTTGCATAATCGTTAGCCGGATTATACTGTCCCTTTATGAATAGCGTCATTAGAGGGCCTTGCGACTGAAGCATGTTTATATTTGCAATTCCGTCTTTGAGGTGAATATCTCCTCTTAGATATTTAAACAATCCGGTATCTTTTAGAGTAATTGCCTTGGTTACAACGCTCAGGGATGTTCTTAGCATGCTGTCTGCAATAACGTTCTGTGCGTAAAGAAGGTGCTCCAATTTCCCTAAAGACTCCATACGGCCGTTATGTACTATAAATAGGATATCTCCATTCAGAGTCCGCTTTGTTGACAAGTCACCGCATAATTTTGAGTCAAAATCCATTATACCGCTTATGGTCTCATTTCTGGCTGATATTACATCAAATATAGGAGCGGCACTTACGCCTCTTGCCTGAATCTGGGAGTCAAAATGTTCATCTTTTAAGTTGAAATCGAGACTTCCTGCAAGTTTGCCATTAAAAATTTCTGAAGAGATATTTTTGGCAGAAAGCTTGTTGTCTTTTAATGTAAAATCACTGCTTAAAGCTGAAAAATATAATGGAGAACTGTAAATATTAACAAGAGCTCTTTCCGCATAAAATTTACCTTCTTTAACAACAATAGGTATACTCTTCAATAACGGGCTATCTTTGTACATTAAAATTGTGTCTGTATTGGTATATTTTGATTTAATATTAATATTTTTTATGGTGAGAGCTTTTGATATATCAGTAAATAATGTAGAGTTGATGCTGAAGGCGGAGTCTGCAATTTTAACCTGGGGTGCATTTACTACTGCAATATTCTTATTGAAATCAATTGTCATATTATTAACGGCCATCTGCATAAACTGGTTGACAGCATTTTGTAATGATATCTGTCCGACAACTTCCGGCTGATTTGGCTTGCCATTTACAAAGATATCGCCTTTTAGTTGCGCAACTGTGTCAAATAGATTTATGTTGAGCTGCTGCGGTATGAATACTCTAATATTCTTAAATGTTGGATCTGTTATGTTTTCAATATTTCCATTAACGATGATTTTTTTAGAGCCTTTAAGGTTTGCCTTAAAATCATTTTGGAAACGACCATTGAATGTTGATACTGACAGGTCATCTATTTTTAGAGTATTGTCGGTAATTTTTGACGATAAATTGATTATAGCAGGCTCATCCAAGATGACAGCATTTTCTAAAAGTATTTGTGAATTTAGGTTCTGAACATCTCTGTTGCCATTGAATACAAGCTTTACAGGATAAACTATTGAATATTTATTTAAGCTTTTAATATCTCTTGAATTTATAAATCCGTCCATACTAACATTAAACGTTTGATTTTTGGTATTATAATCCATTATATCGGCTTTTGCCGTTAGTTTAGAGTTCGCCATAAAGATATTTGTACTTGGCACTCTAATAGAGTCCCTGTCAATGTTAACTTTAAGAAGCGGAACTTTTATCTGTTCTGTCTGAGGGGTTTGCAAGATTATATTATTTACGTATGCAGTATTATCTTTGTTAGTATCTATTTTAAGCGATGTAAAACTTAGGCTGCCTTTTTCGTTTTGAGCTTTAAAATTATCTATTTGCAGATTTTCTGTATGCGAAATACTGTTTCCTGTTCCGCTTATATTTGCAACAAGAGACACAATGCCGTTTTTAACTCCAAAAGAGCCCGGGAAAAGATGTTTGAGTTCAACTTTGTTCATTAACAATTCTATGTCGATATTTTTATCAATCTTTCCTTTTGCCATAATCGGCGCATTATTAACATAGCCTACAGCATCAGTTATATTTATAACATTATTGGAAAAGTCAATATTTGAACTTATTTTATTAATACTAACTCCACTTGCTTCTATAGCTGCATCAGATATTTTTAAATACCCCCCGGATTTTATCTTATTAAAATCTCCTTTCAAGCTAAAATCAGCTTCCAAAGTCCCTGTTATGGAATTTATGATCTTTAGCCCAGAGTAGTCTGCAAGAAGTTTTATCTTGCCATATAAATCTTTAAGTTCAATCTTATCGGTTTTGACCTTCAAATCCAAACCGGGCTTCTGTGAATTATTTATGATACCGTCTATGTATACTTTTTTATCATTTGTAGCATAGATATTAGACAGCACACCTGTTTTATCACCTAAAAATGTTAAGTATATAAAACTTTTAGGGCATTTTTTTGAAGGATCAAGAACTGATATATTATCAATATTAATCAGTCCAGAGATTTGCGGAGTATCGTTTAGGTTTTTATAAATTTTTAAATCGGCTATTACATCTGATGAAAAGTCTAAGGCTTCCATCTGATTGATAAAGTCGGTAAAATCAAAAGGTCGTGTATTCTCCGGTAGATCTATGTTAGGAAGTACGGACAAGTCATAAGATATAAACTTTTTATCATTAATAAGGAACTCTCCAATTGAAGAAAATTTAAAATTATTATAATTTACAAGTTTTGTTAACTCAATTATAGGGCCTGCGACTTTATATTTTTTGTCTGATTTTTTGTCATAATAGGTTATACTGTAATTTTTGAAAGTCACGTCTGGAGTTTCATCAAAGTCTTTGCTCCTAAGTTTTGTAATAAAATCAGGCAGGTATTTATCATTAGAACTAAGTTTTACAATAAACTTATCAGCATAGATTTTTTTTACAACAGTATCATTTTTAACCAGCGAGGACCAGGGTATAAAGAATTTAACGTTATCAAACTGACCAAATTTTTGTCCGTCCTCATACATCATGTGCATAACCGGTGCTTTAACTTTTAACGATGGCCCTAATCTCAAAATTAATTTTTCTATATGAATATTTATTCCTAAATCCTTTGTAACTTGACGCTCAATTGTCGGAATAAAATGGGACGCATCTATCGGTATAAAACATATTGATATACAAAAAGCCAATATAATAAAAGCTGCAATTATATAATTTCGATATTTTTTCATACTTAAATAACTTCTCCGCTGTCTTTATCAAAGAAATACATGTTTTCAACAGAAATTCTCAATTCAATTTTATCACCAATAGGATAATCAAGCGGAAGTTTTGCGCAACATTTATTTCCGTTCAAGTAAAAATATGCAATTCTATCTCCGCCCGTCATCTCTACGATTTCAGGATTTACAATAATTTCTGTATTTCCGCAAATCATTTTTTCGGCTCTTATTCCTGCCGTAACTTCTTTTCGTCCTCCTAAATCTCTATTGCAATTAAATCCGGCACCATTTATTTCAAAATAATTATTTTCAAGTTTTATGTCAATAAAGTTCATTTGTCCGATAAACCCTGCGACAAACTTGTTTTTAGGGCTGTTATATATTACCTCCGGTGTATCCACCTGCTGAATTTTTCCCTTGTCAAGAACAACTATTCTATCTCCCATTGTAAGTGCTTCTGTCTGGTCATGGGTGACATACACAAATGTTGTCTGCAGCTTTTGGTGCAGTTTTTTTATTTCAGAGCGCATTTGTACCCTCAAGTTAGCATCCAGATTTGATAATGGCTCATCCATCAAAAAAACTTTAGGGTTTCTTACAATCGCACGCCCGAGAGCTACTCGCTGCCGCTGCCCCCCTGAGAGCTGCTTGGGTTTTCTATCTAAAAGCTCATCAAGGTTAAGAGATTTTGCAACATCTCGAACCTTTTTATCGATTTCATCTTTAGGGTATTTACGCATTTTAAGACCGAAGGCGATGTTTTCATATACACTCATGTGCGGATACAGAGCATAGCTCTGGAATACGAATGCAATATCTCTGTCTTTCGGATGTATATTATTTACTACACTGTTATCAATAAGGATTTCTCCTGATGTAATATCTTCAAGTCCTGAAATAAGTCTTAATATAGTTGACTTTCCGCAGCCGGAAGAACCTACCAGAACAATAAATTCTTTATCTTTTATTTCCAAATTTATATTATCAATAATATTCTTTTTGCCATCATAACTCTTAACAAGGTTTTTTAATATTACGCTGCTCATCTAAACCTCTTCATACTCCTAACTTATACAATATTAGACGGAATTAGTATATTAAAACTGGTGTTTTTAAGAATTTGTGATTCTACCCAGATAGCTCCGTTTAAAGATTGTACAAGGTTTTTGACGCTTGCAAGAACAATTGCTCTTAATACATTTTTTCGGTTTGTTGAATCAACAATTTTGTACGGATCAAACATGCATTCTAAATCATGTTCTGAAAGCAGAAGCGCATTACTTGAAAGTGTAATCATAGTATATACGCTTTGAGGCAGATTTTTTGAATTTATAAATTCTTCATCTGGAGTAGATAGTGTGATTGTAATATCTCCCAAATCTACAGATTTAAGAATTACTTCCAGAATATCCTGCAGAATATTTTTAATAATTTCTTCATCTGATGAAATTGTTTTCTTCAAATTAGCTTCCTGCTGAATATTTATTTTGACGTCTTTTCCTTTGTATAGCTGTTCATTAAATCTCACAACCGAGTTAACAAGACCTAAAATGTCAAATGTTTTGTACTCAGGAACTTTGAGAGCCGATTCGGTTTGAGAGAGTTCAAGAAGCTTACCGACAAAGTACATTAATTCAGACGAATTTTTATTAATAATTCTGATATACTTTTCCTGTTGTTCTGTCATGTTGCCGCCAAGACCATCTGCCATGGCTTGAGAGAATCCAACAATTGACTGAATAGGCGCCTTTAAGTCATTAGTCAGCTTTAGAAGAAAATTATTTTTTTCACGATTGATAACTTCTTGAGCTTCATCCTGTCCTATTTTTGGTATCGGTTGAGCTGCGTCTCTAAAATCTAAAACATAGCCTTCTTCGATTTCTTTCACTGTCATATCAAAGTAGATCTCTTTGCCCGTAAACTTTGTTATAACGGGTTTGTGCATTATGACAGAGTTTGTTATTAATGTTATTGGATTTTCTATAAAATCAGAAATATTAGATGTAAGCAGGTGCATTTTGGATGTTTCAAAAATCTCTGCGGCAATATCGTTAACCCATTGGATTTTTCCGTCTTTCCCACATAATACTATAGCATCCGGAAGAGCTTTTTCAACATCTATAGAATTTGTTCTAAATAAAATTTTCTTTATATCCATTATCTAATTTCCCTTATTAATGTATGTATTTTATCACAAACTAATATTCTTATAATTAAAAAAAGATTAACTTTATTAAGAATTGTAATTTTTTGTATTAATATATAAATATAATATAAAGGATAAACTATGAAATACAAAGATTACTATGAAATATTAGGGGTAAAGCGTGATGCAGATACTGCAGCGATAAAATCGGCATACAGAAAGCTTGCAAGAAAATATCATCCGGATGTAAATAAAACTAAAGAAGCAGAAGAAAAGTTTAAAGACATAAACGAAGCTTATGAAGTTTTATCCGATAAGGCAAAACGTCAGAGATATGATAGCCTTGGCTCAAACTGGCAGGGCGGTGCTGATTATACTCCGCCTCCGGGGTTTGAAAATTTCAGCTTTAATTTTAATCAGGGTGGAGCCCAGTCGTTTGATTTTGGCGGCAGCGGATTCTCTGATTTCTTTAGCTCTTTGTTTGGAGACATGATGGGAGCCGGAATGGGCGGTGCAAGACAGACACAAACTAATTTCGGCGGATTCGATTTTACAGGAGGCGCTGGTTCTGCAAGACAGAGAAGGACTGCACAGGCTCCAAAGCAGGAAGATTTGGATATAACAAAAAATTTGAATGTTACGGCAAAAGAGATTTTTGATGGTAAACCAATTTCCGTTACTTTTAATCAAATGGAAAAATGTACACAATGTCATGGCGGAGGTTACTGTTCAAACTGCGGCGGAACTGGTATTGTATCCAATTCAAAGACCGTAAAAGTAAAACTCCCTAAGGGGATAACCGAGGGGAAAAAGGTTCGTCTTAAAGGCGAAGGTAAAGCAGATGCTTATGGTAACAAGGGCGATTTGTATTTTATAGTACATTTCAAAGATAGTGAGTATGACTTTGACGGTGAAAACTTGATTAAGGAAGTCGATATTACCCCACCGGAAGCGGTACTTGGCTGTTCTAAAGAAATTGAAACTCTTCATGGAAAAATTAATATTAAAATTCCGGCAGGAGTGTCAAGCGGACAATCTCTGAGATTGAAACAAATGGGACTACCTAAGACTACCGGATACGGAGATTTGAACGCAAAAATTAAAATAGTCGTTCCTAAAAATATGTCAAAAGAAGTCATTGATTTATATAAACAAATTCAAAAGCTAACGAATTAAGAGACCCAAAGGTCTCTTTTTTTTGCATATCCTCTATTTATTTGATTACAAATTATAAATAATCCTATAAACTGTAAATATCAAATGGGGAGAGCTATGTCTAGAACGAATTTAAAAACAAACAATGCCGTTAGTAAGGCAGACCTTAAAGTTGTTGATAATAATGTCGTGAAAACAACCGCCTATAGCGATATAAATCTAAAGAAATGGCGTGATTATGACTATATTAAAACAGATACTTTATGGGAATTCCCTTCTCGTCTAAAAGAGGGCGGACATTCAAACGAGTATCATGGAAATTACATTCCTCAAATAGCACAGCAAATTTATGAAAGATTTACAAAAAAACATGATATTGTTCTGGATTTATTCTTTGGCTCCGGCACCTCCGGTATAGAGGCAATCAATATGGATAGAAGATGTATTGGTGTAGAGCTAAAAGAGGACCTTGCTGAATCTGTTTCAGAAAAATTTACTCCTAAACAGTTGGTTACGGATGTTAATATAATCTGTGCTGATTCTGCCAGCGAGATTGCACGAGATAAAATTCAAGCCCGACTTGATATTATGGGACGCAAGCAGGCACAGCTTCTTATGCTTCATCCGCCGTATGACGATATTATAAAATTCTCTGATAAAAGAGAGGATTTATCTAATTGTGCGACTACAGAGGAGTTTTATAATCTCTTTGAAAAGGTCGCAAAAAACGGGTATGAGCTTCTTGAAAAAGGAAGATTTGCCTGCCTGATAATTGGTGATAAGTATGCAAATTCTCAGCATATTCCGCTTGGATTTGAGTGCATGGCAAGAATGAATAAATTAGGATTTATAACAAAGGCTATAATTATTAAAGATATGCAGGGCAATGAGCGTGCAAAAGGAAAGACCGCTAATCTTTGGCGTTACAGAGCTCTCGCAGGCGGATTCTATATTTTTAAACACGAGTACGTAATGGTTTTCCAAAAGGTATGATAAAAGATACTGAAAATGGGCTTGTTGTTCAAATAAGAATAGTTCCGAATTCTTCCAAAAATGAGATTATTTTAGAAGAAGAGTTTGTAAAGGTTAAAATAACCGCCCAACCTGTAGAAAATAAGGCAAACAAAGCTTTAGTTGAGTTTTTGTCAAAACAGTTTAAGGTTCCTAAAACGAGTATTGAAATTTTAAAAGGACATACATCTAAAGATAAAACTCTTTTGTTTTCGACATCGGATGAGAATAAGAAATCTTTTATAATTTCTCAATTGACAAAATAGTGTAAAACCTATACTATAGTAAATATAGAGTATAGAGAGGTAAGAATGTACAAACGCTGGTATGATGTTGACCCTACAGTAAGCTTGGCAGTAAGTTTGATGAGAAATGCCAATATCATGACACAATACAAGTGTGCAGATATTATTGTTAAAAAATCAAAAGATAATGGCGTTAATTTATCTGAAAATATTCTAACAGATGCCTTTACTTATGTATTAAGACGCTGGTATGATACTGATCAAAAAATAGCAGAATCGTTTGAATATTTAAAATTGTTACCGCTTGATTTACAAAAAGAGGCTGCTCTTGATATAATTAATTTCTTGCAGGAAGAAGAAACTCACAAATAGTTATGGATACATTTATAAAATTTATTTTGAATCCTGCATTAATTTCGGTTGTTTTACTTTGCATATTATGCCTTAGAAAAATAAATGTACTTCTTGCAATAATTATATCAACTCTTTGTGCCGGGCTAATCTCCGGCATGGATGTCAGAGAAGTAATGAACGTTTTTATATCAGGAATGGGCGGAAATTCTGAAACAGCCTTGAGTTATATTTTACTGGGGGCTTTTGCTGCAACAATGGCACATTCAGGCTTTACTGATGTTATATCCAATAAAATAGCAAAATTTGTTGCAGATAGAAAATATGTGTTGCTGGGAATTTTAACCTTGATTGCAATGGCTTCTCAAAATCTTATACCGATACATATTGCTTTTATTCCAATTATCATTCCTCCGCTTTTGAGTATAATGAATAAACTTGATATAGACAGACGGGCCGTTGCCTGCGTATTGGCATTTGGATTAAAAATGCCATATATTGCAATTCCGGCAGGATTTGGACTTATTTTCCAGAATCTTATAGCGGATAATATGGTTCAAAATGGGGTTCACGTTTTAAGAAGTGATATTTGGAAATTCAATTCTATTCTGGGATTAGGAATGGTTGCCGGTTTATTAATTGCTGTCTTTATTTCATATAGAAAACCTCGAATTTATGAAAATAAGCCGATTGCAAACTCTGACTTGCAAACGGCAGAATTTAGACCGAAGCATTGGATAGTAATCCTAGCAGCACTTGCGACTTTTATCGTTCAATTACTGACACAATCTTTACCTCTGGGGGCTTTGGTTGGGCTTGGAATAATCTTTTCTTTTGGAGTAATTCCGCAGAGCAAGATGGATCATATGATGAATGAAGGTATTTATCTTATGGGATATGTAGCATTTGTAATGCTTGTTGCAGCCGGGTTTGCATCTGTATTGAAGGAGACCGGAGCAATAGACAGTCTCGTTAAGATTGTTTTGAATTACCTTCCTTCAAGCATAATATTAACCTCTTTGATAATCTTGTTACTGGGCTTATTTATAACAATTGGTATAGGAACTTCTTTTGGGACAATTCCTATTATAGCAGTTTTATTTTTACCAATATGCATAAAAATGGGGTTTAATGTTCCACAGATGGTTGTTTTAGTATCGGCAGCGGCTGCTCTTGGTGATGCCGGTTCTCCTGCATCTGATACAACATTAGGCCCGACTGCAGGATTAAATGCAGACGGGCAGCATAACCATATTTTTGATACCTGCATTCCGACCTTTTTGCATTATAATATAGCTTTGATAATCTTTGCATTGATCGGAATATCAATTTTAAACTAATTAGTTCAAACCATAGTCATAATCTTCTTGAATGTTGTTTGTTAACATTGTGCTTATTGACTCGATATAAGCGTTAACTTCTTCCAATTCAGCGCTTGCTGTAGTGATTTGAGCATCAATAGCAGTTTCCCAAGCGGTTAATTCATCGAGCTGGTCCTGGAATTGAGCAGCGATCTTATCAATCTGTTCTTCAAAATCAGGAATTTCGGTGTAATCTTTATAATCAGCCTGTAAATCTTCGTCACTTTCATATAATGCTTTGAAGTAATCTCTGACTTCGTGTTCTTGAGATGATTTCAAAGATTGAGCATCTGCCTGAGAATAAGTTGCCAGAGTTTTTTGGCTCTGATACTGAGTGATGAGAAGGTTCAGCTCATTTCTTCTTAACTTATAATTTATTAATGTTTCGTGTAAATTTGCAGTTGCCATCTTGTTTCACCATCTTTTAAATCTTACATATATATAAAGTATTTACAAATTGTCAAATTTCACAACGCTATTTTTTTGTTACAAAACTTAATATTTTGCTTGGGACGAATTCAAGAAGCAATCGCAACACTATGAAGTTGAAAAACTTGTTCGGGTGTCAGGAGTAAATATATTATTTATTTTATTTATTTTTTTTCAACAGGTGTTTTACTTGAATCTACAAAATTAATTTACACCTGACATTCTTATAGCTTGAATGTGGCTTGCAAAAACATGATTTAATGTTAAGCGTTTAATATTTTTTTAATTTTAGATTTAAATAAAAATTTATTTTCTTATTTTTACGCCATTCGGAGGATTTCTCGAAAAAAATATTAAAGATTAAATTTTGTCTGACGATAATATTAACATACATTAGGTTCGGAGAAATTATGACAGACACAATTACCCCAATTCCGGTTAGTAATAAAGCGAATATTTTGCTTGAAGAGGCAAGAAGCGCGCACGAAAAATATTTAATTAAGCAGCAGGATGCTGACTTAGAAAAAGCTATTGAATGTTATATTGATGCAATAAAAATAAATCCGGCACTTTCAGAGTCGTATTACAGGCTGGCTAGTTTATTGCTTATTAAAGGACAAATTTCTATTGACGGCGCGATTGAGCAGTGTAAAACAGCTTTAACGCTTGAACCTGATAATGTCAATGCTCATATATATTCCGGGTATTTTCAGTGTCTTAACGGTAATTTTGAAGAAGCCGAAAAAGAGTTTAAGCTTGCGGTATCAAATTCCGGCATAAATTCTGCAAGACCGAGACTTTTTCTTTCTAAGGTTCTTTTTACAAGAATCAAAAACCATGATTCATCAGTCAAAGTTTTGATGAAGTTTATGTACTACTTTTTATCAGGGAGCATGATGATTATGTGGGACTGCCCTTCTCTAAAAATGTTTTGCAAATTCTTAGCAAATGATTTTTCAGTATTTTCATATAAAACTTTAGGGGAAACTTTTGAAAAAATGAAGTTATTCCCATCAGCTTTGGAAGCGTATTCAAAGGGGCTTGAAAAAACTTCGCAGGGCAATCTTTTTTACCAAAAGATGGGTGATTTATCACTTGAATGCAACGATATAGAAGCAAGTCTTGAATGCTATAAAAAAGCTTATGAACTCAATCCTACAGACAGAGAAGTTTTGATTAAGCTTGCTACTATTAATCAAACGTATTTCCCTGAAGATGTTGATACTACGATTGATTATTACAATTCCCTGCTTGAGTTTGGAATTGATTTAGATAAGATTTATTATGAGCTTGGACATTTGTATTTAAATAAGGCAGACAAAATCCATGCCGTAACAGCATTCAAACTCGCACAAGAGATAAATCCTGAAAATCCATACTATAACAATTCACTGGCTTACGCTTACATCAAAGCCGAGCTTTACGACGATGCGATTGAATACTATCAGCTGGCAATCAAATTAAATCCTGATGCTGAATGGACATCAATTGTATGTCATGCGCTCGGAGCTATTTATGCAGAGGTTAAGAATAATTTTGATGCGGCAGAAGCAACTTTTAATGCAGGGATTGTCCTTGACCCTAAAAATGTTGATATTCAGCTTTCACTGGGTGATTTATACATGTCACAAGGAGATTTGGACAAGGCTATTAAAACATATTGCGATGCAATTGCAGTTGAGCCGGAAAATTATCTTACGTATGCAAAAACAGGGCTTGCACTCTGGGAAAAAGACTATTTAGAAGAGTCAATTGTTGCATTCCACAAATCGATTGAATTGAATCCGGATTTTGAAATTGCACAGAATAACCTTGGCGTTGTTTATCTGGACGGACTTGGTGACCCCAAAGAATCTGTTGAATATTTCAAAAACGCGATTAATATTAATCCTAATTATACTCTTGCATATTTTAATCTGGGAAGAGCTTATCAGGCAATTGGTGACAAGGCTCTTGCAGCAGAGTATTTCCAATTAACAATGGATTTGAACAAAATTACACAGGAAATGGCTGACAAAGAAATCAGAGAACGCCTTTACGGTCTGTTTGAATAATCTACAGATTGGAATGCGCACACTCAACAACTTCTTTTATATCAGGCTCAATGCCGCCATCCGGTTGAGTTGAAAACCAGACCAAATATTCGATATTTCCGGCAGGGCCCTTTATAGATGAGTACGTCAAGCCTTTTATAGAGTAGTTTAATCCCTTTATGCAGGAGATAACGTTTTCTATTACCATAATATGTGTATTAGAATCCCTTACAACGCCGCCTTTTTCAATTAGCTCTTTTCCTGCTTCAAACTGCGGTTTAATAAGGCAAATCATTTCATGGAACTCCGGACTCATCAGGGTTTTAAGATTCGGAAGCACTTTTTCTAATGATATAAACGACAAGTCCGAAACAAGTAAATCCGCTACAGGTTCGCCATCTGCGTATATATCAGAAAAATTGCAAGTTCTGAGATTCGTTTTCTCAATAGTCTTAACCTGCTTTGAGCTTCTTATTTTCCAATCAAGCTGGCCGTATCCGACGTCAACTGCGTAAACAAACTTTGCGCCGTGCTGAAGCAGGCAGTCCGTAAAGCCGCCGGTTGATGCTCCGGCATCAAAGCAGATTCTATCCCGGATATTTACGTCAAAGCTTTCAAGAGCCTTTTGAAGCTTAAATCCGCCTCTTGATACGTAAGGCATGGATTTTACGTGGAAATCGTATTCTTTTGAAGGGTCTATCTGAAATCCTGCCTTTGTTATAACCTCAGTTCCAATCATTACATTCCCTGCAAGAATCGCTGCAGAAGCCTTGCTTTTGTTTTCAAAATACCCTAAATCAACTAAAATTTTATCCAAACGTTCTTTTTTCAAATCCCGAAAAACCTTTCTGCGTTGCTTGTTGTTATATCTATTAATTCTTCAAGGGACATATTTCTTATATTTGCAATCTCATCAGCTACATACTTAACATAAGCAGGCTTATTCGGCTTTCCTCTAAACGGTACCGGAGTTAAGTACGGAGAATCCGTCTCAAGAACAAGCCTGTCTAGCGGAACTTCTCTTGCAACATCCTTCATCTTAACAGCATTTTTGAAAGTTACAACGCCTCCAAGGGCAATGTACCAGCCTTCTTTTACACATTCCCTCATAAACTCTACGCTGCCTGAAAAACAGTGAAATAGAATTTTTGAGCCTGAATTATGTTCTTTTAAAATATCATAAGTATCCTTATGAGCATCTCTGTTATGCACTGCAATCGGCAAACCGAGTTTATTGGCAAGTTTTATCTGCTTTATAAACACTTCTTGCTGCAAATCCTTAAAAGAGGTATCCCAATAATAATCAAGCCCGATTTCCCCGATTGCAACAATATTTTCTGCCTCTTTTATGATTCTATCTTCAACTTCCTGATTGTAAGTTTTTGCCTCAGAAGGGTAAATCCCAAGCATTGCAAAAAGATTTTCGTTTGATTTTGCAATTTCCAATATCTTATCAAAATATTGAAATTCTACAGAAGGTATGACAGCTTTTTTTACTCCAAGCTCTGCCATATCTTGAAGAACTTTACTGACAGGTTCCTCAAGCATATCTATATGGGCATGTGTATCTATAAGATAATCCTTCATAGCTTAATTATATCATAGTATAGATTCGGGTTGTATTTTGGTGAAGAATTTGTTAAACTAAAGTTATAATCAGGAGTTAGGTATGGACAATATATCTTTATCACCAGACGTAAAAAAGTTTTTACAAAATCAAGTTGCCTCCGGTATCTATAAAACACTTAGCGAGGCTATAAATGCTAATATAGAGGTTTTGATAGTACAAACATCTATGGCCAAAAAACGCAGAGAAGTTATTGACTCAGAAATTAAAAAAGGATTTGAAGACATAAATGAGGGAAGAGTAGCTGACGGTATGGCATTTATTGATGAGTTAATTGCTAAATATGAGTAAATTAGAAGTTATAATAACAGAACAGGCACAAGCAGATATTAACGATATTATTGCTTATATTGAATTGGATAATAAAAATGCCTCTTATGAATTTGCAAAAACATTAAAAAAACTGTTTATACATTTATCTAAATTCCCACAGATGGGTAAAAAAAGGCCGGAATATACAGATGAAAATGTTTTATTTTTTACTATAAAATGGGGATATAGCATCGTATATTTTGTTGAGGACAATAATGTTTATATTTTAAGAGTTTTATCTGAATATCAAGATTATAGTTTATTGTTTTAAATTTAATAGCAAATCATAGAATATTCACACCTGCAGTCGGATTTGTTTCCGGGAAATTCTCCGCTCGCAATTTTCGCTGACGTTCTTATAAGCTTGTCTCTGTACTCTGCCTCAAGTTCAGGTGTTAGTGTGATTTTTAATTCATCTCTGTTTTTCAAGTCCAAATAAACAAAAATAACATTTTCTGTCTTAAAAAATTCTTTTACGGCAAGAAGGTATATTATCGTCTGGAAATCATGCTTTGGATTCTTTGGAATCGCACCGGTCTTATAATCCAGAATATAATAATTTTCTCCGTCTTTTACCAGAGCATCTAACCTGCCTCCAAAGAAATAATCTCCTACTTTAACCGCAAGGTTGTACTCCGTATTAATAACCTCAAATCCGAAGTACTTTATACCTTTCAAATATTTCCAAACCTCAGCCTCCTTTGGAGAAAGAGCTTTTTCCATCAGGTCAATATTTTCCTTTCTTAAATAATAAGAGGCCAGAGCATGGATATTTTTACCAAACTCAAAAATATCATCGTTTACAGGCATAGAAATATTCTTAACATACCTCAGATAGAACTTTTTAGGACAAAGTTCAAAGGTCTTAAGCATGTTTGGAGAAAACTGCTGAAACATCTTAACCTTCCAGATATGTAAAATCAGGAGTGCTTTTCAATTTTTCTTCTATCTGTTCAAAAGTTAATAAACCTTCAGTTGCCCCGAATTGAGAAACTACAGAGGCTGAGTTAACAGAAGCGTACATCAAAGATAAGCCGACATTCAATTTTGTCTTACCCAGAGCTCCGCAGAAAGTAGAAGCAAAGGCGTCTCCTGCGCCAAGAGTTGAAATGACCGGAGAAGGATACACCGGACAGAAATAGAATTTTTGGCCGTCATAAGCGTATGCACCTCTGCCGCCGTCTGTGATTACAATGATTTGATAATCCATGACTTTTAATGTGGTAAGCATTTTCTTTATATCGCTGTGTATAAGCTCATGAGAAAATTTTTCTGTCTTAGTGTCAGGTCTAACCTGAATCCCTGTTGCCATCATAGCTTCTTCTTTGTTCATAACCACAATGTGAGCAGATTTTAAAATCGTTTTTATATGTTCAAATCCTCTTTTTAAGCTGGTAGTCCCTGCATTAAAACAAATCCTTGTACCATGTTTGTGTGCATATTGAACTATTGGCTCAAGAACTTTATTTGATTCGCCGTTAAGCGGTGCAACATACATAAAATCAGCATCTTTTATCGCATCAAAATTAATCTCTTCTTCTCTGATTTCAGCGTTAGACCCTCTGTGAGCAAGCACAGTTCTATCTCCTTGAAAACTTACAAGAATGATTGAGAATCCAGTAGAAGTGTCTTTTTTCTGGATAATATTATCTAATTTTACATTTTTATTTTTAAAAGAAGACAAAACCCCTTCTGAATAAATATCTTCACCAATTTTGAAAATAGCAGAGGTATCAAACCCAAGATTCGCAAAATTGCAGGCTGTATTAACTCCACCTCCGCCGACATTAGAAGAAAAAGTTGAAATATCAATCTTTGAGCCATAAGGATAGCTCATAAAATCAGAATTCTTATTCTTTGAACATACAGAAACAATATTTGCTTCATCACATTCAACAAAAACATCCATTGTAGCGCTGCCGATTGTCAAAATCTTTGTCATACCTTTTCTCCTATATAATTTTCCGTATATAATTATTTTATTACAAAATAGCAAAAAATATATTTACGAGTTTTTCAAATAGTACATAGGAGGTAAAATATGAATTTGTCAGTAAATAATGTATCTTTTAACGGTAAAAAAGAAGTTTTATACGGAATAAAAAATGCCGCAAAATCAGCTTATGAGGCTGAAATTTCACGCTCTTACGCATTTGGTCCGCGCCCTGAACACAGAGAAGGGATGATAGCAAAATCTATGGGAAAATTAGAGGCTTATGCGGATATGGCTGTAAAAGACGATGCGTTTGTTTCAACTATAAAAGAAGCAGGAGAAAATAAAACTCTTATGGCAGACTTAGGGAAAAACTTAGTTCCTGTAAGAAAGAATTATGGTGAAATTTCTCCAATTAATGTTTTTAAAAAAGCTATGACAGAAGCTGCAGAAAAAACGCAGAGTGAACACATAAAGGCAGCTTGCAGCGGCTTTTTGAATAATTTAAAAGGCGTTTTGTAAAAATATTGATATTAGTTTGCAAAGCTTTTGAATGATGTGTTTCTAACAAAATTATACCCCTTTGGACTAAGAAAAATTTTTCAATATATGATATTCTTATATCTATGAAAAGAATATTTACTGTAATTTTTCTTCTTATTTTGGTGGGGATTTTCTTGAAGGTCTTTGTGAAGCAGGATATTCCGCAAAAGATTTCGGATAAAATTGTAAGGCACGACCTGCAGGAGATAAATTATCCGCCGGACGAGAAGAATGTAACAATTAACGGTATCGACTATCTTCAATCACAGGCGCCGGTTGGGAACTTCGGGGGCGAGCTTATAATTTCAACAATTGGCGAGGGGCCTAAAACATTTAACCCTTGTAACACAAAGGATGCAACCTCATCTTCAATGGCAGGGCTTTTGTATGACGGTCTTGTGACGACAAATCCAAGAACAGGAAAAGTTATGCCTCTGCTTGCCAAAGAGTTTGACATTAACGGAAATGATTACATAATACATTTACGGCATGGAATAAAGTGGACTGACGGAAACCCGATTACTGCGGATGATGTTATGTACACTTATAATGAGATTGTTTTTAAGGGGTTAGGAAATCCATCCACAATGGATGCGATGAAGGTTGAGGGAAAGCTTCCGGAGCTTGTAAAACTGGATGATTATACAGTTAAATTTACGACCCCGAAACCTTTTGCGCCGTTTTTGAGACAGCTTTCTTACCCGATTGTTCCAAAGCATTATTTTAAGCCGTACTCGGACAAGGGAGAATCTGTTTTTAATGCGTTTTTATCGCCAAATACTCCTCCTAAGGAAATTGTATCAAGCGGAGCTTTTCAACTTAAAGAATACGTTGCTGCGCAAAGGGTTGTGTTTGTTAGGAATCCTAATTACTACAAAATTAATCTCAAAGACGAAAAGCTGCCGTATTTAAATAAACTCGTTTATATGATAGTAGGCGACACAAATAATGAGATACTCAAGTTTGAGGCAAAGGAAATAGATGTTTTGTCTCTAAGAGGGTCAAATGTCGCAAGATACAAGATTAGAGAGCCCGAATCCGATTATGTAATTTATAATCTCGGGCCTGATACAGGAACCTTGTTTCTGGTGATTAATCTGAATAACCGCAAAAATAAGGACGGAAAACCTTATGTAAATCCTATGAAGCATAAATGGTTTGCAAATCGTGATTTCAGAGCCGCAATAGATTGGGCCGTTGATAGAAAAAATATGGTGCAAAATATTGCCTCAGGTGTTGCAGAGCCATTGTTTACGGCAGAGAGCTTAAACTCAATATATTTGAATAAGTATATTAAAGGTCATCCCTGCGATTTGGACGTTGCAAGGAAAAGTCTTGAAAAAGCAGGATTTATAAACAAAGACGGCAAACTCTATGATGCTGACGGCAACAGGGTTGAATTTGACCTTTATACCAATGCAGGAAATCTTGAGAGGGAAGCCCTAGGGGTTATGGTCAAGCAGGATTTAGAAAATCTGGGGATGAAAGTTAATTTCAAACCGGTAGAATTCAATTCGCTTGTAAATAAATTGACCAATACTCACGACTGGGATATGGCGATAATGGGGCTTACAGGCTCTCCTCTTGAACCTCACGACGGCAAGAACGTATGGACCTCATCAGGCAGCCTGCATATGTTTAACCAGAGACCTGCCGGGTATAATATAGACGATAGGCTTGATTGGGAAAAAGAGCTTGATGAGATTTTCTCTGAGGGTGCTCTAAAGCTTACTTTTGAGGAGAGAAAACCTTTGTATGACAGGTATCAGACTATAATATATAATCAAAAACCGATTATATATTTGTATTCTCCGACAAGAATTACTGCTATCAGAAAGAAGTTTAAGAATGTTTTTCCGACAAGTTTAAGTGGGCTTATTTACAATTTGGATGAAATTTATATTGATGAGGAAAGTTAATGGAACTTTTAAGATATATAGCTAAAAGGTTTTTGCAGGTGATACCATTATTGATAATCGTATCACTCATAAGCTTTTTTATAATAAGACTGTCGCCGATAGATCCTCTGGCAGAGCTGCGGCTAAATCCGTCAATATCGCAGGAAACTCTTGATAAAGAAATGAAACGGCTTAACCTTGATAAACCGATTTACGTTCAGTATTTTTCCTGGGCAAAGTCTTTTATAAAGGGGAATTTAGGCTACACCTCCGCAGGCGAAAAGGTTTCAACTAAGCTAAAAGAGAGGATTCCTAACACGCTTCTTTTAACAACGATTGTGATTTTTATGACCTGGGCTGTGGGGATTCCGTTGGGAATACTTGCTGCGATAAAGAAAGAAACCGCGCTCGACAGGCTTTTGACAGTTGTATCAAGTATCGGGATGGCAATTCCTTCGTTTTTCTTTGCGATACTAATGCTTATTTTTGCAGTAAAAACCGGCTGGTTTCCGGTTGGAGGATTAACGAGTTATAACTTTAACGAGATGGGGCTTTTGGGTAAGATCGCTGATATTTCAAAACACCTTGTCCTGCCTGTAATAGTCCTTTTCACGATTTCTCTTTCCGGGCTTCAAAGGCAGATGAGGGCAAATATGTTAGAAGTCCTTGATAGTGATTATGTGAAATTTGCTAGAGCCAAGGGTTTGAGCGAGGGTAAAGTTATATTTAAACACGCTCTGAGAAATGCAATAAATCCTATGATTACGCTTTTGGGATTTGAGTTTGCCGGCTTATTGAGCGGAGCGGCGCTTACGGAATACGTTTTTCAGTATCCGGGACTGGGAAGGCTTATTCTGGAAGCTGTTATGAAATCTGATATAAATCTTGTCATGGCCTCTTTGATGATGGGTACCATTATGCTTATCGCAGGGAATTTGATTGCGGATATTTTGCTTATGATTACGGATCCGCGCTTAAGAGGGAGGTCTTAAGGTATGGAAGTTTTAAGAAAAATATTTCAGGACAAATTTGCAAAAGCCGCATTTATTGTTCTTGCAGCACTTTATATAGTGATATTATTTGCTGATTTTATAGCTCCGTATTCCAATACTTATTCTAACAGGTCAATGGCTTATGCTCCGCCATCTAAAATTTATACTATTGACGAGAGGGGTAAACTATCAAGACCATATACCTATAACTATAAAAGAGAATATGAACCTGCTCTTATGCAGACTGTGTTCAAGCAGGATAGGAGCAAAAAATATTATATAAAACCTTTTGTAAAAGCAGAAGGTTACAAGTTCTTGGGCTTAATCCCGACTCACAGGCATCTTTTTGGTGTTGATAAAGGCGGAGAGCTTTATCTTTTGGGTACTGATATTAACGGTCGGGATGTTTTTTCAAGGCTCCTGTTTGGCGGCAGAATATCTATGACAGTCGGTTTTCTTTCGCTTCTTATTGTTTTCCCGATAGGGCTGCTTTACGGAGGAATTTCCGGATACTTCGGGGGAATTATTGATACGTTAATGATGAGGTTTGCGGAAGCTACAATGGCTATTCCGAGTTTTTACCTTTTAATTATTCTTGCGGCAATACTTCCGAGCGGAATGACAAGTATTCAGAGGTTTATGCTGATAATTGTTATTCTCGGTTTAATCGGTTGGGCAGGTTTTGCAAGGGTCGTAAGAGGGATGGTGCTTTCTATCAAGAATGAGGACTTTGTTCAGGCAGAAAAGACAATCGGGGCTTCTAATATGCGGATTATTTTGAAACATATTCTTCCGCAGACTACGAGTTATGTAATCATTGCAATGACGTTGAGCGTTCCATCGTATATTCTTGCAGAATCAGGTTTGAGCTTTTTGGGGCTCGGAATTCAGCAGCCTGATGCAAGCTGGGGTAATATGCTTAAAGAGGCGCAGGAGTTTACCAATATTCTTTATCGGCCGTGGCTTCTAACCCCCGGTGTGCTGATATTTATTGCAGTGCTGTCTTTTAATCTTCTCGGTGACGCAATAAGGGATGTTTTGGACCCGAAATCTCAAAAGAGAATCTAGCAATTAGCAGGTGTGGAAGTAATCCCACACCTGCCGGATATTTAATTAAAATTACTTGCATGAACAGTTCCGAGTTTGTGAATATCTTCATCTGTCCTGTTGCCGTATATAGTGATTCTATCAAGCTCTTTTTCAATGTTATTAAACTCATTATCAGTAAGCTCAATATCAGCAGCTCCAAGATTTTCAATAACTCTTTCGTCTTTTCTCATTCCTGGGATTGGTACGACGTGGGGATATTTCTTTAGCATCCAGGCAAGAGAAATTTGCGCAGGAGTAATTCCCTTTTTGTCAGCAACCTCATTGAGCAGGTCTAATAACGGCTGATTTTTTTCTACGTTTTCAGGGTTAAATCTTGTGATAACTCGTCTTACGTCATCGCCTTTGTATTCAGTATTTTTATTGTATTTTCCGCTTAAAAATCCGCTTGCCATCGGAGAAAAAGCGACAAAGCCGATATTTAATTCCTGACACGTCGGGATTACGTCTTTTTCAAACATTCGCTCCATCATGGAATATTCACTCTGTATCGCACTTAATGGAGTTACTGCGTGGGCTTTTCTTATTTGTTCTTCTGTAGACTGAGACTGACCCCAGGCGCGGATTTTACCTTCTTTTATAAATTCACCCATCCAGCCTGCAACCTCTTCAACATTGCTGTCAAGCGGAACTCTGTGTTCATAGTAGATGTCAATATAATCTGTCTGTAATCTTTTCAATGAATCATTAAGCGCATTTGTAACACCTTTTTTGCTCAGCTTGCCTTCCGGAATCTCTTGCCCCGGCTGGAAAACCGGAACGAATTTTGTTGTAAGAATGATTTTGTCGCGGAAAGGTTTTACTGCTTTCCCGACCAGTTCTTCATTAACATAAGGGCCATAAGCTTCTGCAGTATCAAATAGAGTACACCCTAAATCATAAGCTTTATGGATAAGTCTGATAGATTCATCTTCCGTTGGTATTGCGCCATAACCATGGCTGAATCCCATGCAGCCCATACCGACTGCTGAAACCTCAATGTCACGTAATTTTCTGTATTTCATAAAAATCTCCTTTTATTCTAAATAAGGTTTGAATATTTGCGTAAGCTGTGTCTTGCAAAATTCAGCTGTCCAATCAAGCGGTTCAAATTTTCCGTCAGACATGCACCAGCAAGTCATCATACCGTATAATTCACTTATTATTATGTGTGTCAAAAGCTCTGTTGGCGTATCTTCTTTTAACTCTCCGTTTTTTACGGAAGCTTCAAGAATCCCTTTGAGCATTTCAACATCATAATGCCATTTTTGTCCGTCTTTATTCTCAGGAACGCAATTGGGATTAATAACATCTTTTATCCATTGTCTGCAGACATTTATACCGCAGGATTCTACGCATTCCATAAATCTATGGAAGTAGCGGGTCAGCTTTTGGGTTATTTCCATACCCTCCAATGTCTTAATCTCGTCTGCGATTTCGCTGAACGGAACTCTGCTTATGTCAAGCACGAGGTCTTCTTTTCTCTTAAAATATGTATAAAAAGTTCCCTTTGCAACACCGGCTTTTTTTGTAATATCTTCAACATTTATTGCGTCAAAGCCTGCTTCTTTGATTAACTCAAGCCCTGCTGTTATAAGTTTTCTTTTTGTCTCTTGTGCTGCTGCCTGTCGTTTATTCATTTTTAACTCCCGATTATAAATATATGATAACACACTATTGACTCCAAGTCAATGACCTAAGGTCAATAAAATATTTGCCGCAATTCTGCTGGCAAATTTATTTTTTAGGAATTTTAATGTTTATGTATGATGATAAATAGTATAAATTATAATAATTCAAATCCTAAATTCGGAGCAAAGCTCGGGTGGCGCGCTAATTATGAATTAAAACACGCACCTGAGAAGCTCGCAAAGGTCGCTCAAAATTTAAAAGAAATGGGTGAGCCGACAACGGTTATTGATATAATGTCTCAGGATACTAAAAAAGGAAGAATGTATTCTCTGCGTTTGTTTAATGAAATTTTTGGCGAGGGGTATAATGTTTCTTTGCTTAGAGATAAAAACAATAAGGACGTTATATCATACTCTGCAAAGGATTTTATTGGTGCAATAGAGAATCTTACTAAACCCGCTATAGAGAATAAGCAGGCTTGTTTATTTAACAGAATTCGTTCGGAACACTCTGGCTCTTTGCCTATGATAAAATATTTGCATCAAGTTTTGAAAAACGCTAAATCTGAAGGCAGGTATTTAAGTCCAAAAGCTGAACAGGGATTTTTCAAACAGTTCCAATAATTGTCATGCTGAATAGCCGGCAAGGTATAGAAATGATGGCGTATGTGTTTATAAACAGAGGCGTATTTCAGCATCTTACCGGTTGGAAATTAAAACGATTTATTGGTAAGATCCTGAACAGCTCGAAAATCAGGATTGAAATCTTACCTTCTCCTTACATTCATTTACCCCAGATTTTCTACGCTTTCAGGATGACAGAAAACCAGATCTATTTTAGACCGACCTAACCTCCCTCACAAGAGAGGGAAAATGTTTAACCCCTTCCCTTGATGAGGGAAGGGTGGGGGATGGGTGATAATGGAACAAAAAAATATTATGTTGAATAGTGAAACCGTTGAAAAGTTGAACCGTATTTAAAACTTTCCTCACTTTTCAATATGCTAGCACCCACACTAAATCCCTCCCTCATAAGGGAGTTAAATGAGCATTTCACTCCTCACGCTTCACTAAAATCACACCAAGCTTTTAGTTTGTAGGTCAGTCTGTAGATATTTCTCAAATACTTGTATCTAATCCACTATCCCAAAAATTTGGCGAATCTGTTCCAGTGATATCATCTATAATACTAGAGCTATCGTCTGAAATATAGTTATGAGGTTCGTCCAAGACATTTCCTATATACTTACCATCCGCGATGTTGACAGTAACAATTTCATCGCAATTGTTTGCAATAGAATCACTACTTTTAGGGAACCATCTCTCTGTAACGCTTTTAGGAAACTTTTTTGTCAATAAATAAAAAGCTTTTTCTTTGAAATCTAAACCTCCAGGTATTATCATTTCAGTAGGTTCAAATTTCGGGGTATTCCAATTAGACATACTACTGCCAGCTAAATTTTTTAATTTACTCTTTCCACCTTTTAGAATTGCACGTGAAAATTCAGATTTGTTGCTATTAATTGTAGGTAATATCTTTTGAATCATAGATTGTTCTCCTTATCATATTCTTTGGATAATTGTATTTGTTTAATCCACTTCATTATCAGAAGCACTAGAGACGCCATAACTAGGGCAATACTTAGTTTTTCTGAATTTTTAGAATTTTTTTCTATAGTTTTAACATTAAAGATGCCAGACATAATAGCGCCTAAAAACGTAAGTGTACAGAGTTCTTCTAATGGTTCCGTCTTAGATTCAATATAAGCTCTTTTTTCGACAGTGGTATTATACTTTTTGTTATTAGGTAATACCATTTTTTTTAAAGAAAATCTGTTATTATAATTTAATTCGGAATTTATTTGCATAAAATTTAGATACTACCCTCCAAGCTTTTTTATAAAATCATCCAATTTAGAACCTCTTGTTCGAGCATTATCCATCTCTTCTGCCATTTCAATTAAAGCAGCCCCTAACGCTGCTGTTGTAGTGCCTGCAATCACTGCATTCAAAGTATTCCCAAAAATAGGTATAGGGGTAAGAACTTTTGAAGCCATCTTAAAAGCTGATTTTCCTACAGCATGCCCAGCAACACCTGCTGCTAAATTTTTTAATACTGTTTTTGAAAATTTAAAACCATAGATATTATTAAATATATGGGTTGCCATCAATACTTCTACAGAAGAAAGTACAAACTCATCTAAACCAGGTGCCTGCGCCGTTAACGCAGCAGCGCTTGTATTAGCTAGTGTAAATCCTGCAACCCAGTTCTTTGCTTTTTCCTTTTCTCTTGGGCCTTGTAATTGTTTTAAATTACTTTCACAGTGTTGTAAAAGAGTTCTATTCAACACTTTAGTGGGTTTTTTATAATTAAAAGAACCTACAAAGCCGACATTGTTAATGGGTGCAATATTCATAACATATCCTTTATAAAATTGTATAATAAAATGTACTTATATACTTAGCATTAAATGTGAAAATTTGCATAAAATCAATACTATAACAACTATATATTTACAAATATTTACAATATAGCAAAATTTGAATTTAGGAACATTTTACTAAGTATGAATATTAAAAATAAAACAAATATTTTTAACCTTAATTTTAGATCAGGTTTGAATAATAGAATTATATCCTCTGAAACGTCTATGGATATAAAAATCTGTGAGAATATGTTTACAGAAGTTTATGGTGTAGAAACTCATTTTTGTGGTAATAAATCTGCAGCTTTTGCCAATAATATATGTTTGAAAATTGTAGAAAAATTATCCGAAAATTTAAATTTAAACATTTTTTTACCTCCAGTTATCTGTATATATAACGCGGACTGCATTATTGACAAAAATTCTGCTCCTAATTTTTGTATTTCAGATACATGCAATGTATTAAAGAACGATTACCCTTTTCCTGGTCGTTCAGTATTTTTCAAAAATTTCAACAATCTAGAGGAAATTGATAACAGTGTAGAAAATCAATTTAGAAATAAAATAAGCAGTTCTTCCCATTTCTTAGCACCATTTATCCATGAATGGTTACATAGTTTGCATTTAGATTATATATATAAAAAATTCGGCTATGGCGGAGACTGTACGTATTTAAATGAGTTTTATCCATTAAAAAAGTCTAAACAAACAGGAATTCAATTATTAAAGATGCTTGAAAATAAAAAATTATCTCCTAAAGAAAATGAGATTATTTTTGATACTTTAGGGTATTACTCCACTCTGCCAACAAATCAGTATTTAGAAATATTTAGTGAGGCTTTTACAAAGTTTATTTGCGATTCTCTTTCTGGTATACATATAATTAAAAATCCATTAGAACAACTAAAAAAGACAAGCAAAGATTTTCAAAATATTTTTCATAAGGTCTGTTTATTTAAATAATATTTTATACTCTTCCGTACATGTCTTCATATCGGATGATGTCTTCTTCTATCAGCGGATCACCCTTTTGAACTTCAATAATTTTAAGATTATCTGTGTACGGATTCTGGAGCGAGTGTATTGCTTTTACCGGAATATCTACACTGTGGCCGGGGCTTAGGACAAGCTCCTTGCCTTCAAGTACAACTTTTGCCATACCTTCAAGCACAACCCAGTGTTCGCTTCTGTGATTGTGTGATTGAAGTGATAATTTTTGTCCCGGATTCACGTGAATCATTTTGGTTAAAAATCCGTTGCCTTGCGCAAGAACCGTATAATATCCCCAGGGGCGGTATACGGTTTTGTGGATAAGATGCGTGTCATCATTTTGTTTCTTTAAAGTATCGAAAATCTTTTTAACTTCCTGCGTCTTGTCGCTTTTGCAGGCAAGGATTGCGTCTTCGGTTTCTACTATAACCATATTTTCAAGCCCGATTGTAGCAACAAGTTTGGATGATGAGTACATCAAAGAGTTTTTTGAACCTTCATCAAGTACATGGCCGATTTTTACATTACCGTCTTTATCTTTTTTGCTTACATCATAAATTGATTTCCAGCTTCCTAAATCATTCCAGTCGCTTTCAAGTTTGAGCAGCGCAATTTTATCGGACTTTTCCATAACCGCATAATCAATCGAAATATTCGGCATTTTATCGAATTCTGTGAACGGAATTTCATCAGAGGATGAAAAATCAAAGTTATCCAGTTTTGAATAAATATCCGGAGAGTATTTTGCAAGCTCTTCCAGCAAAACAGAAGCTTTGAACATAAATATACCGCTGTTCCAGTAGTAGGTTCCTTCTTCAATATATTTTTTTGCAAGTTCAACATCAGGTTTTTCTACGAATTTATTAACCTTAAATCCTTTTTCAATATGTTTGTCGGTAACATTAATATATCCGTATCCGATTTCAGGATAAGAAGGTGTAACTCCGAATGTTACAATATATCCCAGCTCTGCAATACTTTCTCCGTACTTAACAGTATTGACGAATTTTTCGGTATCATTGATTAAGTGGTCAGAAGGAACAACTAATATAACAGGATCCGTGTTTGTTTTTTCCAGGATATATTTTGCCGCAAGAGCAATTGCCGGTGCTGTGTTCTTAGAAATCGGCTCAGAAAGTACAATCGGGTTATCAACCAAAGAGGAGAGCTGGTATTTAACGGTTGAAATATGTTTAACTCCGGTCATACTAAGAATGTTAGATGCCGGCATGCATTCTCTCAATCTGAGGAAAGTTTCTTGCAAAAGGCTGTCAGTGTTTTGTATATTCAAAAGCTGCTTTGGATAAAGTTCTCTTGACAAAGGCCAAAGTCTGCTGCCTGAACCTCCAGCTAAAATTAGTCCGTACATATTTATCTCTCCTTAAACTTTCCGATGCCTTCTTTTAGTTTAGCATGAAGAAAAATTTATTTGTATATAAAAGCAAATCTCTGGTATAATTAAAAAAAATGTGTGGTAAAATACAACACAGATATAATTAATTATGAAAATATATTATAAGGCTACATACACGTATAAAATATTTAGAATGCTGCAATCAGAGATTGTAAGCTTTGTTTCAACTCTGGGTAATATAGCCTTGTTTGGTGTAGAGCTTATAAAAGGATTAAAAACTTTTCCTACAACAATGAAAGAGGTTATGGCTCAATCATCAAGATTTGGAGTCTCATCGCTTCCGATAACTTTATCAATAGTCGGTATGACATCCGTAATTATAGCTATGCAGGTTGCCGGAGAGATGGTAAAGCAGGGAGCAGGGAATTATGTAGGCATGCTTGTTGCAATATTGATGGTGAGAGAAGAAGGGGTTATAATGGCAGGATTTGCGATAATTTCAATGATAGGCTCTTCTCTGGCATCCGAAATAGCAACGATGAAAGTTACGGAGCAGATTGATGCGATAAGGGTTTTGAAGGTTAATCCTGTTCATTATTTGTTTACTCCGAGAGTAATTGCAGGGACTCTAATGATGCCGCTTGTTGTTATTGTAGCTTCTCTCTTTGGAATATTAGGCGGAGCTGTTGCTTCTAATCTGGCGTCAGGGCTCACTTATAAGGCTTATTTTGATTCGGTATGGTTCGGGCTTAATATGCACGATTTGAAGGTATGTATTCTGAAAGCTTTGAGTTTCGGTTTTGTAATATCTTTGATAAGCTGTTCTTGCGGAATGGAAGCAAAAGACGGAGCAAAAGGAGTTGGTATTGCGACAACAAAGGCTGTTGTTTGGTCTTTTGTTGCAATCGTAATTTTGGACTTAATTTTTGCGGCGGTATTTTTCTATTAATTTTAAAGGCATAATAATTATGGGAATAGAAGTTAAAAATTTAGTAAAATCGTTTGATAAAAAAGCTATAATAGATGATATTTCGTTCAAAGTTGATGATGGTAAGATATTATCTATAATAGGTTTTAGCGGTTCAGGAAAGAGTACCGTATTAAAACTCATAAGCGGACTTTTGGAAAAAGACTCCGGAGAGATTATTACGACCGGAGGTGATATTGCGATGGTATTCCAATATTCTGCTTTATTCGATTCTTTGAATGTGTTTGATAATATCTCTTTTGCCCTTCAGGAGAGAAAAGATTTGAGAGGAAAATATACAAGAAAAGAATTAGAGAAAATTGTTGCGGAAAAACTTGAACTTGTAGGATTATCAGGAATTGAAGATAAATTCCCTTCAGAGCTTTCAGGCGGTATGCAGAAACGTGTAAGCTTTGCAAGGGCTATCGTGACCGAGCCTAAGATAATTCTTTATGATGAACCTACTGCAGGATTGGATCCGATTTCTTCTACTTTGATAGAAGATTACATTGTAAGGTTAAAAAACGAAACAAATGCTGCATCGATAGTTGTAACGCACCAGATGTCAACTATAAGAAGGACTGCTGATTCAGTTTTAATGTTGTATAATGGACATGCAGTATTTGAGGGCTCGCCGGATGAACTTTGCGCACAGCAGACGCCTTATACTAAGCAGTTTGTAAATGCGTCTTTAGAAGGCCCGATGAAAATGAATTAACTAAGATAAAAGAGGAAAGATAAAGAAATGAAAGTATCACCATCATTTAAAGTAGGAATATTAACATTAGTAGCCTTGATAATACTGTTATTTACGGTTTTATGGATAAAGGGGCGTTCTTTTTCATCAGCAGAACGTATTGAGGTTCAGTTTAAGGATGTAAACGGAATGCGTCCGGGCTCCGGTGTACAGATGATGGGGCTTAGGGTCGGTCAGGTAGAAGAGATTACTCCTGTTGTAACAGGGGAATCAAGTTATGTTAAAATGAAATTTGTTATAACAGAGCCGGGGATTACGATTCCTAAAGCTTCTATGCTCTCAATTCAGCAGTCCGGGTTAATCGGCGAACAGTTTTTGGAAATTACACCTCCGAGGGTTCGCTCTGTTTATATTCCTGTTGTTAATAAGGACTTGCTCTCAAATGATGCTGATGTGGAAATAAAACTCGATGAAAAATATTATGATGTAGGTAAGGTTAAAAAGTCTCAGATTATGAGTTCAAAACTTGTACCGGATGAGGTTAAAGATTACGTAAGAACGCCTTACGCTTATAAGGTTGATTATGTTGTAAACCTTCCGGGGCTTATTTTACCGCATTTTATGACCGGAAAAGTTATAGGAGAAAATGGTGTAAAGAAACTCAGAATTAAGCCTCTTGATAATACCCCGCTTCCTTATCCTCAGCAGACTTCGCCTTATACAATTATTGAGCCGATGAGAATTGCCGACTTTATGGATTTGCAATATAAGGCAGCCGAGTCTTTAACTGAGACAAACAGGGTTATTAACGAGCTTCTGAATGACCAGCTTATAGCAGAGCTCAAGCAGTCTGTAACCAACTTTAAGGATTTGACGGCTCAGGCTACATCAACTCTGGCTAAGACCGAAAAACTCATCGAAACTTCCAGAAATGATATAGATGCTGTCTTGTGGATGATGAGCGATGTCTCAACTAACTTTAATAAACTTGCTACAAACATAAACGGTATTATTGGTGATGAGAAATTCAAACCGACAATGTATGAGACTGCAGAGGCTGTTTCAAATCTTTCAAAACAGTTAACACCAATTATCGGAGCTGTTGATGCAGAAGAATTTGGTGAAGATTTGAACGCTGTTATGAAAAATTTGAATGAGATTTCAACATCTGTTAATGAGATGACAAAAGACGAAAATCTCAAGAAGAAAATTGTCACATCAATTGATAATCTGAATGTTACTATGTGCGAGGTTTCTACCGCTCTTGAAACAATCAACGGTGAAGACGGAGATAAGGAAGGTTTAAAACAAATAATGGAAGATACGTCTGATACGGTTGCAAACCTCAAGAAGTTCTCTGAAAAACTGAATAAGAGATTCCTGCTCTTTAGACTGATGTTTTAGGCGCGGAGATGCTTGCAGCACAAAATTCGGGGAAGGACTACAGTGTTAACAGAATGGCTTTGTAGCTTAGCCTATGAAGCTATTCTTATATAAAGATTTTGTATGACATGTAAATTAATAGTCTCTATTATAGAACTTTTTTCACCTGACCGTATATTTTTCCGTTTTTGGCAGCCTTTATTATGTCAAGAATCATATCTTCCATAATGCTTATTTCTTCTTTTTTGTCAGGAACTTGTGATGTTTTCCAGTTTTTTAAAGCTTTTCTGAAGTCGTCCCCATCAATCATACAGTTATCTGTGCCTATGAGTTTTGCATACTTGTTAGTAAACCATTCATTAAATTCTTTATAAGTTTCTGTGATTAAATCAGAGGCCATTTGTGCATTCTTGAGGATTATATCCAGATCTTTAAACACAGTTTCATTGAATTTCGAGGAAGCAATTTGTACTACGTTAGATATTTTACCAGTATTTGCCCCGAATCCAAAATATTCAATCCCTTTTTTTGCCATTGCAGTTGCCTGTGCAAGATCCTGACTTATCCCATTTGAACCGTTCATATCAAAGAACATTTTTTCACAAGAATATCCGCCGTAGGCACAAACAAGTCCTGTGAACATGGCCTCAAAGGGATAGTCACTGTTTTCAGCTCGGCCTTCAAACACTGCACCTAAAAATTCACCCCTAGGATCCAGCGTAATAAAGTCAACATCTCTATACTGATGCCATGGCTTTCCTTTTTCTTTCAAAAGTTCATTCATAACTTCTAAGTTTGTTGCGTGTCCGCATTCGTGTGAAGTCGTAGCACGTTTATTATATTCGGGCATTTGCGGAAGCGAAGTCCTTCCGCTTATAAGCTGCAGATATGCTTCTATAAAATCGCCAATTGAAGCCTTTTGTTTATTTCTTTCTGCCATAATCAGTTCTGTTTTCTCGACAAGAGCTTTTATTTGAACAAATGACATATAATCTGTTATTTTTACAAGTTTTTTGATAAGCTCTTCTTTTTCTGCATTATTTCTGCAAGCCAATTTAAGATTTAGTTCATTAATTCTATTAGTAAGTACATCTTTTCTGGCTTGTTTATTGAATGCCGGGGAATCTACTGTTATTGTCTGGTTAAACCCTCTTACAACCATAGGGATAATATCTGCATAGTAGTCTTCAGTCGAACCGATTACAAGGATATTAGCCTTTTCTGCTTCAGCTTTTGCCATCTCTTTAACAAGCTGTGCCATTGCCTGTTTATAACCTGGAAGATACGGGCTTGAGAATGCAAATTCTTCAAAGTTATTAATATATAAAATTGCAGTTTTATTTTCGTTCTGTTCAGCAGCTTTTTTAGCGCGTGAAAAAATTCTTGCCATAGCATCTTTCGGGTGAACAGAAGTAACTTCATCCTCATCCCGGAACGAACTCGCAAAATCAGAGGAGTCTATTTCAAGAAAAGGAATTTTTGCTTCTCCTGCAATGACCTGCGCTGTATGGCGTCTTCCTGAACCGGCTTCTTCATCTTTAGAATATATTATTATACCTCTGGTACCGATTTTTCCGGTTTTTATTTGTCTTACAAGAGCCTCTATGTCCTTTTTGGTAGTGTCCTTGCCATATAAAGAGGATAAGGTTTTCCCTGTATCATATATTATTCCGCTTTCTTGGTTATTAAATAAATCTTTTGCAATAGAAGCAAATTCATCAACATCTTTTGTTGTGATTTTTTTCTTGCTATCTCCATAATAATCTGCAATACGTTTCATTAAGTCGATAGCTTTATCAGGAAAAATACCTTTGGTCTTATCAGCATATAAGACCGTTTTTTCCCGGGCTTCTTTTGTAAAAGGTGTATTTACATCACTGAGCAGTTTTCTGTTACGGCTTAATAATTCCTGAGTCTCGTATGTATGAATTGGCGGAATCGAGTATACCAGAAAATCCGAAAAAGCATTCTTAATGACAGGGGTTTGCATGCATTGGTAGTGCGAGTTGTCATTCTGGAAAAATATAAGTTTAACTTTTTCAACAGGCTTCTGTGCGCTCATTGAGATAATTTCCGCCGGAAACGCAACCTGACCGGCCTCTTCGTTAATTGAATTAACAAGCAGGTTGTCCAGGTTTACCATGAATATAAGATTTTTATTCGGTTCTGCATTTTTTATTGAATGAATTTCTGATGCAAGATTTGCTCCGTTAATATCATCGGACATCAGGTAAATTAGCGTATTTTTACTGTTAAAACTTCCGTGTTTTGAGGCATTTAATGTCTTTATTATGCTTGCCGCTATTCTGTCAGATTCTTTTTTATCCTGATAAGTTATAAATAAATTAGACCCCAGAGCTAATTTATTCCAGACCTCCATAGCTTTTGAATTATATATTTTCATATAATTTTGCTTAACAAAAGAGTTGTCTTTATACATGCTGAAGCTTACGAAATCTTGCAAAAAATCGCTTGGATATGTAACTCCGTCTGCAATAAGAGTATTAAATGCACTTCCCAAAAGCATATATCCGTCAACAGCAGAGGATGGTAATTGTTCAAGGCTTTCTCTTAAATTTTTAGAATATCCAATGCTTGTATCCGGACTCTTATATTCTTCTTTAGATGGAATTTGTGCCAGAAAATTTTCATTATTTTCACGAAGATTTTCTATTGATGCAAGCATATAGTCCCTGCTTGATTTATTAAGTAAAACATTTTGTTTTGCGTACTTATTTGCCAGTTTATTCAGAGTAGAAATTGATTCGATGACTCCTGTGTCCATCATTTCTTCCCCGATACTCTCCATATTATTAAAAGTCTCTTCAATAGCAGCTTCTATTATGTGGTATGGGGTAATTTCATTATGTCCCCAAGCTCGAGCAATATTTTTTGCTGACTCATAAAGAACTACAGCATCATCGGTAAGCTTAATATCATCATCTTTTGCTTTAAAAGTAATGTAACCTCGCGGAACACCTGTGATATAATTATTATTTATTTGAAAAGAAGGTAATTCATTCTTTTTATTTTGTTTAAAATAGCTTTTGTTCTCAACAATAACAGGTTTAATCGCGTTTATTTTTAATGTCATTTATATTCTCCATTTGTTATTATAAAAACTCTAAAAAATATTTTTGCTAGTATAAAATTACATGGTATAATCAGATTGTGGTTTTAAAAAGGAGATATTAATGAACACAGCAACTATCATAGGAAGAGCCGGACAGGACGCTGAAATCAGGTATTTTGAGTCAGGAAAGGTAAAGACGACTTTTTCGCTTGCGGTAAACAGATGGGATTCTAAAACTAAAGAAGAGGTAACAGATTGGTACAATATTGAAGTTTGGGATAAACAGGCAGAATTTGCCGGAGAATACATAAAAAAAGGCCGACAGGTAGTAGTAGACGGCAGAATATCCATAAGCAAGTGGACAGACCAAACCGGAGATGAAAGAGAAAGATTTTTAATTGTTGCAAATAATGTTAGATTGTTGGGATCAAAAAGAGACGCAGAACAATGATATTTTCGGATTTAGTCGGTATAATTGCAGATGACTTAACGGGAGCTAATGATACGGCTCTGCAGTTTCACCTGCGCGGAGCAAATACTAAAATCCTGCTTGACAGCGAGCATACTCCTGGAGAAAAAGAAAAAACAGAGGTTTGGGCGGTGTCGACAGAGTCAAGAAATGTAGAGCCCTGGGAATCTGTCAGCAGAGTAGAAAAAGCAGTTAACTCTTTTGTAGAAAATTTTTCTTTTGATTATTACTACAAGAAGATTGATTCAACCCTACGAGGGAATATAGCAATAGAAACCTTGACAATGCTCAATATTCTTAATTACGATGCTGCAATAATTATTCCGGCATTTCCGCAGGAGGGAAGAATAACCGTTGGCGGATATCATCTTTTGAAAGGGGTTCCGCTTGGCCGTACTGAGGTGGCCCGTGACCCTAACTCGCCGATTCTTGAATCGCATGTCCCAACGCTTCTGCGTACGCAGCTTGATGAAAAACAAAAAGAGCTGGTAGGTACGATAGACTTGAAAACAGTTATGAACGGCGCAGGCCCTATTTTAATCAAGATTAATGAATTGATAAAAGAGGGTAAGAAACTTATAGTTGCAGATTCTACATCAAGTACGGATATTGAGCAAATAGCTTTGGCAATAAAGAAGTGTGATAAAAAACTGCTCCCTGCCGGAACTGCAGCAGGAGCTCAAGTTCTTGGGAAATTTTGGCTTTCCGGTATTGAGAGAGAGAACGTTACGATAAAACTGGAAAAACTTCCAAAATTTATTGTTTCAGGCACTGCAACGCATACTACTGCAGACCAGATAACAAAACTTGAACAGTGTGATGATTATGACAATATAAATTTTATTGCTCTGGATACAAGCGATATTCTTAAAGGAGTTAATCAGGAACTCATTGACAGGATTGTAACAAACCTCAAAAGTAATATTACGGTTGTTGTGCATACATCACATTTAATAACAAATTTTGACGGTTTTTCTGATGATTCATTTAATGCAGAACTTACGAAAAGCAAACTGACCGGGATGATTACCGATTATCTTGCGGAGCTTACCCAAAATGTGCTTGAGCAGATAAATGTAATCTTGATAACACTGGGCGGTGAAACTTCTTATAAATGCTGTAAAGCTGTAGGTTCAAATGAACTCAAGCTTGTAGATGAGGTTGTTCCGGCAATTTCTCTTTGCCGGGATACAAGCGGAAGATGGATTGTAACAAAATCCGGAAATCTTGGGAACACAAAAACTTTGATAGATATATTAAATTACTTTGGGTGTCATGAATAAATATGCTGATAAAATCGCAATAACTACCGGTGATCCAAACGGTATCGGCGCGGAGATAACGATTAAAGCGTTGAATTTGCTGAATCTTCCTTCAAAAGATATTGTCATAGTATCTAATTCAAAGGTTTTAAATAATTACGGCAGTCTGGAGAATAATTATGAGCTTATAGAGATTGATTATCCTGAGAAGATTGTCCCCGGTGAAGTTTCTGCAGCAGCCGGAAATTTTGCATACAAAGCTCTTGAAAAAGCCTGTGAAATACGACCTCGATTTATAGTTACGGCTCCTGTTTCAAAAGAAGCCATAAATCTTGCTGGATACAGCTATAACGGGCAGACGGAAATTTTAGAACATTTTCTGGCTCATGATGGTCAGAAAGCGGAAATGTTGTTTGTATCTAAGGATTTTCGTGTGCTGCTTCTGTCGCGACATGTTGCTTTGAAAAAAGTCAGTGATATTATAACAAAAGAATTTATTATAGAAAAAACAGAGCGTTTAAGAAGTTATTTTCAAAACAAGCTTTTTATTAAAAAGCCTTCTTTTGCACTTTGTTCTCTAAATCCGCATGCAGGAGAAAATAATCTAATAGGTGATGAGGAAGGGTTAAAATTTCTTCCTGCAGTTGAAGCGTTAAGAATACGGGGTATCAATATAACGAACCCACTTCCGGCAGATTCATTATTTGCAAAAGCCGTGCAAGCTTATATAAATAATGCAAAAATGCCTTACGACTGTTATATTGCTTGTTACCATGATCAGGGATTAATTCCTATAAAGGCGGCAGCCGGTTCAAAGACTGTTAATATGACGATAGGTCTTGATATAATAAGAACCTCTCCGGGGCACGGTACAGCCTTTGATATTGCTGGTAAAAATATCGCGAATCCTGAAGCTATGATTGAAGCAATAAAGCATTGCTTATATTAAAAAAGACTTACTGTAAATAACAGTAAGTCTTTTTTCTTTTTACCTTATTTATACTTAGCTAAGCGCTAATAATGATTTTACCGAGCGAGCATTTTCCTTAACTGCTTCATCAGAGTGCATATTGATTGTATCGTCCAATATTTTTATAACCTCTGATTTATCTTTAAGAGAAAGTATTTCATTAATTGTACTCATTGCAACAGAAGGTGAAAGGTCGTTGATACCTTTTCCCTGATTGATGATAACAATTTTAAGCGAGTCATGAACATTCTTTCTGACGAGAGCTCTTGAAGTATATTCTCTTACCTCATTGTCAGGGGAATTTGTTCCCAGTTCTTCCAATACTTCTATAGAAGCATGGTCTTGATGAGCAGCAAGAGCGTCAATAATTTCAGCAACGTTTTTATTCATTATGCAGCCTCCTTTGTTGAAGCTGCGATTTCAGCTTCCCACATAGCTTTTAGTTCATCAACAGATTTATCTTTTGTAATTTTATTAGGAATAATTTTGCTAATTAAAGCATTCCATTTTTTTCCAAGTTCAGTTTCAGCTACATCAGTATTAAGGAAAGCCATTTTATCCGATAAATCTTTTCCGACTTCTCTGACATCTTTGTTCAAGAAGGACATTTTATCTGAAATCCCCTTCCCGAGAGTGGAAACAGAATCTGAAATACCTTTACCAAGTTCAAGGATGTCGGCATTCATAACTTCATTAATAGTTTTAATACCTTTGACGTCAGAAATATTTGTGTTTTTTGCATAATTCCAAGCGTTAGAGACTCCCTCTCTAACCCTGTTTACAAAATTAACTATTGATTCGGGCAGCAAAGACTTTAATTTTGTCATGCTTCCTGCGACGGATGATGAAATCATCTTTAATTTACCGGTGTTCTTTTGGGGTTCAAATCCTTCAAAAACATCAGCAAATTGCAAAGTGTTTCCTTCAAAATTTGAGTATTTGAACGGATTTGTTGTTGAATTGCGAGATGTCTTGAACGGATTAGCAATTTTCTGACCCAGGTTTAAACCTACATTGTTAATTTTTGCCATACTAATTCCTTTCTATTATTCTCAGAGTTCTTTACATATATAAGAATAACATATTGAGAGAAAAGTAAATCATTACAATAGAGGATTCTTTTTTGAAAAGTTTCTATAACTAAAGTTGTATATTTTATATGCAGTTAATATTAAGATGAAAATTTTTAAAATCAGCAGGGATATTGTCAGAGTTAAGTTTTGCAAGCGGAATGTCTTTATTTGTGCCGTGGTAATCGCTTCCGCCTGAGATATACAGGTTATTTTTTCTTGCGCATTCGATTAAAAGTTCAACTTCCTTTTTTGAATACCTTGAATAGTAGCATTCAAGCCCTTGTATTCCGTGTTTAAGCATTTCCTTGAGCTTTGGCAAAAATTCTTCTTTTGTAAGATGAACTTCTCCCTCTCCTCCGAGTGGGTGCGCCCAAACAACTATTCCTCCTGCGGATTTTATTGCAGAAACGGCCTCTTTTATATCAAATCTGGTATTGCCTGTTTTACATCCGTCAAGGTATTTTTTCATAGCATCTATGTTATTGTTTGCGAGACTTCGATTGACCAGAACGTTTGCAATATGGGTCTTTACAACGCTCTTTCTTGAATAAAGCCAGTCTAGTTCGTCTTTTGTAAGTTCAATATTCCAAAACTCTTTGAGGTAGGCTATTCTCTTCTCAAGCTTTTCGCGTCGGAGTTTTTTCCCTTTTTCAATTAAATTGTTTAATTCTTCATTATCAAGCCTGCAGCCATAACCCAGTATATGGCATTTGATAGAGCCAGCTATGCAGGTAAGCTCAATCCCTTTGATAAACTTAATCCCTGCTGGAACAATCTTTTCCATCTCTTTGCACCCTTCAATTGTATCGTGGTCAGTTAGTGCAAAAATATTTATTCCTGCAACTTTAATTTTTTGCGCAAGCTCAGGTACTGAATCGCTTCCATCAGAGCAGCTGCTATGTATATGTAAATCGGCCGTTGTCATTTTTATATCCGTTTCAGAATAAGTGATGTATTAATTCCTCCGAACGCAAAATTGTTTGTCATAATATATTCGCACTCAATTTCTCGTCCGCAATTTCTAATATAATCCAATTTTCCGCAATTTTCATCTATATTTTTGAGATTCAAAGTAGGAGCGAACCAGTTTTTATTCATCATCTCGATTGACAGAATAGCTTCGATGGCACCGCAAGCTCCGAGTGTGTGCCCGGTGTAGCTTTTTATTGAACTTATTGGAATATTTGAGCCCAAAACTTCTTCTGTCGCAAGCGATTCTGCGATATCTCCGTTTACGGTTCCTGTTCCGTGTGCGTTAATGTATCCGATATCTTCTTTTCTGACGCCGGCGTTTGCAAGTGACTGGCGCATAACTTCTGCCATCATATCTTTGTTTGGATTAGTAATATGTGTACCGTCGGTGTTTGTAGCAAAACCTGCAACTTCGACATAAATCTTGGCACCGCGTGCTTTTGCATGCTCGTAATCTTCAAGAATCAATGTTCCTGCGCCTTCCCCTATCACAAGTCCGTCTCTGTCTTTATCAAAAGGTGACGGCGTTAGCTCCGGTGTTGAATTTTTACTGCTAGTTGCATACAGTGTATCAAAAATTCCGACTTGTGTCGGGTGGATTTCTTCAGCTCCGCCGGCTATCATTACTGTCTGGTATCCGTTTTTGATTGTCTCATACGCGTAACCTATTGACATTGATCCGGATGTACAGGCCGTAGATGAAGGTATGAGGCGCCCTTTGGTTTTAAGATACAGTGATATGTTAACAGCCGTCGTTTGAGGCATCATTTTAATATATGAGCCGGAGTTTAGCAGTTTAACTTTTTTATCAATGCACATTGAGTAAAAATCCAGAATTGCATCCAAAGAGCCTGTAGAAGAACCATAACTTACACCTGTTTTTCCGTTTGTAATAATCTCATCACCCAAAAGTCCTGCGTCTTTTAGCGCTTCTTCTGCTGTAACTGTTGCCATAAGGGCAACATTCCCCATTGTGCGCCTGACTTTGCGGTTGAAATGTTCAGGAACTTCAAATCCACAGACAAAGGAGCCGAGTGCGGAGTTTAACCTTTCGTATTCGTCAAGTTTCTCCCAATGTTGAACGCAGTTTTTATAGGTTTTCAATCGTTCAAATGCCGATGGTATAGTTGAACCGAGTGGGGAAGCTAGTGACATTCCTGTAATAACAACTCTTTTCACAGGTACATTCCTCCATTTACCGCAATAACCTGCCCTGTTATATATCCAGCGTCTTCACTCATAAGGTAGTTAACAAGGCTCGCGACTTCTTTTGACGTTCCCATGCGCTTTAGGGGAATTTGTTTTACAGCTTCGTCCGGAATATTTTCAGTCATGTCCGTTTTGATAATTCCCGGTGCAATACAGTTGACGGTAATATTACGTTTTGCGACTTCTCTTGAAAGAGCTTTTGCCGCTCCTATAAGTCCTGCTTTTGATGCACTGTAGTTTACCTGCCCTCTGTTTCCGCACTGACCGGATATGGATGACATTACAATAATTCTTCCTTTTCGTGCTTGTATCATCGGCATAATAATCGGTTTCAAAACATTGTAAAAACCATCCAGATTTATGCTGAGAACTTCGTCCCATTCTTCATCTTCCATCGCTGGGAATGGTACATCTTTATTAATTCCTGCATTAAGTACAACACCGTAATATATTCCGTTTTCTTGAATATCTTTTTCAAGCGCCTCTTTTACACCCTCACGGTTTTTGATATCAAAATCCAAAATGCGTGCTTGAACGCCTTTGCTAATGATTTCGGATTTAAGATTTTCAAGGCGCCGAGCATCTTTTGAACAGTGCAGAACTATATTATATCCGTTATCTGCGAGATATAGGGCGGAAGCTTTTCCTATTCCTCGGCTTGAACCTGTTATTAAAATCCACTTACTGTTTTCCACTCAATAACTCCCGGATATTTTTGCTTTGATAAACTTTGATGGTAGCGCTTGCCGCTTCAACTTTTTCATTATATATTAAACAATCAAAAGCGGCAATTTCATCACTGTCGAACATTTTACTAACCTTTACAAAATAGGATTCTTCATTTTTAAAAAGTTCAATCAGGCTATTGTATATTCTTGCTCCAAGGAGCAGACCTGGTTTAGGAGTTTCGCAGCCGCTTTCAAAATATGCGTAGCATCCTACAGCCTGTGCCATGAATTCGATTCCTGCTATAGAACTTATTCCGTTAAGCTTTTTGCTAAAGAAAATTTTTTTTGGATGAATGTCAAATTTTGCAATAAGAAGGTTTTCACTAAGGTTAACTTCCAGAATATCGTCCAGAAGAATCATTGGTGGTTTATGCGGTAGTATTTTTGAAAGATCATATTTTGGCATTTTTATATCCGATTGTTATTAAAAGCTGAATTGATGCGGTTAGTGCGTTGCATAATATTATTTTAATCAGGCTAAAAACTTGATTACCATATATATATAATATAATACATGTAAAAATTTGTAAAATATCTACTTGATTTTTAAAATTTTGTATTTTATAATGTAGGAACGCGCTTACGAGTGCGTAAAGAAAGTGATTTACACTAAGGTGCCAACGGTAGCCATGGAATAATGGAAGGACACCACCGAACGCCGAAATATAATAATAGCGTTTAGAACTTTGAAATATCTTAAATTGTTACGAAATGTAAATAGCAAGAAATAAAATTAGTTGACAATAAAAATTGATGATTTAAGATAGAAATTGCGGCGAGGAAACCGCCGGTGTAGATGAAGTGTAAATAGCACAGCTTGAGGAAGTTTGAAGTAATCAAGTCATCAACACAAATCAAACCTTTTATTTTTAAATAATATTAATAAATAAACTTTTGCACATTGACAATAGAATAGCTGAAGACAGTCTTAGGAATAAGACGGAAAAACTTGTTAATTCGCAAAGAATGACGGACAAAAAAATGTAGTTTGAGCGTGCCTTTATTGTTAATATAGAGGCA
>CALUWH010000012.1 GCA_944324435.1 Candidatus Gastranaerophilales bacterium
GAACACCCTCACGCAGCTCAAAAACCTATTGAAATCAAGGGGGGTAACTAATGGCTGAATCTAAAGAAATTATGGCTACAGGCCGCAGAAAATGCGCTGTTGCAGTTGTAAAATTAGTAAAAGGTAAAGGCAGAATTTTCGTTAACGGAAAAACTTTAGGTGCTTATATTGGAAATATGCCGGCAGTTGAGATGATGATTTACAGACCGCTTGTTTTAACAGAAAATCAAGACAAGTATGATGTAAGAGTTAAGGCAGTTGGCGGCGGAATCGTTGCTCAATCAGCGGCTATCAGACATGGGATTTCAAGAGCATTATTAAAAGTTAACGAAGAATATAAAAATGTTTTACGTTCAGAAGGCTTGCTGACACGTGACGCAAGAGTTAAAGAACGTAAGAAATACGGTAGAAAAAGAGCTCGTAAGAGATTCCAATTCTCAAAACGTTAATATACAAAAAGACGACTTATCCAAGTCGTCTTTTTTATTAGAAATATTTTTAATCCCTTCAAGAATCTTAACCTTGTTGCTATATTTGCCTCAATAATGGTAAGATGTTAAATGGAGAGGTATACCTACAAGATTAAGAAGGCGGACAGATTTGGGAAAATTAGCGAAATTACTTAGCAATAATGATATAGTCCTAGCGATAGGCCTGGTTATTATTGTCTGTATGATGGTAATTCCGCTACCGGCTCCGCTGTTGGATATATTATTAACAATAAATATATCTCTTGCAGTAGTAATCCTTCTCGTTTGTCTTTATACTCAAGAGCCGCTTGATTATTCATCATTTCCTACGGTTCTGCTTATTGCAACGCTGTTTCGTCTGGGATTGAATGTCAGTTCGACCCGTTTAATACTTCTTCACGGACAGGCAGGACATGTTATTGAGGCTTTTGGGGAATTTGTCGTCGGTGGAAATTACGTTGTAGGTGCGGTAATATTTTGTATCCTGGTTTTGATTAACTTTATGGTTATCACGGGTGGTGCAACACGTGTTGCTGAAGTATCTGCAAGGTTTACATTGGATAAGATGCCGGGTAAGCAATTAAGTATTGACGCAGATTTAAACTCAGGATTAATAAATGAAGATCAGGCAAAAGAAAGAAGAAGAAAACTGGAAAGAGAAACCGATTTCTACGGTACAATGGATGGTGCCTCTAAATTCGTAAAAGGTGATGCAACGGCAGGTATTGTTATTACTGTTGTAAACATTGTTGGCGGCTTGATTATCGGGGTTGTGCAAATGCACATGAATATACAAACAGCACTTACTACTTATACAATCCTGACAGTAGGTGATGGTCTTGTATCACAAATTCCGGCTCTTTTGATTTCAACAGCAACAGGTTTAATCGTTTCAAGGGCCAGCGGAAAAGACGAGTCACTTTCTCAGGATATTAAAAACGAAATGTTTTCTGATCCTAGAGTTCTAGGCGTTGTATCGGGTCTTTTAGGATTTATGGGGGTAGTTCCAGGCATGCCAACAGGTCCATTCCTATTGATAGCGGCTGTTGTTGGAGGTATGGCATATTGGAAAGCAAAAGAGAAAAAAGAGCTTATTCAAACTCAGGAAGCCCAAATGGTACAGCAGGCACAGCAGGAAAAACTCGGCAAAAAAGAAAAACGCGCCAAAGCTACAAGAGAAAGTGTTATGGAGCTTCTTAACGTTGATACGATTGAAATAGAAGTAGGCTATAGGCTGGTTCAGCTTCTTAACGTTGAGATGGGCGGAGACCTGCTGGAGCGTATCGCACAAATCAGGCGTCAGACAGCGTTGGATTTGGGGATTGTGCTTCCGTCAATACGTGTAAGGGATAATTTGCAATTATCTCCTAATTCATATCAGATTAAGCTCAAGGGTGTTGCTCTTGAATCAGGTGAAGTTTATCCTGAAAGATATCTCGCTATGTGTGCAGGAGACCCTGTAGGAAATCTTGCAATAAATGGTATACACGCAATTGAGCCGGCATTTGGACTGCCCGCGCTATGGATAGAAGGCAAAGACAAAGATATGGCAGAAATGTCCGGTTACACGGTAGTTTCCGCATCTGCCGTAATTTCTACGCATATTACGGAGGTTATTAAGAAGTGTGCTTCTGAAATTCTTTCAAGATTTGACGTTCAACAGCTTATTGATAACCTTAAAAAAGAAGTTTCGGAAGATTATGTCAACGATATTATGAAAGATATCTCTGTGGGCGATGTTCAGCTTGTAATGCAAAACCTTCTTAAAGAGGGCGTTGCAGTGCGTGATTTGAAAACTATTCTTGAAACAATGAGTGTACAGGCTAAAATTAATAAAAATCCAAGCTTCCTTACAGAGCATGTACGCCAGGCACTTTCCAGAAATATTTGCAAGCAGAATCTTGCGGATACCGGTGAATTGTACGTTATTACTCTGGCTCCTGATGTCGAAAATACAATTGCAAAAGGTGCAAGTCCTGACGGTCAGAGTGTTACGCTGGATCCAAGCTTTACGAAGAATATGTTTGATAAAATGAATGTAGAATTGGAAAAAGCGATTACTGCAACCGGAAATCAGCCTGTAATCCTGTGTTCATCACCAATAAGACTTTTATTTAGAAAATTAGTTGAAAGAACATATCCGCAGATTGCGATTATGGCTTATAATGAAATTAGCCCGAATGTTAAGGTAAAATCTGTAGGTATGGTGAAAGTGGAAACTGTTAAACGATAGAAAGGATATATATGAGAGAACTTATAAAAAAAGATCAGCTGGTAACAATTGTTCCACAGGACTTTAAAAATACTAATAAAGGAAGAGTTTTAGATGTGTCTATGGACGGCTTCCGAATGGAGTTAAAATATAAACCTATAGGGCTAATGGTTAATCATATATGTGACTTTTATTCTTTTACCGATAACGGGTATTTGTATTTTGAATCTTATATACAAAAGTTGGAAAATAATGTTATAACCATAGCAAATCCCGTTAAGCACAGATTCTTGCAGAGACGTAAATTTACCCGTATCAAATTTATCGAGGATTTGGAACTTGTATGCGGAGATCTGTCGCATAAAGTCAGGACGCTTGACCTTTCTGCAGGAGGTATGAAGCTTGTAACATCTGAAAATATTGATATTGAAAAAACTTATGATGTTTCAATAAAGTTAAGCGAAGAGCAGATTATAAAATGCAAATATCAATTAATAAGGGTAGAAAAAAGTGACAGCGGCCGATATACAATATCGGGAAGATTTGTAAACTTGAGTAATATAGATAAGATGACACTGGTTCAATTCTGTATGAAAAAAGATATGGAAAACTTGAGTAAGTCAGGAAAATAAGATGGGATACAGCGATAATTTAAGACTGCTTTTTATAGTTGTAACAATGCTTGTGATAGGAACCACATGTATTGTAAAAATAGGCGCTATAGATATGCACGCAATCTTATCTACCGGCGCGGTTCTTGTTCCGGCTGTTGTTGTTATGGGATATTTGGGGCATAGAATGGGTGAAATTATCGATAATCCGAAAAATAAAGCAGATGCTGATTATAAAATTGCTGTTTTAAATGCTCTTAAAAAAATGGATAAATCAATTACATTACAAGAGCTGAATGAAAAGCTGACCAAGCAGGTTGCTGAGCCGGATTTGCCTGACCAGGAAGAACCGGAAGATGATATTGATGTATAAGTTTTATTTATAAACTCCCTATTTTGTGTTAATATAATACGGGAATAGTTAGGGAGGTATAAATGAAAGAGTCGTATTTTCCTCAGGAAATAGAAAAAAGATGGCAGGAAGTCTGGGAAAGAGATAATGTTTTCCATACTCCTGATAACAGCGATAAGCCAAAATATTATGCTTTGTCAATGTTTCCATACCCATCCGGTAAGCTTCACATGGGGCATGTAAGAAATTACACAATTACAGATGTAATTGCAAGGTTTAAGAAGATGCAGGGCTACAATGTTCTTCATCCGATGGGTTGGGACAGCTTCGGACTTCCGGCAGAAAATGCTGCAATGAAGCATGGGGCAGATCCTGCCAAATGGACTGACGAGAATATTGCCTATATGACAAAGCAGCTTAAAATGTTAGGGCTTTCTTATGACTGGCAGAGAGAAGTTACGACTTGCAAACCTGATTACTATAAATGGACACAATGGTTGTTTATACAATTATTCAAAAAAGGACTTGCTTACAAAAAAGAAGCTGCAGTTAACTGGTGTGAAAACTGCGGTACTGTACTTGCTAACGAACAGGTAATTGACGGTAAGTGCTGGAGATGCGACAGCGTTGTTGAGAAAAAATACCTCTCACAATGGTTTTTCAAGATTACAGATTATGCGGAAAGACTTCTTGAAGATTTGGATAAGCTTGACGGCTGGGGTGATAATGTTAAAACAATGCAGGCAAACTGGATTGGAAAATCCCAGGGTGCTATATTCCGCTTCAAAGTTAAAGAAATCGAGGGACTTGAAGTTCCGGTTTATACGACAAGACCGGATACAGTGCATGGTATAACATATCTTGTAGTAGCTCCTGAATATAAGGATATAGAAAAACTTACAACTCCTGAAAATAAAGAGGCTGTTGAGGAATACAGAGCAAACGCAAGAAAGATGACGGAAATTGAACGCCTTTCAACTGACAGAGTAAAAACAGGCGTTCCTCTCGGGACACACTGTATAAATCCGTTTACGGGAGAAGAATTTCCTCTGTGGACGGCGGATTATGCTCTTGTTGAATACGGAACAGGCGCTGTAATGGCAGTTCCTACACATGATACCAGAGACTTTGATTTTGCAAAAAAATATAATCTGCCATTGAAGGTTGTTATTCAAAATCCTGAAAACCCTTCTGACTGCAAAGACGGTGCTTACACAGAAGAAGGAGTTCTTGTTAATTCAAATGAATTTAACGGAATGAAAAATACTGAAGCTAAACAGGCTATTACACAAAAAGCTGTAGACGGAGGCTTTGGAGAATTTAAAACACAGTACAGATTAAGAGACTGGCTGATTTCAAGACAAAGATACTGGGGAGCTCCGATTCCGGTTGTATACTGCGATAAGTGCGGTATTGTTCCGGAAAAAGAAGAAAATCTCCCTGTAATGCTTCCGACAGATGTGGATTTCTCTGTTGTTGGAAAATCTCCTATTACAACGTCAAAAACATTTGCGGAAACAACCTGCCCAGTTTGCGGCGGAAAAGCCAGAAGAGAGATGGATACAATGGATACCTTTGTATGCTCAAGCTGGTATTACATGAGATATTCCGACCCTAAAAATACAGAACGGCCATTCTCGAAAGAACTTGTGGACAAATGGCTTCCTGTTGACCAGTATGTAGGCGGTATTGAACATGCAATTCTGCACCTGTTATATTCACGATTCTTTACTAAGGCATTGAAAGATATAGGACTTTTAAGCTTTGACGAACCGTTCAAAAATCTTTTAACACAGGGAATGGTTTTAAAAGACGGCTCTAAAATGTCAAAATCTAAGGGTAATACAGTTGATCCGGACGAAATCTTTGAAAACTACGGAGCTGATACCGCAAGATTGTTTATACTCTCAGATTCACCGCCGGCAAGAGATTTCGACTGGTCTGATGCAGGGGTTGAGGGATGCTATAAGTTCCTGAACCGGGTTTGGAGACTGGTGAGCGATAATCAACAAAACCTGATTAAGGATTATAAATTAGAATTTCCTCTTACAAGAGAAAACGATGATTTAGTCAGAACTGTACATATAATGATTAAGGAAATCACAAACGATATTTCAAACGATTTCCAATTCAATACGGTTATATCTAAGTACAGAGAATTGACTAATGCAATCTATGAATGGCGAGGCGCTAAAAAGGAATTAAGCGAAGAAGACAAAAATGTTTTAAGCTTTGCTATTATTACCTTAATCAAGCTTATGTCACCTGTTACAGTTCACATGTCTGAAGAAATCTGGCATGAACTTGGATTTGAAGGCTCAATCCACGACCAGATGTGGTGTGAATGGGATGAAAACCTTGCAAAGGCAAGTAAATTTACACTGGTTGTTCAAATCAACGGTAAAGTTAAAGACAAGATTGAAGCTGATGAGGGGGTAAGCGACGAAGAACTTAAAGCGATAGCTCTTTCCAGTGCTAAAGTCAAAGAACTGATTGCAGGAAAAGAAATTGTGAAAACAATTGTCGTTCCTAAAAAGCTTGTTAATATTGTAGTAAAGGGCTGATTATTATTTGAAAATTATGTTAATGGCGCGGCTTTAAAAGCCGCGCCATTAAATTTTAAAACGTATTATTTCTCTTTAGATTTACAAACTATAAAAAACATTTGTCAATAGAGTTTTTATTGAATAAAGGTGTTAACTTTTGTAAATCCAGATTTTTTTTAATAATTATAGGGAGCATGGGCTATTGTAAAATTTTTTGCTAAATAATTTACTTGATAAAAAGATGGGAAAATTATACTATATACACATACCAGAAAGGAGTGATGGCTACAAGGCTCGGGGGGAGTCAAAAATAGAAAAAAGATAGAAAAGTTAAAGGGAAATATCACAAGTCAGTAACTAAAAACAAATCAATTTATTTATTTAAACAAATTAAAGAACTTAACGAGGAGATTTGAGGTAAAAAAGATTTTTTTGGGGTAGGAGATTATTGGGTTAAGAAGGTTTCTTATTTTAGGAACCTTTTTTTATTATGCTATAATCAAATTTATGGAAGAGAAAATTTCAAAAAAAATAATAGGTTTAATGTCCGGAACTTCCTGTGATTCAATTGATGCAGGATTATGCGAAGTTTTCCCGGATATGTCAGTCAAATTGATTAAGGGGATTAACTATCCATATCCGGAACATATAAGGGCAAAAGTTTTTTCTGCGTTTAGAGGTGACATTACAATTAAAGATTTATGCCGGCTAAATTTCGCCGTCGGCAAATGTTTTGCAGATGCTGCAAATATTTTGATTGGGGAATTTGGAAAACCTGATTTTATATCGAGTCACGGGCAGACGGTTTATCATTATCCTTTTGACGAAAAAATCGACAACATAAGCTTAAAAAGTACACTTCAGATAGGAGAGAGTGCTGTTATTTCTAAAGAAACAGGGTGTATGGTTATATCAAACTTTCGGGAAAAAGATATTGCTTATGGAGGGCAAGGCGCACCTCTTGTGTGTTTTGCAGACGAAAAATGGTTTAAAAATTCTCTTGTGCAAAATATTGGAGGGATTTCCAATGTAACAGTCGTATCAGATTATTGTGACACATTTGGATTTGATACCGGATGCGGAAATTTAATGATTGATTATTGTACTCAAAAGTTTTTCGGGAAAAAGTTCGATAAAGACGGAGAAATTGCAGCCGCCGGTAATGTATGTGAAAGCTGGTTAGACTGTCTTTTACAAGATGAATACTATTACATATCACCACCCAAAACTACAGGGAGGGAGTATTTTTCCAATAAGTACATAGAAAATATTTTAAAGACAGCGCCTTCCGAGCCTGCGGACATAATATCCACGCTTACGGCACTGACAGCGAAGTCAATTGCACAGGCATACGAAAGATTTATTTATCCGGTTGTTATTCCTGATACCGTTGTAATCGGAGGAGGCGGAGCGTACAACAAGACTCTCAAAAAATTATTAAGAAGTTATCTTCCTAAAAGAATTGATCTGAAAACCCATGAAGATTACGGAATCTCTAATAATTTTAAAGAAGTTATGGCTTTCGCGTTATTAGGTTACTGTACATTTTATAATATTCCCAATAATCTTCCTTCCTGCACGGGAGCAGACAAGAGAGTTGTTTTAGGCAAAATAACAGAAGTTTAAGATTTATCTCTACCGTTACAAAAGTTTACAATTAAACGTAAAAAACACTTATCATTATCTCGGAGTTTTGGTATAATAAAGCTATCAGGGATTTTGGGATATTTTTACAAGGAAGATGAACGACATCATACAAGTAGAGAACCTAATATATGAAATCAGGGGCGTGAAGGTTATGCTCGACAGCGACCTTGCTAAATTGTATGAAATCCCCACATACAGGCTTAACGAAGCTGTCAAACGTAACATAACCAGATTCCCGTCTAATTTTATGTTTCAATTATCAAAAGACGAATTTGAAGATTTGATATCGCAAATTGCGATATCAAAAGAAGGTCGCGGTGGCCGCAGATTTATGCCTTATGTTTTCACGGAACAAGGAGTTGCTATGCTTTCAAGTGTTCTGAATAGCGAAAAGGCTATTCAAATAAATATACAAATTATGAATACTTTTGTTCAAATGCGCCATTGGGCACTTGAAAACAAAGAAATTTCAAGACGTCTTTCAGAGCTTGAACATTACTTTATAGAGCATTGTAAAGACTATAAAGAAGATATGAAAGAAATTTATCAGGCGATAGATTTACTGATGGACAGAACAAAGCCTGCTAAAATAGGATTCATAAAAACAGAGGATAAAAAGATTAAGGGTATAAATTAGAATATAGATATGGCAGTAAATAATATAGATAGTACGAATTTACAACAGGAAATCGTTCACGAAGCAGAAGTGGACGGTATTGAGATACTTGTAAATATGGCAAAACAAGGAAAAATTGATCCTTGGAATGTCGATATTGTGGAAGTTACGGACAAGTATTTGATGCACTTATTTCAGTCGAAGGCACAGAATCTGCGGCTTACCGGCAGAACTCTTTTGTTTGCCGCCATTCTGTTGAAGCTCAAATCTAACGTTCTTGAAGGTTTGGACGTTTTGGATTTTGAACCTCAGCATGAAGAAGATTTTAACTATGATGATGAGATACCGCTTGACTATCAGGAAGAATATATTCCGACAAACAACGTAATCTCAATTGATGAAGTTTTGCAGAGAAGAACAAGCGTAAGACTTAACCACAACAGAGTTGTTACCTTGAGAGACTTAATCAGGCAGTTGGAATTTTATGAAATGCTTGATAAGAAACAGTCTCTAAAAAATGCGCACGAGAGAGCAAAACGCAGAGTGCAGAACTATGCGAGACTTTCGCCGGACGATATTATTAACCTCGCGCATGATGAGTATATCGAAGACGGAGTTCAGAGACTCAAGGCAAACCTGTCCGAGATTTTGAGCCGTCAGGACAGAATCGAATTGAACGAATTAACCCTTCTTGGAATGGATAAGATAAATGCGTATATTTCGCTTTTGTTCCTTACAGCAGAAAGCGATTATGATTTGGTTCAGGAGGAATTTTATTCTGATTTGTACGTTGTAAGACGTCCTCAAAATACGGAAGAAGAAAATCCTTCTCAAGATATAGATACAAGATTAGATAATGCACAAAGTGTTGTAGAAGACAAAGAGGCCGTCGGATGGAACAGCTAAAATCAAGAATTGAGGCGGTTCTGTTTGTAACCGCAAAAGTGCTTCAAATAAATGACATAGCACAAATACTGGAAGAAGAGCCTGAAAAGGTCGAGGAAGCTTTGTTAGAGCTGATAATGGACTACGCATCAAGAGAAGGCGCTTTAGAAATTGACGATGAAAACGGATATATTCTGCAGGTTAAGCAAGAGCATCTGGATATTGTAGAAAAACTCTGCCCTGTAGAATTGAAACCGCCTGTATTAAAGACTTTGACGGTAATAGCGCTAAAAGAGCCTATAAGACAATCTTTGCTGAAAGAATTAAGGGGCTCAAATGCGTATGAACATGTTCAGGAGCTTCTTGAAAAAGGGTTAATTTCGAGACACAAGGATAAAAACGGTCGTTCATTCAATATAAAAACGACTCCTAAATTTGCGGAATATTTCAAGCTAAAAGGTGATGTCAGAACGCTTGTTAAAACATTGAATATAGATAAAGGGGTTAAAGATGACGAGCCAAAAGCAGAAGAAGGCAGTGTGAATGAAGGGTAAAATATTTTTTTATTCTTTACTTATTGTTGTACTATGCGGCGCTTTTTATTTCAGAAATAATGCCGATACAATTTATGCCGGGCTTGGTGATTATTATTACAAACAGAACAACATAGAAAAGGCCCGGGAATATTACGAACACTCATTTGCTCTTGGGAATAACAATTCAAAGCAGAGGGAAGTTTACGTTAACTCAATAATTAATTCCCCCTTGACGCTGGACGGCCAGAAGAAACTTGCTGCAATAGCCGACGACAAAATTCAGGATTTGGCTTCATATAAAGCAAAGTCATTTTTATATGATTTAATGAGAGAAATTCACAGAAAATATCCTTTGAACTATATAAAACAGGCGCCGTTTAACCAAAAAGTATTGCGCTGGGGTAAGCTTCCTATCACGTACGCGTATATTAATACCGACAGAGTTCCCCAAACATTTGTACAAGAGATAGATTCAGCTTTTCAGACATGGGAAATAGCAAGTTCTCACGGAATATTGTTTTCCAGAGTTAACACAAAAGATGCAAACATACTAATTGATTTCCAGCAAAATAAGTCCGAGAATTTGGAATACGGAAAGAAATACGTTGTTGCATATACAGTTCCTGCAACTCATTTGAATAAATTGAAAAATATGAGTATAAAATTCTACCTTCAAGATCCTGCAGGAAATTACTTTTCAAAAAATCAGATTTATAATACCGCCTTGCATGAAATATTCCACGCGCTCGGGTTTATGGGACATAGCTATGAAGAGGACAATATAATGTATCTTTCCAAAGATAATAATACTCTCATTCAAGATTCGCGAGAAAGGCTGACAGAAGCTGATATAAACACATTAAAACTTTTATACAAAATAGAGCCTGATATAACAAATGCACAGGATTTAAAGGGAGAATACATACCTTATCTTATTCTTGGTGATGCCAAAGAAGTCAATAGATCGAAAGCCAAGGAGGCAAAGAATTACATACGCAAAGCTCCGGGTTTACCCAGCGGATATATTGATTTGGCTGAGAGCTACGTTGCAGAAAAACGTTACTCTGACGCGATAAAGAGTCTGGAAAAAGCTTTAAGGCTTGCTGATACGAATGAAGTCAAGTGTATAATTTATTATAATCTTGCAGTATCTTATTATTATATAAATCATAATGAAATGGCAGAGGAGTACATAAAAGAGGCATTAAAAATTAAAAATAGCGATGAGATGAGATTTTTACTTGCAGAAATTTATGTAAATCAAAATAAACCGGAAAAAGCTGCAGAGGAGTATAAGTATTTAACTCAAAAAGCTCCAAAAAATATTGATTACGCGATTAATTACGCCAACATTTATATAAGACAGAAAAAATATCTGGAAGCAAGAAAGATTCTTAAAAATTATATAAAAAACAATCCAAAAGAAAAGAATAATCCCAGATTTTCCTCATACGGAATCCTGCTTGCGTTTTAGCCCTCTTGATTTTCGCACTATTACGTTCTATAATCCGAATATCACAAATCAATAAGAGAGAGTAGGAGTATAAAACTATGAAAATATTGTATGCAGCTGCGGAAGTCTCTCCGTTTTCTAAGGCAGGCGGTTTATCTGATGTAATGGGGAGTTTGCCGAAAGCGTTGGAAAAAGATGCAGAGATTGCTATTTTTACTCCGCTCCACGGATGTATTGATTACAACAAATGGGGACTAAAAGAGCTTGAAAACTCAGAAATATGGATAACATTCGGCTCTTCGCCGCAAAAGTTTAAGCTTCACATAGCAAAGCTTCCGGGAACTGATATTAATGTGTTTTTTGTTCAGAATGACTGGTATTTTTCTTGTTTTCAAGAGGTTTATCCCCGCTGGCTTGATCCGAGATATGAGCACGAAAGATATATAGCTTTTTCTCTTGCAACATTGGAATACGCAAAACAGCTCAACTTTAGAGCGGATATTATTCATTCCAATGATTGGCACACAGCCATGATACCTCTTTATATCAAGGCGAATTACAAGTTTGATGAATTTTGGTCTAAAACTAAAAATGTTTTCGAGATTCATAATCTTGCTTATCAAGGAGTTTGGTTTGAAGATATACTTGATTTTGCCAATATGCGCAAAGATATCGTATACAACGAATGGGGCTGTGAACACTATGGGCGTGTTAACTGGATGAAGGGTGCAATCAATTATTCGGATAGAATTGTTGCCGTATCTCCAAACTACGCAAGAGAGATTCTGACAGGCGAGTACGGCGAAGGTATGGATTATACGCTAAGAGGTCACACCAATAAACTCGTCGGAATCGTGAACGGAATAGACTACGATGTATTTAACCCGAAAACTGATAAAACACTTGTAAAAAATTATGATGTAAATTCTATAGAAAACAAAGAAGCAAATAAAAAGAAAGTTTTAGAAGAATTCGGGCTCAAGTATAATCCGTCAAGACCTCTGATAGCATTAATCTCTCGTCTTGTAGAACAAAAAGGGCTGGACTTAATCCGTCAGGTTGAAGGAGATTTGCAGCACCTTGATGCGGATTTTGTATTTTTAGGCTCCGGAGACAAATCCTACGAGAATTTGTTCATCTGGCTTTCTAACAACACGCCGAATATTAGAGCTTACGTCGGTTACAGGGGCGATTTAGCAAACTTAATCTATGCAGGAAGCGACTTTTTCTTAATGCCATCCAAATTTGAACCTTGCGGTCTCTCTCAATTGATTGCTATGCACTTTGGCTCACTGCCAATAGTAAGGGCAACGGGAGGGCTTGAAGATACCGTGACAGGATATCCGCTTGACAACTCAACCGGATTTAAATTCTGGGGTTATGACGGATGGGCGATGAAGGATGCTATTTTAACCGCTATGTACGTTTATAAAGATAAATACACCTTAAATGCTATGCGCAAAAGCGCTATGACTTCTGATTTCAGTTGGAAAAAGAGTGCAGAGAAATATCTTGAAATGTACAAGTCCCTTATGAATTAACTCTGTTGATATTTTCAAGGTATGCTGCAGTTATTTTACGCTGATTCTTTGTGGTATAATGTAGAAAAAGGATTAATAATTATGTCAGTAAGAAAAGTTGTAAAATACGGGGAGCCGTCGCTTAGAATGCCTTCCAAAGAAGTTCATAAAGTGTCGCAGAAAATCAAGAATCTGGTCGCGGATCTTCTTGATACAATGTACAAACAAAATGGTGTAGGGCTTGCAGCACCGCAGATAGGCGAAAACTACAGGGTATTTGTAATTGATGTTTCAACCGGCGATGAGCCGTTGAATCCGATGGTTTTTATAAACCCCAAAATTATTAAAAAATCAGGTGCAGTAATCAGCCACGAAGGCTGCTTAAGCTTTCCTGAGGCTTTTACGGACGTAAAACGATATGCAAACGTAATGGTTAAAGCGCTCGACAGAAACGGCCGTTCTTTTGTGCTGGAAGCAAAAGACGGATGTTTGCTTGCAAGAGCTATTCAGCACGAATTTGACCATTTGGACGGAATTTTATTTATAGACCATGTTATCAACAGGTTTGAGGCGGATGAAGTGTTGAAAAAATGTAATCTGCCGAATATTGAGGTTGATAAGATTCTTGATGAGCCGGAACTTACAGAAGAAATTAACGTTCTTCTTGAAGAAAAATTAAAGAAGGAAGAAGAGAAAAAGAATGATTAGTCTTGTATTTTTTGGCACACCTGATATCGGCCTTAAATCATTAGAGTCTTTTTATAATTCTGACAAGTTTGAGGTTCTTGCTGTCGTAACCCAGCCGGACAAACCGTCAGGCAGAGGGCAGAAGCTTACGCCGAGTCCTATCAAGAAGTTTGCGCTTGAACATGGGATAAAGGTTTTTCAGCCAAAATCAATTAGAAAAGAGCCTGAAATTATTGAGGCTTTGAAGGAATTGAAACCTGATTTTTTTGTCACATTTGCTTTCGGCCAAATACTTTCGCAAGAAGTGTTAGATATTCCAAAGTATGAGACAATAAATCTCCATGTGTCACTGCTTCCGAAATACAGGGGTGCAAATCCAATCCAGAGGGCGATAATTAATGGCGAAACCGAGACAGGAATCTGCACTATGATTACGGAATTAGGGCTTGACTGCGGTGATATCTGTCTTACTGACCCTATTGAAATTACCAACAATATGAATTGCGTTGAACTCTTCGATATTTGTGCGGAACGTTCACCCAAGCTGCTTGAACAAACCCTGATAGGTTTAAAAGAAGGAAGTATAACACCTAAGTGCCAATGCGAGGATGGTGTTTGTTTTGCGGACAAACTCAAAAAAGAGGAGTGCAAAATCGACTGGACAAAATCTGCGCAGGAGATTCATAATCTTGTAAGAGGTGTATACAAGTGTCCGGGTGCTTATTTTGAATATAACGGCAAGACAGTCAAGGTTCTTGAAACAGAGCCGCTTAATGAGAATACGGCAGCATCTTCAGTCCCCGGAGCTTTTATCAATGTTTCTAAGCAGGGTATTGATGTACAGACGGGAAATGGAACTTTACGCCTTATAAAAGTTAAACCCGAAGGCAAGGGCGAAATGTCAGCACGTGATTGGGCTAACGGAATCAGGCTGTAAAAAAGGCGCCCGTTTTATTGCTCAAATACAAAAACTATATTTAGTCTACCCTTGTGAGCAGTTCGGTATAAGCATTTTTTGCAACGTATTTAAGATTATCTAATAATTTTTGCATGTTTTCATCCGGAACATAAACGTATAAAGAACCGCCGCCTACCTGAAATTTATTCCGGATTTTTTCGGCTTCCGCCTTAACAGTTGAAGCTTTTAGTGCATTCTCTACAATCTCGCATGCCGGATCCGCTGTTTTGGTATATCTAAAAATTGCTCCAAAATTTGTACTAGAATTATTATTTATATGCATAATACTCCTTTCATTGATTTTAAAACACGAAAAAATATTTTTTGCCGTTGTTAAAAATTTAAGTTTCACAATTGCAGGTTATTTTTCTATAAGACAGATATGCGGCAGTTACTTTATTTTCAAAAACTCTCTTGTTTTCGCTCTGATTTCGCAGTCGATTTCAAAGATTTCATCAATTGTCGGATTCTTTATGACATTGTGCCTTTCCATCATTGTTTCAACTGCACTAATTATATCAAAGAGCTTAATTTTCCCTGCAAGGAAATCAAATACAGCCTCTTCATTTGCAGCATTTAAACAAACCGTAGCGGAACCGCCTTCTCGTCCGGCATTATAAGCCATTCTGAGGGCTTTAAACTTATCCCAATCAGGTTTTTCAAAATCCAATCTGGCTATTTCGGAGAAACTAAAACTTCTTGATTTAATCCCCTCAAACCTTTCTGGATAGGTTATTGCGTATTGAATCGGGATATGCATGCTCGGAAGCCCAAGCTGTGCGATTACGCTTCCGTCAACATATTCTATTGCAGAGTGTACAATACTTTGAGGATGAACAACAACCTCAATATCATCATAATTCATCCCAAACAGGTGATGAGCTTCTATAACTTCCAGACCCTTATTCATAAGGGTAGCGCTGTCTACGGTAATTTTCTTTCCCATATTCCATCTTGGATGGGCTAAAGTCTGTTCAACCGTAGCATTTTTCATGTCTTCGACTGACTTTCTTAAAAAAGGACCGCCCGATGCAGTAATTATAAGCTTATCAACCTGAGTTATATCTTTAATACACTGATGGATTGCGCAGTGTTCACTATCAACAGGAATAATATTTACACCTTGTTTTCCGGCAAGAGGCATTACAATGTCACCTGCCATTACAAGGGTTTCTTTATTTGCAAGAGCGATATCTATGCCGTTATTTATTGCGGTAATTGTAGGTTTTAGCCCGATTTTTCCAGAGACAGCAACCAGAATGATGTCATTTTCTTTATTTGAACAAATTTCTTCCAGCGTTGCAGTTTGTGCGCCTTCTATAAGTTCAGGTTTTGATGCAGAAGCGTACTCAGGCTTAAATTTTCTTATTTGTTCGTTAAGCAAATCTATATTACTTCCGGCTGTCAGCCCTATTATTTCAAACTTATCCGGTAATTTTTCTATAACTTCCAAAGCTTGGCGTCCTATAGAACCGGTCGAGCCAAGTATGCTTATTTTCTTTTTCATTCTCTCAACTCTCTTACATAAGTATAATACTCATTATTCTTAAACTTTTTAGCGTTCTCAACAATTTCTTCTTTTGTCAGAAAACCGACCCTCATAGCAACTTCCTCTAGACAGGCAATTTTTATTCCCTGATTTTCCTCTATTGTCTGAACATACTGCCCTGCTTGCAAAAGTGAATGATGTGTTCCGGTATCAAGCCATGCAAAACCGCGCCCGAAGAGTTCAACATTAAGCTTGCCTTTTTCAAGATAGATTTTATTTAAGTCAGTAATCTCTAACTCCCCTCGCTTTGACGGTTTAAGAGACTTTGCATATTCAACGACTTTATTATCATAAAAATAAAGCCCTGTTACTGCGTAATTTGATTTTGGTTTATCAGGCTTTTCTTCAATAGAAACAGCCTTGCCGGTCGAATCAAATTCTACAACTCCAAATCGTTCCGGATCTTTAACATGGTAGCCAAAAACGGTAGCTTCGCCTTTTTCTGCTGATTTTACGGCTTTGTGGAGCATTCTTGAAAAGCTTTGCCCATAGAATATATTATCACCCAAAACTAAAGCCGCAGTGTCCTCTCCTATAAACTCTTCGCCTAAAATAAACGCCTGCGCAAGCCCATCAGGACTTGGCTGAACCTTATATGAAAATTTAACCCCAAACTGAGTCCCGTCTCCTAAGAGTTTTTCAAAATTTGGCAGATCCTGTGGTGTTGATATTATAAGAATTTCTCTTATTCCTGCCAACATAAGCACCGATATGGGATAATAAATCATTGGCTTATCATATACGGGCAATAACTGTTTAGATACAGCCATTGTCGTCGGATAAAGTCTTGTGCCGCTTCCGCCCGCTAAAACAATTCCCTTCATTAAGCATTCACCTCTTCAAATCTTAACTCCATATAATCTTTCAAGGCGTCCTGCCAATTTCTGCAGATTTTTCCATTGTCCATAATGCTGTATTTGGGTCGTCTTGCAGGGCGCGGAAACTCCTCCGTTGTACAAGGCAGAATTTTAACCTCGCAATTTTTTAATATCTCTTTTGCAAATCCGTACCAACTTGTACTTCCGCTGCCACAAACGTGATAAGTACCATAGGGTTTATCAAATAGTTTAATAATACCGTTTGCAAGCTCTACAGTCCAGGTTGGACACCCGATCTGGTCATCTACGACTTTAAGTTCCGGTCTATCCTTTGCTAAACTTATCATTGTTTCTACAAAATTCTTACCATGGTGGCCGTACAGCCAGCTGGTTCTTGCAATATAATATTTTTCACAATACTTTTTAACAACCTCTTCCCCTTTAAGCTTTGTAAGACCATAATTATTAACAGGGTTTGGCTTATCCTCAGGTGTATATGGACTGTTTTTTGTCCCGTCAAACACATAATCAGTTGAAATATAAACCATTACTGCCCCTGCTTCAGCACAAGCTTTTGCAACGCTTTCAGTCCCTGTTACATTTATCCGCTCGGCATTTTTTAAATCCTCTTCTGCCTTGTCGACATTTGTATACGCTGCACAATGTATGACAATTACAGGCGCCTCCTGCTTTATAAAGGCGGCAACCGCTTGGGCATTTGTTATATCAAGATTATTAATATCCGTTTCAATAACTTCATACCCCACATCTTCCAATATCGGGCACAAATCCTGCCCCAGCATTCCGTTAGCACCCGTTACCAAAATTTTCATATCAAATTTTCTCCTTGTTAAGAAATTAAGATTTTTTTCGCCTCAATATTTTTAATCCACTGCTGATTATTTAAATACCAGTTTATAGTAATCTTTATCCCCTGTTCAAAAGTCAAAGACGGTTTCCAGCCTAACTCTGATGTAATCTTGTCATTGGATATGGCATATCTTCTATCATGCCCCAGTCTATCCTCAACATACTCAATATAGCTTTCATCCTTGCCAATTGCGTCCAGAATAAGTTTTGTAATCTCAAGATTAGTCTTTTCGTTATGACCGCCGATATTGTAAACTTCGCCTATTTTACCTTTGTGTAAAACTACGTTAATCGCTTCGCAGTGATCATATACATAGAGCCAATCTCTGACATTCAGCCCGTCACCGTAAACCGGAACCTTTTCACCCTTTAGAAGTTTTGAGATAAAAAACGGTATCAGCTTTTCCGGATACTGATACGGCCCGTAGTTGTTTGAGCAGCGAGTATTTAGAACAGGAAGTTTATATGTCTCATAATACGCTCTTACAAGCAAATCAGCGCTTGCCTTGCTTGCTGAATACGGACTGTTTGGGGCAAGGGGAGTGGTTTCATAAAAATATCCGGTTTTACCTAAGCTCCCGTAAACCTCATCTGTAGAAACCTGCAAAAACCTGTCAATTCCGCGTTCTTTGGCGGCCTGCAAAAGGTTAAGAGTACCCTGAACATTAGTTTCTATAAATATTTCCGGATTTTTGATAGAATTATCCACATGTGATTCTGCCGCAAAGTTGACAACACAGTCAACTTCTGACATTAGTTCCCTTACAAGCTTTTTGTCACATATATTCCCCTTAAAAAAAGTGTAATTTGGGTTATCTTTTACATCATCCAAATTCTCAAGATTACCGCAGTAAGTTAAAGCATCAAGGTTAATAATCTTATACTCGGGATGATTTTTAAGCATGTGCCTTATAAAACAGCTTCCGATAAAACCTGCTCCGCCCGTAACTAATATGCGCATAAAATTAGCTCCTCTTTTTTTATATCCTGTAATTTTGGCTGAATCTTGTCTTTTTCCGATAAAATAGGCTCAAAGTCAATGTTCCAGTCAATATTTATATCCTTATCACACCACAAAACTCCTCTGTCAGCCTGCGGAGCATATTCGCCCGAAGCTTTATAAAGAAGCTCTGCCTCATCAGAGAGTACGACAAAGCCGTGAGCAAAACCGTCAGGAATAAACAGCATTTGCTTATTGTACTCAGACAATTCTACTTTCACATACTTCCCAAAAGTCTTAGAATCAGGCCTTATATCAACTGCGACATCATAAATTCTGCCTCTGGAGCATCTTACCAGTTTAGCCTGTCCGTAAGGTTTTGCTTGATAATGAAGTCCTCTTAAAACACCTTTTGTTGACTTAGAATGGTTATCTTGATTAAATTCAACATCAATTCCGTTTGCATAAAACTCTGATTTCTTATAGCTTTCTAAGAAAAAGCCTCTGTTATCACCAAAAACCTTAGGTTTTACAAGAATAACATCAGGAATCTCCAGTCTCTCAAATTCAAATGGCATAAAATACTCCTTTATAATAATTTTAGCACAAACACACCAAAATAGAGATGGAGCGCTTATTTTTAAAATTCAATAGTTGATTCTTTAGAATTGATTAACATATTAAAGCCAAGAGATACCTGCCGGTCTCTTTCATACAGTGTTAAAATTCTGCAATTTTCATTAGGCTTAATAACATAATTTCTTGGAAAATCCAGAGTATATCTTGAGAGTTCACTTGTTGTCTTTATATTACTAACCAGCTCCGGAAGTTTTAACACATAAGAAATTCCGAGCGTAAATGGCGCAAGAGCTCCGCCTGCAGTGCTTATTGTACTTAATTTATCAAAGTCCGTTGTTACTGTTATCAGAACATTAGTCTTTCGAAGCTTATCTCCTGTAACATCAAGGAGCGTTATGTCATTTGAAGTATTGTTATACAAAACATATTCATAAGCGTGAAATTTTCGATTTGATTTTTGTTTTAGTCGATATTTGTTTTTTATGATTTTTATGTCCTGATTATAAAACATATCGGTATCAAACAGTGTAAGAAATATTTCTCCGGTATCCGGCGTATAGTTGGAAGCGTACGGCACTTCTTCTTTCTGAAATTTGTCTACTGCAGTATTTAATACTGTAGATACACCGGACACTTTATCGGGCATAACTTTAAAACTCAGATTTTTGTTATTTCTGACATATTGAATAAAGTCAAAATAATATTCTTTTTTATAGTCTTTATTTTCTTCTTCCGTCAAATTTATACCTGCTTTTTTTAATGCTTGATAGAATCTTGACTGGATTTCAGCATTATCATAAACAGAGAAAACATGCACTCCGAGCGGATAGTCATAAAGCTTCAAATAAAAGTTTGTTTCATCATCATGCAAAAAATACACATCATGGGACTCGTCACGAACGATTTGAGAATTATTAATAATAGTTTCTATAAGTTCCAACTGTCTGCCGGGAGCCGAATATAATTCCGCATCCCGTGCTGCTGCCTGAGTGATTGTGAACAGTGCCGCAATATAAATTATTATAGTTTTGGTCAGCAAGTATTTTACAATTTTACTTGTTTTCAGCATAATAATTTGCATTTTTTTGGTTTTCCGTTATTCTTAATTGATTGTAGCAGGCATTTCTTGATTCAGTATATTGTAATCTGTTGCAAGATGCAAGGGCAGCATTAAACTGCTCTTTTCTTGAATGCCGGTAATTAGCTTTTTCACGTTCCCTGGAATGCAGTATAAGCGAACCCCCTATCCGAGACCCGACAAGCGACGCCGTAAGTTACACTAATCAATATTTCTGAAACGTAACATAATTGCTTGGCAGAATATTGGTAAGTCCGTTTTAAACTGTAGGCATCATTTTTAGCATAGACCTCCTGTTTAGCACACTTTCTCGTCTACGTTGGAATCACATAACGCAGTTTTACACAAAGATAATCCTCTTCCTGAGATTTAACCCTCTGGGTTCCTACGCATTCAAATTTTGAACTTCTTGGAAAAACTATTTCGTTATTTACACCATAGCCTTTTAATGAAACTCTGGCACCTACAGGGATTTCTATATCATATAAAATACCTTTATCATTTGTCAGATACCCTCTTGCGTACTCAATATCTGAGGTCGCATAAGCATATTCTCTCATATTAATAGTATCGCCTTTTTTAATATTTAACCTTTTCCGGTACAATTTATATTCACTGAAAAAGTCAGGCTTTTCACCAATACACCTGAAAGCCCTTATCGGTTCTTTTGTTGGCTTTAATCTTTTAAACTCAATATCAGCCATACTTATCATTTCCTTTGGCGTTAATCCTGTGGTCATAAATTCTTTGCTCATAAGCTCAGGATTCGCACCTGTGATAAAAAAGTGATTAATTCCGTTGAGCTGGCCGTGCAAAGAGACATACTCCCTGTTTAACGGTTTCAGCATATCTTCTTCAGCGCATTCTTTCCAGAGCTTTTCGCAAAACAATGGCTCTGATGGTTTAGCAGCTTGCGCCTTTGATGACACAAGTCTTTTAGCATAAGAGCTGAGACTTTCTAAACATCTTACTATTTTCATAATAAATTTCCCTTATTAATATAAAGTATTATTCCCGAAAAAAATTGCCTTCAAGTTGTCAAGTTTGAATAAAAATGTTAAAATACCAGAAGTATGAAAAATAAGAAGATATTAGCGATATTACCGGTAAGCATTGGAGGGCGGCTTACAACAAGCAGTTTAATCGACGGCTTTAGACAGAATGGCTGTAAAGTTACTGTCTACGACGAATTGAAAGATTCTAATCTTAATGAAGTTTTAGAGAAAAAATATGATGCCATTGCAGGATATGATTTTTCTCCCCTAAAAATCAAGGTCGATAATAAACTCCGCTGCCCATCGATTAATTATTTTTCTGATGATATAAGAAGCAAAGCCTCAGGCCCGGAGTGGGAAAAATACCTGCCTTACCTTGAGGACGACGACAATTATGTATTTTATTGGGATAAGGTTCTGACTGATTATGAAAATTTTAAAAATATTTATTATCTTCCGCACTTTGTAAACTTTGATATTTATAAGGATATGGGAATAGAACCTGAGTTTGATGTAATGTTTGCAGGGCGGCTTGATACAGACTACCGTCTGAGCTTTTTTGAAGAATTAGTATTGAAGCTTCCGGAACTTAAAATTGCCTGGTACGCTATTGACAGACATTACGAGGATGCTCTAAAGCGCGCGCAGTTTCCGGAATTAATCGACTTGTGTTATCAAGGTTTTATTGATAATGAGGAAGATATGGCAAAGGCTATCAATAATACCAAAATCGTTTTTAATATGAATTCACAAGGAATTTCTTCTCTTAATTACCGAACCTTCCAGACTGTTGCCTGCAAACGTTTGATGATAAGCGATTACAGAGATGAACTTGCACTTTTCGAAGGTCACATGCCGTTTTATGAGGACTTTTCGGATTTAATCTTCAAAATAGAAAGTTATCTTGAAGATAAGGAAGCGTATAACAGAGTTGTGGAAGAGTGCTACAGGATTGCACGCCAGAGCCATAACTCAAAAGACTGCACCAGATATATACTCAAGACTCTTTCAAGAACTTTAAGCAGAGTTTCATAAACTTGCCTCTCTCTTCCATAAACAAATCTTCCGCATGCCTGCAATTTTGAAAAAGTTCGAATCTCTTTTTGCACAAAGCTTCTTTGAAGAGTTTTTCCGTATGCCAGGGAAGAACGGTCGGATCTTTGGAGCCTGCAATAAATAATGTCGGGCATTTGATATTTTTTACAACTTCTATGGGCTTAACTTTCTTGCCAAAAGGCGAGCCTGCGCGTATTGTAAGCCACCTTACAAAATCGAACTTTTTGAACAATGTCGGAATCCAAGCGTCAGGATGCCACATTCTGTTTTCGATTTTCCAAAACTCCGCAGGCGCTGAAACTGCTATAAGCTTATCAACATCTTCATTTTGGGCAGAATAAAGAATCCCGAGAGCTCCGCCAAGCGAAAATCCGATAAGATAAAGCTTTTTATATTTCGGACGCAGATATTTTATGACCGCCTCCAAATCCTTAACCTCGTTTGATGTGAAAGTATAAACCCCTCTGCTTCTGCCATGCCCCCGAAAATCCATCACTGCAGTATCAAAAGTTTTTGAAAACTCTTCTGCCATATCATCAAACGGTTTTGAATCCTTTGTCATAAACCAGCCGGGACAGATTAATACACATTCCTCCCGGTTGTTTGAATAAAGATTAAATGCAATTTTTATGTTATCATCCGTTCTTACAAAAACTTCATTCATATTACTTGCTCAATGATTTTGACACGATGATAAACAGATTAACCATCATGAAACCTAAAAACATTCCTGCAATAACATCTGTCAGGTAATGCACCCCGAGCCACATTCTGGAAACCCCGACAAGCAAAATCCAAACCCCGAATAATATCGAGAGGAAATACCGCCAAAACTCATTCTTCACATAGTGCAAAACTAAATAAATCAAAATACCGTAAAAACACATTGTAGTAGAAGAGTGTCCTGAAGGGAAACTAAATTCCGGATAATCACAAGGACGTTCGCGGCATACAAAGTTTTTAATGTATCCTGTTACAATGTATGTTGCCTGTGTAAAAAATATTAACAAAAAAGCCTTAATGTATTTTTTGTGTGAAACAAGAACGCTTCCTGCAGCGATTTGAGGCCATAACATGTGCTGTGCTCTTCCAAACTCCGACACAAACACCGGAATATATCCGGGATATGGTGAAAGCGCCAAGCGAATCGAATGCAATACGTTTTTATCAAACGTATACAGCCCCGGCATATATAAAACAAGCAGCGTAAGGACTGCAAATACTATAACGGAAACTATTACATAATTCCAATTCAGAGCTATTCCGTATTCCTTATTTTTCATAAACTAAATCCCACACTTAAAGCTCATTACTTTATTGATAACTGCCATAAAAAGCGGCGCAAATTCGCTTATACAAACTGCAAAAAAGAATAGAGCAGAACCTGCAGCAATAAGTTTTTGAATATCCGAGAACATAAACACCTTTTTATTTCTGAACTCAGAAATTCCTGCATATTCATCAGTAAACGGTTTAACCGGCAATTTTTCTTCAATCGGCTCTATAACGTTTGCAAACTTAATCTTGATAAGCGTATTATAACTATCAACATTCATCCACCACAGAGCACTGACCGATACCCCCAGGAGGGCGAAAACTAATGTTGCGGAAATTTTTGTTAAGAAAACAACGTTACCTGTATAAATCAGAGCAAAAATCAATACAAGAATTGCCGCCATATAAAATTTGTTTGTCTTAAAATTTCTGTCGATAAAATTTTCTTTTTGTTGTGTATAAAGCTCATACTCTCGAAGAATTAACTCATCTCTATCCATTTTGCTCTCCTTTTGTTGTAAACTTAGTTTTCTTTATTATCATCAATGATATCCTTTATATTGCTATAGAATGTTGGCAGCTTATCTTTTATTGTTTTCCATATAATTTGGTAGTCTATACCAAAATAATCGTGTATTAGCTTATCTCTCATTCCGGCAACTTGCCTAAATGGAATATGTGGATATTTCTCTCTAAACTCTGCCGGTAATTTTTTTACAGCCTCTCCAATAATTTCGAAATTTCTTTCAATGGCATCTTTCAACATATCATTTGTCATAAACCGGTCAAAATCTATGTCATCAGTATACCTAAAAATCTTCAGTAATGAATTTTCTATGTCTTTTAAAAAGTATATAGGATCTTTGTCTTTCATATAATAATCGCTTCCGTTAGAATTTTATCTTTAATAAATTCTTTCAAACTATTTGAGGTTCCCAAATCAATCTTCTTGTTAAATAGCCTTGTCAGGTATTCTTCCAAATCCAAAAATTCAAATATATCAATAGGTTGTTTGAAATTCACCAATAAATCAATATCACTATTTGGGGTCGGAGTATTTTTTGCATAAGACCCAAATAATAAGAAGTTTTCTACAAAATATTTTTCTTCCAAAAATTTTCTGCTATTTTGAAGTATTTTTCTTATATCATCTATGGTATAAACTTTTTGATTATCCATTTTGTGACTCGATTTCTCCTTCATTGTTATTTTGCAGCTCAGAAATTTCTTCCCCAGGAACAATCTCTCCTCTTTCAATTCGAACCTGCTTCATTAAATCCTCAAATTCTTTTTCGTCCAGAGTTTCTTTTTCAAGAAGAGTTTTGGCAATATATTCAAGCATATCTCTGTTTTCGCTTAACAGTTTTTTAGCCTGATCATATTGCGCATCAACTATTTTCTTGACCTCTTTATCAATATCAGCAGCAATTTCTTCAGAAAAATCTCTTGTGTTGCCGAAATTTCTGCCCATAAATACGTGTTCCTGATCTTTGCCGTAAGCAAGATTTCCCATTTTATCGCTCATACCGTACGTTGTAACCATACTTCGGGCAAGCGCTGAAACTTTTTCCAAATCATTGGAAGCGCCTGTTGTAACATTATCCTTACCATAGATAATTTCCTCTGCCACTCTTCCGCCGAGAATCATTGTAATTCTATCCAGGAGTTGATTTTTTCTCATTGTTAAATGGTCTTTTTCAGGAAGTGTAAGTGTAATACCAAGCGCCATACCGCGCGGAATAATCGAAACCTTATGAAGCGGATCGCAGTTTTTGAGAAGTTTTGCAAGAAGTGCATGCCCGACTTCATGGTATGCCGTATTTTCTTTTTCCTCATCGGATATAATCCTGCTTTTCTTCTCCGGCCCTGCCATGACTTTATCAATAGCTTCCTCTAAATCAGGCATTTCAATCTCTGATTTGTTATGTCTTGCAGCAAGTAAAGCCGCTTCGTTTAACAAGTTTTGCAAATCGGCCCCGGTAAATCCCGGAGTTCTTTTTGCAAGAGTTTTCAAATCAACTTCTTTTGCAAGCGGTTTATTTTTTGCATGAACATTCAAAATCTGCTCTCTTCCAAGAACATCAGGCTTGTTAATAACAATCTGCCTGTCAAATCTTCCCGGTCTTAGAAGGGCATTATCAAGGATATCAGGCCTGTTGGTTGCGGCGAGAATAATTATATTTGTATTTTCATCAAAACCATCCATTTCAACAAGAAGTTGGTTAAGCGTCTGCTCTCTCTCGTCGTGTCCGCCGCCTAAGCCGGCACCTCTCTGGCGTCCTACAGCATCAATTTCATCAATAAATACTATACAAGGCTGGTGTTTCTTTGCCTGTTCAAACAAATCTCTTACACGTGAAGCACCGACACCGACAAACATTTCAACGAAGTCAGAACCGCTAATTGAAAAGAACGGAACTCCTGCTTCTCCTGCAACAGCTTTCGCCATAAGAGTTTTACCTGTACCGGGCGAACCTACAAGCAGAACACCTTTAGGAATTTTAGCTCCTAATTTTACATATTTATCAGAATGCTTTAAGAAATCAACAATTTCTTCAAGCTCTTTTCTTTCTTCGTCAATACCAGCAACATCGGCGAATGTTGTTTTAACTTTGCTGTCCATAAGCATTTTGGCTCTGCTTTTACCAAAAGACATAGCCTGTGCTCCGCCTGCCTGAATAGATTTTATAATAAGCATAATAAATCCGAGCACAAGAAGTATTGTGATTAAAGAAGAACCTATACCAAAAGCAGAGCCTGTGTCGCTTGCTCTTTTGGCATTAATCTCAACGCCGCTATTTTCAAGCTTTGATAAAACATCCGAATTTTCAGGCAAAATTACTTTATACTGCAGCTTAGGAGCTCTGGTCTCTCCATACAAAGGATTTGATGTCTGAGTTTTTTTAACTTCAGGCTGATTAACAGGAACTGCAATTAGAGCATCCTTTGTTATGTCAACACTTTTTATTTCCTTATTTTCAACCTTTTGAAGAAATGTAGTATAGGATAATTCCTGCGTACTTGAGGTTGGGCCGGAAAAAAGCATTGAAATAAATGCAAGCACCATTATCCCCAAAATTACGTACATCCCGATTGATTGATTTTTATTCATATTTCTCCTTCACTAAGTATTCGGACTTATCTGGAAATTTTATTTCCCCACATTCTGCTATTACATTATATCACAAATGTAACTTTTTATTTACAAAAAAGGCAATTTTTTTACACAAAAAATCTTAATATATATAGGGATTATTATGAGCGCACATAATTTTTGGAACAGTTTTACACATGGATTTATGCACGGAATGTTCAACAGCAATCCGTTTTTCGGCTGCTGGGGCGGATTCTGGGGCGGAGGAATGTTTGCTCCGCCGTTTAGTTGCGGATTTGGCTGGAGTATGCCTTGCACAAGTGTATTTCTTACTCCGAATATTTTTGCAGCCCCGACATTCTTTCAGATGATGCCTGATACACCATTGCCAATGGTAGATGTCTCTGCATTTGATTATTCAAATGTCTTTGCAAAACAGGAATGGATAATGCCGGATAATCTTACCCCTTGGGATACTTTTACCCGAACAAACGGAGGCGAGGAAAGAGAAGATGAAGCAGAAAAACCAAAAGAAGAAGTTAAATATTCTTCCCAAACATTAGAAAATGCTGCAAATGCTGCAGTTAAGTTATCTCTTGGCAGCAGCGTAGTATCAAGTTCTAACAACATGGCTCCAATTCGTAGTACATCTGTGACATACACACCAAATTCGTCTAATTCATCCTCTTTAGCCTCTTTAAAAGGTAAGCATTGGAGTGAGATGAGCGACAGTGAGATGCAGCAGGTTTACGGGAATTACACAAGGGATATAACCACGCCTTATAAGGGAACGGCAGAGGATTTAAACAAATATCTCCAGGGCAAAGGCGTTCTTGAAGGCCAAGGTCAGGCATTTATAAACGCACAGAATAAATACGGCATAAGTGCCTCCACTCTTGTGGGAATTGCAATGAATGAATCTGCGAAGGGTACCAGCAATAATGCTAGGACAAGAAACAATATTGGCGGTGTAAGAATACCCGGCTCTACTCAATTTAAGACTTATGCTTCTGTCACAGAATGTATCGATGATATAGCAAGATTCCTGAAAGCCGGTTATGTCAACAATAAAGGAAGGGCATTAACGAAATTGTATCAGGTAAACGCAAAATATTGTCCGGCAACAGATACATCCGACACAAGCGGTATAAACAGCTACTGGGCGCGTAATGTAGAAAAATACGCAGCAGAAGCAGAAGCTCTAGTATAAAAAGTTATGGGCTGAACCCCTCTTTTGAAAGACTTTAATAAAAATCAAACTACACAAATATTACACAAAAAAATTATTGCAGCGGAACAATGTCCAGCTTATATCCCAGCGGTACAAGAATTTTTAATAATGTATCTATTTGGGGAGCTGTCTTTGATTTTTCCAGCCTTGCTAAATATTCCTGTTTAATATTACATTTTTTGGCAAACTCCGATTGAGTTAAGCCCAATTCTTTTCTGATTTCAATAATTTTCCCCATAAGTTCAACTTTGAGGTCGATTTCAGCGAGTTCTTCTTTTGAAAGTTCAAGGGAATCTTTAAAATCAGCCCAATCAGCACTATATTTTTTGTTTTGATTATCCATTTTATAAGTTCCTTTCGTTAAAGTCTTTCATTAGTCGTATAGCTTTTTCAATTTCCCTTCTGGGAGTTTTCTGCGTACGTTTTACAAAGTGGTTAAGTATAACGTATCTGTTTTCCTGCTTGAAAAAGAAGAAAAATCTATCTCTTAAAGGACGCAGTTCAAAGATTTCGCAGTCAATGTGTTTTATATATGGCTCTCCTAGTTCAGTTCCATAGGATTCGAGCATTTCCATATATTCCACAATTTTATTAAGTTTTATTCTTGCATCTTTTGACTTTACGGATTTATTTTTAAGCTCCATAATATAATCTTGAGCTTCTGAATATCCGTTTTTGTCCTGCCAAAAGACAATTTTGTATTTTTTACTCATTTTAACTATATCTATATTATAACTAATTAGTTATAATATTTCAACCCTACTTGCTATATTCTAACAACAATATTAAATTCTTTTAAAATATTCTTCACCATATAAGGTCAAGTAATTCTTTGGAATAGACGTAAAAATGTGTTTTCTATTTCTTCTTATCAATTGAGTGCCCCTATGTCTTATAGTTTTTGATGCGGTCAATCATAGATTGACCGCATCCTACGGAACTGTTTTTTTTATTTATTTCATCTTGCCAATCCATATTAAGCCTCAACAATCTTGATTTCATCATCTGTTAGACCGTAGAGTTTGTAAACTTCTTGGTCTATTTCACTATCCAAAAGTTCTATTTGTGTTTTTATATCATTTAGTAATTCGGATTTGTTTTTATACCAACCGATTAAATCTTCCTTTTGTGATAATGAAAGTTTTACACCCTGTTTTTGTAGTTCTTCAAAGAAGGGATTTAAACCAAGCGTGTAGAAGTTCTCCAGTTTTTGAGAGATTTTTTTAGGTTTATACTCAAGCTCTATAAGCTCCAACGCTTTTTGAGACTCTTCGTGCAAGTTTTTATTCAATTCAATCATTTTTTCTGCTTTTTCTGCAAGTGATTGCTGTTGGTGTATGTCAGGCATGACAAATGGCAATTTCTTTACATTTATAGTTTTCACTTGTGCAAATGTCTGTCCGCTTTCCTCTGTATTACACTTATAATAGTAATTTAAAAATTTTGAATTAAATATGCAGAGTACCGCATAAAGATTTATTTCTATTTTAGGCAATATTATATGTACGGTTTTGTCATTGTGGTAAGAATTGACATCAATAGCACCCACTAATGATGAAGAAGTTTGTCTGTAAACGATTTTGCAAGGTGCTTCCATGATTTCTACACTAAAGCGAAAAATATCATTTTCATTTAAAAACTCTTTGTAATTGTGCCTTAGATAATTAAACGGCTTATCAATATAATAACGAGAAATGTTTTCACCCTTAATATAGGGTTTATCGTCTTGATGTTCTTGAACACCCTCATACAAGACCCGAGAACCTATTGAATTTCCCCTTACTTTTCCCCTCCCTATAGACCAATAATTATAACCGACATCTTTAACATAGAAATAGTCATCAATTGTTTTTTCACTGGAATATTTTAATAAAATAGGATCCTGAACAATAAAATTCGTTTGGCTCGTTTCTATTTGCCCTTTTATTTTGCCTATATTACTATACAAATTCCAATACTTACAATCAGGTGTTCTTTTTTGAATAATAATTATTGATGAAAAGACCGTTGCGTCTGTAAATATTATTTTGTTGCCAAAGTCTATAATTTCTAAAATATCATATTTTACTAAATGCTGCCTTAAAGTTTCAAAAGCCTGTCCTTTGATATAAGTGTTAGGAACTATAAAAGCCATAATGCCGTTTTCTTTTAATAGTTTTAAAGACTGTTCAATAAAAGCAACATATAGATTATTATTTATAGTAAAGGTTGTATATTTCTGTTCCAGATAATTTTTTTCTTTTTCGTCAAATACAAGCACATAAGGTGGATTCCCAATAATAACATCAAAGCCGCCATTATCCATAATGTCTTTGAACTCATCTTCCCACTTAAACGCTTTTTCGCCCACTATATTAGGATCATCTATTAGAGAATTCCCACATTTAATATTTTCATCAAGATTTTGAAGCTTGTAATTGGGATGTGCAGTTTTAAGCCATAGAGCAAGTTTTGTAATTTCTACACTCTCTTTGTTTAAATCTACACCAAAGATGTTATTCAATAGTATTGAACGATCGTTTTCAGCGAGGTTTGAATGCTTCAAAATATTGGTCTGCAAAAATGCCCGTCCGCCTCGTTTGCTTGTTCTTTCCGAATTAATTTTTTCTTCTATTCTGATTTGGTGCTGTTTTCTAAGATATTCATGAGCCTGGTTTAAAAACGCACCGCTTCCGCATGCAGGGTCTAAAATTTTTATAGTTTCAAGTTTATCAGGATTTTCTTCCAGATATTTTCCGATAGTTTCTTCTACAATATAATGGGTTATATATTCCGGAGTGTAAAATATCCCATCTTTTTTCCGTTTAGAGTTCTTTTTATCCTCTGCAATTCCATCTATTTCATTTCTAAGGTGTTCCAAATCTGATAAGGATTGTTCAAAAATATGCCCCAGAACATTGACATTAAGGTCTGATGCAAAGTCGTAGCGAGATAATTTTTGGATATGTTCAAACACATCATCTTGAATGACAAGTTTGTCCAAAATCTCATCCTGGGCAAATAATCCGCCGTTATAAGCATTAATCGGAGGATTTACGTTGTTGTTTCCTTTATCTATTGAAGCAAAAAGCCCCTTAAACTGTTCCCATACCCTGTATGGTGAAAGTGAAAAGGAGTTTTTTGCATTTTTATAAATATTCTCAACCGTATTATGAGGCAAAAGTCCTGCCGTATCTTCACAAAAGAAAATGAATATAAATCTGTCAAGAAGTTTTTGTGTTTTTCCCAGTAACAGTTTTTTATCATAATCGGGATTATTTTCTACAATATGTTCAAAAAGGATTTTTCTTACCTTTTTAAAATCTGTATAAAATTTTTGTGTAATATTAATATCCGCTTCGCCTGATTGCTTTATGAGCAAATCCATAGGAGAGTGAGCATTTTTATCAATCAAATTTTCTCTGCACAGGCAATAATAGAATTTCTTAAACTCTTTTTCATCATCCAGAGTTAAAATGTCAAATTCTTCATAAGCCGTCTGCCCCTTTGATTTATGATAAAGCCTTATATGTCTAAAATTTGACACAATAACCCAATCGCAATCGGCAAATTTGTAAAGATATTGAAAAGCCTGCTCAACCGGCGTTTGTTTATTTTCTCTGGAGCATTGTTTGGCATCTAAATTACATTGAGCGTCTTTTAATTCAATTACACACCTTGTCTGTTCTTTTTCTTTTGAATAAAAGCCCAGTGCCCCATCAGCTTCCTTGCCGTCTACCTCGGTTTTTGCTTCCTGTTTGAGCGTCCAGAATTCCAAGCCATCATCCTGCATTGTATAGCCTAAAATTTCGCAGAAAAATTTAGAGAAAAATTTACCCTGCAAGCTTGTTTCTTTAGCCTTGCTTAAATCGTGATCCTTAAAGGCTGTTTGCCATGCTTGTACAATTCCATCTATCTTTTTTCGCTTTTCGCCAACAGGAACATCTAATTTATCAATAGCTGTTTTTAATAGCCTTTGATTGAATAATTGCGCCATAAACCGTCTTCTATTGTCTTTTCTCAATCCTTATTGCGCTATCAGGGCAAGTCATTGCACACGCTCCGCAGGCAATACAGATTTCAGGATCAGGTGCTACTGCAGGTGTTTGGTATAATCCGACTTCCTTTGACCACTGCAGGCATTTTTTTCCGGCTTTGTTCATAGGGCATTTTGCAATACAAAGTCCGCAGCCTTTGCACAAGTCCGTATAAACATAATAATCTGCCTTACCTTTGCCGACACCTTCTATTTTGTATCCTTTATATTGTTTATCTGTCATAATTTTATTCCTCAAATTAACTATTCAACCATATATGTAGAGGAGTTGAAGAGTTGAAATGTGTATAGTTGAAAAGATATGTCTGTTCACGCTCACAAATTTTGATAAAAACTCTTCAACATTTCAACTATTACTCTTTTCAACTTCTATCTACACTGCAGCTCTGTCCTTTAGCAAGCTCATACCCATATCAAGGGCCTTGTAGTTCAAATCTCTCAATTCGGGTTTGGCATCAAATTTCTTGCCGAGAGCCATTTCCATAGCGTTTTTAATATCTTCAAGCTTAAGGACTTTTGTTGCTTCCAATAAAACACCAAGGATAATTATATTGAAAACTCTTGCGCTCAATTGTTCATTTGCGATTTTATTGGCGTCAACCCCGATGATTTCTTTGCATTTTACCTCAGGTTTTTTAGTGCAGACTGATGTATCGTAGACAACTGTTGAATTTTCGTCAACATAAGCAGCACACCTGTCGATTGCTCTATCTGAGAGCATAATGATAATATCACCCTTTGCAAATCTCGGCTCACCTATAGGTTCATCCGCGATTTGACAGAAAGCAATTGAAACACCGCCTCTTTGTTCAACGCCGAAGTTCGGGATATAAAGAACTTGTTTTCCTGCTTCATATCCTGCTTCTACAAGAATCTTTGCAACAGATTGTACGCCTTGACCGCCTTCTCCGGCTAATACTATTTTTGTTCTTGACATAAAATATTCCTTTCTACTGTAAAGCGTGATGTGCACTGTTTTTTAGATTCCCTTCACTCTTCACGCTTCACTCTTCACTCATTTAATCCCCCGGTACTAAAAATTCTTTAACCTCAAAAAATTCTTCCATCTGCTGAAGTCTTGCAAACGTGTCATAGTTATTGGTTCTCCAGTTCAGAGGGCAGATAGACAGAACTTCTACAAAAGAAAATCCGCCGTTTTGAACGTTTTTCAGAGCCTTTACAAATGTAGATTTTAATTTAATCACATTTGAAACAGTAGACCGTGCAACAAAAGATTTTTCTTTGTCTGCGATAGAAGCAACCATTTCAGCGGCTTTAGCAGGCTTACCTGTTACGGAACAGTCTCTTCCGTAAGGAGTTGTTTCTGTTTTTTGCCCCGGCATGGTTGTCGGAGACATCTGACCGCCTGTCATACCGTAGTTTGTATTATTTACTACGATTATAAGCATTCTCTCTCCGCGTACTGTTGCGTTAACAAGGTGTTGTGCGCCGATTGCAAGACCGCCGCCGTCTCCCATATACGCAATACCGATTGCTTCGGGGTTAGCTCTTGTTAAGCCGTAGATTACAGGAGTTGTTCTGCCGTGGTGAGTCTGAACAGTATCTAAGTCCATATAATTCCACGATAGTAATGAACATCCTATATCACATCCGAAAACAGTCTTTTGTTTTATATCTAATTCATCAACGGCTTGTGCTAAAGCCTTTAATGTTATACCGTGTCCGCACCCCGGGCAGAATTTGCTTGCTCCGACCTCGGCATTTTGTGCTTTGGGAAGGTTTGGTGGTAGTGTTAATATTTCTGACATTTTGTATCTCCTTATATCGTTGAACGGTTGAATAGTTGAACGGTTAAAAAGTTCTTTTTATTCGCTTCGCTCATTGTTTATTTGCTTTACTTAATCCGTTTAGCATTCTTGAAATATCTTCAATATTACATCGAAGTTCTTCATAGTCTTTATCAATAATATATCCTATTTTGTTTGCCAGTATTATTTGGCTCAATATTTCCATAAGACTACCAAAAGCCAATTCATAGAAACGGATCTGTTCTTTTGGCGATAATCTTACGGAACCTTCTGCAATATTTGAGGATACAGATATCGCAGCCCTTTGCATTTGTGAAGATAATCCTAAAGTTTCGTTTTTGGGAAAGGTTGAAGTTCTTTGATAAACCAGCTGTGCAAGGCACAGAGATTTTTGCCATACATCAAGTTTTTCAAAAGGAAATTTATAATCGCTTTTTAAACAACCCTTCAACTCTTCAACCTTTCATCTTTTCAACTCTATATGGCCGCAACAGTCATTGATTCGACTTTTTTAACTATATCGTCGCCTGTTACACCGACACCCATCTTGAATAGTGTGTCATACGGAGTTGTAAGTCCATAAAGTTTTTCTAATACCATTTGAGCCAGCTGGCCGTTTGCAGATTCTGTAAACAGAACTTGCTTAGCTCTGGAAACAGCTTCTCTCAACGGTTTAACTGCTAAAGGTCTTATTGTAACAGGTCTGAACAAGCCGGCCTTTATACCTTTTTCTCTAAGCTCATCGATAGCTGTTCTTGCAGAACGTGCAACAATACCGTGTGCTATTACAAGGATTTCCGCATCCTCGGCTCTGTATTCTTCCCATTCCTGAATTTCTTCAGAAATTCTTTCATAATCAGCCTTGTATCCTTCAAGAACATCCATGAGCTCTTCTTCCATATTATAAGTATTTCTCATGTGTACTGATTTTCTGTCTTTTCCGATTTCACCTTCTCCTAAAAGGAATTTTTGTGTCGGTACCATGGTTATTCCGCGGGAAGCCGGATCATACAGTGTAACCGGTTCTCTCATCTTGCCTTGATATCCGTCAGCAAGAACATAGGTCGGGAATCTGTATTTCCAGGCTGTATTAAATGCCTTAATCATGTAGTCATACAAGTCCTGATGTCCTGCAGTAGAGTAGACAATTCTGAATCCTTCGCCGTTTCCGCCGAAGCAGGTTAATCTGGTTTCTTGCTGTGCATAGATTACTGTAGCGGTAGATGGGCCGCCTCTTTGCATAACCGCGCATACAAACGGTATTCTCATCATTTCCGCCATAGACTGCGCGTCCTGCATAATTACATTACCCGGGCCTGCAGTTGCGGTAAAAGCTCTTTTGCCTGCTAAGATTCCGCCGATTGTAGAGAAACCTGCAGAAATTTCATCTTCTGTCTGCAAGAATCCTGCGCCGGTCTTAGGCAGTAATTTGCACCAAGTGTGCATGATTTCATTTTGAGGCGTAATAGGATAACCGTACATAAATTCTGCCTCGGCTGAGTTTGCAGCGTAAGCCAGAACCTCATTTCCGGTAAGAAACATCCTAGTGTCTTCTTTAATAAGTTTGTTGACCATTTTTCTCTACCTTCCCTTATAAATCTACGACTCTATTATACTACAATTTAGGAATGCGAAACAAGTAATTTTTATTATGATAATATATATTTATGTCAAATCTTACGGTTGGAAAAAAAGGCGAGGTTCTTGCAGCCGGTTATCTTCGTAAATTGGGATACAAGGTTCTTGATACAAACAAACATTTTTCAAGATTCTGTGAGGCTGATATAATCGCGCTTGACGGGAAAACATTAGTATTTGTTGAAGTAAAAACACGTACTACAGAGAAGCTTGGAAGTCCGGAAGAGGCGGTTACAAAAAGTAAGTATAAAAATATCCAAAACGGATTATTTTTATACCTGCAGGAACATCCTGAATACAAAAAGTACAGAATCGACGTTATTTCAATCGTGCTTAATCCGGAAATTAAGATTAAACATTTGAAGAATGTATTTTTATGATAAAATAAAATTAACTATATTAATGAGTGAGGTTTAAAAATATGGAAGATTTAAGAGATAAATATGAAGTCGTAATCGGCTTGGAAGTTCACGCACAGCTTAAAACAAAATCAAAAATATTTGCACCGGACAGCACTGAATTCGGCAGCGAACAAAACACGCATATCAGCGCAATTACCCTTGGTATGCCGGGTGTGCTTCCTGTATTGAACAAAGAATGCGTAAATATGGGTATACTTCTCGGCTTGGCTCTTAACTGCGAAATTCCGAAAAGATGTAAATTCGACAGAAAACAATATTTTTATCCTGACCTTCCGAAAGGATATCAAATCTCACAATACGATGAACCTATCTGCGTAAACGGTTATATTGATGTTAAAGGCAAAAGAATAGGAATCACAAGAGCTCACCTTGAAGAAGATGCAGGAAAACTTGTTCACGCAGGCGCTGCAGGTATAAATGGCTCTGCATATTCTCTTGTTGATTTAAACAGAGCAGGAACTCCGCTTCTGGAAATCGTATCTGAGCCCGATATGCGCTCAAGCGAAGAAGCAAGAAACTATATGGAAGAATTAAGAAATATCGTAAGATACCTTGGCGTATGCGACGGAAACCTTGAAGAAGGTTCTATGAGATGCGACGCTAATATTTCTATTATGCCAAAAGGCTCAAAAGAGTTCGGAACAAGGGCTGAAATTAAAAACGTAAACAGTTTCTCTGCGCTTCAAAGAGCTATTGAGTATGAAATTGACAGGCAGATTGAAATCGTTGAAGAGGGCGGAAAAGTCGTTCAGGAAACAAGATTGTGGGATGACAACTTAAAAGAAACCCGCTCAATGAGAGGTAAAGAAGACGCCCACGATTACAGATACTTCCCGGAACCTGATTTGATGCCGCTTGAAATTTCAAGAGAATGGGTTGAAGAAATCAGGGCTAAAATGCCTGAGCTTCCGGAAGCTAAACGCCAAAGATATATGGGATTAGGACTTAGCGAATATGACGCTTCGGTTATTGTTGAACAGATGAATCTAGCTCTGTTCTTTGATAAGGTGCTTGAACTCGGCGCAAATCCTAAGACTGCCGTAAACTTTATTATGGGCGAAATCGCAGCTTACTTAAAAGAAAATAAAGTTGAGATAACAGAGACTAAGTTAACTCCGGAAAATCTTGCCGAATTGATTTCTCTTATTGAAAAAGGAACAATCTCAAACAATATCGGTAAACAAATTCTTGTAGAAGATATGATTACAAACGGAGAAAAGGCATCTGCAATCGTTGAAAGAAAAGGTTTGAGCCAAATCTCCGACGAGGGGGCAATCAAATCTATCGTTGAAAAGATTATTGAAGCTCATCCAAACGAAGTTCAGGCTTACAAGAACGGTAAAACTAACCTCTTAGGCTTCTTTGTCGGTCAGGTTATGAAAGAAACAAAGGGCAGAGCAAACCCTAAAACCGTTAATGAACTTGTCAAACAATCTCTGGAAAACTAAAGGGATACAAAAGTTCTACAGAAAGCAGAACAAAAGGATAGGAAAAAATTAATTTCTGCCTGAAAAGGGCTTGTCGGTATAAGTATGTGAAAGACGGGATTTAATTGTTTTTATCTCGTCTTTCGTTAAAATAGGCATGAAACTTGTGAATACATATAAGGCATCTTCATAAGAATATTGTCCGCGTTCAACTTTTTGCATCCATTCGCGTACTTCTTTGGTTATCATATTAAAGTAAATCTCCTGACTTTTTCTCCGTTATAAACAACTTCTTCATTCCACATACATTTCGGACGTACCCATACGTCACCTTTGTCTAAGGATTGATATACAACCATGTCATCACCGGTTTCCGAATGTTTTGCAAGCGCAATAATCTTGTAAATATTACCCTTATAATGCTTGTAAGTCTTACCAATTTCTATTATTTGTTCCGCCATTTTTATATTTAACCATAAAATAATACAAAAATCATTTATTTAAATGATGTTAAATTTATAAATAAGACTTATTCTGTTAGAAGGGGGAATAGTGTAATGTTAAACCAAGCTATTATAGAGCCGTCCGATATTTCAAGCTCTATTACGAAAAATTGGACCGAACAGGCAATAGAATGCTACAAACTCAACGGCAATTGCGCAGAATGTTCTATTAGAAAAGCCCATTATACATTTGACTGCCAAATGCCCAAAGTTATAGAAATTCTAATGCTGATAAACGGCGAACCGGAAATTGATTAGAACCTATTTCCGATTTTTTCCAGAAAAACGACTTCATCAAAATCTTTACGGATTTTCTTAGTTTCAGTGTGTTCTGCTTCATATCCTAAAGTAATAATTGACGAAATTATTTGATTTTCGTTTAAATTAAGCTTTTCTTTTACGGTTTTACTTAGATCCGGTGATATACCCGTAATTTCATTTGCCAAGGCGCCAATAATGCAAGACCGTATTCCGAGGGATTCTGCTTCCAGCATCATATATGAAATTGCGTATACAACTTGTTCCATGGTACGTATAAGAATCCCATTTTCACCCTGAAGCGCCGGATTAAGGGCAGGTTTTTGGATATGGGTAATTTTGGCTTCGTCCCAGGCACCTGTATCTGCAACGCATACAATGAGTGCATCGGCATTTTTTACATGCGCCTGACCGATTGAAAGTTCGGAGAGTAAATCTTTGTTTTCTTGAGATTTAATTAAAACAAATTTCCAGGATTGAACATTCATCCAGGATGGAGCAAGCCTCCCTGCTTCAAGGATTTTTCTCAAATCTTCATCCGGAATATGTTTGTTCGAGTAATTTCTGACACTCTTGCGGTTTTTAATCAAATCTAACATCATAGTCCCTCCTTCAATATAGTATGATTGTAGCATAAAAACATTATGTTAGTTTGACTTCAATTTCAAATTTTCTATTCCAGGGGTAAGTATATTCTGCATTTATTTTGTAGTCAAAAATTTGAGATAATTTTTCTTCATAAAATTTCATTTGTCTGGTTATATTGCAAGGTGAATTTATTTGGGCTCTGATATTGGCTTGATACCCCCAGTCGTCCAAAAATCTTATCATCTGCAATTTTTGAAAAGCTTTATGGTTATATTTTTTTGCTCCCCACTTGACTTTTACGCAGGCAAGCAGACTTCCCAGAGTGTTTGCACTGGTATTCCACCCTGCGTATCCGAAAAATTTTCCTAAATCTATATTTTTAAGCAATTCTTCAACAAAGTTATTGTCAGCTCCGTTTGCATACCGCACATCTGCCGCACAATAATATTTATCAGGAGTCTTAAATTCGCCGGAGAAAGGCGTTGTTTCCCATCCCATTACAAGTTCCCCCTGCTTTTTTATAAAATTGTTTACTACAAGAATTATATCTGCACTGCTTTTTGATTCTGCAGCCTTAAATCCCCCAAGTTCCAGCTGTCCGAGCACCGACTTCTCTATGGAAACATCTTCGTAATTTGAAATACAATCCTTATATTCTGTTTCCAAAAACTCTGGATAAACTTTTATTTCCTTATCAATCGCCCTGGAGAGCAGTGTCAGGGGAATCTCATCCGCTCCTGTTTTTGTCATTCCTCCCAAACGTTCCAACTCGCGTGCTTCTTCAACATTCAAACCTTTTTCCGCGCAATCATCTTTTGAGAAAATTAAAGTATCTAAAATGCCTTCCTTTTGCCATTCAAGATATATTTTATTAATTTCAAAATTTCTTTTTCTTGTCTCAAGATAATCTTTGATTATCTCCTCCGGAATTCCGTCATTTACTCCTGAAAACGACCAGGCAAAAATCTTTTCTCCCCAATCTTTCCAGTATTCTTTTTCTTCTTCATTATAGTTGTTGTTAGAAATTCTCATTATACTGGAAAAGGCATAAACTTTTTTATTTAAGATAAGCGGTTTTAGCCTCTCAAGCCTCTCTTTAAGCTCTGCAATAGTTTCCTTCCCTCGTCTGGATGGAATCAAACCTCCGTAACAAATGGTGTCCAGCGATAAAATCATAACATCTGTTTCCGGAAGCTCTGACATCCATTCAAAAATTTTTTCAATATCGGCCGTTTTGGTTAAGTCTCCCAACAGGTGTCTTGGCGGAAGGTAAAGGAGAATTTCTTCATCCATCGCGCAAATATCTTTTGCAAGGCTGTAACAAACAGGTCTGTTATCTATAGGAACGAATGCTATTCTCATATCAGACATTATAACATGATTTGTTGTAATAACTTTTATTTATAGTTAATCAGGCAATATAATTAGACAGAAAAATGTACTAAATTAGGGTATGAAAAAATGGTTTTTCTTACTATCATTGATAATAATTCCTGTCTTTGCATACGAGGTTTATACTCCTGCAGAATACAATTACAATGAAAGCGGAGACAAACTGCTTTTTGTCGTTGATTACTCAAACAGTATGGGCGAATATCTGGAGCATAAGACCAAAGCGAATCTTGTTAAAGAGATGATGAACTATATTTTGCCTCAAATTTCTCCTGATACAAGGACGGGAATACGCGTATACGGACATACCTGTAATTTGTTCGCCTACAATGCGTGTAGAAGTTCGGAATTGCTTGTTCCATTAGGTTTTACAAATGCTCCTGATATAATTTCTTCAATGTCTCGCCTGCGTCCCAGAGGCATGACGCCGATAACGTATTCTTTAAAGCAGGCTGTAAATAAAGATTTAGCAAACTTTGACGGTGTTAAGCATATTATCCTTTTGACAGACGGCGGTGAAAATTGTGATGAAAGTCCTTGTGATTATTCAATAGAACTTGTCAAAACCCGTAAGGATATAAAAATAGACGTAATAGCTTTTAATGTACATGATGAGGCCGATTTGGCACAGCTTCAGTGTACTGCTGATGTAACAGGCGGAAGGTTTGTAGAGGCCGATACAAAGGCCCAGCTTTTTAGGTCAATGGAGGAGATGATTCTGCCTCATAAAAACGTTGAGGCAACCCTTTATAGAACGGAATAAAGATGCTCCTTTAATTCACGTTTCAATTGAAGCTTAGTGAATTTATTATGCTAAAAACAGGCAAGCCCGAGCCAAAATATCGTAACTAGCGAAAAATCGGTGTAATATAACTGAAAATTTCTTTAGCGAATGGGGCTGTGAGGTAAGCCTCTTCTTCAAGCCAATTTTTTCTGTATTCTGCAAAATTTTGTTCGGCAGAAACATATTTCCCATTTTCTTCAATATAACTAAGGCCTCTCATATACTCCTCAGTATACGGTTGGAATTTTTCCATATTTCCAAATGCCTCATCCATCCATTTTAACCTGTATTCATTGGGGGAATTATACAATTCCTCAAGCCTTTTCTCTTTAGCTTCCTCAAGAGTTAGATTCTGCTCTCTTGCCATTTTTTCCAGCAGTTCTTTTTCAGGACTGTACTTGTCATTTAAATTGGCATTATAGTTTCGTTTTATAAGTGCTTTGTTTAATTCTTCTGGAGATGTTCTGTAAGCGATTTCGCTCTGTTTCACGTGAGTATATTCATGCACCATTGTGACAAAAATATCCCTTTTATGCCGGTGCAAAACCCGATCGTGAGTTTTTTGGTCGGCAGGTGTTACGTGCAGTCTGCCGTTTACTTTATCCCAAGCTCCCAGTGTACCGTCTATATTCAAGGTAATGTTGGTATTTTTATATCCAAAATCTTCTTTTAGCTGTTTGTTTAATTCTGTTATATAGGTTGCGGTGTTTCTGTTATGATATATTCTTTTGTATTTATCAGCTAAATCTCTTGTCTCATCAAGTGTAAATTCTCTGCCAAAAATCCTTGAGAAATCCTCTTGAACCTTCCAAATCATCGGCTTTTGTGCTTTTCTTCTGATTAAAACAGCACCACTTGTTACGGCAAGAGCCGAAAGAGTACCGATTCCGACTTTCATAGGGGTAGAAATATTTTTTTCCTTTTTAGAATTAATGTCGGATTTGAATGGTATATGGGTGTTGATATGTGAGATTGGATATATCATCATAGCTTTGTCTGGTAAATTTATTATATAAGCAGGCAATTCTTTCGTCAATCTTTCTTTAAGTTTTCTAAATACTTATTAAAGCTTTTGTCTTCTACTTTATACCCGCATCCGGGATGGAGTTTTCCCGGGTATGAAATCTTTTTGGCAGGGTAATTTCTGCACATCCTAAGCCGCTTATCGTAAACCGAGCAGAGACCTTCTTCTGTTACGTATTTGCACGCAAAAATCAGATTACCTTCCTCGTCCTTGCCTCTGATATAAAATCTGCGGTAGGCAGGGAATAAAAACTGCATAATTTTAAAATCAGTCGTTGTGTACGTATCAAAACTGTACATATACCTGCAGCATTTTCCGCATTTAAGGCATTGGCCCGTAATTTTGTACTCCATTTTTTCAGGTACAAAATATGATAAAATTTCGTTTTTTAATATCGTCAAAAAACTTAACATTATATTGTCAAAAAACTCCTTTAATATATTTCTTTGATAGAATATTAATTATATATTACTGAGATTTAAATAAAAAAACAACGAGGTATATAAATGGGAAATTATAATATTCCGAAAAACCGTAAACGCGGCAGTTCCAAGAGATTAACAGTAGATAATCCGCTGTTTAATTTTCTTGCAGGACTTTTTGTTTTCGGGCTTGGCGTTATGCTGGCCGGCATGATTGCCCTGAAACTTTATCTGGTATCGCTTCCACCGATTAAGAATCTTAATACTTTAAAACCGAATATTGTAACAACCTTCTGCGCAGGCGACGGTGAAGTTATTAAGACATTTGCCGCTTACGCTTATTCTAACGTTGAACTGAAAGAGGTTCCTGAGGATCTTGTAAAAGCTTTAATTGCTACAGAGGATAAAAATTTTTATAAACACCCCGGATACGATATATTGGGGCTTGCGCGCTCTATGGTTGCAAATATACTTGCAGGCCACGTTGTTCAGGGCGCAAGTACAATTACCCAGCAGCTTTCAAGAATCTTATTTTTGTCTAATGAAAAAACCTTTACAAGAAAAATAAAAGAACTTCAAGTTGCAGCCCAGATAGAAAAAACTATTTCTAAAGATAAGATTTTGGAAATGTATTTGAACAATGTATACTTAGGTTCAGGCGCCTATGGGGTAAAAGGGGCGGCAAGGATTTATTTTAACAAGAATCTTAATGAACTGACGCTTCCTGAAATGGCTTTGATAGCAGGGCTTCCGCAAGCGCCTTCTGTTTATTCTCCTTATAATAATATTAAACTCGCAGAAAAACGCCGTAATCAGGTTCTTACAAGAATGTATAAAATGAAATACATTGACAAAGAAACTATGGATAAGGCTAAAAAGGCTCCAATTAAGCTTTCTACAATGCCGATGATGTATGCGACAAACAAGGCGCCGTATTTTTGTGATTATGTAATGAAAGATTTGCAAAAACTCGGCTTTACTGAAGACGAGATTGTAAACGGCGGATATAAAGTCATTACAACTTTGAATTATAAAGCACAGGTTGCTGCAAATGAGGCTATACTAAAAAATCTCAATGCCTGGGGACTCAAGCAGGATAAAAATCAGGCTGCAGTCTTTTCATTCAGTCCGATTGACGGCAGAATCCTTGTTTATGCAGGCGGAAAAGATTACTCAAAGAGCCAGTATGACCGCGTCTCACAATCTGCAAGGCCCTCAGGTTCTGCGTTTAAACCGTTTATTTATACAGCAGCAATCGAGAAAGGATACTCTCCAAACGATATGATTGATGACTTACCGTTTAAGGCAGGAAATTGGACTCCGAAAAACTACGGTAACAAATACCGCGGCCCGATTCCGCTTTACACTGCGTTAATGGTTTCATCTAACGTTTGTACGGCAAGACTTATGGACGCAATTGGCGTAAGACCCGTTATTCAGCTTGCAAGAGTTATGGGTATAACAACACCGATTCCTTATGATTATACAATTTCACTCGGCTCAAACAGTGTTAAGCTGTTTGAAATGACCAGAGCGTACGGAGTTTTTGCAAACGGCGGCTTTAAGGTTGAGCCTTATGCAATTGAGCGTGTTGAATCCTCAAGGGGAACGGTTTTGTATGAGGCTAAAAAAGCGCGTTCAAGCAAGGTTTTGAACTTAAATACCGCTGCAACAATGACTGCAATTATGAAAACTGTTATTACAAATGGTACCGGACGTGCTGCAAATATCGGAAAGCCTGCTGCGGGTAAAACAGGAACAACGGATGACAGCAAAGACGCGTACTTTATTGGATTTACTCCTGATGTTGTAACAGGTGTATGGGTCGGTAATGATGATAACTCCAGAATGGGTAATTTAACAGGTGGTACAGTTCCTGCTCTAATCTGGAAAGATGTTATGAAGGTCGCAACAGAACCTTACGGTAACGCGGATTTTGAGTATCCTGAAATTATTTTGAATCCGTTCAAGGCGCCGGGTGTATCAATAATCCCTCAAAGCGAAGCCAAAAAAGCTTTGGAAGAGAAGGAGAGAAAAGAGTTGGAAGAAGCTCAGAAAGCTTCTCAGCAGCCGCCGGAGGCTCAGATTATAAAGCCGACAAGTATTAAGCCGACAGAAATGCTTCAAAACTTTACACCATTGAAACGGAAAGAAGTCCAGACAATAGAAGTTCCGTCCGAAAGAGTGGAGGAAGCTCCTGCTCCATTAGCGCCAATTCCTGCTACAACTGCGCCTATCGGAATAACAACAGAACAGTAAGGAGACAGAATGAATATCGATAATATAGAAATAACAAGCGGTGAGAATATTTATCAAAAAGCCGAAATTAATAAAAATGAAAAAACAATTGATTATGAAACAAGTAAAAATTTGTCATACACAGATATTATAAGTATCGCAAAAGGCTTGGATGTAATCAGCGAGTTTTTCGATGTAAACGCCGCTGCAACAACTGCAGGTACCGGAATTTGTGCAGTAGCGCTCGGCAAATCTCTGGAAGAAGCTGTTCAAAAAACTATGGATTCTAATCCGATAGAGTTTATGAATGCGACTGTTGTTGTTTCTGCAGAAGTTGACAGTGATATTGCAAAAATCATGAAGAGTTCTAATATTATTGTTGCTCCGAAATTTACTAAAAGTGCGTTGGAGATTCTTGAACGCAGAGATGTTTGTTATGTAACGATAAATACTCCGCTCAAGGATTACAAGAAATTTCTTTCTGATGATATTAAAGTGACACCGTTAGGAACACTTACCCAGAGCCCGAATACAAGTGAGCTTACAAAGGATACTTTCAAGGTTGTTTCTAAGCAGAAGCCGACAGTCGAACAAATAGAAGATGCCGTGTTTGCCTGGAAGATTGCAAAACACGCTTCTTCACAGGCTATAGTAATCGCAAAAGACTTGAAAACATCAGCAGTATCTCAAGGCCTGCACAGAGCATCAGTAGAGTTTGCACTTGATTATTCCTGTGATATGTCAAAGGAAGCTGTCTTGGCGTCAGATATGCCGATTACGGTACATGATGTTAATGTTGCAGCGCAGGGTAGAATTGGGTTAATCATGATTCCTCAAGCACCTAAAGATGTAGTGGATTTGGCTGATAAGTACAACATTGCAGTAATAGAGACAGGTTTTACAAATATCCTACTCTAAATATTTTTTAATATATTTTCCAAAATCTCTTGACAAAAGAAAAAATCTTTTGTATATTTGAGTTATGGAAATGGAAGATTTAATAGAAAAAATTTCTCATATTGAGGCACAAATAACACTGAATATAAATTTACTTGAAATTGCCCGGGGATACTGCGAATACAATTTTGACAAGGCTTGCGAAATTTCTACACTCGGCAGCTTAATTGAAATAATATTGGACAATCAACAAAATCTAGCTAAAAATGTCGATGGAATTTTATAGAAATTTTAAACAAATTTTCGTTTATAAAAATTTTTTGACATGAATCAATCACAAGAATGCTTGAAAGTAAAGAACAGGATAATTAAATTTGATTATTGAGATTATGCAGGATTATTGCTATAATTTTAATGTTATTAATTTAGAGGCATATTTATGGAAATATCTTTGAGCGGAGATTTTGAAAAATTTATAAAGGAACAGATGGCAACAGGTTTATATAATTCTGTTAATGATATAGTCCAGGAAGCACTGTCACTATTGATATCAAAAAAAAGTATTTCCAAGGAGCGTCTTGAAATGTTAAATAAAGATATTGATGAAGCGCTGGCTGAACTGGATGCCGGAAAACATAAAGACGGTCATGATGTCATGAGGAATCTTATCGCCAAATATGAATAACAGATTGACTTTAAGAATCTTAGATAAAGCCGAAGAAGACTTGATATTGATTGGGGAATATATTGCAAAGGATAATCCTGCCGCTGCATATAATTTGTTTAAGAATTTTATGCAACTTTTGACTTATTGACCGAGTATCCGAATCTTGGAGTTAGAAGAACGGATTTTACATATAAAGATGTTCGGTTTTATGTCATAAGAAAAAATTTTTTGATTCTATATAAGTTTGAAGCTTCTACATTGTTTATTTTAAGAGTTCTAACCGCGTATCAAGACATTTGCACTCTCTTATAATTGTAATTTGTTTTAACTTTTGTTGAAAGCATTTAAGAATGTTTTCAGTATTGTTATAAACTAATAAAGAGTTCCGAAATCAAAGCAAATAAAAAAGTTATCCAACCGAAAAGGGCATAACTGGAATACTCCAACCCAAAATTCATTCTCGCATAAGCGATATTTGGATAACTTCTTATATATTCATGATAATATATTTATAGGTAAAAGTCAATATTAATAATAGATTAGGATATATGAACGATTATATATTAACAGAATTTGCAATATTTTATAAAAGGTTGATAGTGGTAGAATTAGCCTTGAAAAATTTGATTGTTAATAAATACCTAGAGGCCTATGAAGATAACGCATATAATGTTTTGTACAGGTATTTCAAAACCATACAATTGAGAAGAGCTGTTAATGATACAACTTTTATTAGAATACATGAATCGGCCTTGTCAGAACGAGATAAATTAGAGCAATCAACTCATAAGATGTATATAAGTGAATTATTAAATCTGTTTGCAAATGGCGTATATTTGAAAAACAAGAAAATCAAAAATAAATTTTTTGAAGACTACATTGCAACGAATTCAACTGACTTTCAGCAAAAATGTAAAATATTGAAAGACTTTAGAAATTGTATTGCACATGGGAATGTAAAGAAATATACATTAGAAAGACAAAAATTTATTAGAGGATTAGTATATTTTGAGAAAATTTTGAAATGTAACATTATTCTCAGCTGCAACTTAATAGACAAAATTAACAAATCTCCGAAATTGTCCTGCAAAGATATACTATCTTTCATCTATACAGAGAATAAAGAAATCTTCAAAGATGATAAGTTATTGATTTTATTGTTTGATGATATTGCACTTATAAATGGCTATACGTTTCAAGGATTGCCACAGCGAAAATCTATCATAAGAGAACATTTTAAGATTCTTGAAAATGTAAAAAAAGAAATAAGTGTTGATAATCCTTTATCAACAGAACCTAATATACAAATGTCATTGTTTGGTGATTTATAACTTTTTTAGCAAAATACATTTCTTATTGTTATAAATTTTTCTTGTGCTATAATTACATCACAAGAGTATTATAATATCAACAGGGAAAAAATGTATAGGGAATATTTAAAAGGAAGAATAGGCGCGCTGGTTTTTATTACCGGTACTTTTATCAGAGGGTTATCATCTCAAACATTTGCAGAAAAAGAGTTTGAGCTTACGCCTGACCAGTACGTGATTCTGAATCTTTTGCTTGAAAATGACGAGATAATGTATCAACGACAGCTTGCGGAAATAACCCTCAAAGACAGAGCTAATATGTCTAGGATTATTGAAATTCTGCATAAGAAAGGGTTTATAGAAAAAATACCGGATTCTAACGGTAGAAAGATTTATAAGCTTGTTGTGACAGAAAAAGGAAAAGAAGCCCGGGACAAAGCTTTTCCGACGGATATTGAGTTAAGGAAAATGATTACGAATAATATTACGGAAGAAGAGCTTGCCGTAACATTCAGAACTTTAGAAAAAATGAATATGAATATTAGAGACAAAGTAAAATTGCAAATATAAAAGGAGACAGAAGTGGAAGAAAAAGCCGAAGATATAATAGAAGTTGAAGACACTCGCCCCGAATATATGAAGAAAAGAGTAATCGTTCCAAGTGTGACCGCTATAATATTTCTTATTTGCGGAATTTTTTACGCTATTCACACGGTTTATTACAAATCAACAGACGATGCTTTTATAGAGGGGCATGTAATAACTGTAGCGCCAAGGGTTTCCGGCCCAGTTTTGAAGCTTAACATCGAAGATAACCAAGAGGTTAAGAAGGGAGATTTGTTTTTGGAAATCGACCCAAAGGATTATGAAGCAAGGCTGAAGCAGGCAGAGGCCAAGCTTGAGGAGGCAAAGTCAGCACTTGTTAATGCCGATAATCAGGTTGTAAGAAACTATTCCGAACTTGATTTTGCAAAGAGCGATTACGAGAGGTATTCCAAAATGTATGATAAGGGAATCGCGTCTAAACAGGATTATGACGCGAGTTTGAACAAGCTTACCTCCGCACAGTCAAACAGTAATTCAGCTAAGGCTCATTTTGATGAGATAAATGCTTCAATAAAAAGACTGGAGGCAGAAGTTGAGGAGGATAAGCTGAATCTTTCTTATACCAAGATTTATGCAGCCTCAGACGGAAGGATTACAAACCGTACGGTTGAACAGGGGAATTATGTTCAGGTAGCGCAGCCGATGTTCTCTATCGTGCCCGAAAAAATGTGGATTGTTGCCAATTTTAAAGAAACACAGCTTGCAAATATGAAAAAAGGCCAGCCTGTAAAAATTAAGATTGATACTTATGGCGGCAAAAAGTTTAAAGGCGAAGTCGACAGCATACAGCGCTCAACCGGCGCAAGGGCGAGTCTTTTTCCGCCCGAAAATGCGGTCGGAAGCTACGTAAAAATTGTTCAGAGGGTTCCGGTTAAGATAGTATTTACGGAAGATATTTCAAAATATAATATTGTTCCCGGCATGTCAGTTGTTCCGGAGGTAAAGGTTAAGTAATATGGCGAAGGTTGTGTATAAACATAAACCTGCACCTTTGTGGCTGGTTGCTTTTTCAATACTTTTGCCGACGTCGTTTTCCTGTCTTGCGACATCAGCGACTAACGTTGCGATTCCGCATATTTCGGGATATTTTGGCTCAACTATTGATGAGGCTAACTGGATTATTACATCATATATGATTGCAAATGCATGCTTAATCCTTATGTCAGGCTGGATTGAGAGTGTAATGGGAAGAAAACTGTTTCTGAAAATTTTTATAGGAATTTTTACTCTCGGCTCATTTATCTGTGCAGTTGCTCCAAATCTTAATCTTATGGTACTCGGAAGATTGATTCAGGGAATAGGCGGCGGCCCTATGACACCGCTTGCGCAATCGATTTTGCTTGCTGCCTTCCCTCAGGAAAAGAGAGGGATTGCAATGAGTTTGTACGGCATGGCTGTTATGGTTTTTGCGATTCTCGGCCCGACTTTTGGGGGATTTATTGTCGATAATGCGGATTGGCAGTGGATTTACCTTGTTAATATTCCAATCGGGATTCTTTCTATATCAATGGTTCACGCTAATATTGAAGACACGGAGCATAAAAAGGGCGCAATAAATGCTGATTTTCCCGGCATGATTTCTCTTGTCTTATGGCTTCTTTCTATGCAGGTTGTATTGGATAAGGGACAGCAGTACAACTGGTTTGACTGCGCGTGGATATCGTGGTTGTCAGGATTCTCTGTATGCGCGCTTACGTTTTTTATCATAAGAGAATTAGAGGCAAAAAATCCGCTGATTAATCTTAGATTATTCAAGGATAAAAATTTCTTTATAGGAACACTTTTAAGTTCTTCAATTAATATGCTTGTGTTTTCAACAATCGTACTTGTGCCGCAATTTTTACAAAATATGATGGGATATACTGCTATATTAAGCGGTTATGCCCTCGCACCGAGAATTTTTTCCTGCGTTTTGATGATGCTTGTGATAAACCCGTTAATGAAAATTTTTGATAACAGAATTCTTATTGCTATCGGATTTTTCCTTTTAGGAATCTCTGTTTTATTCTTTGTTAATTTAAATCTTTCCGTTTCTTTTATATACATGGCAATTCCGCAGGTTTTAATGGGTTTTGGGGTCATAATGACTTTTATCCCTGTTTCGTCTATGGTTTTGGGTACACTTCCCAAATCGGAATTAACAAATGGCGCAAGTTTGCATAACTTGTGTAAAAGTACAATGACTGCGGTTATTGCATCAGTAGCCTCGACTCTGGTTGCGCGTCATGCACAGATGCACCAGGTTTTTCTGGTTAAGAACCTGTCTAATTTCAGCCTTGTTTTCCAACAAAAGTTTATGGCACTTACTCACACTTTTATGTCAAACGCTTCAAGTTCTTTTGCCTCTGTTAAAACAAATTCGTACTTGTACAAATCCCTGTTAACGCAGTCGCGTTTGATGGCTTATGTTGATGTATTTGCAACATTTGCACTGATAGCGTTTTTGCTGATTCCGCTTGCATTTCTTTTTGATGTTGAAAACAAACATAAAACTTGCGGCAAGCATAGAGCAATAGTTTTAAAACAGATTCCCGGCGACAGGATATAAGACAGGCTGCAGAATATAGTATTTTGCTTTTACTACGATAACTTTCTAATCATTTCATGAGCTTCTTCATCCTCCGGAAATACTGAAACAATTTTTTCCAGATATTCAAGCGCTTTATCATTGTCCTTCAAGCCTTCATAGCATTTTGCCAAACTCATCAAAACCGAAATATTATCAGGACGTTTTGCAAGCAGGTTCAGGAATATATTAAGCGCCGGCTCGTATTCTCCAAGTTCATAATAAGTAAGCGCAAGCAGGTTCTGAGTTTCTATATCCGGATTCTGTTCTACTGCACGTATCAAGTAATGTTTTGCCTCCTCAAATTCTTTTCTTGCATAAAGAATTCTTCCCATACAAAATTGAATATACTCATGATGAGGATTAAACTTTAATGCTTTTAATACATAATCTTTAGCTTCGTCAAGCTGATTAAGTATAAGTTTATTAAGCCCCATAAAAGTCAGTGCAAGCACGTTATCCGGTTCAATATCCAGAGCCTCACCGTAAAACCTTTCAGCTTCCGTATTTCTTGAGGTTGAATACAGAAAGTTGCCGTATTCGAAGAGTATCTCAAAATCGTTCGGCTGTAATCTCATTGCAGTCTTAAACTCGTCATCTGCATAATCAAAAAGACGTTTATTAAGATATATGATACCTAAATCTTTATGTGCTTTTGCAAAATCAGGATTCATCTGTATGACTTTTTTAAGCATCTTCTCCGCGGTATCAGTATCGCAAAGGCTTGATGACAGTATTGCGTACTGGTGCAATATCTCCGGTGTCGGATTATTTTTTAACAAGATTTTGTCATAAACTTCTTTTGCCTTGGCAAGCTGATTTGCTTTTATATACAGACTTGCAAGCTTTTGTGCCGGAAGTATGAATTTTGGATTCATATAAACGACACCTTCCAATAAAGCTATAGCTGTCTGTATCTCTCCCATCGCTTCATAACAAGTCGCAAGATTATATTTATATGTTTCTTTTTGAGGAAATTGTACAAGGAGCTTTTTGTATATATCAGCTGCTTTAACATACTGTCCGGATTTAACCTCGGACATTGCAAGAGCAACCTTAAAGCTCTCATCGCTCTCATCAAGTTTCACGGCCTTTTCCAAATATTCGCATGCAGCTTCATGATTCTGCTGAACCTGATATGCTGAGCCGATATTATAATAAGCCATCGGATTTTTAGGATTCAGTTCAAGAGCCTTTTTATAACTCTTGATTGCCTCCTCAAATTTGCCTGTTGCCATGTAGCTTGTGCCGAGACTATTGTAAATGCTTATATTATTCGGGGCTTTTTCAAGAGCTTTCTTCAATGGTTCAATACTTTTTGCAAAATCTTTTATTTTCATATAAGCCGTTCCGGCGATGAAATCAAAAATATAATCTTCAGCATCTCCTGCAGAAGCAATATTTGCTATTTTAATAGCTTCTTTTGGCTCATTAAGTTTCATAAGAGCAATACACAGGCTCTTGTAGGCATCCGTATAATTAGGACGAAGCTCTACGACTTTTAAATAAGCATTTTTTGCAGAAACATAATCTCCAAGTTTGTCATAACTGTTTCCAAGATAGAACCACGACGACGCATCATCAGGATTATATTTTACTATTGTTTCAAAGGTCTTTCTTGCCTTTGTCCAATCATTAAGATTCATATATGTTAAACCGGCAAGTTTTAGAAGCTCTTGATTCTCGGCGTCTTCTGCAAGAGCTTCGTCAATAAGGACCACGGCAGTCTGAAAATCTTTTTTCCCAACTAAATCGTTAATTCTATCTATATCAGCCATATTTCTATTTACCCCAGATTTACCCTCTGATTTACCCTCTGATTTACCCCTTTTCTCAAGAACCAAAATAATTCTTGAGTCCTGATGTTAAATTTTTGTTCTTACAAAGCTTCTTCAACTTGGAAATAGCCCTGTTTTCAATTTGTCGGATTCTTTCTCTTGAAACACCGTATAAAGAGCCTATTTCATCCAGAGTTTTTTTGTTACCGTCGTTATTTAAGCCAAATCTTAGAATCAACACGTCTCTTTCTTTTGGGCTCAATTGGTTAAGCATTTCCTTAATATCGTCAAGCATGCTCTCCTGAGAAACAAGAGAATCAGGGGCAACTGTAGATTCATCAACTATATAGTCAATAATTTTATTAGAATCATCTTTTTGGCCTGTCGGTGTATCAATGCTTATCGTAGATTGAGTTGATTTGATTATAGAGTTTAATTTGGAAACAGAAATCCCCATTTTGTCTGCAATTTCCTGCTTAACAGGGATTCTGCCAAGCTCTGTTGTCAAATCAACGGTTGCTTTTTTAATCTTGTTAATTGATTCTATCAAGTGAATCGGAAGTCTGATAATTCTGGCCTTATCCGCAATCGCTCTTGTTATAGACTGCTGAATCCACCAGGTTGCATAAGTTGAAAATTTGTAGCCTTTTGTATAATCAAATTTTTCAGTAGCTTTAATAAGTCCTAAGTTTCCTTCCTGAATCAGATCAAGGAAAGAAAGCCCACGCCCTATGTATTTTTTTGCAATGCTTACAACAAGCCTCAGGTTTGCGTTAATCAACACTTTGCGTGCAACGTCACTTTGTGTTTCGTAAATTTTCTTTGCTACTTCTAATTCTTCTTCCGGTGACAAAAGAGGAATTTTTCCTATCTGCTGCAGGTATATTCTGACAGAATCATCTGAATTAACGCTGTTTAAGCTCTCCTGTGTCTTAGGCTCCTCGATGGTGATAATATCGTCGTCATCTTCGTCAACAGGCTCTATACTGTTAAAATCAACGCCTTCATCTGATATATCATCTATCATGCTTATTGTATCTTGTTTTTTACTCATAGTTTATACCTCATTTATTATTTTACAAGATGCTGTGCTTTAGCCTATTTTCCTTTTATTTCTATTCCCCTTCGGACTGCTTCAAATAATATTATAGCAGCTGCGTTAGAAACATTTAAAGAATTAAAATTTGTTAACATTGGAATCTTAACCTTAAAGTCCGCAAGCTTGAGCAGAGACTTGGAAATCCCTGAGTGCTCAGCACCCATTATCAGAACAAAATTCATATTGTAATCAATATCATAATAATTATCTTTCGCATGATGGTCAGATGCAATTACCCAGTAGTTGTTTTCTTTTAATTTCTGGATTGCAGCTGTCAGGCTATTTACTTTTATTATTGAAATATGATTGATTGCTCCTGCGCTTGTTTTCTCAACTGTTGAGTTAATTAAAACTCCGCGTCTTGAAGGAAGTATAATACCTTTAACTCCTGCGCATACGCAAGATCTGATAATTGCTCCGACATTGTGAGAATCTTCAACTCCATCCAGCACAACAACAGATGTTAGTGAATCCTTATGTTTTTCTATAAAATCATCCAAATCAACGTATTTTACCGGTGATATCTGCGCGATAACTCCCTGATGCCTGCCATCCGGCTCAAGCTGATTTAATTTTTCTTTTGCTACAAACTGGAATATGACACCATGCTTTGATGCAAGCTCTTTGATTTTTTCGAGCTTTGAGTCCGAACGCGAGTTGTTTGAGATAAGAATTTTATTAAATTCCCTATCTCCGCTCTCGAGAGCCTCGAGTACGGCGTTTTTCCCATAAATAATCATATTTTTTTCCATTACTCGGATACCTTTAGCATTCTTTTGATACAACTTGCGCTTTTTAATCTTATATCCTCATCCAGAGTTATTTCGTTAACCTCATGCTCCAAAGAATATTTTATTTCTTCCAGTGATGTCAACTTCATGCTCTCACATAGCATGTCATTTTTTATAAGAATAAATTCTCTGTCCGGATAATCTCTTTTAAGCCTGTCGGCAACACCTTTTTCTGTAACTATTACGTACTGCGTGTCTTTGTGAGCCTTAACATAATCAATAATACCGCTTGTACTCCCGACATAATCACCCAGTTTGCTGACCTCAGGTTTACATTCTGGATGAATAAGTATTTTTGCGCTCGGATATTTTTTTCGTGCATCCAAAATATCTTGTGTATCTATATTATTATGAACCGGACAATTGCCATCGTATGTAATTACTTCTACTCCGTCCAGTTTTGATTCAACCCATTTACCAAGATTTGCATCCGGAATAAATAAAACTCTTTTAGAGTTAAGACTCTTAACAATTTCCAAAGCATTAGAACTTGTACAGCAAATATCACACTCTGCTTTAACTTCTGCTGTTGAGTTTATATAACATACTACAGGAGTATTCGGATACGGTTCTTTAAATTTTACCATTTGTTCATGGTTAATCATATCTGCCATCAAGCACCCTGCATTTAGATTTGGCAGAAGCACCTTTTTCTCGGGAGATATTATTTTGGCGGTTTGCGCCATAAAGTATACACCTGCAAATACAATGATATCAGCATTTGTATCCTTTGCACGGCGGCTTAAATATAAAGAGTCCCCGACAAAGTCTGCAACCTCGTCTATTTCTATATTTTGGTAACTATGCGCGAGAATTATCGCATTCTTCTCTTCTTTTAATTTTTTAATTTCTTCTACTAAATTTCTCATCTATTTAACCTGTATACAAAATTTAAGTTTTATTGTACAATAAAAAAAAATAGGAAGAAACAGACATGGATTTATTTAAGAAGAGTATTGTAGTTGGTGTTTCTATAACGCCGGAAGTAGGGCTTGAAGTCGCCCAAATAGATTTTGCGAGTAAAACAGTCTTAAAATACGGGCTGAGACCTTTGGAATATGATATTAATAGAAGAGAGATTGCAGATATTGACCTCTTTAAAGAGGCTCTGCAGGATTTGTTTGTAGAATTGCAAATTCCTAAAAATTCGGAGGTCGTTTTAAATATTCCTTCAGTAGTATTCAAAGTGAACGACTATCCTGCTTCACTTGATGAGACGCAGGTTACAAATGCGATAGAAGAGGAATTGCTGGAACATTTTATATTTAAAAATACAGAACCCTGTGTCAGTGCAACAGTTCTGCCAAATACTTCTTTGCAATTCAACAAGATAGCATATATTGCAGCTCAAAAATCAATGCTTATTGAAATAGCAATAATTATTAAAGAATTGGGCTGCAAGCTTAGAGCGATTGATTCATCAGTAAACTCAGTATTAAACGCTTTGATATATAAAGAACGTATAGAAGTAGAGTCCGGCAAAGCTTGGGTAATGTTAATTGTAGATAGCTTCTGCTGTAGAGTTCTGTTGATGAACGGAAAAAATTATGTCGATGCTTTTGAAGAAAGAATAAGTATCGGTGAGGTGCTCGGTGATGCTGAGAATTACTCTACTGTAATAAGTGCAGTTCAACCAATATTAAAGAACCTGCCGTCGCAGTATCTATGTGTCGTTTCAAAGACCAATGTAATAAGTGCAGAAATATTGGCAAGCAAAATACAATACAGCGCTCCCATAATCCATCAGGAGGCAAACAGCTATTCTCAAGAAGCCTTTTTGAATCTGGCTCCGGATATTGATGGTGAATTGGCTAAGGTAGTATCTCTGGATATTATAGGTGCGTCTATTTACAGAGATTTTGAACAGTATTCTACAGCGATATTTAACTTATATAATCGTTCACTGGGGGATGTATACCTTATGGAACAGCCGCCGGAGATAATGCTTAACGGAAGACATATAGTATTTACAAATGAAGCCTTGATAAAAATCTTTATTATAATTTTGATAATTATTTTGATACCGGTTATAGGGGCTTTATTTGTTCTTGGCGGAATGATAAAATCAAAAAATGATGAAAAGGCAACAATTGAAAAGAATATAGAAGATGTAAACCGATTCTTAGCCGAAAATCAGGATGTATCTTCAGATTTATTTGACGAAGGCGACGAAATCAGAATAGGCTTGGAGCATAATAAAGGTATATATTCATACTACACAATTGTAGGTACAGAAATACCTAAAAAATTGTGGCTTACATATCTTAAACTTGGAGACAAGACAACTATAGAAGGTCAGGCAGATAATCTGGAAAGTGTATACAGCTTTTTCAGAAGCATAAAAGATTATAATCCTGATTCTGCAATAAAACTTCAGAAATTGGGACTGGCGTCTAAGTCTAATTTTAAAGAAATTGATATAGAAGAAGCCGGTAATTCCGGAAATACTGATAATACATCCTTTGATACAGAGTCAATACTAACATCTTTGAATGCTGATTTTTATGAATTCAGAATTTCGGATGCGCCTGAGACCGGGCAGAATCAAAGTAACGCAGCCCAGAACAATGCCAACCAGCTGCCAGAAACATTGGAATCTATAGAATAAATAACAAAAAGGATTATAATAAAAATGGATAAATATAAAAAATTCTACGGTTTAATTGCATTTGTAGCAGCAACAGCTATTTTAATATTTGCAGCTTTTAAGTTAATAACTCCAAAAATCGAGGAGTTGAATACGTTAACAACTGAAGTTCAGAGCAAAACGGAAGAACTTGAGAAAAAAAATAACGAGTTAAATATTGTAAAACAGAAAATCAAAAAAATAAAAGACTCTATTACAACTTCTCAAAAGAAGATATATTCTCCGATAGAATCTGACTTAGGCAATGATACACTCTTCTTCACTTTATATAATGATATGATAGAGATGGTTCATTCCAATACGGTAAAAATTAAATCAATAAATTATAAATACAATCCGGAAACAGACGCATTTGTCAAATTTGGCAGAGATGTTTATTTTGTTTGTGATGTTGACATGGAGTTGGTTTCAAATTATGTAAATTTAGGAAAGCTGATACAAGATATATATCAATATCCGTATTATATTAAGATAAATAGCTTAGAAGTTAATCCTTATCAAAAGGATAAAACTATATTGTTGAGTAAATTGAGTTTGCGTTTGTATGCTCATACAGAACCATCTGAAGACGAAACAGCTGCACAAGAGGCTGCTGCTCCGGCATTAGATGGAGCAAATACAGCTTTACCGCAATAAGCACTTGAAAATAAAATATGTTTGAGGTAGAATTTTTGTATTGAAAATGCGGAAGTAGCTCAGTTGTCCAAGAGAGGCGATTGTGATTACAGATGCAAATAGGGTAAAGGCGGTTGAGCCGAACGTATCTAAGATATGTACTCTACCAACTGAGCCCAAGAGTTTGAAAGTTTAATATGAGCGGAAGTAGCTCAGTTGCCCAAGTGAGGCGATTGTGATTACAGATGCAAATAGGGTAAAGGCGGTTGAGCCGAACGTATCTAAGATATGTACTCTACCAACTGAGCCCAAGAGTTTGAAAGTTTAATATGAGCGGAAGTAGCTCAGTTGGTAGAGTATCTGCCTTCCAAGCAGACTGTCGCGAGTTCGAGTCTCGTCTTCCGCTAATA
>CALUWH010000013.1 GCA_944324435.1 Candidatus Gastranaerophilales bacterium
CGTTTCCTGAACTTCTTCCAAAGGTTCGGCCGCCGTATTGTCGCTCTCTTCAAGAGTCAATGAGTAATCCACAGGCGCCGTCTCCTGAACTTCTTCCAAAGGTTCAGCCGTCGTATTGTCGCCGTCTTCAAGTGTCATTGAATAATCAACAGACGCCGTCTCCTGAACTTCTTCCAAAGGTTCAGCCGCTGTATTGTCGCCGTCTTCAAGTGTCATTGAATAATCAACAGGCGTCGTTTCCTGAACTTCTTCCAAAGGTTCGGCCGTCGTATTGTCGCTCTCTTCAAGAGTTAATGAGTAATCAACAGGCGCCGTCTCCTGAATCTCTTCCAAAGGTTCAGCCGCTGTATTGTCGGCATCTTCGAGACTTAAAGAATAGTCTAAAGACTCGCTCCCGGGACTTGCTGTATCAGACACTTCTTCTTTGTCATCTCCGTCCATCGCGGCTATTAAAGAAGTTTCCGCATCTTCGCCTGTTAATGCCTCAGCCCCCACGACACCGGCATCTAATTCTAAATCCGCCGAAACAGTATTTTTAAATTCCGCTACAGCTGCTATATCACCATCATTTAATGCCGGTTGAATATTCATAGCCTCGGACATGCCATTCGGGTTTACGATATCTATAGTCTCATCAGTCTCTACTGCAATATCGTTCAATTCGTCCAAATCATCAAGACCAATCTCTACATTTGTATTGTCAAGCACTTTACTGTCTTTTTTAGTATCAATACTAAAGGAACTGTTAATCATTCTATCAACAAGTTCTGTTTTTACAGTGCGCGATCTTGGATAAAAATTCAATTTCTTTGGAACAGTTATCATGGAAGTTGATATAACTTTTTCTAAATAAGCATTTATCACATTTTCATTATTGATAGAATTAATTATAACTTCTGAGTGCGAATAAACATCATTAATAATATCCTCTAAAATTTCCTCATAACCCGGGAATTTTCTATTTTTTCTTACAAGATTTTCAATTAAGCTATAATATTTATTATCTTTTTCCATATAGTTCTCTTCTCTTTAATTTTTTATAAACGAATAATTAATGTCGGGTTACCCTTTAACTTTGCAAAAGAATCAGAGTTCATATTCAATTTCATTGCAAGAGCTTTTTGTACTGTCTTGAGAATCAAATCATCGACAGAAGTCTCTCCGCTTGATGTCGTAACACCAATAGTTTCAAATTTCTTTGAGGACGGATTAAATTTTATTGCAACCGCAATTTTATTTGAAATAGGAGGTTTACTTAAAAGCAGTAATTCAGTTTTTAGATTCAACTGTATAATCTTGCCGAGTTTAACCAGATATCTTCTTGCAGAAGAATTAGAGGCATATCCAGACGGCACTTCCCAATCAATTTTAAGATTAGAAACAAGTATAGAAGCATCCAAATTCTGTTCTATAGCCGGAATGGAAACAGCGTTACCTTCATTCTTAGAGCTCTGCTCAGTCTCCGTTATTTCAACAGTTTCAACAGGCATAGCTTCCGGTTCGGAAACAGCTTCCTCCGCAGGCTTTACAGCCGGCTCCTGTACAATGCTGTTCTGTGATTTATCTCCTGACGGCAGAAATTTTGAAGCACCAAGATACCCCAAAGCTCCCAACACGGCGAGCAGACCGACAATAAGCAGCAGTTTCAATGAACTGTTTGATTTCTTTGGCGCTGCAAATTCAGAATCTGAGGCATCTTCCTCAGAATCATTGTTGAAAAGCGTTTCAATTTCTTCTGTAGAACTGCTGTCGATATCAGAGCTTTCACCGCTCTCCTCCTGCATATCCTCCGTCATAGAGCCGGTCTCACCGTTACCATCATCTTCCAATGCCGCCAACTGTTCTGCAGTATTATCCTCTGCTTCTTCTTGTTCTAGTGATTCGTATAAGTCAAGACTCGGAGACGCGACAGTTTTATACTCTTCTTTAAATGAGGTCTCTGCGGATTCAAACGGCGTTTCTTCTGTCTGTGCCTGAATCAGTTCATTGAATTCAAGGTCATCATCTGTTAAATCGTCAGTCTCTTCGCTTTGAACTTCGTTATCTACGGGGGCAGGAGCAATTTCTTCCGCATCCTCAACTATATCCTCTATGTTATCGAATAGTTCTTCCTGCGATTCCGGCGCTTCTGCTTCATGTTCAATGCCTGGAGCCTGAACAAGACTAATCTCGTCCGGATTAAAATCTGAAAAACCTGCAGATACTGCGCTTTCTTCCGGTTCAGAAACCGGCTCTTCTGCTAAGGGCAGGTCTTCTGCTAAATCAATATTTAGTTCCATGGATTCTTGCTGCTCCTCAAGCATTATGCCGCTGTCGGAAAAATCTTCCTGTGAGTCTAAAACTTGTTCGTCACTAACGCTGTCGTCCAGCTCTAAAGTTCCGAAATCCTCCTCCAGCTCTAAGACTCCGACGTCGGAATCCAGATCTAAATTTTCATCCGCGGAAGTGTCAGACACAACAGTTTTCTCTTCCGCAGGCTGCGCAACTGATACAAAATTAAAAATATACTGTGCTTTGGCAGCACGAGCAAGCCTTAATCTTCCGTCTTTTGACGCAATCAATTCCGAATAAAATTTATTTTTATTCTCTATCGTGTTATCAAGATATGCAAAAATATCCTTATCACTTATTGAATAAGTATCTTCAACCGCACATAGCGCTATTTCTATATCGTAATAAGAAACCAAAGATTCTTCGCCGATTTTATAATATCCGTTAAAATCTTTTGATGTATCAATATTTTCGGGCTGTATAAAACCTACAACCGTAGCACCGGATAAATCAGGCGTAACTTTTATAAACATATAGGCAACAGGCAGCAGGTTATTATCAAAATGGGCTTTAGGAACGGCTATTTCTTCTTCATTAAAAAACACTCTAACATCGATATAGCAGTTTTTTATATAAATATCAGCAATATCAATATCTTCTAGCACCGGAGCAATATTATGCAGCCCGGACTCCGTATCAACTTCAGCTTCTTCAAAGTATTTTGAGGCTATGATTGCAGCAGTTGCATTAGCCAATGCTCTGTTTTTTACCTCAGAAATATCTATTGGTCGACATATCGCCTGTGCGAGCTCTAAATCTTTCTCTTCTATTAAAAAATTATCAGTATTCACCTAAACACTCTCCCATTTTAAGTTTAATAATAACATATTATTAAAAAAAAATCTATAAAATAATCATGTATTTGACTTATTTTCAAAAATAATTAAATCAAATAGTGGATATTTCATTCAAACTTCTAAAGTATTACAGAGTTTGATACGATATTCAGTTTGAAAGGATTTATTATGTTTTCATCGATGATACAAAATTTATTATCTTCCTCTGGTAAAGCAAGCGCCATGCAGCGTGCTGTACAAATGAACAATTATGTAAACAATATTACTGCAGAGTGGACACCGGTAGAGAAGAAGGCGGAAGAAACAGTGAGTTCTGCCAACACGATACAGTCGTTTGATACGGTTCTTAGGAGCTCCGCAAAGACCAAATTCGGGGATTTACTTACTAATCCTGCGACACGCGTAAATGCCAGTTTATATACAAATGCAGCAAAAGGCAGTATTGATTCGGAAAAGATAACAACAAGAGAGCAGATAAAAAATCTTGTATCACGAATTTCAAAAAAGCATGGAGTTGATGAAAAGCTTGTAAACGCCGTAATTAAACAAGAATCAGGCTTTAACCCAAATGCTAAATCAAGAGTTGGAGCTCTGGGGCTTATGCAGCTCATGCCGGCAACGGCAAAAGGGCTTGGGGTTACAAACCCGATGGATCCAGAGCAGAATGTTGAAGGCGGAACAAAATATCTAAAGTCCATGCTCGACAGATATAACGGGAATCTTATACTTGCCCTTGCCGCATATAATGCCGGCCCGGGAGCTGTTGACAAGTATGACGGAGTTCCGCCGTATAAAGAAACCCAGAATTATGTAAGATCAATTCTTTCAACATACCTCTAGGCACTAGCTCTAAGCTGCTGAGCATGCTCTTCATCCTGTTTTGCATGGATACGTCTTGTATTTGCGTACGTCAAGCGCGGTATCAGCCAGCCGAGAATATATGGAGAAATAAAGAATGTTGTTAACAGACCCGGTACAGAGTTGAGTCCCCTTGCAAATGCTGCAATCTTATTTGTTCCCGGACGGCCTGTTCCCTGCATCAGTGTTTTTATAGTATTATCCAAAAGATTATTCTTTTCAAAAAATTCAATAATCTTTTTGTTTTTATCTTTTTTAGACAGTCCTTTTAGAGAAGATAAGTCCATTGTAGATTTATTAAATACGCTTTCTGCATTTTCTGATTTTGAAAGAATTTTTTGTAAATCGCCGCCATTATCATCAATATATCTGCAGAAGTTAAGCATCTTAGCTTTAGTATCCACTTTATTATAAAGATTACTTATCTCTGCATTTGTAAGCACATGCGCTTTACTGTAAGGATTAAACAAGTCAAGTATTGTTTTAGATTTACTCATGTTTCTGTCTTTTTGCATAAGAACAAAACCTGAATTTTTTTCATAAGCTGTCACGCAGGCACGCGTTCCCATAGGAACCGCAAAAACAACTGCAAGGCTGGAGGTCAAATCCCTCATGATGATTTCCCAAAGCTCAGTCAGGTCTTTTTTGCCGTCCTCATTAACCTGCGCCCTGTTGTACGCGTGCAGACCTCGTGGTATAAGCAAGCCAAAAATAGATAATCCAGCCATAAGAGAGTTAGTAAAATTATGCCCGTTATATTCAAGCTCTGATGCAAGTTCATCATATTTCTTATTATGAGAGAACTTTTTGCCAAGCCTTGAGAGAAAATCCGCATCTCCTTTACCTTTAAAATTTACGCTCTGATTTTGTTTACCGCCTAAATTTTCCGGCTGTTTTTTTCTTGCCCCAGGGGCCGTCTCGCTTCTTGCATAAATCTTTGGCAGCACCGACAGAACACCCAGCGTTGCCGCCATTGTAGCAATAGTTGTTATTATCCGCTTTGCAACAGCTTGATTCTTAATATTTTCGGCTCTTAAAGCATCCAGTTTCTCAAGATGTTTGTTAGCAGTTATTGCATCGTTAGAGTATTTTATCATGCCTTCTATCGCATTTTTTGTGGAAAAGTTTTTGAAATCCTTGTTTATACCAGAGCCGAACCTGAGTTTTCCAAGCATGTTAAGATCTTTGCCTGTGCTGTATTTCAAATCATTGATATGCTCGGCAATGTTATCTATACATCCTTTTCTATACTTTGCCTTGCCTCTGAATTTTTTAAGCACGGCATTCTCAGGAATTTTTTCATAATTCGCAATTTGTTTCATTATATATTCGACAGACTCTTTTGACGTATTTTCTTTACCCAGAGTTTCAGTAAGCATCTTCTCTATATTAGTTTTGTAAAACTCTGTTTTGAATCTTTCGGCATCTTTCAGTAAAGTTTTATCAAAGTCCGGCTTTGAAACAAGCTCTTTTAAACTATTTCCAAATCGATTAATAAGCTGTGAATTAACACTTGTTGTCTTTCCGAATTTTGCGGTAAGAAGCAGCATAAGCGGAGCTACGGCCATCATGGAGGGGCCTGTCAGACCTTCTCGTCCTACAACTTCAAAACCTTCCTGCATATTATAGTGCCCTGTTACCTCTTTATCACGCAAAAATCCGGCAACACTTCGCGGCAGGGTCATGCCAAAACCATCCTGAATTAGAAATGACGCTAAAAATCCGCCATTTTCGATTGACTGCATAAGATTCCCACTAGCATTCAAAATAGCGGCAGACTTAAATACAGGTTTATTCTGCTCAAAATATTGACTATTCTTATTCGACTGATTTTGTATATTCAAACAGACACACTTACCCTTTCCTGCATACTTAGATAAAGTAAATCAGGGTTGAAAACTTGCTTAAATGTAAAGATTTTTTTACAAAAAGAAAAACGAATACTTTAACCTGATATATTCTTCAATATGTCGTACACAGCCTGAGCAATTCTTTTGTGACTCTCCGGTGTGTAATGAAGTCCGTCAAGTTCTGATGGTACAATTATTTTATTTAAATCAATAAACTCACAGTTGTTCTCCGCAGCAACGGATTCAAATATTCGTCCGAGTTCTTTAGATTTCTTAATAGATGTCTCGTCAAACATTGTTGAAAAATAACTCATCATAATATGTTTGGTTATTACGGGAGGCGCAATAAGTATTATTGCAGAGTCCGGAGCAAAAGTCCTCACAATTCCCATGAGGTTTTGCATTCCTGATTTTATTTTGTTTTCATTAACCCCATACGATGTTTGCAAGTCATTTATACCGATTGCAAGAACAGTGCAAAACAGGTCTTTCTCCAGATACGACGGAAGTATCTTGTATCCGGTCTGATTAATTCCTGCAGGATTATCCGAAAAAGCCGTCCTGTTATTACATCCGGCTTCAATTATTCTAAACTCATCTCCTGCAAGCTTCTGTAACACTCCGCTCCAGCGAATTTCGGCTGGATATCGTTTACCGCTTGCAGGTATAAAACCGTACACATTACTGTCTCCAAAACATAAAACTTTTTTCATAAATATTATTATACCAGATATTTGACGCACAAAGACTATTGTAATTTAATTATTCTATGTTAAATCGTTTTTCAAGAACAGAATTACTATTAGGGACAGATAGCATGGAAAAGCTTGCCTCTTCACGTGTTGCAGTATTTGGAATCGGAGGGGTCGGAGGTTATACGGCAGAAGCGCTTGCAAGAAGCGGCGTCGGCTCCATTGATTTAATTGATAATGATACAATCTCCATTACTAATATTAACCGTCAAATCTATGCCCTGACGAGTACGCTCGGAAAATACAAAGTTGATGCGGCTAAAGACAGAATTTTAGACATTAATCCGGATATCAAAATACGTACCCATAAACTATTCTTTACACATGATACTGAGTTTGACTTTTCCTGTTATGATTATGTGGTTGATGCTATAGATACGGTTTCCGGTAAAATTGCCATTGTAGAAAAAGCCAAGGCCGCAGGAGTTCCCGTAATTTCTTGCATGGGAGCCGGAAATAAAATGAATCCTCAGATGTTTGAGGTTGAAGATATATATAAGACATCAGTCTGCCCACTCGCAAGAGTTATTAGGCAGGAGTTGAAAAAGCGCAGTATAAAATCGCTAAAAGTGGTTTATTCTAAAGAAAGCCCGATAAAACCGGGCAGAAGTACCGAGTCTGTTCCGGGTAAAAATATAATTCCGGGCAGCAATGCTTTTACACCTCCCGTTGCAGGATTGATTACGGCAGGAGAGGTTATAAAAGATTTAATTCAAAAGTAATTAATAAAAAAAACTTTGGTTTAATATATATCACATTTATGTTAAAATGTCTGTATAAAATAGGGGTTAAACTGGGGCGTAATATGAAAAAGTTTTTAAAAATATTTGGATTTGTTATTTTGGGATTTATTGCTTTGCTGTATCTGGCTTTTTTGTTTGTATTGCCTAATGTTGTTGATTTAAATCAATACAAACCTCTGGCCCAAAAACTTGCCAAGGAACAAACCGGATTAAGTATTGATTTTGAAAACCCTAAAATCATTACAACGCCGCTTCTGGGAGCTGGAATTAAGACCGACAAAATAAGCGTTAAAATGCCGGATGAATCAATACTATTCTCGGCAGACAGCTTAAAAACACGGATTTCTATTCCGAGCCTGTTTCTTCTAACGGTTAAGGTTTCCTGTCTGGAAATCGAAAAACCGTTTGTTAACCTTGAAATTGTTAATGATGAAAACTTTAAAATCTCAAAACTTATTGAACATATACTTAATGCAGGAAAAGAGCAGAAACTTGTTGCTAAAAAGCAGACTGCAGAAGCAGAAGCAAGAAGATTTACATTTGACCCTGCCTGGATAAGGATTAAGGTTCCAAATGCAAAACTACACAATTACAGAATTTTAGTCAATGATTTAAAATCAGACCACTATTTGGATTTGCATGGTGAAGAATTATCTGCAGGATATTTTAACGGAAAAACCGCTAAACTTAAAACTTATGCGGAATTATTCAGTGATGAAAACAGAAATATAACTGCTGATATAGATATTAATACATTCCTTCCGAAACAAAAACCTAAGTTGGACGAAGAAGATGATCCGGCAGAGAGAATTGATCTTCCGTTCGTTAACCCTGTTACTATGTACAGGAATTATGATTTAAAAGCTAATCTTGATACAAAACTTCGTGTAAGAAACCATAACGGTGATTTAACTTCATACGGTCATTTTTATATTGACGGTGTTACCCTGAAAGTGTCTCAACTGCAGCTTCCTGTAAGTTACATTAAAGCAGATACTTTCGGCTCAAACGTAACTTTGGATACAAATATTTATGCTGCAAAAGACCAGAATATTCAGCTTTTGGGCAAATTAAATTACGGCCGTCATCCTAAAATGGATATGGATATTAAAAGCGGAAAAATCCAATTTAATGATTTAGTAATCCTTGCCAAAGGGTTTATGGATTCTTTGCATATAAAAAATGAACTTTCCGCAATCAAGGCTGAAGGGTATATTCAGGCTGACAGTTATATAAAAACAAACTTTAAAAAACTGACTTCCACAGGCTCAATTATTGTAAAAGACGGCGGTGTGAGTGTTAGAAACCTCGGTAAAGTCTTATCAGACGCTAATATAAATATTCTTTTAGATAACAATGTTTTACAAATCAAAGATTCCAGTCTGCTGGTAAGTAATTCAAAAGTTAATCTTGACGGAAAAATTGATGAAAAATCAATTGCGGATATTACAATGAAGGCGGAAAAGCTTCCGCTACCGGTATTATTCAATGCGTTTGCACCCGGGAAAATCAGAGAAGCGTATAACTTCCAATCCGGCGACGCAGCAATTGATATGGCATTAAAAGGAAAGCTCAAAGAAGCTGTAGCAGCTATGCAATTCGGGCTTTATAACTTTAATCTTTCGGATAGAAAAAATAACTTTGTTTTAACAAATAACAAATTGAGCGGAGAATTTTTCTGCGATGCAAAAAATCTGACCGGCAAAATTAATAATGAAGAATTTGCAATAAGGCTTCCAAAAACAGGTTCAAAAATCTCTGTTCCGAAGGTTGATGTAGAAATTGCGGATAATAATATAAATATTAAGGAAAATACTCTGCTATTGAACGATAAATCCTCAATAAAATATTCAGGTTCTGTTGTTGATTATAATAAGTTAGAACAGATTAATTTTATTGCTCAGGGAAATGTCAGCACGGACGATTTAATCAAGCTTATAGGAGCGGAATTAAAACCGTTTATTCACTCTAAAGGGACAATCCCTGTAAAATTGACAGTGGAAGGAGATGGGAAAAAGCAAACCCTTTTTGTTCAGGCGCTTTCTAATAAAGAAAACTTTATCACACCTGTTGACTTTACAATTCTGAACGGTAAGAACACATCTTTGCAGTCTGTAATTGATTTCAAGCCTAACAGAATCAAGATAAAGAAAACAGGGTTATTTACCCGCAGCGTAAGTGTTGACGAGGACGGAAACGAAGTCGTTAACCTCAATGAAATATTAGGAGTAGACGGTACAATCGAGGGTAACAGAATTAACCTTATCAAAATCACAATGCCTCAGGATTTGAGGGGTAAAATTTATGTATTCCCCAAATCTGAATTCACTTTGAGGGGAAGGGCATTTATTTTTGGCGAATCTTTTGCTCCGAGAATGAGAGGCGGATTCAACCTAAGCGGAGTTTCAATTCCGGAGCTTCTTCTTACACTTAGAGAAGCTAACCTCCAGTTTAGAAGTCATGCTGCGGATTTAGAGGTAAAAGATTTAATATTGAATGAATCTGATATCCAATCAAAAATAAATTTAAGCCTGATTCCGTCAGAGATTATGAATATAAAAAATGTAGATGTAACATCAAGATACTTGAATGTTGATAAATTAATGCAGGTTGTCGAACGCGCAATGAGATATGTTCCGAAAAGCTCAAGCGCTGCAGCCCCAGCATCTTCAGCAGCTCCGGCAGATATTCCTGTATCAGTTCAGGACGGCTCTATTGATTTTGCAAGAATTATATCCGGAAAAATTGATATAAGAAATACAACCGGAAAAATTTCTCTTGCAAAAAATGTTTTCTATCTGAGAAACCTCAGAACAAATATTTTTAAAGGGCAGGTCAACGGCAATATCTCTATGAATCTTATCTCAAGCCTTCTTGATATTCATGTTCGCGGACAGAATGTGGATGTTAACAAAGCCCTTATGGACGCTGCCGGCATGAAAGATACTTTGAGCGGAACAGCAAAATTCAACGCGGATATTTCGCTTAAAGGTACAACTTATGAAGAACAGATGAGAAGCCTCAAGGGAGATGTTGATTTTGATATCAAAGACGGTCAATTCGGGCCGTTCGGCAAGCTGGAAAACCTTATCATCGCAGAAAATATAAGAGAATCTCAATTCTTCCAGACAGCCCTGGGCGGAATCATAAGCGGACTTACGACAATAGATACAACACACTTTGCGGAACTCAAAGGTACAATAAGCTTTGAAAACGGTATTTGTCATATAGACCCGATAACATCACTCGGAGATATTTTGAGCTTGCACATTTTCGGCGATTTTGACCTTTTGAGAAACTATGCTGATATGAAGGTAAGAGCAAGAATGGCATCTTTGATATCAAATCTTTTAGGGCCGATAGGTGCAATTAACCCTGCAAACCTCATAAACAGCGCTGCAAGCCTTAATATAGTAACGGCAAAAGCATTCTCTATATTCTGCGAAATGATTCCGGAAGATGAGATGAGTACAATTCCAAGCTTTGCAAACAGTTATGTTGATAATGCTGCTACCAAATTCCAGCTTGTTGTAAGAGGTGATGCGGCTAAACCGCTTTCACTCATCAAATCATTCAAATGGCTTGCAACAACAACCGAATACCAAAATGCGGTCGATTATGTTAACTCAATACCTGAGCCGGTTGAAGGAAGTGAAGCAACGACGATAGAAGAAGTTGTTCAGGAAGTTGAAGCTGAAAAGAAAACAGTTAAATATAAGCTGAAACGCTTGTTCAAAAAAGAGGATGAGGAATAGAGTTGAAAAATAACAAAAGCTTATTAATTATAATGCTCGCAAAACAAGCTCCCCTCTTTACAAAGTTTCAATTTTTTAATAATATAAATCAAGGAGAGGTATCTTGATGGCTACAAAATATAAGCGTGTGTTACTAAAAATCAGCGGCGAAGCCCTCTTAGGCAGCCAGCAGTTTGGGATTGACTATGAACCTGTTGAGATGATAGCCAATGAGGTTAAGTCCATTTACGACAAAGGTGTTGAAGTTGCTGTTGTAGTTGGCGGCGGTAATATTTTCCGTGGGATGAAAAACAGCGCAAAACTTGGCATGGATCAGGCTTCCGGGGACTATGTAGGAATGCTTGCAACAGTTATGAACGCGGTTGCACTTCAATGTGCATTAAAAAAAGCCGGCGTGGAATGCCGTGTACAAACAGCAATTGCAATGAATCAGATAGCAGAGCCTTATGTCAGACACAGAGCAATAAGACACCTTGAAAAAGGCAGGGTTGTTATTTTTGCCGCAGGAACCGGAAATCCCTTCTTTACTACGGATACGGCTTCGGCACTCAGAGCTTCTGAAATTGATGCGGAAGTTATGCTTATGGCTAAAAACGGAGTCGACGGAGTTTATGACGATGATCCGAAAGTCAACCCGAATGCTAAGAAGCTTGATAATATGTCTTATGATGATATTATAAAAAATGAATTGAAAGTTATGGATACTTCTGCCTGCGCTTTGTGTAAACAAAATAAAATACCGATTATAGTATTTGACTTTAAAGCAAAAGGCAGTCTTGCAAAAATTATGGACGGAGAAACCGTCGGTACGTACGTAAGTTAGTATAATAAAGGAGAAAATTATGTCAGAAGCTCTTGAAGAGATGTATTTATTTGGCGAAGAGAAGATGGAAAAAGCAATAGCTCAAATGAAAAGAGAATTTGCTTCAGTACGTACCGGACGCGCAAATCCGGGTGTTTTAGACAGAGTCGTCGTAGATTATTATGGAGCTCCGACTCCTATCAGACAAATGGCCCAGGTTAGTGTAAGCGAAGGTACAAGCCTTGTGATTACGCCTTTTGATAAAAGTATTATGAAGGAAGTTGAAAAGGCTATTATAAAAGCTGAACTTGGCGTTGCACCAAATAACGACGGTGTTTGTATCAGATTGAACTTTCCGCCCCTGACTGAGGAGAGAAGAAAAGAAACAGCTAAAGAAGTAAAAAAATACGGTGAAGATGCAAAAGTAGCAATCAGAAACGTTAGACGCGATATGGTTGATTCTTTAAAGAAAATTGAAAAAGATGAAAATCTTCCCGAAGACGTAGCAAAAGATAATCAGGATAAGATTCAAAAGTTAACAGACAAGTATGTAGGTATGATTGATTCTCTTGTTGCAGAGAAAGAGAAAGAGGTTTTAACTGTATAATGGCTTTAAGCAAAAGCATAACAAGACTGCTTACCGGTCTAGTAATTGGTTTTACTGCATTTTTCGCAATTATGTCAGGTGGATTATACCTGGTGGCATTAGTTTTGGCAATAGTGATACTGGCATCAAAAGAGTACACAACGGTTTTAAGGCATAAAGGTTTTTTGCCAAGCTCTAAAGTTATAATTTTATCAAGCATAATATTTGCGGCACTTGCGTACTTTAACAGATTTGATTTAGTTGCACTCGCTTTTTCTGCGTGTTCTATTATGGCATTTATGTCGGTTTTATTCCGGGGCAGGCAGCCATATATAGCCAATGTTGCAACGACAATTCTGGGTTTTGTATATTGCGGCTGGTTTCCTCTGCACCTATTGTTTTTAAGAGATTTAGGCAGTCATCCTGTTTATAATGGTTTGATTAAACAAAATGTTACGCTGGAAGGAGCTGGATATGCGATAATGCTTTTATTGGCCGTAATCCTGACGGATTCTTTTTGTTATTATGTAGGATGTAAGTTTGGCAAACATAAATTATCTAAGGTTATAAGCCCGAATAAAACGATAGAAGGCTCAATTGGCGGTACACTTATGTGTGTCATATTCTGTTTTTTGTACGGAATGGCGATTCAGCTTCCCTGGTATCATTGTTTAATTTTGGGACTATTGATAGCAGGATTTGCACAAATCGGGGACTTGTGCGAATCCATGATTAAGCGCGATGCCGGCGTAAAAGATTCAAGTAGTATCCTCCCGGGGCATGGCGGCTTTTTAGATAGAACTGACAGCTACATTTTAACAATTCCGGTTGTGCATTATTATTTGTACTTTTTTGTTGTGAATAATTTTGTGGATATATTTAAAGGGCTGTTCTGATGGATTTTTTGTGTGAAGACAATGAACTTATCCAAAAAGCACTGACTCATCCTTCTTATACCAAAGAAAATAATCTCGACGCGCTCGGAAATTACGAAAGGCTGGAGTTCTTCGGTGATTCGGTTTTGAAACTTTTTACCTCAAAACTTCTTTATGAGACTTATCCGGAAGCAGAAGAAGGGGAGCTTTCCAAAATTCGTTCAATTCTCGTATCAGACGCAATTCTTTCTCAAATTGCGGTTAAAATAGGGTTAGATAAAGTCATAAAATTAGGCCCGGCAGAAGAAAAGCAGGGGGGCAGGAAGAGAGAATCAAACCTTGCTTGTTCTCTGGAAGCTCTTTTAGGGGCGCTTTATTTGAACGGAAAACAGGAAGAGATTGAAAATTTTATCAGAGAGCATATAATGATTTTTGCAGAAGATATTGACAAGCATTTTGAAAAATATAATGCAAAAGACATATTGCAGCAGTATACACAGGGGGTTAATAAGACGCTTCCTGTATATAGAACTGTTTGTATAAAAGGGCCGGCACATAAACCTGTTTTTGAGGTAGAAGTGGAGTGGGATGGCAGGGTTATTGCAAACGGCTGCGGCAAGACAAAGAAGGAAGCACAGCAAAATTGTGCTTTGGAAGCATGCCGGAAACTCGGAGCCATTGTATCCTAAGAAGTTTTGCGCCATAAAATAACTATGTAGTGTATTTTCTTATCTATTTTTGTTATCATAATATTATGACAAAGTTTTTATTGATTAGTGAGGATAGTGAAAAGGAGAGGATTATAAAGGAGGTATTTCCTTCTGATGAGGTTATTGTCTCTGTTGAGGAAACTTTGATTTTTGACATATTGAAGGTTGAAGAACCTGATATCGTAATCGTAGACGGTGATATTGATTCATTGGATTTAAAACATATATGCAGAAAGATTAAACATTATCCTGTTATTATCCTGCTTATTCTCGGGGAAAAAGAGCATAACAAGGATGTAACGCATAACGCTAACCTGTTTATAAAAATGCCGATTGATAAAAAGCTTCTTGCAGCAACGGTTGATTCTAGCCTAAAGACAAGGCTTTCGCTTTTGAGAATGGCAAAATCGAATCAGGAACTTGCGCGCAGCCTTTATCAGCTGAATGTTCTTTATAACACAAGTTCACAGTTAGCAGGAACCCTGGATAAGGATAAGCTTATCAAAATCATGATAGAGGGGATCGAAAAGTCTTTGAATTTTGAGCTTTCGTGCACATTGATGTTCCGCTCCGAGCGCGAACCTGTTTTGATAATCAATTCGCTTTACAAAGTTTCGGACAGATTGTTGGAAGCGCTGAAACTCAGAGCAATTTTGAGCTACAAATCTCTTTTAAGCGACCCGCCGTTTGATATTAAAATCGGGAACTTAAAAATAGAAAAGAATATCAAGCATAATATTCAGGAGTATGATTTCTCCGTACTCAGATTTGATAATATGTTTGCACCAATCAGTTTGAATGACGAGTTTTTCGGGTTTACGGAAATTTACAGAGAAAAACCTTTTTCGACGGAGGATGCAACTTGTTTTCAAACTCTTGTGCAGCAGGTTACCATACCGCTTCAGAGTGCGTCTTTTACTCAGGAGCTAAAAGCTACGAACAGAAAACTCGAAAAGCTTGAACGGCTTAAATCGGAATTCATCTCTATTGTTTCTCACGAACTTAGAACGCCTTTAACCGCAATAAAAAACGCTATGGATATTATCTTGAGCGGAAAAGCCGGCGATATGACCGAGAATATTGAAAAATTTGTCTCAATGGGGAAACGTAATGCAATAAGGCTTTCGGGGATTATTAACGACTTGCTGGATATTTCAAAAATCGAAGCTGGAAAAATGGATTTCAAATTTGAGCTTATCCATATTGAGCCTGTAATTGAGTATGTGAAGAATAATTTAACCGAGGTCGCTAAAGAGAAGAATCTTACAATAAAATATACACCGTCAGGAGATGATGTTGAAATTTACGGTGATTCAAACAGGCTGGAGCAGGTATTAACCAACCTTGTTTCTAACGCGATTAAGTTCACTCCGGACGCAGGTGAGATTGATATAACTTCAAAGGTCGTTAATGCAAGAGAGCTTCAATATGATCACTGTTTTGAGGATGATATTAAGAAGCTGCAGGGCAATTATCTTCAGGTCTGCGTGGAAGACCATGGTATCGGGATTGAGCGCAAGGATTTAAACCATGTATTCGACAAGTTTGCGCAGATAGAAAATTCTCTTTCCAGAAAAGTCGGCGGTTCAGGCTTGGGGCTTCCGATTGCAAGACAGCTTATGGAATCTCATAACGGCGCTATCTGGTGTGACAGCGAGATTAATAAAGGCTCAAGATTCTATTTTGTAATCCCTGTTGCAAATGATAAGAGCAACTTTGTCATGATTAAAAAGCAGCTTATTCAAAAAGCGCGTTCTAACGGTACGACACTTGCGGTTATTAAGATTAAGTCCACAAATGACGTTATTGAAAACTTGATGAAAGAAAACAATTTATTAAACAAAACATACATGGCAAATTCGCTAATAGAAAAAGACGGTTCAATGACGTCGCTCTCGTTGATTCTTATGGATGGTGACAAACCTTCTGCGGAATTTTTGAAGAAGAAAATAGATTCGGTTGTTGAGCAGAACAAGGATTTGTACGGAGAATGTGATATAATGTATTCATACGAAATTGAAGGAGATACACATGAAAAAGATTCTTATAGTAGATGATGAGCAGGATATTGTAGAAAGCCTCAAATTCGTTCTGGAAGTTTCGGGATTCGTGTGTTATACCGCGTATAACGGCGAGGACGGTTTGAAGCTGGCAAAAGAAATCATGCCGGATTTGATTATTCTTGATGTTATGATGCCGAAGATTAACGGATACAAAATAAGCAGACTTCTCAAGTATGATAACAAATACAAAGATATTCCGATAATAATGGTAACTGCGCGCTCCCAGCTTGAGGATAAAATGATTGGGGAAGAAACCGGGGTTAATGAATATATTACAAAGCCGTTTGAGCTTGATGATATAGTCAAGAAGGTTCAGGAATATCTGGGAGAATCGGGAGAGGCTTAGGTAGTTGAGGGGTTGAGAAGTTGAGGAGAAGTTATAAAGGGTTGATAAGTTGAAAGGTTGAACAGTGGAAAAGTTGTTAAAATTAAAATGTCATGCTGAACTTTTTTCAATATGCGGAGTAGTTTATCGTCTCATTGCCAAGTTTTATTTACCCCTTCAGCATCTTACCAGAAATCAAGGTTATTGTTGGGCAGGTATGCCCAACCTACTAAACGAACCCTTCACGCTTCACGCCTCACACTTCACTCTTCACAAGCAAAAAAAGGAAACAAATGGAAACAACGGTTACAAATAAAACATTAGAAAAACTAAAATACGAACTTGTCCGAGATGGTATTGTTGCTTACGAGACTCTGGAGAAAGCAGAAGAGCTTGCAAATGTTCAGAGAATTAACATCGGGCAGGCGCTTATTAATTCCGGAATTCTGGCAGAAGATACGCTTCTGAAATTTTTGGAGAGCAAATTACATATACCCTATGTTAACCTTGAGGATTATTCTCCGGATACAAAATGTTTTAAATACGTTTCCTTTGCGGATGCAAGAAGATACAGAATTATTCCGCTTTTCAAGATAGAAGATGTCTTGACAGTTGCAATGGCAGACCCATTGGACTTGTTTGCAATAGATAAAATTATAGAAACAGCAGAATGCTCGATTGAGCCTGTCATAGCGTCAGAATCAAGCATCATGAAAAAGATTGATGAGTATTACAAAGTTGCTGACACTGTAGACAGCATTACTTTATCCGAAGAATACGAAGATTTTGACTGGACAGAAGAACTTCATAAAGAAGAGGCCGGCGAAGAACATATCCAGAGAGTTATTCGCGCAATATTAAAACAGGCAATAATTGAAGATGTTCACGAGGTGAATTTTGAGCAGACAGAGGAAGGTTTAAAAGTTGTATTCAAACAAAACGGCGAATCAATGGATAAGGGTACAATTCCTGCGATTCTTAACTCTGCTTTTGTATCAAAGCTCAAAACGCTTTCTAATCTGGATTCTACGGTTTGCGAAATTCCGCAGCTCGGCAAATTGTGTTTTAAAGTTGAAAATACAATGTTAATCGCCTCTGTTTCATCATTCCCGACGATTATGGGCGAGAGAATTTCTCTCAAAATTTACAAACCGCCTCAGAGGCTGGATAAAATTATTACCGATGAAAAACAGAGAAGTATTTTAACCCAATCACTTTCTGCCCCAGGGATTATACTTGTGTGCGGTTCTCCGTTGAGCGGAAAAACTCACATAATTTATTCTCTTCTTATGGAAGCTTCCGAAAGTCATAAGAATATTATGACAATAGAATCTATTGCAAAATATGAGCTCAAAGGTGTGAATCAGTGCGAACTTAACGAAAACATCGGTTTCAATATGGATAAGGCGCTCAGGTATGTTGAATTTCAGTCTCCTGATATTATTTATCTGGAAGGTGTAAAAACAAGAGACGCATTTGAATTTTTATCAGAGCTTTATTACAACGACAAAACCGTAATTACTGAATTTATGGCAAACAATATGACGGATTTGAGACAGAAACTCGCATTTGATGATTTTCAGTCCTTCAAATCCCTTGTTACTTGCCTTGTGTTTATTCACTCCAAAGACAGTATAGAAGTTTTTGACAAAACAACCTTGCAAAAATATCTTGCATAGAAGCCTGACACAACCTTTAAAAGAATCTCTTTTTCTTGCGGTAAGAGGATACTATTTTAAAATCTTCGAAACAATATCATCAGCGGATATTTTTAAGCATTCCAATGTCTCGCAAGTAGTTTGGCGCTTTTCCCACAAACAAGGCCTGAGTGGGCATTTGCAATTCTCATTTTTTATCGGGATAACTTTTTCGTTTTGTGGGATTAATTTTTTATCATCGGTTGAGCCGAAAATTACATACGTTTTTACACCCAGAGAAACCGCAATATGAAGCGGAGCAGAATCCGAACATAAAAATTTTTCAGCACCTGAAATTAGTTCTGCAAGCTCTTTTAGGTTTTTTGTTTGTCCGAACATATTAATATATTTTTCTGCCGGAACACATTTCACAATAGTTTCAATTGTTTCTCTGTCATCCGGTCCTCCTGCAAGGATTACTTTTTTGCCTGAATCCGCAAGCTTTTCTACGACTTCTGCCCAGCAAGATGCCGGAATTGTTTTTATCATATTTTTTTTAACGCTCAGCAGGCTTACCCCCGGATGAACCAGAATGGTATTCGGCTCAACTTCTCGCTTGTCAATATTAATCTCCGGAAGTTCCGTATTAAACCTGGTGATATCTCTGACTAAATCGTGATACATCTTTGCCGCGTATTGGTTTTTATTGAGTTTTATAGCATTAGTCAATAAGATTTCGCTGAGCTTTCCTGAATTATAACCGTATCTTTTTTTTATAAAGGTTAAAAATAAAAATATTGAAATAAATTTATTTGAGCCCGATGAGATAACTATATCGAATCTTTTTGTCCAAATCTTAAACAAAAGTTTTAATAATTCCCAATACCTGCTTTTGCCTTTTATATCGGCAAAGAGGGTGTAGTCAATAATGTTTGTAAGGCTCATAATGCCTTTGCTTCTGGGCTCTAAAGCCAGTGTTATTTCAGATTCCGGAAACTCTTTTTTTAAAGAGATAATCGACGGTAAAAATAAAATTTCATCACCCAAACCGCCAAAATTTATAAACAAAATCTTCTTTTTCATATATTTTTTGTACTGTAAAAACATTCTGTTTTCAATAATTGATTTCTTGTCATGCTTAAAATATAATTCTTTAGTATAGAGAGTAATAAACGAAATGAAGATAGCAGACAATAATCAGCAAGAAGAATACAAAGCTTTTTTAAAAAATATTCGTGAAGAAAAAGAAGAAACCTCTAATTTTGCAAAACTTTTATTTACGATAGTTCTGGCTGTTTTATGCGCAGTAATAGTTTGTGTGACCCTTGTTGAAAATAATTTTTTCATGCAAGAAAAATCCGATGAAGGTTTTATTTCTCAAAAGCAGAGAAAAACCTTTGAGGTTCCCTTTTCTCCCAGACGACAAAACATTCTGCTTCTGGGGGTAGATTCAAATGGTACGGGTGCTGATATCTGGGAGGGTACTCGTTCGGATACAATAATTATCGTGAATATTGATCCTAAGACTCATTCAATAAATGCAATATCAATTCCCCGAGACAGCAAGGTCTATCTGCCTGATAATAAAGGTATTCAAAAAATTAATTCAGCCCACGCAATAGGTGGTGTAAATCTGGTAAAAAAAACACTTAAAGAGACATTTGGAATAAAAATAGATAAATATATTATTGTGCATGACGAAGCCGTTGAAAAAATAGTTGATGCGCTCGGCGGAATCCCGATTTATGTTGAAAAACCCATGAAATATCACGATTATGCCGGAAAACTGCATATTAATCTGGAAAAAGGAAATACCGTACTCAACGGCAAGCAGGCTGTCGGTTATTTGAGATACAGAAAAGACGGACTCGGTGATATAGGCAGAACTCAACGCCAACAGTGGTTTATGAGAAGTCTGTTTGAAAAGCTTCACTCTCCGCAGTCTATCGCAAAAATTCCCGAGGTATTGAATATTTGTAATACTTATGTCAAAACTGATATGAGTTTTTATGAACTTTCGCAATACGCGGCATTTGCACGCAGTGTAGATGAAAATAAGATTGAAATAGCGACTCTTCCCGGAGCCCCCAACCAGCGAGGATACATTAGCTACTGGATTCTTGACCCTAAAAAAACGCAGGAAGTTATCAACAGAATGATTTACCGTGATAAACCGACTTTAGACGGAACAAAGTTTAAGGCAGGTATTATGTATTCACCCAAAAAAGAAGAAGAAGCTCAGGCTATGAAAGATAAACTGACTGAACTCGGGTTTGAAGTAAATATGCTCAAAATTACCCATCTTTCTCACTCAAGATTTGTTGCAAATAAAAATGCTGTAACCGTTGATTTCTACAACTGGCTTCAAAAGAAAATGCCTGAATTAAACAATATGCAATTTATATACGACCCGACGGAAATGTTTTCTGTCGGAAGTGATTTTACTCTTGTCTTGGCAGAAGGGGGGTAAAATGTGCCGGAAACAGCCATAATTTAATGAAGTGCCCGTACAATTAAAATTTAGCCTTTATATATTAAATCCGGATGTCTTGCAGCTTGAGTTTCATCAACTTTTTTCACAGGAGTTTTCCGAGGTGATTTCAACACATCTTCCGGATTCTCCTTAATTTCTTCTGCTATTTTGAGCATTATATCAACAAAATTATCCAAAACCTCTTTTGATTCGGATTCAGTCGGCTCTATCATAAGTGCTTCGTGAACAATCAGAGGAAAATAAACCGTCGGCGGATGGCAGTTAGAATCCATAAGTCTTTTTGCGATTCCTAATGTCGACACTCCCTGATGGTGCTGACGTTCGCCTGAAAGAACAAATTCGTGCATACAAGGCTCGTCATAAGGCAAGTCATAGGCGGCTTTTAGTTTTTCTTTCAGATAATTTGCGTTTAAGACAGCATCAGCACTTGCAAGTTTAAGGTTTTTACCCATCATTAGAATATAAGCATAAGCTCTAACCAGAACTCCAAAGTTCCCGTAGAAACTTCTTACTTTTCCGATAGAGTGCTTGATGTTATAATCGCGTCTGTATTTTCCGTCTTCAAAAACTATAACAGGCGACGGCAAATAGTCTCTTAAATTTTCGACAACGCAAACCGGGCCAGCTCCGGGGCCGCCTCCTCCGTGCGGAGTTGCAAATGTTTTATGCAAATTAAGATGCACTACATCAAATCCCATTAAAGCAGGATTTGTCCAGCCCATAACCGCGTTAAAATTAGCGCCGTCGTAGTATAAAAGTGAGCCGTTATCGTGCATAAGCTTGGATATCTCTAAAACTTTTTCTTCAAAAATTCCGAGAGTATTTGGGTTTGTCATCATTATTGCAGCGACATTTTCATCCAGAAGTTCTTTTAAGGCATCTATATCAACCTGTCCTTTTGAATTTGACTTAACTTCCACTATTTCAAATCCGCACATTTTAGCACTAGCAGGGTTTGTACCGTGGGCAGAGTCAGGAACAATTACTTTTACCCTGTTTGTTTCGCCCTTCACTTCAAAATATTTTTTAATAATCATCATCCCGGTTAATTCACCATGAGCACCGGCAGCAGGCTGGAGTGTTACGGCATCCATTCCCGTTATGTGTTTTAAGGCTTCTTGAAGCCTGAACATTAATTCCAAAGCTCCCTGCGCATCGTCGTCAGACTGAAGCGGATGAAGGTTCGCAAACCCTTCTAACGAAGCCAGAAGTTCGTTAACTTTCGGATTATACTTCATTGTGCAGGAACCGAGCGGATAGAATCCTTTTTCTATACAGAAATTTCGGTCGCTTAGTTCTTTGTAATGCCTGAGCACTTCAAGTTCGCTTAACTGCGGAAGGCCGATTTTACCTTCCCTCAAAAAATCTTTAGGCAAAAAATCTCCGAGATTATAATCCCCAACACAAATCCCATCAGCACCGCTGCTTTTTTCAAATATTGTCTTCATTTTCTATCTGTTCCTGCTTCAATAATTCTTTTTTTATTTTTTCTAACGCGTTTTGAATAATTCTTGAAATTCTGGACTGTGATATGTTAAATTCAGCAGAAATATCTTTCAGCTTTTTATCATAAAAATATTTTGCCTCAATCAAATCCTGTTCGCGCTGTGTGAGCTTCTTCATAATTTCACATATCCTGTTTTTAAGCTCCACAATCTCTGCCTTCTCCTCAGGTGTTCTTGAAGAATCCTTAATCAATGTCGGATTGTCGGCTTCTGCCATTTCTTCTATTGACAAAATCGTCTTGTAGACAGCGTCTTTTATTTTTTCCTGTTCATTTTCCTGATTTTTCATCACATACCACTTGTAACGGCGGCGCATTTCGTTTCTGATTGCCCACTTGATAGCCTTGGTAAGGTATGCCTGATTGTACATTTCACTTGAGTTTGAATTATTTATAAGATAATAAACAGTGTAAGTTGCAAGATTTATAACTTCTGAAAGCTCAATTAAACCAAGAGAAGAAAACTTTTTATATTCCACTTTTGATATTGTCTCTATTAAGTCTTTGTACTGAGAAAGATTAGCCCTCTGCTCCCTCTCTCTGTTTATTGAATCTAAGTCTTTCATACCTTATAATATACAGAAAATAACATGTAAATGCAAGACAGTTCTAAATTTTACAATTGTGTTAAATTATGTTAATATGTAGGGTAAAGAGAGGGTAAATAAATGAAATATTTCAAATACATAAAATCAGTCATGCTTGTTGCATTCAGTGCTATGGTATTAACAACAAGTGCTGCATATCTTGAGACCGCAACGGCGGCTCCTGCAGCTGCTCCGCCGGCAGCGAATACTGCAACAAAAACTGTATATCAAGTTTCACCGCTTACGGTTGTAAATTCGCCAAAGAGTTATTTGAATAAGACTGTTCTTATGAAAGCTAAGTTTGATAAGTTTGCAACTCTGGGCCTTGATTATAAACCGGCCTTCAAGTCTTCTGATGACTATATCTCTTTTTTGATAAAGCGTGACGATACTCAATATGATATTCCGCTTTCAGAGATGAAACTATTTTTAAAGAGAGATGAAGCTGAAAAATTTATTGACTTGAAGACAAATGATGAAATAGAAATTAAAGGTGTTGTATTTTCAGACGCTCTGGGCGATGCCTGGGTCGATGTACAACAGTTAACAATCAAAACAAAAGCACCGGAAACGGATAAGAACGGAGTAAAATAATATGCCGGAACTGCAAGAAAAAGAAAAAGATAAAAAAGAAAAGAAAAAGGTTTTTTTAACGATACATGGGCACTTCTATCAGCCGCCAAGAGAAAATCCCTGGCTGGAAGCTATTGAGCAGCAGGATAGTGCACAGCCTTTCCACGATTGGAATGAGAGGGTTAATGCAGAGTGCTATAATCCGAATTCAGTATCAAAAATTGTTGATTCCAAAAATCAAATTTTGAATGTTGTTAACAACTATGAATATATAAGCTACAACTTTGGTCCGACTCTTCTGTCCTGGATGGAAGAATTTGCTCCGCTTGCTTATGAAAGAATCATTAAAGCCGATATTAATTCTCGCAGAATGCACTCCGGGCACGGTAATGCGATTGCGCAAGTATATAACCATATGATTATGCCGCTTGCAAACGAAAGAGACAAGCAGACGCAGGTAAAGTGGGGAATTAAGGATTTTGAATACCGATTCGGAAGAAAACCGGAAGGAATTTGGCTTGCAGAAACCGCGGTTGATGATGATACATTGAGAGTTCTTGTGGAGAACGATATCAAATTTACGATACTTTCTCCTTACCAGGCTCAAAGAATCAGAAAAGAGGGCGAAGAAACCTGGCAGGATGTAAGCTGGGGTAATATTGACCCTGCACGTTCCTACAGATATTATATTAAATCTGCTCCGGGCAAATTTATTGACCTGTTTTTCTATGACGGTGCAATTTCTCGTTCTGTTGCGTTCGATGAATTATTAACCGACGGAAACAAATTCGTAAATCGTCTAAAGGACGGTATTTCAGACTTGAGAAATTATGACCAGCTAGTACATATTGCAACTGATGGCGAAAGCTACGGCCACCATACAAAATTCGGAGATATGGCGCTTGCTTATGCAATGAAATTGAGAGTTCAGGATGCAGGATTTACAATCACAAATTACGGCGAATATTTAGAAAAATACAGAAGCGACTGGGAGGTTGAAATCAAGCCTGTATCATCCTGGAGCTGCTTCCACGGCGTAGGCCGCTGGTGCGAAGATTGCGGCTGCTCAACAGGCGGACATCCGGGCTGGAATCAAAAATGGAGAAAACCGCTCAGAGACGCGCTTGACCATCTAAGAGATGAGACTATAGCGCTGTATCACAGGCATGCTAAAAAATATTTTCTTAACCCTCAAGAAGCACGTGATAATTACATAAGCGTAATTTTAGACAGAAGCGATATAAGTGTTAAGAATTTTCAGGAAGAATATTTTGTTCCTGATTTGGATGAAGAACAAAGAGTTCATGCAATGGAGCTTTTGGAAATCCAGAGACAGGCAATGCTGATGTACACAAGCTGCGGCTGGTTCTTCTCTGAAATCTCCGGAATTGAGACTGTTCAGATTATGAAGTATGCAGCAAGGGTTATGCAGCTTGCAAAATCATTTACCAAAAAGGATTTGGAAACACCGTTTTTGGAAATCTTGAAGGATGCAAAGAGTAATATTCCGGAATTTGGCACAGGAAAGGATGTTTTTGAAAAGTTTGTAAAACCTTCTGTTGTTACAGCAAAACAGATTGTAAGTTTGTGGGCAATATCATCTCTTTATGCGGATATTGAAGATGAGGAGAGTGTTTATTGCTATCAAATCAGAAAACATTCTTATAAGAGCGTTACAAAGGGAAATTCCAAGCTTGTAATCGGGCATATCGAGGTGGAATCTAAGGTTACTTTAGAAAAATCCAATATGATATTTGCTCTTCTACAATTTTCTGGCGGAGATTTCCATTGTGCGATAAAAGAATACTCTGAGAACTTTGGTGATATACAAAAAGAATTGATAAGAACTTATCTCGTATCACCGCTTACGGAGATTATCAGAAGCATTGACAGTTACTTTGGAACTGAATACTTTACGCTTAAAGACATATTTATTGAAGAAAGACGCAAGATTCTTCAAACAATGCTTAAAGGCAAGCTGCAAATCTTCGCTAACACTTATGCTTCAATGTATGAGGAGGGCAAAGGCTCTATTTATCAAATGCAGACGCTCGGGCTTGAGATTCCGAAAGAATTCAAAATTTCAGCGCAGTATGTTCTTACTAATCAGTTTAATGAGTTGTTTGTTGACTCTCGCGGATTTTTGGATGCAGATATTATCCAGCAGGCGTGTGACATTAACTTTGAGGCCAAAAGAATTGGTATTGAAATAGATAAAACGCCAACTTCTAAGATATTCAGCAAAAAGGTTGCGCAGAATATCAACAGGCTTTCATACGCTCTTGACCTGCAGCAGGTTGACGCTACGCTTGAACTTCTGGATTGCATTTCAAAACTGGAAATTAAGGTTGATATTGCAGAAGCACAAAGCTACTATTTCTCAAAAATAGTTACAAATCTTGAAGAATTGATTAAGAGCATCAGCTGTCAGGCAGATAGAGATTTGCTTGTTATGCTGTTTGAAATAGGTGAAAACCTTAATATCAATATGGATTACTACAAGCAAATGTTCAACAGAGCGCTTGTGGGGAAAAGCTAAAAATTTCTTTGTGATTAATCATCAAGGTACTTCCTATTTACTAATTCATCCGGCATAAACTGTTGCTCTATATCCGGTGCATCATGGGTGTATACATACCCTTTGCCGAATCCATATTTTGCCGCATCCTTGTAATGTGCATCTCTAAGGTGCATCGGAGGCGGAAAGTCCTGACCTGATTCAATATCTGCAAGGGCTTTGTCTATTGCAAGGCAGGCTTTATTTGATTTAGGGGCTTTGGCGACATAAACAACCGCATTCGCAAGCGGTATCCGTCCTTCCGGAAGCCCGATAATTTCAACCGCCCGATATGCATTAACCGCAATATTCATAGCATTAGGATCTGCAATCCCAACATCTTCGGCAGCGCATACAATCAGCCTTCTTGCGATAAATCTCGGATCTTCGCCGGCTTCAATCATTTTGGCAAGGTAATATATTGCAGCGTCAGCATCTGAACCCCTAAGGCTTTTTTGAAAAGCCGAAGCGCAATCATAGTGTTCTTGTGTTGAATATCGTGTATTACGTTTCTGGGTAATACTTTCCAATATTTCAATACTTAATAATCTTGTATCGTTAGAAAAATTGCTTGCGAAATACGAATTCTCAACAAGATTCAATGCGCATCTTGCATCCCCTCTTGCATTATTTACAATAAATTTTACAACCTCATCATCGTACTGAATCGGCTGATAATTTTTCTCCAAATATTCAAACCCACGATTAATAATTTTTGTCATACTAATATCATTAATCGGATTCAGTCTTATAACCTGAACTCTTGAAAGCAGCGCAGGAACGACCTGAAACGACGGATTCTCCGTTGTTGAACCTATAAGAAACAGAGTGCCGTTCTCCACATGGGGCAACAGTGCGTCCTGCTGGGTTTTAGAATACCTATGTATTTCATCAATAAACAAGATTGTTTTTTGTCCGGCTCTCAGGGCTTGACGAGCCTGTTCGACAGTTTCTTTAATCTCTTTTATGCCGGATGTTACAGCAGAAAGCTCAATAAACTGCGCATTCACTTTTGTTGCAATCAGCCTTGCTAAAGTCGTTTTTCCGCAGCCCGGAGTTCCCCACAAAATCAACGAAAAAAGACGCTGTGTTTTTAAAAGATTAAGCAAAGGAGAATTTGGAGCAACAACATTCGACTGCCCGAGAAATTCATCCAAGGTTTTAGGTCTCAAAATCTCTGCAAGCGGAACCTGTTTATTTGCCTCTTCCAGTTGTGTAAATAAGTCCATACCAATATAGTAACATAAATATTCGGTCTTATGCTTTATGAGATGAATGTTTACTTAACCGGCATGAAGCTAGTCAAGCAATCCCACTATAGATTTAATCAATTACGTTTACCAAACAACTTTCTCTATAAGTTCAATTTCGTAACCATCCGGATCTTTTATGAATGCTATTTTTGAACCTTTTCCGGTTAAGTCAAACGGCGGATAAAGATAAGAATACCCTAGGTTTTCAATTTTTTTTGTAATTTCATCTAAAGATTCTACGCCAAATGCGAAATGCCCGAATCCATTACCTATAACATACCCCTCCTCGGGAGTTTCATCATTTACCGTTAACTCAATCTGACAAGTATTATTCTCGTCAGTTAAAAAATATAACCAACAGTCATCAAGCCTTTTTCTGTGTTCAAGCTGCATGTTTAAAACTTGTGTATAAAAATTTAAAGACTCCTCTATATTTTTTACTCTAATCATAGTGTGTAAAAATTTCATAAAACCTCCTTATTGTTTATTTTTCATTGTCTATAAATTCTAAAATACCGTCAGTAACACCATCTGCGATATTACCGGCAAAGTCTTCCGATGTATACATCATTGAATCATGGGGGTTTATCATATAAGCTGCTTCAACGAGAATACCTGCATATTCAGTCGGTCTGATTACATAAAAACTTGCGGAGCGCACGCCGTCCCGTCGGGTCTTGGCCGCTTTTGATACACTTTTTTCAACACATTCGGCAAGAGCTTTAGCGTTTTCATTAAAGTAATAAACGCTGGTACCTCTATGTTTGTATAGTTTAAACTCGGTATTTCCGATTGAGTTAAGGTGAATACTTACAAAAATCGTTGCATGGTTTTTCTTGGCAAGTTCTACCCTCTCTCCTAAGCCCATATTTCCGTCGCATTCTCTTGTCATAACAACGTTTGCACCTAATAATCTTAGTTTTTCTGCAAGTTCAAGTGCTATTCTTAGATTGATGTTTTTTTCTTCATCCCCCAAGCAGCCAACTGCACCTTTTTCAGAGCCACCATGTCCTGCATCAATTACTATAGTGCAATCTTCAATACTTGCAGGTATCGTATTAACCTTAAAAGTATATGTGCCGTCCTTTAGGGTTGTTGTGTATGTGTATTTTTCAGGTTTAGGAATATTTACTGTATAAACAGAAGTTTCAGAGAGCTCCGGATTATATATGCGGAAGATAATTTCTTTTTCGTTATCTTCTATTGTGTAAGGTAAATTCTTAGAAAACTTAACCGTTTGAATAGAGGCATTTTTGAATTTTCTGCTGTCTATTGTTATAAATTGGGCAGGGTTGAACTCTGTTGTGTTTGTTAGACAAACATCCTTTTGTTCAATCCAGGCCGTTTTATCTTTTGCTAAAAATACTCTATAAAACTTTCCTTTTGAGCCGTTAACTAAAACTGTTGTATCCTTAAACAAGTGTGCTATACGATTCATGCCATAAGCTTCCGGCGTGCTGCGAAGCGGAGTCTCATCGGTCTTAACAATTGCGCATTTTGGCTCAAATTCTTTCAAAGGCTCATCTATGATTGGTTTATTTTCTTTGTGAAAACGATAAACCTGTGCGCTGTAGTTTGACCTTACAACAATTCTGTTATTGCCGTTTTTTAGTTTCACAGTATGAGCAAAGGCTCCATTGGGAGCGGTATAAATTCTTTTGTCGTTAATCACTATACTTTCCGCATTCCTTGCTCTTCCGACAAAAAGGGCGTAGTCCTTGTCCGTTACAGTCTCTTTTTGTTTTGGCCAAATAAGATCATAGGCAAAACCCGTTGACATGCTTAAAATAAACGACAGTAATAAAATTAACCCTCTTTTCATACGCTCATTTTAATATAAAATTTTATTGTAATCAATTTTATGCTAGACTATTTATATGAGTGGGAATTATGTACCATTATACAGAAAATATCGTCCTCAGACGCTGGATACACTTGTAGGGCAAGAGCATATAAAAAAAGCTCTTACAAGTGCAATAGAGCTTGGAAAAATTGCACATGCATTTCTTTTTACCGGGCCAAGAGGAACCGGAAAGACTTCTACTGCAAGAATTTTAGCGAAGTCGCTTAACTGTAAAAATGGTCCGACAATTCATCCTTGCGGAGTGTGCGAAAGCTGTGTTGATATTACAAACACCGTTCCTATTGATGTAATAGAAATAGATGCCGCAAGTAACAGAAAGGTCGAGGATACTCAGAGTATTCTTGAAAAAATCCAATACGTTCCGGTTCATGGCAAGTACAAAATTTATATTATTGACGAAGTTCACATGCTTACAAATCACGCATTTAATGCACTTTTAAAAACGCTTGAAGAGCCGCCGGAGAATGTAATTTTTATACTTGCAACAACAGAAGTTCATAAAGTTTTAGACACTATCAAGAGCCGATGCCAAAGATTTGATTTCAGACGTATAACGACAGACGATATTGTAAAACATCTGCGTTATATTTCTGATGAGGAAAAAATTAATATTTCAGATGATGCTCTCTTTGCTATTGCAAAAAACTCCGCAGGTGGGATGAGAGACAGTATATCGCTTCTTGACCAGTTAAGCTTGCTTGGCGCTTCTAAGCAAATCACTGTGGATGACGTTAATGCTGTTTTAGGAAGAATTTCATTTGATGTTTTGCATAAGTTGAGTGAAAAGATTATCAATTCTGCGCCAAATGAAGCAATTGAAATCCTGAACGATATTTACAATTCCGGAAATGAACCTCTGCAAATTCTAACAAACCTGTCTGAGTATTTTAAGAACCTGCTTATAGTAAAAAACTGCCGAAAAGAGCTTCTTGTTGAACTTACAGGTCTGAATGAGCCTCAACTTGAAGAGCTTTCAAAACAAAAAGACTTGCTTGAAACACAGCAGATAGTTTTCTTGCTGGAGCGGATTACTTATTATATAAAAGAGGTAAAACTTGCTTCTAATCAGCACTTATGGCTGGAAGTAGGGATGATAGATCTGGCGAATATGAGTGAAAATACAACGTTACTTGATTTACAAAATCGTGTAAAGGCTCTTGAAAGCGGAGGAATTCAGCCTTCTGCACCGCAGGTGGTTAGCCGTCCGCTGCCGCCATCATCACAGCCTAAAGCAGCCGCGGTTGAGAAAACTGCAGAACCTGTCTCGCGGCCGGAACCAAGTCAAACGGAAGCAAGGGAAGAAATATTTACACCGCCTCCAATGTCTAAGAAGCCTGATGGGAATGATATTCACTCATTATGGCAAATGCTGCTTACCAATATCAAAAGTCCAGCAACAAAAGCGCTTCTTAATCTTGCAACACCCGTAAAGATTGCGCCGGATGGAGTTATAATTACGTTTAAGAACGAAAAACTTGTATCACAAATAAATGATACAAATAAAAAACAAATGATTATTGATGCTGCAAACACAATGTTTAACCAAGCAAACACTGCGGTTTTAATCCGTCTGCCTGGAAGCGGTGATACTGCTGTATCTCCTAAAGCTGCGCAGTCGGCACCAAAAGCAGAAGAGGAAGAAGAGAAAAAAAAAACAGCCCCTTCTGTAGTTAAAGCTCCGGAACCTAAAGTCGAGCCTAAGGAGCCGGATATAATTGAAGAACCTGAGGAAGAAGACAGTTTAAATGAGGATACCGGCGAGCAGCCTGAAACAAAGCCAAAAGAGAATGTTCGGCTTGAATCTGATCAGGAGAAAATGATTCTTGATCTTTTTGACGGAAAGTATATAGAATAATTACAAAAAATCAGCCAGAATAATGTTGCTTATTAATACTCCTTGCAAATTCAGCGCGTATCCGCCTTGAGTTTTTTCAAAATACTTTGCGTATTTTTTTAAAACATCTGCATACTTTTGTTCAAAATCAACACCGAATTTCTCTTTAATCTTGGCCGTATTTATTCCCTCTGTTTTTCTAAAACCTAAAAAGATTTCTTCTTCCAGCTTTTCTTTATTTGTAAGCCTGTGACTATATTCCATTGGGAATTTGAGGTATTCTTCAAGCGAACATTTATTTGAATACCTTACTCCGTCAACATATCCGTGCGCTGCAGCGCCAAACCCATAGTATTCAGAATTGTTCCAATAATTGAGATTATGTTTTGACTCAAATCCTGCTTTTGCAAAATTACTAACCTCATATCTGTGAAACTCGCTGCTTTCCAGAAAATTATTTATAAACTCGTACATATCAGCCTGCAAATCCTCTTCAGGAAGATTAGGCGGATTATGTTCATAGAAATATGAACCTTCTTCAATTTTCAGTCCATAGGTTGATATGTGTTGAATATCTAGAGCCAAAAACTTCTCTAAATCGCGCTTTACGCCATCAAGAGTTTGCTTTGGAAGTCCGTATATCAAATCTACGCTTATATTCTTGAATCCTGCCTCTTTTGCCATATTAACGGCCTTTTTAATCTCCTCGCCGCCATGCCTGCGCCCGATAAGCTTCAAGATTTCATCATCAAAAGTCTGTGAGCCTATACTCAGCCTATTTACACCTACTTCCCTAATCGATTTTAAATAATTTTCAGTTACATCATCGGGGTTAACCTCTAAAGTAACTTCACATCCGCATTCCAGTTTAAATTTATTCACGATTTTACCCAAATCCCTAGCGCTTAAAAGAGACGGTGTTCCGCCCCCGAAATAGAGCGTTTTAAGGCTTTCGCCTTTATAATTGTCAACAATTTCGCGCTCCAAAGCACTAATGTATTTCGGAATCATTTCAGGTCTGCAAAATGATACGAAAGAGCAGTATTTACACTTGGATTTACAAAAAGGTATGTGAATATAAACACTTGAAGGCATTTACTCATCCAGCTTAATATAATTAGTATCCCAGCGAAGGTCAATATACTTAACCTTTTTATTAAGCATCTTAACCTGTGGAAGAAGAGAAGGAATCCTGTGAATTTTATCAAAAGTCCCTGCATTAAAGCTTCCAAGCCTGATATTAACCGTCGGAATCTTTACATAAACATCTTTTGGGTTCCTGTAATCAATGTATTCAACACTTTCTCCTGAATCCATCTCAACTGTTGCAGCGAGCTTTCTAAACTGATTAACTTTAGCCTGATTCCAGTTTCTATAATCATCACCGCTTCCGTAAGTAATAACTCGATAAGTCTTAAAATCCTCCGCAAGCGGCATATACTCACGTCCTATTAATTTGCCGTCTGCAGAGAAAAACGCTATTGGCGGAACATCAATATCCGGAGCTATTGTGATTACAGGAGTTCTCTCTACTATAATTATTTGCAGTCTTGCAGGACACCAGAACCTTCTGATATAGACATTCTGAACCGGCTCTAACTGCATAATGCTTTTTTTCAAGTTCTCTGTTTCAACAAGAAATATCGGCCGTGTAGACACTTGGTTTCGTCTTAAAGCCGCTAATATTTTCTGCGCAGGAACAATCCTGTTATTAACAATCTCTAATGCAGGACTGTTCAAACTGTCAAAGGCGTTTTTATGTAAACGCCATTGAGGATTTTTCAGAATAAATAATCCCAGAGCAATCATTAGAATAACCAGTGAAAATTTCCACAATGCACGGAGTTGATTTAAACGCCTTTGAGAGCGCCGAATCTGTCTCTGCATCTTTGCTTGCTGCAAACGCCTATTCTGATGGTATCTGGGATGTTCCTCATTAGACATTATTTATTAAGTCCTACGCTGTTAAGTATCATTAAAACCAAATTGTCATAATCTATACCGCCAGCCTTAGCCTGTGCCGGCAAATCGCTTGTATCAGTCATTCCGGGATTTGTATTAATCTCCAGAAAATACGGCTTATCATCTTTTACCATAAAATCAACTCTTGAAACACCTGAACATCCGCAAGCCTTGTGAGCTTCAACTGCCATCTGTTTGGTAATCTCAGACGCTTCTTTGCTCAAACCTGTTGCAGGAACAATGAATTCTGATAACCCTTTTGTATATTTTGCATCGAAATCATACCATTCGGTTTTCGTTCTAATTTCAAGAATCTCTGTCGCAAAAGCTTTGCCATCCTTTTCTAAAACTCCTACAGTTACAAAGAATCCGTCAATAAATTCTTCTACCAGAACTTCTTTATTATACTTTCTGGCTTTTGTAACCGCATCATAAAGTTCGCCGTCACAAATAACCTTCGTCATACCATAGCTTGAACCTTCTGAGACAGGCTTAACCATAAGAGGGTATTCTAAATCCTGAATCTTTTTAACAGGATCTTCGTTTGGAAGTACATAAGCAGATTTTATCAAATTAACATTTGTATTCTTTAATACACGCTTTGTGTACTCTTTATTCATACAAATCGCACTTGCCATTACACCGCATCCTGTATAAGGTATTTTCATAATTTCTAAAACACCTTGAATACAACCATCCTCGCCATACTTTCCATGCAGAGTGTTATAAGCGTATTCAAATCCCTTGAGATCATTCATTACGTTTTCCGTAACATCAACAATTTCCGCATTTTTATATCCTAGTCTATGAAGCGCACCAAGACAGTTTTTACCTGATCTAAGCGAGATTTCTCGTTCTGATGACATTCCGCCGCACAGTACAGCTATTTTTGCGTCTTTGTTCTGTATAGTATATTGCATAATTCTTCCTCTTTTTTAGTCTTATCGCCTATAAATATAATTTCAGGCCTTAATTCGATAGTATAAGTCTGCTTTACAGCCTCATACATTTTTACCATCATCTCCAAAATATCTTCTGAAGTTGCACCGCCCTTGTTTATAATAAAGTTTGCATGCTTATCCCAAACCTTAACAGTCGGAGTTTCAAAACTCTTAACCCCGGCTTTATCCAAAAGCCTTCCTGCAGAATCATTTTCAGGATTTTTGAATACGCTTCCCGCATTCGGATTTGCAAGAGACGGCTGGATTGTTTTCCTAAAAGTCAGGTTTCTATCCATCAATTCTTTTATCTCTTCTTGTGAAGCTTTTTTAAGTTCAAACTCGGCTGACAACAATATATAGCGGCCATTATGAAGTAATGAATGTCTGTAAGAGAAATCCATCTCGGAATTTTGCATATAAACAACTTCTTTAGTTTCTCTATCAAAAAGACAGCAAGAAACCAGAGTGTCCGCAATACATTGTCCATGTGCACCGGCGTTCATATACACAGCGCCGCCTATAGTCCCGGGAAGTCCGATTAAGAACTCCAGTCCGCTTAATGAAACCTCTGCAACCTTTTGTGAAATCAAAGGATCTTTAACTCCGCATTCTGCAATAACTTTTGTTCCCCTTATCTCAAAATTTTTCATTTCAGTTGTAACAACAAGATTTCCGCTGTATCCGTTTGATGAAAATAATACATCAGAGCAGCTGCCGAGAACTATATAATTATCAAGTTCTCGCAAAACCTCCGTAAACTCTTCAAGTGTTTCCGGAAAGTATACTTTTTTTACAACACCGCCGATTTTATACGTAGTTAGCGGCTTAATTTCAAAATTCTCTTTAACTTGCAACACAACCTGCTTTCTCTAAATTTTTACCCAATGCTGTTATTGTACCTGCACCAAGCCCTATTACCACATCCCCAGCTTTAAGCGTTGGAAGGAGCTTTGCGGCAACTTCCTCCATTCCGCCTGATAAATATTCATAATTAGCTTCTTGTGCGAATTTTTCGCTTGTAACACCCTCAATTTTGTCTTCAGATGCAGCATACACATCAGTTACTATAACTCGGCCGGCGTCTTTTAGCGCATTTTTAAACTCATTCCATAAAGATTTAAACCTGGTGTATCTATGCGGCTGGAATACGGCAACAACATTTTCTTTTCCAAACTTTGACGCAGCTGCCTCAAGTGTAGCCTTAATTTCTGTCGGATGATGAGCATAATCATCATAGACCTGAACTCCGCAAAACTCAGTTATTTTCTGGAATCTGCGCCCCATGCCGGTGAATTCATAAAAATACTCTGCAATACTTTTAATATCCACTCCCCCCTCATTTAGAGCCGCGATTACTGCAAGCGTATTATAGACATTATGCACACCGGCAAGCTGAATTTTTATATTAGCAAGCTGCCGGTCTTTATGATAAACGTCAAAACTTGTACTATGGCTTGAATATTGCACATTCTTTGCCATATAATCAGCTGCATGAAGCCCGAAAGTTATAAAATTTCCTGTTAAAAATCTTATTCCCTCATCGTTATTATTAACAATAACTTTCTTAGCTTGTGAAATAGCTTTATCAAAAGTCTTAACCAAATCTATAATTCCGTTTTTATAATAATCAAGATGGTCTTCTTCCAAGTTGTTTATTACAAGAATGTCAGGAGAATACTTGGTAATAGTTCCGTCACTTTCATCCAGCTCTGCAATAAAATAGTTTCCGTCTTTGTGCTGCGCATTGGTATTAAGCTCCGGAATTATTCCGCCGTCAACAAACGAAGGTTTGACTCCGCCTTTTTCCAGCACAAAGGATGCTAAACCGCTCGTTGTAGTCTTGCCATGAGTTCCTGAAAACCCGATAAAGCATTTTCCGGAATCCTGTGCAGACTTTGCAATTTCTTCCAGCAAATCTGAGCGGTGGTATATTTTTAACCCGAGCTCTTTTGCCCTAATAAGTTCAGGATTCTCTTCCCTGATTGCAGAACTTTTAATAACAACGGCATCTGCAGGAACATTTTCAGCCCTATGTCCGATATAAACTTTTGCACCTAAATTTCTGAGTTGGTCTACATACTTGCTCTCAACAATATCCGAACCCGATACTTCATGTCCGTCTTCCAGCAAATATTTTGCTAGACCGCTCATTCCTATTCCGCCGATTGCTATAAAATGATATCTCATAACCTCTCCAATTCCTTAGAATATTATAGTATAAATGAAATACTATTTACAAGTCGAAATTTAAGAATGTGACCATTTTTCCGCCATAGTTTTTTTGTTTTAAAATATTGAAGCCGTCAAAGCTAATTTCTTCAGAGTGTTCTGCAACAATAATTTTCCCTCTTACAAGCTCCAGAGTTTTTTCATATATTCCGCTCTTATATGGTGGGTCAATATAAACAACATCAAAAATTTTATTGGTTTTTGCAAGCAACTTCAAACTGTCACCAACAAATAAATCAGGTTTCAATTTTAATGTTTGATAATTCTTTTTTATAATCTCTGCTGCTTTCGGATTTTTTTCAAAGATAACAGCTTCTTGGAATCCTCGGGATAAAGCTTCAAGACCCATTATTCCGGAACCTCCGAATACATCCATAAAACTTCTCCCATCAAAATCCCCAAGAATAGAATATAGAGTATTAAAAACTCCCATCCTTACTTTTGATAATGTCGGGCGTGTAATCTTTTCATCAGGTGCAGTAATCTTCCGACCTTTATAAATTCCGGCAGTTATAATCATCAACCTAAATCCAATTTTTCAATTTTTACTCTGAAAACGCTTTCAATATCAATACCGTTAATTATGGCCGAAATCAGATCATCCGGTGTAAATTTATCCTCCAGATGAGGAATAAGCCCTAAAATTTTTATACTGGTGTATTCTTCTATAACTCTAGGTATAGCTGTAAGAAGAGACTTCGGACAATCTTCTGTAATATTATTTATAACAACACCTCTTATATCCAACCCCTTTTCTTGTGCCGTATAAATTGATAAAAGTGTATCATTTATAGAATCTTCTCTTGGGGTTACGACAAACAGCAGAGGAATTTGCAATTTTCTGATTAAGTCTGTTGTTTGAACTCCGGGCGCAAGAGGACTTAAAATCCCACTGTCACCGTCAAGTATTGTACAATCCGAAAGACTTGAAATCCTTGCATATTCGCTTGAAATTAAATCAATATCAATAGGTTCGTTATCAAGCTCGGAAGCAATTAGCGGTTCTGCATTTGATTTAAATAAGTATGAAAAATGTGTTTCGATATATGGATCTATAGATTTTACGAAAGTTAGATCCGGTGACTGCATAAAACCATTGTGTTCAATTCCTGCCGTTTGTATCGGCTTATAAACACGTGTAGCATAACCAAGGCTTTGCATAGTGCCTGCAATACCTGCAGTAAGGAAGGTTTTACCGTCTTTTCGTTTTGATGATGTTATGTATATGTTTAACATAAGTTTATAATACCACTTCTAAATACTATAGTAAATGCTTTATAAAATTTACAACTTGATTATTTTGAAAAAATGTATTAGAATACCCATAATAATTTTGTAGAGTTGAGGATATTGTTGATATGAAAAAAGCTTTGATGATTGTTTCTGTACTAATGATTGCAGTTATATCGACAGCATGTATTAATAACATAGCCGTACAGGAACTTAATAATAAGGCGGCAGAATTTATGCAGAAAGGTGATTATGAATCTGCCATGAACAGACTGCAGGCAAGTCTTGATTTAGATTCAACGATGTATGAAACATATTATAATTTAGGCGTTGCAGCAATTAGCGCGCATAAATTTGAAAAAGCAATTGAGGCACTAGAGGGCGGCATAAAAATTAAACCTGATTATGCCGATTTTTATTATTCTTTAGGCATTGCACAATCAGAATTGGCTGATGAAATTCTGGCTAAAGCGGACGAAGAAAATTCTAAACCGGAAGAAAAAAATGACAACGTAAATGAAAATAATCCGCTTATGGAAGCTGATAAACGAGTTGAGGTATCAGAAGAGAAAGCAAAAGCTATTGAGTACAAGAAAGCATCTGTTGAGAATCTTAATAAGTATTTGGGTATGAATCCTAATACCGAGGATAAAGAAACAATAGAAGCGCTTATCCAAGAATCAAATTCGTTTATCAACGGTGATGATATACAATCTAAGGCTGAATAAATGTTTACATCCCCTTCTCAAATTCTATGTACGATTTGCGGCGTTAATATTTATTATTACGGCGTAATTATGGCAATTGCAATTGTTATAGGCACACTTGTATCCGATTGGGCAGGGACAAAATATTTTAACCTTAAAAAAGAAACCATAATTGATATGGCGCCTTATTTAATTATCTTTGGAATAATTGGCGCAAGATTATATTATTGTATTTTGAACTATGATTTTTATTTAAGATTTCCAACTGAAATAATAGCCATAAGGCATGGCGGCATTTCGATTCATGGTGCAATCCTTGGAGGTGCGTTCGGGCTATGGTTGTTTTCTATCAGGCATAAGCTTTCGGCTCTCAAGCTATGCGATGTTTCAGTTATAGGATTGTCAATTGCACAGGCTATAGGAAGATGGGGTAACTTTTTTAACTCAGAAGCTTTTGGAGGTCCGACAAATCTTCCGTGGAAATTATATATTGCACCTCAATACAGACCAATCCCATACAGCGACTATGCTTTTTTTCATCCGGCATTTCTGTATGAGAGTATTTTAGATATGGTTATTTTTGCGATTATTCTATTTCTTGTGAAGAGTAACAAAATAAAAAAAGAAGGGAATTTAGCGCTTATATACCTCATAATGTATTCTATTGTGAGAATAGCTGTAGAGAGTTTAAGGCTCGATAGTGTAAAATATGTTCTGGGAATGCCGGTTGCAATATTTGTGTCCATAAGTATAATAGTTTTATCAGTTTTACTTCTGTTCTACAGAAAATATACAAATAAGTAGGAAGGGTTTATTATGAAAAAAAAGATTATCACATTATCAATGACTTTAGCAATCCTATGTTCAACTGCCGCTTTTGCAGCGCCGTCACCGCAAAAAATAGCAGTTGTTGATATTCAGAAAGTTGTTGCATCATCTTCTCAGGTAAAAGCACTCAAGTCTTCTCAGGAAGCTAAGAATAAAGAATTAACAACTTTTATCAAAAACGCACAGGCAGATGTTAACAAACAAACAGACGCGAAAAAGAAAAAAGAACTTGCTGAAAAATATGAAAAACAATTAGCATCTAAAAGAGAAGCTAATGCAAAAGACTACGCCGCAAAGTTAAAAGCTGCAGACGAGACTATTACATCTCAAATCGGTAAAAAGGCGGCTGAGATGGGCTACACAATGGTATTGCCTAAATCAGCAGTAATATACGGTGGAGATGATATTACGGCAACTATATTGCAGGTAATCAAATAAACAATGAAAGCTGTATTATTTTACGGACCACAGGATATACGGTATGAAGACACAAGGATTAAACCTTTAGAAAAAGGCGAAATCCTTGTTAAAATAGAGGCTGCTTTAACTTGCGGTACTGACGTAAAGACTTTCAGACGGGGCCACCCTGTTTTGATAAAACAAGTTCCGTCCGGTTTTGGGCATGAATTTTCCGGAATTGTAGAAAAAGTTGCAGCGGACGTAAAAAATGTTAAGACTGGTGATAGGGTTGTTTGTGCAAACTCTGCTCCATGCGGCGAATGTTTTTATTGCAAACGCGGAGAATATAATCTTTGCGAAAATCTTGATTTATTAAACGGTGCTTACGCTGAGTACATAGTGGTTCCCTCAAGAATTGTAGAAAAGAATACGCTGCTGCTTCCGCCAAGTCTTTCTTTTGAAAAAGCTGCTTTTACAGAGCCGCTTGCTAATGTTGTTCATGGAATAGAAAGAACCGGCATAAAACCCGGGCAAACAGTTGGAGTAATCGGAATTGGACCAATCGGACTTATGTTTGCCCGGCTTGCTAAACTCAAAGGAGCAAGAGTTATAGTTGCAGGAAGAAATCCCTTGAAGTTAAAGCTTGCAGACGAGTTTGCGCATGCAGACGAAATAGTAGACCTAAAGAAATATACTAATCCTGAAAAAATATTTAAGGATTTTTCTGATGAAAAAAAAGGGCTTGATGTCGCAATAGAATGTGTCGGTATGCCTGAAATTTGGGAGCTTGTATTCTCTTGTGTACGTCCCGGCGGAACAGTTCACTTCTTTGGGGGCTGTAAGTCCGGCTCCAAGGTCAGTATTGATACAACAAAAATGCACTACGGTGATATAAGGCTTATGAGCGTATTTCACCATACACCTAAATATTTCAGGCAATCGCTGGATTTGATCGCATCAGGAGACATAGAAGTAGAAAAACTCATAACGGACACTCTTCCGCTAGAAAAAGTTCAATACGCTATGGAAAGACATATTGCCGGCAATGCTATTAAGTTCTTAATTAAACCTTAATCATAATCACTAAACAGGAACGGCACATTTAAGTCAGTATTATCTGGCGCAACCAGGTAATACCCAAAATAATCATTATATACGCAGTACGCATGCAAGATTTTAAATATAAGCTCCAGTGTTATGTTCACATGAATTATCCAACTATTTTTTGTAAAAAACTTTTGACTCAATTTTGTAAAAAGTTATTGTTGGAGACCATACAATCTACTGTTTGTTGTTCATTTTGATACTTCTGCCTTGCATTGCAACGAATAAACAATAAAGCAATCAATTTTTTTAGCTACCGGATTAAATTTGTTGCACTCTAAATATTTCTTTTGTGCTATATTTGTACAGGGAGAGTATGACAATAGCCGATTAACTCTAATTGTTTGTAAAAGAATGAAGTATAAAGAAGGTATTTATGAACTGGATAATTACGGAAAATAATAAAAAAATAAACGCTCTTGATATTCCGGCTGTTTCAATAGACGAAATTAGAGCAGATGTTGAAAATATGAAAATGAGAGTTGTCGGATTCTTTGGTAAAAAAGAATTTGATAATGTAAGATTATACGTTGTAATGGCTGACGATAAAGTCGGGAAATTGTATATAACTTCAAGTATATTTACACCTGATATGAAATCTTATCAGTCATTTACACAGACAATTCCTGCGTTTCATATATTTGAAAGGGAGTTCTATGAAGAATTTGGAATCGAACCTCTTAACCACCCCTGGCTGAAGCCTGTAAGAATCAATCAGGACAAGTATCCTTTCTTTGAGATGGAAGGCGAAGATGTTCACCAGGTTGCAGTAGGCCCGATTCACGCAGGCGTAATCGAGCCCGGACATTTCAGATTTATGTGTCAGGGCGAAAAAGTATATGATTTAGAGATTATGCTCGGCTATCAGCACAGAGGGGTAGAGGATTTGTTCTTAAAAGACAAAAGGTATAATAACCGCCTTGCAGAATCTGTATGCGGAGACACGGTTATCGGGTACAATATGGCATACTCTCAGGCAATGGAAGAGTTATCCGATACAAAAATTTCTTCTAAGGCCCAAATTATAAGACGTATTGCGTTAGAGATGGAGAGAATGGCAATCCATATCGGTGATATGGGTGCAATCGCAGGTGATATGGCTTATTTGATGGGTGCTTCGATCTTCGGGATTACGAGAACTCTTGTAATCAATACAATGCTTGAAATCTCAGGCAGCCGTTTCGGAAGAGGCTTAATTAACGTAGGCGGTGTTAATTTTGATATTGATGATGAGATGTCTGAAAAGATTGTTAAAATGCTGGACGATGTTGCAAAAACAGTAGATCGAACAACAAAAGTTATGCTCAAAACACCTTCCTGCATATCAAGAATGGAACGAACAGGCGTTGTAAACACCGATAACGCAAAATCTCTTGGAGCAGTTGGCATGGCTGCGCGTTCTTCCGGTGTGGATATTGATACGAGATTCGATTTTAATGACAGCTGGTACACTTCTCTTGATGTTGTTAAGCCGTTTAAGGCAACAGGAGATGTTCATTCAAGATTCACTTTAAGATATAAGGAAATTAAGCAGTCAATGCAGATTGTAAAAAAACTTCTTGCAAAACTTAGTGAATACAAGGATGAGCCGGTAAAGGTTGAGCCAAATAAGAATCTTTCTCCAAACTCTTTTGTCGTATCAATGACAGAAGGCTGGAGAGGTGAGATTGTGCATATTGCAATAACCGGAGCAAACGGAGAACTTATAAGATACAAAATAAAGGACCCGTCTTTCAATAACTGGTATATGCTTGCAATGGCAGTAAGAAATAACGGAGTATCGGATTTTCCGCTCTGCAATAAGAGCTTCAACCTCTCATACTGCGGAAACGATTTATAATGCAGCATAAAGAGTGGAGCGAAAAATCGTTTCACAGATTGGCAAAAAGGAAGTAATAGAAGGATATAAAAATGTTAACAGATACAATAGTTTTAAAATATTTTCAAGGGAAACAATACATACCGGATATTCCGAATGCGCCAATGCGCAGCCAATTTAGAGGGTTTCCGCTTCTAAAGAAATGCGAAGGCTGCACAATTGATGAATCAATCTGTCCTACTGGTGCACTTAAAACAAATCCGCTTTCAATTGATTTAGGCAAATGCACTCTTTGCGGTGATTGTGCTTGTGAGGCAATTAAATTCAGTAATTATTACAAACTTTCATCAACTGACAGAGATAAGTTGATAATTACAGAAGATATGACGCCTGAAGAATTTGAAAAGGCTGCAATAAGAGCAAGAAAAGAGATAAGAAAAGTTTTCTCAAAATCATTGAAGCTAAGACAAGTTTCAGCGGCAGGCTGCAACGGGTGCGAGATGGAATTGAACGCTTGTTCAAACTGCAACTTTGATATGGGAAGATTCGGAATAGACTTTGTTGCGTCACCTCGCCACGCTGACGGAATTGTCGTAACAGGGCCGATTTCTGATAATATGGCTTATGCTCTGGAGGACTGCTACAAGCATACTCCAAATCCCAAAATTGTAATACTTGCTGGTGCCTGCGCAATTTCAGGCGGAGTATTCCAAGAATCAAATAAATTAAACAGGGAATTTTTAGAAAAATATCCGATTGATTTGTATATTCCCGGATGCCCTGTACATCCGCTGACATTTATAAACGGAGTTCTTGATTTTATAACAAAAAAAAGCTAATGAAAGTCAGTGTGACATGATAGAAGAAAACGTAAATGAAATTCTAAAAAATGACGGAGTAATTGCATTTATAACCGATACTGTCTGGGGACTCGGCTGCCTGCCTTCAAGCGAAAAAGCCGTCAGGAAGATATATGAAATTAAGCACCGCGATGGGAAAAAACCGCTTATTCTAATGAGTGATGAATTTTATAATCTGTTTGACTACTTGAAACAACCAATTCCCAAGGAGGCGCAAAAACTAATCAAAAAACATTTTCCGGGCGCGTTGACGCTTATTCTTGAAAAATCAGAGAATACTCCGGATTTTATCACCTCATCACTGCCAACAGTCGGGGTTCGTATTCCTGATAACAGAGTCTTTGCAGAAATTTGCAGGAATATAGAAGGAAGGGTTTTGGCAACAACAAGTGCAAATATTTCAGGCGAGCCGCCGGCTTTGACCTATGATGAGGCTGTAAAATACATTGGGGATAAGGTTGATCTGGTCGTTAAAGATTACGGTTGTGTTGCAGGAGGAAAAGCCTCAACTGTTGCAGGATTTAAAGATGGAGATTTAATTATTTACAGACAGGGTGATGTAGAAATATGTTGATTTCAATATTGGATAAGATTAATAGTTTTAATGAATTTATTTTTACTCCAATAGATTCTCTTGTTGAAAAGCTTCCCCTTGCGCCGTGGGCAATAGACGCAGTGTGCGACAGCATTCACCTGCTGCCGTTTTTGTTTTTTGTCTTTATTTTGATAGAATTTTTAGAGTTTTATTATGCTGATAAAATTAATTCCTCGCTTCGAAAAACAGGGGATTATGGTGTTATAATAGGAAGTCTTGCAGCAATTTTCCCACAGTGCGGTTTTTCCGTAATGGCCAGCAGTTTATACTCGAGAAGAATTATTACAAGAGGAACATTAATAGCGGTATACCTTGCAACATCTGATGAAACAATTCCGGTATTGCTCGCAATACCTCAAAAAGCCTATCTAATAATACCTATTGTAGGAATAAAACTGTTTATTGCAATATTGATGGGATACTTTATTGACCTTGCACTGCATCAGAAAAAATCCGAAGTGCCAGGAGTTTATGAGACAGAAGAGAAAATTGAGGAGGGATGCTGCAAACACGATATTGAACATGGCTCAAAAAGAGAGCTTATAATACATCCTATTATGCATACAATAAACATTTTTGTATTTATTCTATCAATTACGCTGGTTTTAAATTTCTGTATGGAACATTTTTCAATGACATCGTTATCCGGAGGTAAATATACCCAGATACTGCTTGCGTCTTTAGTTGGTCTTATCCCAAATTGTGCAGTATCAATAGGTTTAACTATGATGCTTGTAAAGGGTTCGATAACTTTCGCGGCCTGTATGGCAGGACTGCTTTCCAACTCCGGGCTGGGGCTGCTTGTTCTTCTAAAAAATAACGAATTTAAAGATACAATGCTTATCATATTTATTATTTTGGCAATAAGTATTGTTTCCGGCGCAGCTATTGAATTTTTAACGTAAATCAATTAGTTCTCTTGTGGTGTATTTTCTTTTGAATCGGACTTAGATTCTCCGGCACGCTCAGTATCACTCTCTTCTAAATCGTTTTCATCATCATATTTGAATACAAGATAAAAATCATCTCCGACTTGAATATCAAGCTGCTCTCCTTCCTCGACATAGGACAAAGGAGAAGCTTCATATGCATTTACAACCCCCGATTTTAGACGATTGTCTTTCTCATTTTTAACAACACCTTCGACAAAAGAAACGCCAACAGAAAGACCTTTAACAAAATAGTTTCCAACAGTTAGAGCTGCGCTTTTTATAACTTTGGTCGGCTCAATTTCTTTCAATTCATCTTTTGATAACACATGTGCCGAATATTTTCCGTAAAGTTCTTCTCTGATTTTAACGGTATCATCGTCAGGAGTTGTATAAGACACAGGCTTTACATAGAAACTCGCACTTCTTTTTAATCTTTTAGGATCAACAATTTGAAGCACCTGACAGTGAAGAATATAATTTTCCTTTAATTCATATTTGCCTAGCGAAGAAGCCTTTAGCACCTTTACATTAATCATTTCAGAAGGCTCTGCCGTTTTAAATTCCTCCATTGCAACAACCTTTATCTGATCTGCCGCAAAAGCCGAATGTACAGTCATAAACGTAAACAATATTGCAAGCAGAATTTTCTTTTTCATAATTAATCTCCTATATTAATCTGTTTTTTTGCAGAAGTTCAATCACTTCTTTTATTGCAGCTTTTACTTTTTCAATAAATTCTTCCGCATTATCGTGAGAGAATTTTGCCTGCATTACTTTTAAAATTTCAGCCTGCATATATTGATATAGAAGAGGGGATTTCACTATCGCAGAGACAAGCGCCGGCGAAAACATTCCTTTCGAAAGAATTGATATTACATTATTAATCAACAGCAGTTCTTCCTGTGACCAGGCCTTAATATCAAAGGTAAACGGCGAGACTTCTCCCAATATTATCGGTGTACCATTGGATAGTGTTCCGAGAGGAATTGTTTCAAAGCTCTGGTTTTTCATCCCCTCGATATCTGCCCCAAAGGATGTTGTATTATAGATTTCTTTATATTTTAAATCTTTAATTAACATAACAAAGTGTTGAATAAACGCAGCATAATCGTCCCTTGTTTCAACCATATCGCCTGTAACAGACTTAACTTTAACAATATTCTTCTGAGCATTGCTTACGGTCATTTTAGAATCGGAAATTTTGTTTACGGTTTCTCCGGTTGAATACATCACACCGTCTTTAAATGCCATATCAAGTCCTGCAAAAATAACTTTTGCAAACCCCATCTTAACAGCCGCAACAAGAGCCATTGTTGTTGCAGAACCGCCGAACTCGTATGTTTTAATCGATTTATTATAGTCTGTCAGCTTTTTGACAACAAAATCGTCTTCCGTAAATGAGATAAAATAACGTTTAAAGCCTTTTGTAAAAAGAACGGAATCAGACTTTAAATCCATAATGCAGTTTATTTTTTTGCAAAAATCCTCCAGACCGGTGAGAGTTAAATCGATTCCTCCCGGATCAAGACATACTGCAAAGTCAGGAGTAATACCGGTTGGTTCAAGCGCTCTCAAGACCTTATTAACTGCAAATATTACATATTTTTCCCTATTGGCTTTAATTTTCTCAATGTTTTCTTTCAGAGAAGGCCCTGCTGCCAATATGAGAGCAGTTTGACCGGAGAATTTCCCTTCTAAGTCACTAAGTCTGTAAGCTGTAGAAAGGTTTATCGTACTAATATTTTGTAAAGTATTAATCAGCCATTTTTTTGAAAAACGTTTTATTGTATTGATATCAACAATCTTGCTCTTGCAGATCTCATAAACTTTCTGAGTTAACACCAGAAGTTCTTGATTCTTTACTACTGCATAATTTTTGAGATAAACAATTTCAACTTTATCTTTTGTTATATAAATCGAAGAGAGTTTTTTTATGAGCTCGTTTAAATCATTAAAGATAAAGACTCTTCCGCTAGCAAGATGCTCTGAAATATCCACATTTGCAAGAACAAACCTCAGAAGCAGAATATCCGGTTCATAAATAAATATTCTTGAAGGATAAGTATTATAAACCTCATCAAGCAGATAGCCCAGTCCGATTCCAAAAGTAATAATAATGTCATTTGTTTCCATCGGCTGTTTAATACTTGCATTAAGCATATCTTTTATTGCTTGACGTGGATTATTTAAATCATCAAGCGGAAAATCGTTTTTCATCAGTAAGTAATCATTTGACGGTGTCATACAATATGACATGTTATGGCTTGCTTCTTCCTGCGTAATTTTTTCAAGCCTTTCTCTAAGCGCCTGATTATCTAAATGCTCTAAGTTATTCTTAAACATAAAACTTCCTTATTCTCTTATTCCTAAGATAGCACATATATTAAATCTTAACAAGAGTTAGTCTTGAATACTACTACCCTCGCGTTCGTTAACCCGTGCTTCAAATTGATGAAATATATCACTCCCTACAAGCTGCTCAAGCCGTGAGCGTTTTTCAAAAAAATTTCCTCTTGCTTTAAGCTGTTCATCCATAGCTTCGCGATAGAAAGTGTCCGTAATAAGAATAACTTCTTTAGAAAGGTTTTGCGCATTCTGGTAATTCTTATTCCTTTGATTAACCATTTCGGTAGTCATATCGTAAAGATGTTTTGCCGTCATATAATCATAGTACATGTCTACGACTTTTTGCTGCAAATCTTCGACTTTTCTGACAAGAATAATCATATCCGCATCCGTAACCTGAGAATATTTGTAATTCAGCTCTTTTGTATCCTGAGACATAATTCCGAGAGTGTTTCCGCCGATTAATGCAGCGCTGGCGAGCACCGGATTCCCCATACCTGCACCCAAAAACGTTGACATGCCGGCGATTGTTGTAAGCACTTTCTTAACAGCATTTGTGTCCGGCTTGTCTTTGTCCGGATTAGATAATTTATAAATAGCAAATTTTATCGTATCGCTCTTCATCGCAGCGCCCTGCCATAAAAGTGATAAATCCTCCATCATTTCATTATAATCTGCATCTACTGATTTAGAAACTTCCATTGACATTTTTTTTATGCTCAAATCTGCATAAGTGAGACCTGTGCTGTAAAATTTTTCTTCTTTATAAACGGCCGGTTTAACTTCAATTTTCCCGTTTACATCAATTTTATTTTCCGGAATATCCGTTGTTCCAAGCCTAAAAAAGGGCTCTTTCGGGGTTGTTACATCATCCAGCAGGATTCCTGCAAATACAGGCTGTGAAAACAGAAACATAAGAAGAAAAAGCACAAACTTATTTTTTAACATTTGTTCCTCCCTTCTTATCATCTTTTTTATTGTTTCCCGGAACTTTGTAAAGAACGGAATTAAAATCATATTGATAAAGCTCAAGCGAATCAACAACTTTTTTGCCCGCAAGTCTCTGGAGTTGGATATGGTATTTTTTTGCCGCCTGTTCCAGATTAAACTCCTGAATCCTCATTGAATCATAAAGTGATGATGAAATAGCGATTTCAAGGACATTTGTACTATCAAGCGCCTTTGAATAATTCCGGCTGTACAAAAGCATTTTAGCCCGTGTATCTTTTAGCTGTGTCAGAGAATTTTTATAGTTATAATAAGAACTTATCAGAGTGTCTTGCAGTTCTTCTATCACGCTTGCAAGTTCAATGAGCTCCGTATCTGTAAGCGGAGTTTCCTGCGGAATGTTTTTTCTGTTCAAAAGCCCTTGTGCGAGCCTTCCTGCAGAAAACGCAGAGGTTTGAACTGCATAATTTGCCCCCATTAGACTCGGCACAAATGACGCACCTGCAACAATTGCAGACAAAGTTTTTGCCATAAGCGAGGAGTGTATTCTGCGCTGAGATTCAGGAGTTGCAAGTTTTTTGAGAGCAAAGCCGATAACTTGGTTATTCTCAACAGTGCCTTTCCATAGGGCTTCCAAATCTTTGATATCGTGGTCTTTTTGCTCTTCAATGATTTTTGCCAAATCCTCCGAATCATTTACAAGCAAAGAGCCTTCAAGCTGTTTGGTTGTAGTGTCTATCTCTAATGTCGGTTTTTCAATACTGTTTTTATCAAGTGTAACAATATCATCCTCCAGAGCGAATGCAGGACTCAAACATAAAGATACGGCAATTATTCCCCCCAATAAATTCTTATTCATAATACATTTATACCCTAAATGAAGGATAAAAATCAACTTCTTCAGATTCTGATTGTTATTTTTATTGCAAGAAAAACCTAATACTCTTTTTTAACAGAAGCTCCGATAAATAATTTGCTTGCATAAAAATTTACGCAAATCCCTTCGCCCTTATACCACGATGGCAGCGGCGCAAATGGAGAGGATTTCTCTATTGCAGCAAGAGCGGCGGCGTCAAGTTTCTGGTTTCCGGAAGATTTGGTGATTTTTAAATCTGAAACCTCACCTCTTTTATTAATATTGAAACTAAGTTTTACTTTCTGAGTATCGGAAACATTATTTAATACAAGATTCGGTCTGACTTTTCTCTGGAGGCTTCGCATATAATAACCCCAATTGTAAGTTTTTGTTTGTGCAGGTGTTGCGGATTCCACAGCCTGTGCCGGACTTTTTGGAAAGAAGCTAAATCCGCAGAATAGAAGTCCGCATATTATTAAAAAAATTGCTTTGTAATTCTGCCTATAAACCAATATTGTTTACTCCCTTACATCTCCAATAGACCAGTAGTTCCGACTAACCGGGTCAAATACATTTACCCCTATCCTTCAATCCAGCTTCTGATTCGTTCTCCTGCTTCTGCTTCATCAACTCCATCAAATTCACGCTTTAATTCTCTTAAAGCCTCTCTGATTTCGGCACCTGTTGCAGGAATCGCTGCAGGACGGTTTTGCTGCTCCAATAACCCTTGCTGGAGTTGTGATTGTTTCTGGATTAAATCTGCGGCATTGACGCTTAAATCCTTAATTTGTTTTTCCTGAGCTTCATTCATTTCACGAAGTCTCATAAGCTCCTCTTCTTGAGCGGCTTTTGCGGCATTAATCTTTTGTGTCAAAGCCTTGTGTCCGAAGAATAATCCGAAGGCAAGGAGTGCTATTGCAAGCCACCATGGGTTTCCGTGTTCAGCCTTGATTGGGGCTTTAACGTGTTTATCACCTGCCATAAACGGATCCAGAGAGTCTGCAAATGCGATTGTTACATTTTCAGGATCAGCTTTCGGGCTTGCTGCGTGTGCAACTAATTCTTTTAATTCTTCAAGAGTTAATTCAACAGGAAGCGCATCCTTTTCAAGAGTTACGGCAATTGAAATTTCTTCGAGCACGCCCGGTGACATATATTCATTTGTTTGAACTTTTGTAACACCATACTGTGTTTCTCTTGCGGTTCTTGAATAGCTTCTGTTTTGTGAAGAATCGGAACTTCCTGCAGGCAGACCATTTGGAAGATATACGCTAACTGCGTTTGTATTCTTATTAACATCCTGGGTTTGATCGCCCAAACCTTCAGAGAAAGTTTGTTCGTTTACGGATGCTTTTTTGTTCGGGTCATATTCAATAGTAAACTTTTCTACAGGAGCTTGTTTAAGGAATGTGCTGACGGTTGCAACGTATTTCCCTGAGCCGACAAGTCTGTTTAATTGTGCCTGAACTTTTTCCTGCATGTACTTGTCATTTTCCTGCAATCTTGCAAGCATTTCTGATTGAGCATCAATCATGCTGTTATAAACATGACCGTTTGTATCGGTGATTGAAATGTTTTGGGCGGTCAAGCCTGAAACGCTTCCCAGAAGCAGGTTTGATACAGCTTTAATCTTTGCCATATCTAAAGTCTGACCGACAGCAACTGTTAATTGAACGGTTGCTGTTACAGGTTTTTGCATAGAAGAAAACATTGTCTGTTCCGGAATTGATATAAATACAGATGCGTTTTCGATTCCGTCAATTCTCTTAATAAGTCTTGAAAGCTCTCCGTTCATAGCGCGAACCAGTCTTATTCTTTTATCTTCTTTAGTAGAAGTAAAGTCGCCTTTGTCAAAGACTTCCAGCCCGACGTTCTGGTCGTACAATCCGCTTTCAACAATAACCATAATAGCTCTGTCTCTTTGTTCGGTTGTACATTTTCTCATGCCGGGCGTACAGTCGCCTTTTTTAAGTCTCAAAACTGATTTTGTACCATCAACTGCTCGGGCAGCTACAATGTTATTTCTTGCAAGAAGCGCCTGTATTTCAAGGGCTTTGCCTAAGTTATCGGTTGTTAGAAGATCAACATCTTCTTTTAGCGGTTCGTTACTTACATCAATTTCATTGTTGGATTTATTTGATGCGGCAATTGTTCCGCAGATAATAAATACTACGAGCAGGAGAACAATGCCTCCGATTATTGAGGCTAAAAGAACTTTATTTTCTAATAACTTTTTAAGATCCATATATCCTGCCCTACATAAATATTATACACATATATATTAAATATGAGAAGACTAAATCTGAATTTGCATGATTTTATCATACGCTTGGATGACTTTACCCACTGCAGTAGTTGCAACGTTAACACTTATTTCTGCTTTGGACATCGCAACCATAACGTCGTGGATATCAACGTTTTCGGAGCCCATCATTGCATCTTTGAGCAAATTATCGGGAGCATTCATTGTTGTATTAAGGTTTTCTACAAGTCCTGACATAACGCTTTGAAAATCCGCAGTTGCAGGCTCCTCAACCCGATTCATTCTCGCAGACGGAATATCATAACCCCATGAATCCAGCTTAGTATGTTGGATTCGTGCTTCTAAATCGTATCTTGGATAGAAACCGTTAAACATGTATGTCACCTCTTTTATTACGTTTATCGGATGTTTTTCAGAATAATTTAGGTAATTATCTTAAAATACTCCATTTGTAGTATCGTTTTAATAATTATTAAAGAAATGTCAAGATTTGCCGTAGAAAATATTGTCTCTACATTTACCCGAAAGAAGAAAATAATGAATTTACACGAAGAATGTTTACTGAAATATTTATTGAATCCTCTGGATTTACTCCACTCGACAGAACTCCTGAAAATCAATAATAATTTGATAGAAAAAGGTCTGAGCGGAGATAAGTTCCTTGCAAAAAACTCTAAGATTAACTATACTAGAATGTAGTTTAGTTTTAACATAGGGGAGAGTAAATTGAAGAATCTTATAAAAACAAAGTGGTTTATATACGGAACATACTTATTGCTTGTGATGGCAACTCTGCTTATCGGATTTGTTCTTTTGCAGAATAATAAAACGTTGAAAAATGTTATAGTTTCGTTTTTTGAAGTCGCAGAAAACCGTACATTTGATTACAGACAGGCGATAAGGGTTATGCACAAACGCCCACTTCCAAACAAGGACATTGTAATTTTGGCAATCGACGATGCGAGCCTTGAAATGCTTTGGGATAAATACGGCGAGTGGCCGATTCCAAGGGGTGTTTATGCTGATTTAATTGATTATTTGGAACTCCAAAACCCACAGAGCATAATTTTTGATTTGATGTTTATTAAGTCAATAAAAGCTGACGGCGATAATGATAAAAAACTCTCGGATACTATGAACAGATATCCGAATATATACACTGCAATGAATTTTGATAACCAGCCTGCTGATGTAAGAAAGCCTGCTGATTTGCCGGAAAGGCTTGCAGTTAATGTGGAAAATAATTCCGGTGTTAATATAAAAAATCACTACGGATTCAAAAATTGCCGTACGATTTTGCCTGAAATTCTTAATGGAAAAGCAAGTGTCGGAATGACTAATCTTATGAGAAACAGTGACGGTATTATAAGAAATGTTCCTCCGCTTATGATTTATAAGGACAAGTATTATCCTTATTTAACGTTCAAAGCCGCAAGTGATTATTTAATGATGGAGGCTGATAATCATTTTGTTATAGACCGGAACTCTAATCTCAAAGTTATGGAGACAAAAATTCCTCTGACTAAAAACGGAGAAGCAATCCTGAATTGGTACGGTCCGAGCGGCACACATACTATAGTTCCTATGTACAAAGTCATAAATGAAATGAGTGGGGCTAAAACAAGCGGATTTGATTTTAAAGACAAAATAATTATTATAGGAACAACTGCAATGAGCCTTCATGATACAAAGAGTGTCCCTATTCAGGAGGGCGTGTATCCGGGTGTTGAGGTTCATGCAACATTCTTCAATAATATGCTTGATGATAATTTTATAAAAAAGACGGACACAGTGACGGACTTTTTGATAGTAGCAGGTGTTATAGTTCTTGTAGGTTTAATAGTAATGCTTTCAACATCCACACTGTTTGCCTTCTTATCAACAGTATTATTTGGTATTGCATATTTATTTGTCTCATACTATGTTATGGAACTTTTTAATCTCTGGATACCGGTTTTGATGCCGATAATTGCAATTATGGCGTCATTCGCGCTTTCATTCCTCGCAAAATACCTTATGAAAGCAAGAGATTTTGAATACCAGTACAAGCTTGCGACAATAGATGGTCTTACGGAATTGTATAATCACAGATATTTTCAAGATACATTGAGAAGACAAATTGAAATTTCAAGACGTTATAACCAGCCGTTTTCATTGATTATTGTAGACATTGATTTCTTTAAAAAGTTCAATGACACTTATGGACACCAGGCTGGTGATGCTGTTTTGAGACAGGTTGCGCAAACTTTGAAGAAAAATTCCCGTGCAACTGATGTTGTTTGCAGGTATGGCGGAGAAGAAATGAGCATTATTCTTCCAAATACAGGTGCAGAGGATGCGCTTTTCAATGCTAACAGAATTTGCAATGCGGTTTCTGAAAAGCCTTTCCATCTTAATCCTGTTGATACTGCAACTGTTACAATTAGCCTTGGGGTCGCAACTTTCCCTGACAACGCTCAAACCCCACAGGATTTGATAGAATGGGCTGACAAGGGTTTGTATTACGCAAAAGAACATGGCCGAAATCAAGTCGGAAGGTACTAATTCAGAACATCAAGTTTAAGGGTTGAGAAGAGGGTAAGATTTTACCTTCTCCATAGAACACATTTTTAACCAGAAATTTTTCCTTTTTATTAACTCTTATATATTATGTTATAATATTTTTAATAAATGGGAGTATTTTATGTCGGAAAAAAAGACTTTAATTTTGATAGACGGTCACGCACTTGCATACCGCCAGTATTTTGCGCTTGAAAGAACAGGAATGAAAACCGCAGATAACCAGCCTACGTGGGCTGTGTACGGATTTTTCAAAGCTATTTTTGATCTTTTGATGAAAATACATCCCGACTATATTGCAGTAGCTTTCGATGTAGGCAGAAAAACTTTCAGAACTGAAAAGTTTGAAGAGTATAAGGCGAACAGAGAGGCTATGCCCGACACTTTGAGAAGCCAGCTCGGAGTGATAACGGAAGGTTTGGAAGCTTTTGATATTCCGATAATTACAAAAGAGGGGTTTGAAGCTGACGATGTTATAGGAACAATCTCAAAAATAGCTTGCGAAAACGGACATCAAACACTTATTCTGACAGGTGATCAGGACAGTTTTCAACTTATTGATAAATCAGGATGTGTTAAGGTTCTTATTCCGTCTAAGGGTGAGTTGATTGAATACGACTGGGATAAAGTATATGAAAAACTTGGCGTTTATCCGAACCAGATAACTGATTACAAGGGGCTTAGGGGAGATACGTCAGATAATATTCCGGGGATAAAAGGTATCGGAGAAAAGTCCGCACAAAAACTTCTGAACAGATATCCGAATCTTGAGTCTGTGCTTGATGACTGCGAAAATATTCCTGAAAATGCAATAAGAAAAAAAATCTGTGAGGGCAAAGATATTGCAATGTTATCAAAAGACTTGGCAACAATTATCAGAGATGTTGACATTGATTTTGATATTAATAAAGCATCTGTCACGCTTCCGCAGATGGATAAGGTTACGGCATTTCTTAAAAAAATGCAGTTTTATACTTTTATAAAAAACATTGATAAAATCCTATCGTCTTTTGACGGTGATTCTAAATCTTCAAATAATTTAGAAGACGCCTCAAACCTGAGTTTGTTTTCGTTTCCGGAAAAGCCATTGCAGCAAAACCTTTTTACGCAGGCTGTTAAAAAGTTTGTTGAGGATAAAGGTTTTGTCTACAAAGAAGTTAACAAAGATAACTTGGAAAGTATTTTGGAGGAAATCAAAAACTCTAAACGTATTGCAATTAAGTGGTACTCAAAAGACGGTTTAATCAAAGGCTGCTCAATTTCAAACGGAACAAGCTACTATTTTTCAGAGGCATTTATTCCGGAGCTTAAGTCTATAATAGAAGATCCAGATATCAAAAAAATCGGCTTTGATGCAAAATCTGATTATCATTTGCTGTTAAACAACGGAATTACTCCGAAGGGGCTTGAATACGATGTTTTGCTTGCAAGCTATGTTAAAGACCCTAACAGAAAACATGCTCTGGAAGCTCAGGCATTGGATTTTCTTAACCATATTATGACAGAGGAAGATGACGATTTTATCAAGTTCACCTGTGATGAGGCTCATACAATATTTGAATTGTACGATTACTGGAAAGGGCATCTTAACAGACAGGAAGAAAAACTCGTCTCTGAAATAGAGATTCCGCTTACTATCGTGCTTGCAAAAATGGAGCACACCGGAGTTGCAATCGATGTTGAATACTTAAAAGAACTGTCTGCTTATATGACGGAAAAACTTGCGGAGCTGGAGGATTTAATATATCAGCTTGCAGGCGAGACATTCAATATCAATTCTCCGAAGCAGGTTGCGGAAATTCTGTTTGATAAACTCGGGATAAAGAATAAAAAGAAAAAATCTCGCTCAACAGGCGCGGAAGTTTTAGAAGAGCTTGCTAAAGAATACGAAATCTGTGACTATATACTCCAGCACAGAAAGTTTTCAAAGCTTAAATCAACATACACAGACGTGCTTCCGACTCTTATAAGCAAACGTGACGGCAGGATTCATACAACGTTCAATCAGGCGCTCACCGTCACCGGACGACTATCGTCTTCAAATCCTAACCTTCAAAATATCCCGATAAGAACGGAGGAAGGTAATAAAATCCGCTATGCATTCTGCGCGATGGATAGAGAAAATTCTTTGATTCTATCGGCTGATTATTCTCAAATAGAACTGCGCCTTCTGGCTCATGTCTCTGAGGATAAACACCTTATACAAGCGTTCACAACCGGCATGGATATCCACACAATGACCGCGTCAAAAGTTTTCGGGGTTAAGCCGGAGGATGTTACAAAAGAGATGAGGCGCAAATCAAAGGCGGTAAATTTCGGAATTGTTTACGGCCAATCAAAATACGGCCTTGCTAAGAATCTTGGAATTTCTGCAAGCGAGGCGCAGGAATTTATTGATAAATATTTTGAAACTTATCCTGGTGTAAAAGAATACATGAATCGAGAAATTGAATTTGTATCCAAACACGGTTATGTAGAGACAATATTCGGCCGCAAAAGATATCTGGCATCAGAACTTCAGAGTTCTAGCTACCAGATAAGGGAATTTGCGCAAAGGGCTGCAATAAACCAGCCTCTGCAGGGAACTGCGGCCGATTTAATCAAAATGGCTATGATTAGAGTTGATAAAGAACTGGAGGGGCTTGAAACAAAAATGGTGTTGCAGGTTCACGACGAACTTGTGTTTGAGGTTCCGAAATCAGAACTTGAGGCAGTAAAAGAGATTGCAATAAGATGTATGGAACTTGACCAGCCGTTGAAGGTTCCGCTAATTGTTGATATAAATTATGGCCCTAGCTGGAAAGAAGGTTAGTGTACGAGAGAAAAATTTTCTGTCATCCTGAAAGCATAGAAAATCGTTTATAGGATATGGACTTGCAATAAGTTATTCCCCCTCGATTTTTGAGCTGTTCAGGAGCTTACCAATAGATAGGTATAATTCCCCTCATGTAAGATGCTGAAACAAGCTCCACAACTGTCCCAAATTAATTATTTTGTCCTGTTGAAAATTTTTCAATATGCGGATTAGTTAATAGTCTTATTGCCGAGTTCTATTTACCCCTTCAGTATCTAATCAACTTGGGGTTATACTTGATTTCTGGTAATATCCCGAAAGGGGGAAATAAAACTTGTAGACTTCATGACAAACTATTCCGCCTGATAGAAATAGTAGTAGGTCAGGCATTGCCTGGCTAAAACTAAAAAAAGCGCGAGGGGTTAACCCTCACGCCCTTCGAGCTTATTCAGCCGTTTTGAGAACACTTCATTCTGCTTCTGCAATTCCTCAATCGTCTTTTGCTGTGCTTCGATAAGCTTCTGTTGAGTTTCGATAGTTTTGTCCTGCGAATCAAGTCGAGTTTTCATTCCGGTAATATCAGCCGCAAATGCCGTAATCTTAGCGTCCAATTCTTTTACCGCATTTATAACCGCGTAGAACATATCTTCAAACCTGATTCTCAAATACCCGTCATCGCCTTTTGTAACCGCATCAGGAAATACCTTTTGTAAATCCTGAGCCATCACACCGACGTGAGGTGTTTTTGACTCGTCCTTTTTGAATGTAAAGTGGTATAAATCAAGCTTCTTTAACGCCTCTAACCCGTCGGTAAACTTCTCTCCAACATTCTTCAATCGACGGTCAGATGTTTTACCTGAACTTTTGGAGTTAGAAGATATTACACCGTTTACGGGGGCAGTAATATTTTCAAAACCTACTCCTCCGACTACAAGACCTAAATTCCCATCCTCATCTACTGTTAGAGGGCCTGTGGAACCAACCGTGCCAGTAAAATTTGTTCTACAATTATCTGCACTATATGACCTCTTTGAATAGCTCCAACTACGGTCTTTAGCATAAGCCTCAACACTATAATTATTTTTACTATATGAGCGTTTATTATAGTATACTAAGTCTGTATCCACTGTAAACCGACTATTACCTTCACTGTACGAGCGTGCATTAAAATCAACAGCAGAATTAGACGTGCCAACTAATCTGCTAAACGAAGTATTATTTCCTGCGTGCATTCTCATAGCAATAACTGCACTAGTATCATCTGCCCCGAGGTAAGCAGATTTACCGACTACAATATTTCCGGGGATGTAAATAGTATCATCTTTTGTACCAAGAACAATTTGATTATCACCGCTTGATGTTACATTGTTACCGATAACTATAGAATTTGCTTTTTCAGCTTTTGAGTTTTTACCGATTACAATAGAACCTGAACCCGTAATATTCACATCTTTTCCGATTGCAATACTGTCATTTGCTGCAACGGCATTACTTCCGATAGCAACTGCGTTTTGTGAAGCTGTAGAATAAGCTCCGACAGCCGTACTCTGCGAGCCGGTTGCTGATGCCTTATAACCTATCGCAGTGGAAGAACTTCCGCCTGCTGAGGCTCCTGA
>CALUWH010000014.1 GCA_944324435.1 Candidatus Gastranaerophilales bacterium
TCTTTTCTTTCTCTTTTTATTCGCAAGAAAAGAGAAAGAAAAGGACATATTAAGAGGTTAAATTAAATTATATGCCTCTTTCTTGTGCCGGCAAGAAAGAGGCGGAAAGCGGATTGTTGCCAGAGTGCGAAGTGTTTTGCGGCGGCAAAACACGCAGACACGTTTTACGGCAACAACCAAGCAGAACCTCTTGAGCCGGAACTCCATTCGCTCAATAATATAAATTGCTCGAGCTAAGGCAAGCAAACTCGCTTACGCTCAAACAGTGCTTGCCTCTGCTGTCCTCTCGCAAATATTATTGGCTCATTCCGTTAAGGCTCAAAATATTTAAAATCTATTCACGCCTCACAAAGATCGTTCCGTAGATTTACCGCAGCAAATCAGTTTTTGTAATCTATGATTCCCAAAACCTACGAACTTTATAAATTTTTTGCGAGCGTACGGCGAAGCCGCGATAGCGAGCACAAGAGTGCAGGCTTGCCTGCAACAGCCATTCAATCCCACGCCCTAAGGGCGTAGAACACATTTGCGGATTTTCTCTTTCTTTTCGTTCTTTTCTTTCTCTTTTTATTCGCAAGAAAAGAGAAAGAAAAGGACATATTAAGAGGTTAAATTAAATTATATGCCTTGTAGATTTACCGCATCAATAATATAATTATATTTTGTATAAAGAACAATTTTTTCTAAACTTTAGACTATTTGGATTTTTCGTTACAAAAATTTACGAACAACTATGGGTGAATTCAAGAAGCACTCAGTTTGTGTTAAAATAAAACTAAAGTTTTCTAGGGTTCCGCAAATTATTGTTTGGGCTGGACCGAGAGAAAACTCGCAAGGATTTGCGGACACGGAAGGATAAAAGCCTGGGAGATATTAAACATCTCTCAGGCCTTTTTAATACGAAGAAAGGGAAAATAGATTATGTCATGGTTTTATTTATTCATAGCGGGATTGTTTGAAGTAGCCTGGGCAATCGGTCTTAAATTATCACACGGATTTACTCATTTTTGGATAAGCACCCTTACTGTTATTGGAATGGTTGCAAGCTTTTATTTCCTTGCAATTGCACTAAAAAACATACCGCTTGGAACAGCTTATGCAGTCTGGACCGGAATTGGAACTATAGGCACAGTTATTTTGGGCATAATCTTATTCAAAGAACCGGTAAGCATTATGCGCTTTGTATGTATATTCTTTATAATCAGCGGTATTACAGGGCTAAAACTGTTATCAACTTAACCCTTACTCATAAGCGCTGATTTTTCGGCAGTTTTCTTTACTGTCTCAAAGAGAATTTCAGAAATATTACTTTCGTTCAATACTTTATTCCCTTCAGCCGTAGTTCCGCCCGGTGTTGTAACAGCTGTTATAAGTTCCTCAGGCGTATTCCCGGTTTCCTGAATCATTTTCGCAGCACCAAGAGCTGTTTGGGCGGAAAGGGTTAGAGCAGTTTTATAATCAAGCCCCAACTTTTCACCGGCTTTTGCAATCTCATTGATTATATAATAATAAAACGCAGGACCTGAACCTGAAACTCCTGTAACTGCATCAATATCCTTTTCTTCACACAAAATAACTTTCCCGATTTTTGAGAAAATATTTTCAACAAGTTTTATATCCTCGCGGCTCGCAGAATTATTCTTGCATATTGCACTCATACCGCACTCAAGAAGAGCCGGTGTATTAGGCATTACACGTACAAATCTTTTATCTGTACCAAGAGCCCCTTCAAGCTTTGAGAATGTAATTCCCGCTGCAATAGAAATTACCAGCTGCTTATCTGTGACCAAATCTTTTATTGATTCCAAAACCTCAGGTACTACAAAAGGTTTTGTTGCAATAAGGATTATATCCGCATCTCTTACACCCTCTTTTGCATCTGACACAACCTTGATTCCAAAATTTTCTTTTGCTCTCTTTGCAGAATCCTCATTAACTTCCGCTGCAATAATATGTTCTTTATCAAACGTATTAGAGCTCAACAGGCCTTTTATGATTGCGCTTGCCATTTTGCCGGCACCAATAAAGCATATTGTTTTATTATCCATAATCAAACTCCTCTTCTTTTGTTTTTATATTACCTCGAAATGAATTTTAAGCAAGTTTATCAAGGGTTACGAACAAACATCAATCCATCCGGCGCTTTCTGATATTGAAAAAAGTTCGTCACATGTCAATTCTATTGCAGAATTAGAAGTTCCGCATGCCGGAAATACAGTATTAAAACGTTTAAGCGAGATGTCAGTGTATACCTTAACATTGTCCTTATTTACTCCAAAAGGGCATACACCGCCGATATTATATCCTGTATAAAAAACAACTTCTTCCGGCGTAAGCATTTTGGCCTTTTTAGAAAAAAACGATTTATATTTTTTATTATCAATCCTAACATCGCCTGCGCAAACAATAAGAATACACTTATCGTCCTGTTTAAAAGAAAGTGTTTTAGCAATCCTTGCAGGTTCAACATTTAAAGCTTTTGCCGCAAGCTCAACCGTTGCACTTGAAACATCAAATTCCATTACTTTTTCTGCCAGATTATATGCTGACAAAAATTCTTTAACCTTTTCAATACCCATTTTTAGATTCCTGATTATTTAAACGATCAAAAGCTTGCTGTATAGCCTTTTCTTTTTCAACAAATTTTTTGTATTCTTGAGCAGCATTCTCTGCCTTTAATTTTAACTTATCAACTTTTCGTCCACAAGTTTGTACTACAAACATCTTAGCCGGGTCATTCTGCACCCTATTCTTCATTAATTGATATTGCACACCCCTAATTAAATAAGACCTTTTAGTATTCTTCATTTTCCTAGCTAAAATTTCTCTTTTAGGCGTAGCTGTAATATCTTGAACATGCGAAACCGCTTCATAAATTTTAGGTTCAATTGTTTTTCTTACCTTATTTACAGTTGTTGCAGTTGCTGTTTTGCCTTTATTATAAGCATTTTTTACCGGGGTAAATATTCTATTGATTTTCATTCATTTCTCCTCATCTGATAAAAATATTTAATCACAAATAAGGTTCAAATCAAATACTGATTCTGAGTCCAAACTGCAGTGCAATACCATTTCTGCCGCCGTTTCGAATCATACCTTCCAAAAAGCCGGTGAACCTATCCCCCCAGCGTTTCTGTATTCCGACACCATACTGCACAAAAGGTTTGATTGCAAGGCTTGGAAGATAGACGTCATTAGCCTGAAAATTTGATTTATCGATTATATTCCAAACCATTGACACACTTAAATACGGTTGAAGATAGTTTTTAAAGTTCCCTATAATTTTTATTTCCGGCTCAATCTGAATTGCATGAATCGGGTTTGCGCTCATACTTACATTACTGCTTGTTGTATAATTAAACGGATTGATAAAAGAATATGACATAATTAGGCTTGGCTGCAGAATTAGCCTCCGGCTTGCAATTTCCCAATTATAGCCGGTTTTTTCCGCAATCCCTGTGTTAAACATAACAAAATTATCTCTTCCGAAGTTAGTAGAAGCCTCTGCAGAATTTGCCCCTGCATTTGCGGTCCAGATTGAGAAGAAATTTCCTTTGTAAAAAGCGGCGTCTACCCCTAAAAGCCCGCCGTTATTATAGATACCGTTACCTTCAAAAGTTTGGTGAGAACCATTATAAGAAACATAGGCTCCATATAAAGAATACCAGCCTCGTTTCAATTTTATAAGCTCGCTTTCTCCCCCGAGAATTGTACCATACATTACATTCGAGACCTTCGGGCCATTCTTTAGCGGTACATTTTCAAATGTTGCATAAGGCTTAATCCAAACTCCCCTTCTTTCTTCCGGCATAAGCAGCGGTGAAAATGCAAACTGGCGATACGCATCTGCGGTTTGGTTTTTAAAATCAAGACTTTTAACGATATTAGGCGGTGATATCATTACCATATCTAAATTAGAAAAGATTTTTTTGTAGGTATCAATCTGTACTAAATACCCTGCAAGCTGTGCCGCAACAGCCGGAACATAAACTGCTGAATTAAATCCTCCCCTCGTAAAATCCAGATTACCGTCAGAAGAGTCATAACTTGAATAATAATTAAAAATAGGTGTTTCTATGGTCTCAGGCGTGTAAGTAACCGCATCTTTCAGAACAGAATCCGCAAAAGGTATTGTTATAAATTCTCCCTTTGGAGCCCCTTCTATTCTCAAATTTCCCAAATGAAGAGTTCCGCCGCCCGAGAGAGAAGAGGCATTAATCCTATCCATAGTATTTGTATTAAAATTCACATCAGCAAAAACATTGCTTGTACCTGATAATGTCATATTGCCAAAATTTATGTTGTTAATTTCTCCATTTTGCATATTAAAATTAACTGCATTTGAAAAAGCCGTATTTGCTGCACTGAAATAATCAGCCCCTGCAAGAAGATTTACTGTTCCTGAATTAAAATTAAAGTCTCCTGTGAAATTATTATTTATACCACCAAGGTTAAGAGTACCTGCCCCATTTTTATTTACAACCCCAATCCCTGCAATTCCGCTCAAAATATTAGTGGTTCCTGACGAATTAAAGTTAATCGCAGAAGATGCTGTGCTATTATAAATATCATTCAACTCACCTGTTCGGTTAAGATTATTTCTAAAAGTTGAGCCTTCTATATTCAAAATTCCGGCGTTATAAACAGCACCGCCATGTCCGACTTGAGCCTCCGATGAGATATAATTATTTTCAAAAACAGAATTTTTTATGGTAGCTTCAGCGCCATCAGCATTAAAAATAGCCCCACCAGCCCCTGTAAAAGGAGTCTCTATATGATTATTGCTAAAGGAAGAATTCTCGACAGTCAAAGAGTTTGAATTATAAATTGCTCCGCCAAAAACTAGAGATTGGTTACTTGCCTCCGCATAGTTACCCTCAAAATTGGTATTTTTAAGCACAATTGTACCTGAATTAAAAATAGAGCCGCCATAGCCAAATATACGTGATGAACCAGAAATATAGTTCTCACGAAAAGTTGAATTATTTATTTCCGCATTACCTGTATTATATAAAGCACCGCCGGCGGATAAAACTTCTCCGTATGTAAAATTATTCTGAAAAATAGAATTGGAGATATTTAAATCCGGTGTCGCACCTAAATCATATCCATTTGCAACAGCTCCACCGCTTGAAGAAGCTCCATAAGCATAATTATCAGCAAATCTAGTGTTATATATTGAAACCGTTCCTCCATTTCTGTTATATACAGCCCCACCTACACCAATATTAGTACCCATTGAGTTTACAAAATTTCCACTAAAATCAGAACTTAATATATTTGTTTCACCACCATTATTAAATATTGCTCCGGCAAATTTTGAATTATTGTATAACTGTCCCTGACAATTTCGCACACCGATTTTATCAAAAAGACTTTCATTATTTTGATTTAAAACAAAACCGCCAAATAAATCATCCCCATTGATATAATAGTTATTACCATCAAATGTTATGTTTAGATTTTCAAATAAACTCCCTATAGAAGATGAAGCCTCAAGGTTTCGAGTAAAAGTTAATACATCGCCGTTTTGCGGAGTTGAATTAACGAGTTCATCAAATGTATTTATATCAATTGTCTGGGCATAAACATAGCTATTATAAATAAATAACAAAAATATACAAAAAATAAATCTTCGCATAGGATTTATTTTATAAATTTAATTTTTTATTTAAATTACCAACCTGTACTGTATATAATTCCCCATTTGGACTATTATAGAAAAAGCAATTTTTTTTATCAGGAGTTTTGAAATTAATATGAAAATAAACTTTAACCCCTCAATTAGGAATACAATAGGAATAGCACTTGCAGCAATAACATTGAATACAACCACGCTTCCAATACGCGCGCAAGAGAAACCCGACACATTAGAGCTAAGCATAAAAGTTACGCCTGAGGGGACATCTAACGACACAATTCTACAAAGGGCACCTAATCCGGAAATTACAATCAAAGGAGAAAAGAAAAAGGCTATTATTGTTGTAGATTTAAGCAAAAATATATTATATCAATATGATAAAGATGGCAACGCAACTACAGCCTACCTTGTTGCAAGCGGCAAAAAGCGGTACCCTACAGATCCGGGGATACGTATTGTAACTCATATAGAAAAGTATCCTTACCGATCTGCGCCAAAATCTACTCGCAGGAGAAGAAAACCTAATGATTACGGGCCAAGAATCATCTGTCTTGAAAAAGTTGACCCCAAAACAGGTAAAAGAAGTCCAACAGGAGAGTTTATACACGGGACAAATAACCCAAATTCCCTGGGTAAGTATGCATCTCTTGGCTGCATAAGAATGGATAACGGAGTTATCACAAAACTGGCAGAAGAAGTTAAAAGAGGGGATTTGATTCTTATTAAATAAGTTTTAGCATTTTGCCAAGCCTTGCAGCTTTACATTTTAACTCTCTCGCGGTATCATTTTCCTAAGGGAGAAAGAATAGAAATGAAGACACAACTGGAAAATATTTATTCATCCGCAAAGGCTGATATTGAAAATGCTCAAACCATTAGTGACATTGACGAAATCAGATTAAAATATTTAAGCCGCAAAGGTGAATTTAACTCAATCAAAAAGGGGCTTAAAGATTTATCTGACGAAGATAAAAGGGTTGTAGGAGCTCTTGCAAATCAGATTACCCAGGATTTGGAATCCCTTCTAAAAGAAAAACACGACCTTTTTTACCAAAAAGAATTAAACGAAAAACTACAAAAGGATCGTATTGATATAACACTTAGCGGCAAATACATTCCGCAAGGAAAAGCACACCTGCTTACTTCAACAACAAATGAAATTGTGTCTATATTCCAGAACCTCGGGTTTTCAGTAATAAGCCCGGAACTTTCTCCGGAGGTTGAAACCGAGTATTATAACTTTGACATGCTCAATGTTCCAAAAGATCATCCGGCAAGGGATGTTCAAGACACCTTCTACGTAAAAGGAATGCCGGGAGTAGTGCTAAGAAGCCAAACTTCAGGAGCACAGATTCACGTTATGGAGAACCAGAAACCGCCTATTAAAGTAGTTGCGCCCGGAAGAGTATACAGAAACGAGAATATTAACGCAAGAAAAAACAATTTTTTCCATCAGATAGAAGGATTGTATATTGACAAAGATATCACATTCGGAGACCTGAAAGGTGTTTTAAATGAATTTATAAGACTCTATTTCGGCGCGGCTCGTCCTACACGCTTTAGAAGCAGCTTCTTCCCATTTACGGAGCCTTCTGCAGAACTTGATGTTCAGTGCATAATGTGCCATGGAGAAGGGTGCAGAATATGCGGCGGAACAGGATGGCTTGAAATTCTGGGATGCGGCATGGTAGATGTTAATGTACTCAATGGTGTTGGTATTGATCCGGATGTTTATTCAGGATTCGCATTCGGTATGGGGGTCGAAAGACTTGCGATGCTTAAATACGCTGTTGATGATATAAGATTGTTCTTCAACAACGACAAACGTTTCTTAGAACAATTCTAGACAAAAATTAATAAAGAGGAGCAATATATGAAACGACTTTTTGCGATGCTGACAATGTTTCTTTTGTTGGGTACAACTTGTTATGCGTCTTCTTCTTACGCATATTTTGAAACAAAAAAAGAACATGAAGCAACACTTGAGCACGTCAGCCAGGTCGGATTCAAACTGCTGAATGATAATAGAATTGATAAACGTATAACATTTACACTTAATGATTCTAAAGTTGTCAATGCATATTCAAGCATCTTTGATCGTTCTGTAACCATTAACAAAGGTTTATACTCACTGCTTGACGATGAAGATATGCTTGCAGCAATCTTAGGACATGAAATTTCTCACAGCATTGACGGTTATAGCGGAATTTTAAGAGGATATTTTTCATTCGTCACGAGCATTTGCTGCCCTAAAAAATACGAATACAAATCAGATAAAAGAGCAGTCGATTTTATGGTAAATGCAGGATACCACCCTGTTGCAATGATTGTTATTATGAATAAAGCTTTTCCTCAATACAGGTATGACTGGTGTGCAGCACATCCTTTAACAAGCAGAAGGATGATGGAAGTTTACGAATACATTTACAAAAAGTACCCTGAATATCTAGTAAATAATAAATACAAGACAAATATTTACTACCAGAATTTTCTTTTAACTTCAAGAGAAAACAGGATGAAACTCCAGAAGAAAGTAGAATCCGGCTCAAAGAGGAAGGTTCATTACCTGTAGGATTAGTATGAAAAGTTTTCTCGCATTAATATTCTGTGTCAATATACTATTCATGCCGGCATGCTCAGCAATAATTGAAGATGAGCTGGTAAATACTACTCTTGATAAGAATTTAAAGATAAAACCGCGCACCCTGGAGTATGAAAGCACTGAGACACCTGTAGAAATCAGGATTAAAAAAGTCCTAACAACCAAAACAAAACCGGAAGAAGGCGATATTGTCGAGTTTGAAACAGTATCGGATGTAAAATCATATCCGGCAGGGACTACTGTTACCGGCAGGATTGAGTTTATTTCAATGAATTACACTTATGGAGTTCCTGCAGACATAATCATCGGAAGTTTTAAGATAGGAAAAACCCCTTTATACGGAGAAATCTCAATAACAGGCGCAAACCGGAGTTTATGGCTTCGCCCTTGCGTGATAGCAGGTTCAATATTTTTCGGCGCAGGACTTGCATTAATGCCAATAAGAGGCGGACACGCAAAGGTTAAACCTTCAAAGACTTATACTGTCTATATGAAATAGTTACTTTTTAAAAAGCTTTTTTTCAAGCTCTTGGGCTGTTTTTGTCTTAGCTAATCCGCCGAGCGAAGTTTCTTTAAGAAGCGGAGACATCAATTGTCCTGTGATTTTAAGAGTATCGACGATTTCATCCATAGGAATCTTGCTCTCCACTCCGCATAATGCAAGTTCAGCCGCAGTTACGGCATGCACCGCAAGAAAAGCATTTCTTTTTATACAAGGCACCTCAACCAATCCGCATACAGGATCACAGGTAAGCCCCTGAATATTTTTTAACGCGAGCGCAGCTGCCTGTATACACTCTTGAACATTTCCTCCAAGCATTTGCACAAGCGCTCCTGCAGCCATTGCAGATGCGACACCGCATTCCGCCTGACAGCCGGCCACAGCACCTGCAAGCTGAACTTTATTTGAAACAAGAAGTCCAATCATACCGGCAGTTAAAAGCCCGTTTACCTGCTGAATTTCCTGAATTTTCTCTTCTTCTGACACAGCAGCAATAACCGCCGGAACAATTCCGCACGAACCTGCTGTTGGACAGGCAACGATTCTTCCCATTCTTAAATTTTCTTCTGCAGTTGCAAGCGCGTACGTTGTTATCTTTTCAAAAGTTTTTCCAAAAAGAGCGGCACGCTTTTCAAATCTTTTCGGAAGTTTTACACAATCATCCCCGCACCATCCGCTTATGGCTTTTTCTGTAGATTGAAGTCCGTTTTTTATTGCCTCTTTCATTGCAAGCAAATCTTCCAGAACTTTTATTCTGACAACATCCACGCATTCTTCTGAAAGAGCAGCTTCTTCTTCCTGCGCTATTTCATATATTGCCTTATTTTGTTCACGGCATTTTGTTTCTAAATCATAAAATGATAATATTGCCATTATTTTAATTTCCTGATATTCGTCACAAAATATACATCCGGAATTTCCCGAACCTTTTCCACAACATCTTCTCCGACCGGTATATCAAGAGCAACATACATAGAAGCATTTCCGCCCTTTGCGCTTCTGTCACAATGAAGCGATGCTATATTAATTTTTTGTTTTTGAATAATATCGCTTACCCTTGATATCATACCCGGTTTATCTTTATACATAAGCAAAAGCGTATGATAAGTTCCGTCAATATTGACAGAAAATCCGTTAATTTTATTTATTCTTATCTCTCCTGCTCCGACAGAATCTCCCGAAACAGTCATTTTATCATCGATAATAATATCCACAGAATTCGGATGTCTTGAAATATCCTCAACATACTCGTAAGAGTATTCAATCCCTTGCGCTAAATCAAAAATATTTTTAATTCTTGAATCATCAACAGTGTACCCGAGAAGCCCTGCCAAAAGCCCCTTATCAGTGCCGTGCCCGAAACCTGTTGTAGCAAAAGAATTATAAAGTATAAATTTCACTTTGGAAAAATCATTCTTATAAATATTCCTTGCCATAAGTCCAAGTCTTACAGCACCTGCAGTATGCGAACTTGAAGGCCCGACCATGATAGGAGATATTACCGAGAAAAGAGATTTTTGTTCCATTCCTAATAATCGTCCTCATCAGTATCAGAATCTGCTTTAATATATTTCTCCATTATTCCGTACAAAGCATTTTGCCAGTCGCTATTTTTTTCGAGAAAGAAATCAGCACCACGTGCTTTGCATTGCTGCTCAATCTCTTTTCTCGGCGATGCCGTTATTACTCCTATAATGGTTTTGCTTCCTGCGGCCGCTGCCATCTTTTTTAGTTCAGTCAGAAGAATAAAACCTTCACGCTCTGTAGGTATGAATAAGTCCATAACAACGTAAGAATATTTGCGATTTTTAAATTTACTTACTGCATCATAAATTTCTTGAGAACAGTCTATATCGTAGTCAAACTGGGATAATAAAACCTTTAGTTGGTACGTTATAACCCCCAAATCATCAACAATAAGAATTGCTGGACCGGTTAACTCAGCCTCCTCAACTACTCCTCCCGGATATAATGCGCGGCTTACTATGGGCTTTCGAGAGTTTTTATTTAATTCCTTTAAAAGGTCTACTACGTTTATTAGTTGTTTTTTTAAATCAAGTAAACCTACCTGTTTGGGCGGAGCTTCGTTTGTTATGTTGTAAAACAATGATAAAAACTCGTCATCTAAGTCTATGCTCGGCATAAACATACCTCTTATTTGTTGCTTTTCAGTTATTATAACACATACAACTTAAAAATGTAAGATAGTCCCCCTCATTTGTTTAGATTATTTATGTTTTAATAATTTTAATATATAATAAACTTATGAAAAAATTTGTATTTATAATATTTTTTGCTTTTGCGTTTTCTCAAATAAGCTATGCCGGAGATAGTTCGTCTTTTTTTAAACTCTGGGCTTCTAATAATGACTCAAAAGAAATAAAAACTCTATTGAATGATCAAGTTAAATTTGCAAATGAAACTAATTTTGACAAATTTATAGCAACTTATGATAAAAGTTATGTTAACGGAGACGGCTTTAATCTCGATACTTATTCTGCGCTTGTCAAAGAAATATGGGAAACCTATGACAAGATTGAATACGATATAAAAATTAAAAATATAGATATTGAAAATAATACTGCAATTGCCGAACTTGTTGAGACCTCTTATGCGGAAATTCCTGTTACGGCCAATATGGATGGCATTCTAAAAAGTGAGGCTAACAGCGTATATTATTTAAAGAAACAGAACGGCGAATGGAAGGTTGTGTCGGATACTGTTTTAAACGAAACAACTTCTATGCTTTACGGAGATGCCCGATTCTTGGACATAAAACTTACCGCGCCAACGCAGATTCTTGCCAATACAGAGTATACGGCGACTCTGGAATTTACTCCTCCAAAGGATTATATTGCAATTGCCTCTATTGCGAATGACAAGGTTGAGTATCCGCAAAAACAGGCGAAAGAAGTTTTTCGTAAGTTCCCGGAAGATAATATTCTGGAAAGATTATTTACTGCAAATTCAGATAATGTAAATGAATATATTATCGCATCCATCGGTTTAACAAAAGCTGCAATCACGGATACAAGCATAAAATTGAGCTTAACCGGTTTTGGGTATCAGATAACAAGAGTAAATGTAATTCCTCAAAACAAATTTATAACAAACGCCGGAGCAGATGAAAATGATGACAAAGACAAGTAAAATAACATACTTTTTAATATCTACAGTGTTTTTTATCTTGTGCGACATGCATTTTTCAAATATTGTAATAGATTATGTAGAGGAGCTGCCTAATAATCCTGTTTTTGATTTGATTTTTGTTAAAAACACAGGTGCGGCATTTAGTATACTTCAAAATTCCAAAGTATTTCTGGTAGCATTTGCACTCATTGCTATAGTTGGAATATCTGCGTACTTGATAAAACATATCCAGAAGACTTCCGTAATCACAACATTCTGGACTGCGATGCTTATTGCTGGGATTTTTTGTAATATGTATGAGAGATTGACTTTCGGATACGTAAGAGATTTTTTCAAGCTCAATTTTGTAAATTTTCCTGTATTTAATGTTTCGGATATTTTTATAAATATCAGTGTTTTTGCTATAGTTGTAATTATCATTAAGAATAATTACTTTAAAAAGAATAATGAAACTAATAGCAGATGATTTAACAGAAGAAAAACGTTTAGATGTTTATCTTGCAGACTATATGCAAGATGTTTCACGCTCCAAAATTCAAACAGAGATAAAGAGGGGCAATATACTTGTCAATTCAAAACCCTCAAAACCGTCTTATATCATAAAATCCGGAGACGAGATTGATATTAATGAATCAATATCAACGGTTAAAATTGAGCCTGAAGACATATCGCTTGAAGTCGTTTGGGAAGATAAAAATATGCTTGTCGTAAATAAGCCGTCCGGAATGCTTACACACCCGACCGGCATTGAGACCACAGGTACTCTTGTGAATGCTCTTATGTTTAAATACGGCGAAAACCTTTCTGACATCAACGGTGATTTTCGGCGAGGCATTGTTCACAGGCTGGACAGAAACACTTCCGGGCTTTTAATGGTTGCAAAAAATAATAAAACTCACAAATACCTCGCGGAAAAGATGAAGAACAAAGAGATTGAAAAAAAGTATCTGGCAATTGTCCGCGGTGTAATTAATGAGAATGAGATAACAATAAATAAACCAATCGGGCGTAACCCTAACCAGCCGCATAAAATGGCAATAGTTGAAGGCGGAAAAGAGAGTTTATCCATTGTTAAAGTGCTTAAAAGATTTAAAGATGCCTGCTTGATAGAGGTTACACTAATAACGGGGAGAACCCACCAGATTAGAGTACACCTTGCAAGTATCGGGCATCCGGTTTACAATGATACCCTGTATGGATTTGGGAAAATGAAGATTAAAACCCAAGAGCAGGTTTTGGAATCTTATAAACTGACTTTTCCAAAACCTTTTAATGGTGAGAAGGTAACTTTAGAAATCCCTATGGACACTAAATTATTGAAAGTAATGAATTTCTTGTCAACATAAAAAAACGCCGGATGAATTATCCGACGTTTTTTATGTATTAAATATTTAATCTATTCTTTCAGGAAAGTTTCATAATTCCTTGCAAGCAGATGTGTTCTGACCTGATTAATCAAATCAAGAGCAACACCAACCATGATGATTAGAGACGTAGCTCCAATCCCTTGCAGAGTTGTAATCTTAGTGATATAACTTGCAAACGCAGGTACCAGCGCTATAATTCCCAGTCCCATAGCACCAATGAATGTAGTTTTGGTTAGAATATTATCTAACGCATCCGCAGTCGGTTTTCCCGGCTTTATACCCGGAATTGAAGAACCGTATTTTTTTAGATTGTTTGCAATTTCCTTAGGCTGCATATTAGGCATAATTGATGCATAGAAAAAGGTTAGAAAAACAATCATAATAAAATATATTGCGTAATACGTTATACCGCTCGGATTAAATATTTTGTTCAGGACAAGTACAAAATCCTGAACCCATCCTGCCGGAAGGTTTGCCTGACCGACAAGACTCAATACTGTAGATGGGAAGAGTAATATTGCTACCGCAAAGATGATAGGCATTACACCGCCCGGATTAAGTTTGAACGGAATAAATGTATTAACTCCGCCGTAAACCTTATTTCCGACCTGTCTTTTCGGGTTAACAATTATTACCTTTCTGATTGCTTCCTGCATTATTACAATAAATATCATTGTAACAAAGAATATAGTAAGCAGAAGTATCAGCCCCCACATAAGCGCGGAGTCGTTAGAAACCATCTGCCAGGTTCTTGAAGAGTATAGCGGAATACCTGATATAATACCTACAAAGATAATGAGCGAACCGCCGTTTCCGATACCTTTTTCAGTTATTAATTCAGACATCCACATTACAAGAACAGAACCGGCCGTAAGTGTTATAACAGACGAGATATAAAACATTGTATGATTTACACCTGCTGTAATAGCACCCGGAAGATGTGCCATATAACCCATAAAGATTATACCCTGGAACAGAGCAAGAACCACGGTAAAAATTCTTGTGTACTGTGAAATCTTGCGTCTTCCGGCTTCTCCGTCTTCTTTTTGTAATTTTTCCAGAGCAGGAATAATTACTGCCATCAATTGCATAATAATTGATGATGTGATGTATGGTCCGATACCTAAAGCAAATATAGAAACTTTACCAAGAGCTCCGCCTGAAAACAAATCCAGAAAACCGAGAATATTGTTTCCGGAAGCTATTCTTGAAAATATTTCATTATTTATGCCGTAAACCGGCAGATGGATTCCAAATCTGAAAAGCACGAGCATAAGAAAAGTAAAGATTAGCTTTTCTTTTAAGCCTGATGCATTCCACATTGACATCAAATCTGCCGTAGTAGGCATTCTCATTCCACCTGTCATTATACTAATTCAACCTTTCCGCCTGCTGCCTCGATTTTTTCTTTTGCTGATGGAGTTACATAGTTAGCTTTAACAGTAATAGCTTTTTTGATTTCTCCGTTGCCTAAAATTCTTAATCCATCGCAAGACGGATGAGCTTTTTTAATACCTTTCAATGACTCTAAAGAGATTTCAGTGATTTCTAAATCAGCAAGTCTTCCAACATTAATTTCTGCGTAATTGCGTTTGTTAATAACCTGGAATCCTTTTAATTTAGGTAATCTTCTGTAAGCAGGCATTTGTCCGCCTTCAAAACCTCTTTTAGAAGTTCTGCCGGAGCGTTGTCCTTCACCGTTATGACCGCGGCAAGAAGTTTTACCGTGTCCTGAAGAACGTCCTCTGCCGACTCTTTTTGATTTGCCTGTTGAACCTTCAGCAGGTCTTAAATCTTCTAGTGTTATATTTGTCATTTTATAATTCCTCTTTTTTTTGTCTATTCAACTACTTCAACAAGATGTGAAATTTTGTTAACCATGCCCATAATTGTAGCGCTGTTGTGGTGTGCAACAATCTGGTTTGTTTTGCTTAGCCCTAAAGCTTGAGCAACTTTTCTCTGAGCTTCTGAGCAGCCGATTAAACTTCTAACAAGTTTTATTTTTATTTCTTTTGTTTTTTCTGCCATTTTTATAATCCTTATTTTACTAATTTATCTAAAAATTTGAATAGCCTATTAGTTTAATAATTCAGCCATAGTCAAACCGCGTTTTTTAGCAACTTCGTTGAACGGTCTGAGAGCTTTAAGAGCTTCTAAAGTTGCGTTAGCAGCGTTAAGCGGAGATTTTGAACCCAAAGATTTTGAAAGAATGTTTTCAATACCTGCAAGTTCAAGAACTGAACGAACAGCGCCGCCTGCGATAATACCAGTACCTTGAGAAGCAGGTCTGAGCATTACTGCACCTGCGCCTGAACGGCCTGTAATCGGGTGCGGAATAGTTGTCTTAAATATAGGAACTGTGATTAAGTTCTTTCTGCCGTCTGCAATAGCTTTTTGGATTGCGATAATAACTTCTGCAGCCTTAGCACAGCCTACGCCTACCTGGCCTTTTTTGTTTCCTACGATTACGATAGCTCTAAAGCTTAATTTTTTACCGCCCTTAACAACCTTAGTTACACGACGGATTTGAACAACCTGTTCTTTCCATTCTGATTCAGGTTTTGCATCGTGAGTTTCAACTCTTTTCTTTCTGCCGCCGCGTTGTCTTTTGGCAGGAGCTTCTGTTGCTTCAACAACAGCTTCGTCTACAACAACTTCTGCAGCTTCTTCTGCAGCGTTTTCTTCTACAACTGAGGTTTCTTCGGTAACTTCTACTTCGTTAACCCCTTCTAATTTTTCTTCTGTCATGTTATACCTTTCCTATTTTTCTAACATTCTACTTTTTGATTTGTTTCATTCGAATATACAAACAACAAAAACATCCGAAATCCGGCGTTTAATATATATTCAAATGTGGGTTATTTTCTGACAGGAAAATTGTATAACAAATATGCTTAAATATCAAGCGGCAGCCGTAAAATTTCTTTACATTAGCCTGCAACCAGCTTGGAGAGGGTATAGTGTATGTAATAGGCATAAGCAATCCCGAACAGGGCTCCCACAAAAACCTGCAGAGGGGTATGTCCTAGGAGTTCTTTTAATTTGCCTCCGAGCTCAAGTAGTTCGTGTTTATAAAAATCTTCTATAATTTTATTAAGACAGGCTGCCTGTTTCCCTGCGGCACGCCTAACGCCTGCGGCGTCATACATTACAATAAAGGCATATCCGAGTGCAATTGCAAATTCAATGGACTGAAAACCTTGGATTAGTCCTACGGTTGTTGAAAGTCCCATAACACCTGCTGAGTGTGAACTTGGCATGCCGCCTGTAGTGGTAAAGAGCCGCAAATCAAGTTTTCTCTTTGATATTAAATGTAGAACACATTTTATAATCTGGGCTGCTACTATTCCGGAAAACGCTACAAATATTACTTCATACCCGGTACAGTAAATTTGTGATAAGTCCATTTGACACTCCTAACTCGCGACTCTCGTCTTCAATTTATCCAAAATTTCTTCAAAGATTTTTGATTTGTACTTGCCTATTATATCATAACAATCTTTTATCAGGCAATTAAATTTATTTTTAGCCCCTTCAAGCCCATATAATGAAACGTAAGTAAGCTTTCCGGACTCTTTGTCCTTGCCGGCGGTTTTACCCATTTCTTCAAAAGAAGAAATTTCGTCCATAATATCATCATAGATTTGGAATGCCAGTCCGAATTTTGTAGCAAATTCATCAAACTCATTGATAGTATTATCATCAGCACCTGCGATTATAGCCCCGGTTCTGACTGCAAGTCTGAATAGGACTGCTGTTTTATTGAGATGAATAAAATCAAGGGTTTCTTCAGGTGTTTTTACAAGCTTTCCCCCTTCGGATTCAATATCGACAACTTGACCTGCTATCAATCCGAGCGCACCGCCGAATCGTGTGTATTCTTTAAGGATTTTTACGATTTGATCTGAAGTTAAATCTTTGGACTTTTCAATAATAGTCATTGGTGCATAAGTAAGAAGTGCGTCTCCTGCAAGCACTGCGGTTGCTTCTCCGAACACTTTATGATTAGAGGGCTTTCCGCGCCTGAAATCGTCATTGTCCATGCACGGCAAGTCATCATGAATAAGGCTTTGAACATGAAGCATCTCGATAGCGCAGGCAGTCGGCATTGCTTTTTGAATATCAGCCCCCAGAAGCCTTGCCGTTTCAAGGCACATTACCGGTCTCAGCCTTTTGCCCGGAAGCGAAAGCGTGTATTTCATCGCCTTAAAAATATCTTCCGGATATCTGATTGGAACGTACTCTTCCAAATGTTTATCTATTAAATCAATCAATTCCTTCATTTTCTATGTCCTTATAAATATTTTGTTTTTGGGTGTTTCTTGCACCCTGTCGTTTTTTAGAGCTAATCTTTACCGCGGTTTTGTTATGATGCTTTTTGTGGCTTGTCTCGGTTTTAACTCCCTGATATTTTACGCGCTCTTTGTATTCTTTTGCCTCGCAAACAAACTCTATATAACTTTTGTACCGCGTTTCATTAATTTTATCAAGATTATCTTTTACGGCACATCCGGTTTCCGTAATATGCAGACAGTCCTGAAACTTGCAGTCTTTTTTGTATTTTGAAATCTCAGGAAAAAGTAAATCAACTTCATTTGGCATAAGAAAATCAAACTTTAGATTGCTGAATCCGGGAGTATCAACAATTCTGGATTCATTATCAATGGAGATTATTTCACAATGTCTTGTTGTGTGAGTTCCTCTTTGAGTTTTTTCGCTGATTTTTTTTGTTTTAAGATTAAGTTCCGGAGAAACCGCATTGATTAAACTTGATTTGCCTACCCCTGAGGCTCCGCAGAGGACTGAGATTTTTCCTTTCAACAGTTTTTTAAACTCCCCTATTCCGTATCCTTCAAGGGCAGATGTGAAAAGAATGTCATATCCAAGCGGTTCATAAATGGAAAAAACTTTTTCAATGGTTTTATCGTCCTCCGAAAGGTCGTTTTTATTAAAACACAGGACGGTATCGAGATTATGGTATTTGGCAAATGAAATATATCGGTTGAGTTGTGAAAAACTAAGTTCGGGCTCTTTTACCGCAGAAATAATTATCACTCTGTCAACATTCGCTACTGTCGGGCGTGTAATAAAATTTTTTCTGGGAAGGATTTTCTCGATTGCACCGTCAGAAAATTCCACGTAATCGCCTACAAAAATCTTTTGTTTTTGCTTTTTTAAAACCTCTCTTATTTTACATTCGTAAACCTGATTATTACTGCTTATGTAATAGAAATCAGAATGAATTTTAAATATTTGTCCGATACTCATAAATTAATTTTATCATAAATGCAATATAGACACTAACGGAAAATATTGTTTGAAAAAAAAGTTTGATTGTTTAAAATATAAGTGTAAATATGACACTAGACGAAATAGGGATTAAGATTTATGACAAATAAAAATATACGCAACATAGCGATAATAGCCCACGTAGACCACGGTAAAACCACGCTTGTAGATTGTATGCTCAAACAAAGCGGAGTTTTCAGAGAAAACCAGCAGATTCAGGAAAGAGTTCTTGACAGTAATGATTTGGAAAGAGAACGCGGAATTACGATTCTTTCTAAGAATATTTCAATTGAATATAAGGGAGTAAAAATTAATGTTGTAGACACTCCGGGCCACGCGGATTTTGGCGGCGAAGTTGAGCGAGTTCTCGGCATGGTTGACGGTGCGCTTCTTATTGTTGACGCGGCAGAAGGCCCGATGCCTCAAACAAGGTTTGTACTTTCAAAAGCATTGGAACTTGGGATTAAGATTATTGTTGTAATAAATAAAATTGATAAACCTGCAGCTGATCCTGACGGAACACTGGATAAGGTTTTTGATTTATTTACGGAACTCACTGACAGAGAAGATTTAATCGACTTTCCGTATATCTACGCAAGCAGCTTGCACGGATTTGCAATCAAGCATTTGGATGACGAGAGAAAAGATATGGTTCCGCTTCTGGACTGCATTTTGGAAAACATTCAGGAACCGTCAGGTGATGCTTCAAAGCCTTTCCAATTTAGAGCAACAACTCTTGATTATAATGAATACGTCGGAAGAATTGTTATCGGACGTATTGCAAACGGTGTTGTACATTCTCAAGACCAGGTTGCCTGGATTAAGGCTGACGGCAGTGTAAGCAGAGGTAAGATTACGAAGCTGTTCGGGTTCAAAGACCTTGGAAGGGTTGAAATTGAATCCGCAGATGCCGGTGATATTGTAGGTATTGCAGGATTTTCCGAAATCCATATCGGAGAAACTTTATGTGACCCTAACCATATAGAAGCTCTTCCGTTAATCAAAGTTGATGAGCCGACTTTGCAGATGAATTTTTCAGTAAATGACAGCCCGTTTGCAGGTCAGGAGGGCAAGTTTGTAACTTCAAGACAGCTTAGAAAGAGACTTTACGACGAGCTCGAAAAGAATGTAAGTTTAAGAGTTGAAGATACTGACTCAACTGACTGTTTCAAAGTAAGCGGCAGAGGAGAACTTCACCTCGGAATCCTGATTGAGACAATGCGCAGAGAAGGTTACGAATTCCAAGTTTCCAAGCCGGAAGTTATCTATAAAGAAATTAACGGCGAACAGTACGAACCGTTTGAAGACCTGCTTGTTGATGTTCCTGAAGAATATGCAGGCTCCTGCATTGACCGTCTTTCCGGCAGGAAAGCGACAATGCTTGAAATGCAAAACGCAAACGGAAGAACAAATATGAAGTTTTCTATTCCTGCAAGAGGCTTAATCGGTTTTAGAACAGAATTTATCAGAATGACACGCGGTGAAGGTATTATGTACCATACATTTGATGAGTATAAACCTTACGCAGGCGACATTCCGAAACAAAGAAGTGGCTCAATTCTTGCGCACGAACAGGGTGAGGCTATTCCTTACGCTCTTGCACAATTTGAAGACAGAGGAGTTTTCTTTGTTACGCCAAAAACCAAAGTTTACCGCGGAATGATAATCGGTGAAGGCAATAGGCCGCAGGATATTGTGGTTAATATTTGCAAGACAAAGAAATTAACCAATATGAGAAGTGCAACCGCAGATGTTATGGTAACTTTGCAGGCTCATAAAGAATTAACGCTTGAAGACTGTCTTGAATACATTGGTGATGATGAGCTGGTAGAAATTACACCGGAAAATATCAGAATGAGGAAACAGGATCTGGTTAAATTCAAAAGCATATAGTAACTAAAAGAGAGGGGGAAAAATGTTGGAATACAGCATGCAAATATCTGCAGGAATACTTATTCTTGCCTATATATTTATAGCACTGGAAAAAATCCCCAAAGTTACAATTGCTCTTCTGGGCGCAGGATTAACTATTCTGCTTGGGCTTGTCAGCCAGCACAAAATGGCTGACGGAGTTTTAAATCCGCAATACTTTGTTAATTATATTGACTTCAACGTTATTTTTCTTCTCGTTGCGATGATGATTATTGTTAATATCACAACAAAAAGTGGGATTTTCAGCTATCTTGCAAACGAGCTTTTGAAATTAACAAAAGGCCACCCTATTTTAATCCTTATTGCAATGGGATTATTCACTGCGATTATAAGCGCTTTTCTTGATAACGTTACAACCGTAATCCTTGTAATGCCGATAACTTTTGCAATGACAAGAACTCTTGACATTGATCCGATTCCGTTTCTTTTGACAGAGGTTTTTGCGTCAAACATTGGCGGTACTGCTACACTTATCGGAGATCCGCCGAATATTATTATAGGAAGCGCAGCTGAATTTACATTTATGGATTTTGTGAACAACCTTACTCCTGTTGTTGCAGTAATTCTTATCGCTGTTATAGGGTTTCTGGTAATAAGGTTTAACAAAGGGCTTCATTCTTCCAAGGATAAAATGCAGGAAATTATAAATATTGATAATTCAAAGACGATTACGGATAAAAAACTTATGATAAGGTCTCTTGTGGTTCTATTTCTCGTAATTACAGGCTTTGTAACCCACGATATAACAGGGCTCGAAACTTCCGTTACCGCGATGCTCGGGGCAAGTGTTCTTCTGTTATTTGAAAAACCGACAGAAATTCTAAGAGATGTTGAGTGGAACACAATATTTTTCTTTATCGGTCTGTTTATAATAATCGGCGGTCTGGAAGCGTCCGGCGGAATTAAACTTATGGCAGAGTGGATAATCAGAATTACAAACGGTTCTCAAGAAGCTGCCTCAATGCTTATTCTCTGGGCATCCGGTATTATATCCGGTGTTATAGATAATATTCCGTACACGGCCACAATGTCTCCTATGCTTGCGGAAATCCAAAAGACCATGGGGGCTGAATACACAACTCCTTTATGGTGGTGTCTCTCACTTGGAGCATGTCTCGGCGGAAATATGACCATAATTGGCGCCGCCGCAAACGTCATTGTCTCCGAAAATGCCGCAAGAGAAGGACATTCGATTTCGTTTTTGAGATTTATGAAATACGGAACCATTGTTGTTCTGATATCATTATTAATAAGCACTGTTTATATCAATTTCAAATATATCTAGACTACTCGTCATATTCTCCGTAAAGTTCGGATGCGGTATGTACAAGGATACAGATATTTATATAATTCTGCCTCTATTCTTTTTCGTATAAAGGCAAAAATTTAATACTCCTCTGAGACTTTATAATGCGCTAAAATTCCTGCGTCAGTAAAATACTTTTGCCGCAACTCTTTATGTTCTTCGCTTACGGAAATTTTGGCATGATTTTTGATTGTTTTAGTTTTAATAAAATGCTCCTGATAATAGTGGTGTTTATCCTTATAGCCGAATTTTTTCAGCATAGCATTGTATAACTTTCTGTCATAATAGTAGAGCATAAAAAATACACAATAACCGCGCTCAAGACTTTCTCTGCATTCGAGGTCAAAATCCACAAAGTAGAATTTTCCGTCTTCTCCAAGAATAAAGTTGTATAGATGGCAGTCCAGAAGTTTCCCTGAAACACGTCCCGGATTTTCTTTGTCTCTGTAGTTTACAAACACGTGATGAAGAAGTTTCTGCATAACTTCAATCTGAAACTCAAGCGGTCTGTTCTTCAAGTAATCACCAACAGCAATTCCCTTGATATACTTTCGCTTTGATTCCATTGGAACGTGATGAATATTAGAATCATCCACTGTTAGATTTTTTTCTTTTACATAAGAAGAATGAATATATATATCGCCATCTTGCTGAGAAATAAAAGCATGCCCTATATAATAATTTCTGTCAACGTATTTCCAGCAAAATTCTCCGTTTTTCAGGCGGTCTATGTGCTCTTTATATAATACGGAAGTTTTTTCAAGCTTAATCAATTCCAGAATATCAGTGGAAAAACCGTACAATACAACATAGTCTTGGAAAAATCTGTAATCAAGATTAAGTACGCCTTTGTTGAAAATAAAAATAATATCTTTTGCTCTCAAACAAAACAAATCATCATCTGCTAATAACGGAAGCTGATTGTAGAGAATTTGAAGAGTGTTTCTGTTTAATATTACAGTACGTCTGAATAAATCACTCTTCAAGTTTTTAAGCTTGACTTTTACACCTAATAATGTGATTACTTTTCTTGCGTCTTCGCCATTTTGGTTATCAATAGAAAAAATACAGTCCAGCAAATTTTTAATCATTTCTACTCCTTGATGTTAATTATAAAATTATAACAAAAAATAAATTTTGATGTAAGAGCTCTCTGGTCATCTGGTACAATCTATGTTACAATCAAACAATGAAATATTGGGTAGCTTTTTCATCAATAGAACAACTTGATTCAAATTTTGTCAGGAGACTATATAATCATTTTGGTAATATAGAAAAGGCTTTTAACGTGCCGGCACAAGAAATAAAACAAATTGACGGTTTGAGTATAAAAAAGGCCGAAAATTTTCTTAGAAAACGGGACAAAGTAGACGTTGATAAAGTTTATGAGGAAGTTAAAGAGCGCGGAATCAACGTTTTAACCCTGGAAGATACAGAATATCCTTATATGCTTAAACAAATACCGGATCCTCCTATATGCCTATATTACAAAGGAGACCTATTTTCCTGCAATTTTGAAAGAACTATTGCTGTTGTAGGCTCAAGAAGGGCAAGCATTTCCGGAAAAGACAGTGTAAAAAAGATTATCTCGGATTTTAGAAATACTGATATATGTATCGTATCAGGGCTTGCAGCAGGAATTGATGCAGCGGCACACGAAAGCGCAATTGATAATAACTTGAAAACCATTGGTGTTATTGCAAGCGGTTTTGATTATACGTACCCGAGCAGCAATAAACATTTGTATGAAAAGATAGAAAACGGATGCGGTGCAGTGGTGAGCGAATACTACCCGACATTTGAGCCGCTGAAATTCAGATTCCCTCAAAGAAACAGAATCGTAACAGGACTTAGCTACGGAACAATTGTCGGCGAAGCTGCCTTGAAAAGCGGAGCGCTTATTTCCGCTAATCTTACACTAGAGCAGGGAAGAGAGTTGATGTGTATTCCGGGTGCTATTAATAATATTAATACTGAAGGAATTTACAAGCTGATAAAAGACGGTGCAACAATCGTAACTAAAGGCGAAGATGTCTTAGCAGCTTTGAATTGGGAAATAAAATCAGACCAAAAACAGGATGAAAATAAAATTTCTTTCGATTCTCCGCATCAAAAAATAATTTTTGATATAATATCAGTAGAGCCGAAAGGGTTTGATGAAATTCAGACACAAACAAATCTATCAACAGAAGAGCTTTTGACGGCTCTTAGCATGATGGAAATCAGAGGCTTAATAGAACAGACAGAAGGCGACAGGTATAAAAGAGCATGACAACTGCAGCAGCGGCAGAGAAAAAAACAACAAAATCAAAAAAGGGAAAAGCGCTTGTAATAGTTGAGTCTCCTGCAAAATCTAAAACGATTAAAAAGATTTTGGGAGACGGCTACCAAATAGAAGCGAGCTTCGGGCATGTTAGAAATCTTCCTGAGAATGTGCTAGGATTTGATGTAAACAATGATTTTAAGCCGACTTATGTCATTATTCCCGAAAAAAAGAAAGTTGTCACAAAATTAAACGAACTTGCTAAGCATTCTGATAAAGTATATCTTGCTTCCGACCCTGATAGAGAAGGAGAAGCTATTGCCTGGCATGTAAGAGAACTTTTGGATGTTCCTGATGACAAGGTGTTTAGAATAGAGTTTAACGAAATTACTCCAAAAGCCGTAAAATACGCAGTTGAACACTCGCGACAGATTGATATGGACAGAGTCCGTGCCCAGCAGACAAGACAGATTCTGGACAAACTTGTAGGCTACAAGCTTTCGCCGGTTCTGTGGAAACAACTCGGAAACTACAGGTTATCAGCTGGAAGAGTTCAATCAGTTGCACTTCGAATGATTTGCGAAAGAGAAGAAGAAATTGAAGCTTTTGTTCCGAAAGAGTACTGGACAATCCATACTATTATGGATAAGGACGGAAAACTCTTTGAAGCGGAAGTTAACAAGTATAAAAATAAGAAACTCGAAGTTAACAATGAAGAAGAAGCAAACAAAATAAAAGAATACCTTCTGAATCCTGATACAGAATTTAAGGTTGAAAAGGTAACAAAAAAAGAAACTAAACGAAAACCGACAGCGCCTTTCATAACCTCTACCCTGCAAAGAGCCGCAAGCTCAAAGCTCGGATTTGGCGTTTCCAAAACAATGCAGGTTGCGCAAAAACTATACGAAGGTATCGAAATAGAAGGCACGCCTGTCGGTCTTATTACCTATATGAGAACCGACAGCGTCAGAATCTCAGATGATGCGCACCAGATGGCAAAAGATTTTATCGTAAATAATTATGGAGAAAAATACTATCCTCCAACAACAAATGTTTACGTAAAAGGCAAACAAAACGTTCAGGACGCGCACGAAGCCATAAGACCTTCTTATCCTGAAAGAACTCCTGAGAGCATAAAGCAATACTTGTCAACAGATCAATATAAACTTTATAAACTTATCTGGGACAAGTTTATGTCCTCCCAGATGGCTCCTGCAGAGATTGCAAACAAAACAATTGATATTACGGCAGGTGATTATAATCTGAAAGCCGGTACCAGCAAAATACTCTTTGACGGATTTTTGAAGCTTTACAATGATGCAGAAGAAGATGAAAAAGACGCTGATGCAAAGATCCCGGATTTAGAAAAAGGTGATTTGGTCAAGTGTAAAGAAATTACTCCTAAACAGCACTTTACACAGCCGCCGCCAAGATATAATGAAGCTTCTCTTGTAAAGGCGCTGGAAGAACACGGAATCGGACGTCCGTCAACTTATGCAACAATTATCACAGTTATTCAAACACGTAAGTATGTTGAGAAAATAGACAAAGCTCTTCACCCTACATTGCTTGGAAGGACAGTGTGCAAACAACTTGTAAGCCAATTCTCCGACATTATGGATTATAAATTCACTGCCGGCATGGAAGAAAAGCTTGATAAAATAGCAGAGAAAAAAGCAGTGTGGAACGTAGTCCTGAAAGAGTTTTACACTCCGTTTATGGAGGTCGTAAACTCCGTAATGAAAACCGGACAAAAAGTTGTCATAGAAAGTGACAAAAAATGTCCTAACTGCGGCCGTGTAATGCTTGTAAAAACAAGTCGTTTCGGAACCCAATTCCTGGGCTGTTCGGGATATCCTGAATGCAAAACAATAATTTCACTGAATAACAGCGTAGAGCTTGATGACGTAAACAATGAAGAGAAACCGCAAACTGTAGAAGAAAAATGCGAAAAATGCGGTGGAGAAATGATAATGAAGGTCGGCCCTTACGGCAAGTACCTTGAATGTAAAGAATGCAAGAATCGTAAAAAATACGTACGCTCAACAGGTGTACAATGTCCTAAGTGCGGCGAAGGCGTGATTATAGAAAAGAAATCAAAATACGGCAAAATCTTCTTTGGCTGCAATCGTTATCCGGACTGTTCATACGCGCTCTGGGATGAACCAACAGGAAACAAATGTCCGGAATGCGGCGAACTATTGGTCAAAAAAACTACAAAAAATGGTCCTTTTGTGGTTTGTTCAAACAAAACCTGTTCGTATAAAAAATCACTTGAAGAACAGGAACAGGAATAGCTTCAAAAAGCCGTAATTACAAGAGGAAGAGAAAATATAGTATGCCGGCGCCAAAACGAATGTTTGGCGCCGGCACCAGACAGTTTTAAGTGACCAAGGTTTTTTAGTGAATAGATTTTAAACTTCTTCTAAACTTATCAACCCATCAATTCCTAAACCCTTAAACTTCTCCTCAACTCCTCAACCTCTAATCCCCTCCTCCCCCCCCCATCTAAGCCCTCTCCCTTTTGGGGTATTGTATACGTGGGAGAGGGAGGGTCGCTCTCTGGTCTCACTAAGGAAGAGATTAATAAATAATCTCTTCCCGGACAAGTTTACTTGCTATAACTGGTGACTTCTTCCAGCAACGCGTATATAAGTTCGTCCAGCTTTTTAGCTTCATCTGCGTCATAACGTTCACTGGCTTCATCATTTTTAGTGAAGTTAAAATTATCATCAGCGCCGAAGAATTCTTTGAGGGCTTTGTACTCTTCTGTATCTTGGAGTTTCATTGAAGCCGCTTTTCTCATTAAAGCTTTTGGAATCCTGTTGCAAAGTGCTTTACCGGGTTTCTTCCCAGCGGATATGCTCCATTCATTTGCAATATATTCCATCAAGCCTTCTGTTGGAGACATGTCTTGGAATGCGGTCAGTATACCCGTAACATTATCGGGTGTTACATATTGTTCAAACCCTTCCTCAGTTGCTCTGAGCATTTTGGCAATGTCACCGCTGCCTGCTCCTTCCAGCTCTTTAAACATTGCAACACCGTGTTGGTATCCTGTCATAGAGACTTTACGGTAAGAAGTCCTATCATCATCTGTGAGCTCTTTGCCGTCTTCACCTATATAAATACAATTCGTCTGATACACGGTATCACCGATACTATATCTGTCTGCCATAGGCTTACCATCAATGACTACCTGGCTTATTAAGTGATTCTGGACAGCATTATCAAGAAATTCGGCATAATCTTTAAGCAGCACCCTGCCATGATAAGTCGTTTCAAAGACCGTCATACGGGTTTTGTCGTCCCAGGCTGCTTCAATAGCGTTTATTGATGTTAAGGTATCGTATGGAATAAGGGATTTGTCAAGCTTACATATTTTTTGTATAAACTCACAGTCGTTTGCATTCTCTTGGACAAGTTCTTTAATCTTGGCTTTGATTAGCTCAGGGTTTCTGTCTTTGAGCTTTGCAATTGTATCCAAATCATCTTTGCCGAAAGATTGTAATATTGCTTCCAGACATTTTAGTGCATCACCCTTTTTGCAGTCTTTTAGCAGCAAGACATTTAGCAGTTTGTCCATGTCAACGCCTTCAGGCAGTTTGGATTTGTCAAATGTAATATTTCCATCTTTATCAATCTGCATACAGAATTTTGTCATTGCAAGTTTGCTGGCTTCAGAGATTGTGCTGTATGAGCCAACATGTTTAAGCAGTCTCTTCATAACCTCCGGTTCGCTGCCGAATTTTTCGATAATTTTGTCATACGGAAGATGATAATTTTTGTCATAAGCGACTTTGTTATCAATAAAGTCGATAACCTCTTCTTTTGTGGTCATCTTATCTACCATTTCCGCATAATGCGGTACGGTGTAGGTGCCAGTCAGAGCTTGTTCTGCCCCTTCGTTGTATTCACCCTTGCCCATATCTTCAAGCTTAATTGATTTAACAAGGGCTTCTTTCATAGAGTCCTCAGAGTAACCGGCCAGAGTATACATCTCGCCCTCAGTTGGGCGTCTTGATGGGGTAAAGGTATATGTTTTATTTCCGTTTTCATCTGTTGTGACATTAAAGTATGTCTCAAGAACTTCGGTTTTATAAGCATCTTTCTGCTCATCTGTCATATCAGTTGTATCAAGCCATGCAAAGAGTTTTTCTAAATATTTGGTATTTTCAAGGTTGCCTTTGTCTTCTAAAAACAGAGTTTTAGCCCTGTCAACAATTGCTTTTGCAACTTCTTTTTGGTCTGCTTCCGGAAGGTGACCTATCTCAAAATATGTAATTTCCAGTCCGTTATTTTTAATAACATCCAGAATATCTGCCTTAGAAGCGTTCAACTCGTAGGCACAAAATGCTAACACTGTACGTACGAATACCGGATCTGTCTTGTCTTTGTACTCATGATACAGTGCCTGCAGTTTTTCTTTTTTCTTAGTCTCATCTGTTTCTTTTATGGCCTCATTGTACTTAGCCTGAAACTCTTTTACAAGCTCTTTATCGTAGGCACCAAAAAGATTTTCGCCATTATCTATAGTGACTGCTGAAGCATAGACGATATTGCCGTCTTTATCATAACTAAGTGAAACGACAGTATTTCCTTCCCCATCTTTTTCTATTATTGCTCCATTATGTAGTGCAACAGAACTTAATATTTCTTTCAGCTTATGTTCTGTTTCTGTCAGTCTCACGCCGGCTTTTTCCTTGTCACGGATTTCTTTGTATATACCTGCGACAAGCCTGTGTGCTTCTTCGTCATGCAGAAGGACTGTAAGTTCTGCTTCATTGCCGTATAGTAGCAGGTTTCTTATAACCTCCGGATTTCTTGTAAGAATCAAATCTTTCACAAGAGCTTTGTATTCAGCGCTTGTAGGGTCAACAAGATCTGTCGTCATGCGCAGAGTTTCAGCCGCTTCTTTTAATACTTCAATATTGCCGTTGGTTACTTTGATTCGGGTCAAAACCGCCTGTAAATTAGCTGCTTTTCTTGCTTTTGCAGCATCCTCCGTTTCATTTGCAACAGGATTCTTTATTACAGCTTCTTCATAAGCCTTTTTATTTGCCTCAACTTCTTCAACAGTTGCTCCGGTAATTAATACTCCGTAAACTTCCGTTGTATAAATGGTTTCAGCATTTTCGCCCGTACCTTTGGTATATTTCTTAATGCCCGGTTTGTCAGGAACATCTTCTCCCCGGCCCCAGCTTGCGTCAAGCCCGTTCGACGAAACCGTAATGCTGCTTGTTGCAGGCGGATTTGCTCCTCCTGAAGCAGGTGGATTTGCACCGCCTGATGCCGGTGGGTTTGCTCCTCCTGAAGCCGGTGGGTTTGCTCCGCCTGATGCCGGTGGATTTGCTCCTCCCGAAGCAGGCGGATTTGCTCCGCCTGATGCCGGTGGATTTGCTCCGCCTGATGCCGGTGGATTTGCTCCGCCTGATGCCGGTGGATTTGCTCCGCCTGGTGTCGCAGGTTTACCTACGATTATTACTGCACCAATATAAATAACATTTACATTCTTAATATTATTTATTACTGCTATCTGTGCTATACGCTCATTTATTGCTTTATATGTCGGCTCAACTCCTTCTGCCTCCAATACCCTTTTTGCAATTGTGTATAAATTATCGCCTTTTCCCACTGTATGCGTAACTCCCTGCGCAAACTCTTCTTTCAAGGCTTCCTTATCATATTTCTGCGCAATGTTCTGGATATACTGGTTAAATGCTCCTTGAGAAGTCTTTCCATCTTGCGATACAACAGTCTCCTTGACGGGTGCATGAGTGTTAATAAATGTCTCAATATTTACACCGGAGGAGAAAAAGTCGCGGCAATACTTATCAATATCGTATTTTTCAATATTCCCCTGCATATTGGCAATGGCTTTTTCAATTAAAGCCAATTCATTAGCGTTGACAATCTTATCACCGCCTGCTGCATGACCGGAGTTATCAATTAAATCAAAAAGAGGTGCAAGTTTCTTTAACTTTTCATTCTTCGCTAAATCTGCATACCTATCTCCTTCATTAATGGTAATCTGAGTTCCATCTGATAGTTTTACGCTAATACTGCCCATATAGTCTCCTTTCTTTTGGACCTTTATCACATATCGCTAAAAATCTTACTTATATTTACCTTTACGGCACTTTTGAATAAAACTTTAGTCGAAAATATAAAATTGTTACAAAATTTTACAATTGTTTGACTGAAAAATTCTTCTAAGAATTTAAAATTAACAATTATACCCGAGCAAATCTCTTTATAAAACTTTTAACTTTTAACATAACATTCCTTACCTGAAAAAAATATTCAAAAATTCATCTTTACATTTCCTTTACAAAATTAAAATACATGGCAATTTTTATTTTTAGCTGCTTTTAAATACATGTTCCTGTTGATATAATCAAATTTAGGGATGGTGTAGTGAGCAGGTTTGCTCTGCCGGAATATGTGTATGATAAACAAAATCGAAACTAGCCAATTAAATAGCAGCAACATTAGCACCCACAAAAATAACAAAGGAAGAGAACAGAATCCTAGTTTTAAAGGTCTGGGGGCTCTTGCCTTGCAGGGAATTCAGGCGTGCGAAAGAATGCCTATGATAAATGTTGCAGTTGTTGATATGTTGTCTGCAATTCTCCCGAGAACAATTGTAGAATCAATGACAAACTGGTTTGCAGGATTTGAAGCCTTTAGAAGAGAATCATCAGGCCTCATTGTAAACTGCCTGATTCCGAGTATGATAACCCTCGGAATTGCTAAATGTATAAACAACGGCTTTATGCCAAAAGGAATCAATATGTCTGACTGCTGGGCAGACAGTGCATTAATTGATAAGGCAAAAGATTATTATACAAATTCTTCGGGCGCTGACAAATCAGAAAAAGTAAAAGAGTGCCTTAAAAATATCCTCGGTGATACCCAAGGCTTCGACGGCAAAAACAAAGTGATTTTTAAAGAAGCTCTTTCTGCGGAAGATATGGAAAGGTACGCGTCAGAACTTGCAGAAATTTCACGCTCAAATAAAAAGAATAAAGAAGTTAATAAAGCAGTTAAAAAGATTGCAAATGAAATAATCGAAAAAACTCACGTTGCGGAAAATATTAATGTAGTAAGCGGAAAAACCAGCGTCGGCGCAGGTTCTGTTACAACGCTGCTTGAAGATTCCGTAAAATTCTACAAGGGATATCAGAGTGCAGGAGCAGGCGCAATAGAAGATTTCGCAAGAAGAAGTAAAAATCTTGTTAAGGCAAAAAGCTGGATCGGATTAGCCGTTGTGCTTCCGCTTGCAATCTCTATGCAGTACATTAACCGCTGGATTACAGGAAAAGTCTCCGGAGTTAAGGGAGCCCCGATATATGACGATTTCGGCAAGAATAGAAATAATATAGAAGAAGATCCTAAGGCAAAAGAAGGATTGCTAAAACAAAAATTAATCTCTATTTCATCAATGATTGGCGTGTCGCTGCTTTCTATGATGAAAAAACCTACATTGGGTATGCTGGAATTTAAGGGAAGCTTCCCGACTATGGATCAGGCTAGAATTATTTCAACTGCAACTTTCGCATCAAGAATGGCCGCTGCTGATGATAAGAATGAGCTTGCGGAAGCTACGGTAAGAGATATTGCAACCTTCTCAAGCTTGTATTTCCTGGGAGATTATGCAGCTAAAGCGGCGGCAACGATTATACAGAATAAAACCGGAGTTACACTTCTCAACGAAACTAAACAACTTAAAAAAGATGCAAATGTATTCCAAAAAGCATGGCATTGGGTTAAAGATATTAACATAAAATCTTCTGAAGAAGTCGTAAGCAAGACCCAAGAGGCGCTCAAAGGACTTAAGCCGACAAAAGAACAAGCCGCGCAAATTGAAAAAGAAATAAAACGTGCAAAGAATTTACGTTCCGCTTGTCAGGTAACCAACCTTGGTGTATCATTAGCATTGTTAGGGATTGTAATTCCTGTATTTACACGTAAAAATACTAAGAAAAAACATGAGCAGGCGCTGAAACTTGCTCAAGAAAAAGCACTAACCGAAACAGAAAAAGATGAAAAGCCCGGAATAATACCGGATTATTCGGAATATACTCCTGCAAAACTCAGGGCTTAATCTAATAAAGGCAAAAATGAAAGTACAACCGGATCGACAACAGAATAGCGTTATCAAAAACCAACAAACACCAAAATTTAAAGGTGCAGGAGACACAGCTCTCAGGTATCTCGCAACAAATCAGGCAATTGGTGCAAACGGCGTTGATTTCTGCTTTATGGTAACACCAAGGACTGCAAGCGATATGATTAAGCGCGGCCCTGCTGCCGGCATGGAAACCCTGAGACGTGAGATTATGGGTACTATAAACGACAGCTTAATCGGGTCTTACGGCATTGTTGCAGGAAGTTTGATTGCTTTTGCACTGAACAAAAAATTCGGTCTGAACGTAAATAAAATGTTTACTGCTCCGGAAACTCTGAATATTCTTGCGGAAAATAAAGCCGAACAGTTAAAAAACAATCAAACCCAGCTTGATTATATTAAGAAAACTCTATCCAACGTCAAAGCTTATAATCCGACTGCAAAAGGCGCTGATGCTGACGGGTTTATAAGGATTTCCAAAGAAACCATTGACGAAGCTGCAAAATATTTTGATGAATCTTTAAATAATAAGGATTTGCACTTCAAAGAATGGACAAAGGATGAGACCGCCAACGCAAGAAATGTTATTATGAATAAAATAACTGAAAACACGGGGGCGCAGTCTACTTATATATTGGAATCCGCTGACAAAAAAATCGCAAGCCATACGAATTTGAAAACACTCCTTGATGATATGTATCTTGTATCTCACTCTTTCAACAAGGAAAATGTTAACAATGCTTTTAAAAATCAGATTCAATCAGGCAGTTCAATAAAAGAAAATGCTTTCATAAAAGGGCTCTCAAAGTTTATGAAAACAAGAGCCGGAATGGGATTTGCAATAGCATCGGCAGTCGGGCTCTCTGTTCAGCCGATTAATATGTATTTAACAAAACTCAAAACAGGTACCGACGGTTTTGTCGGTGTAGAAGGGCGTTCTAAAGACAACAGCGCAGGTTTTATGGCTCTAAAAACAGCAAGCAGCGCAGCATTTTTCAGTATGATTCTTGCAACATTAAAAATGTCGCCGCTCAAATTTATTACTAACCCTTCAAAGTTTATGGACAAAATGGCGTTCAAAGGTGTTTGGCCGACAATCAGCCAATTAAAAGGGGTTTATGGTGTTACGATTATTTCAAGAATTTTCTCTGCCCGTGATAAGGACGAACTCAGAGAAGTTCTGACTAAAGATACACTTGGTTATTTAAGCTGGCTGGTGCTGGGCGATATTGTTAACAAGATGGCAGCTGACGGTCTCGATAAATCCGTTATTAATTACAAGGCAAGCGATAAAGATAAAAATCTTTTCAAACGTACGTTTAATGCAACATTGAAAACAAGAGACGAAATTCTTATTGAAACTCTTGCTAAAAACGGTATTAAGACAACAAAAGAAAAAGACGGAAAAACGATTGCTAAAACTTTCAAAGAAATGTTGAAAGATTTGGATAACATAAAAGACAGCAATATTAAAAAGCTTACTCGCAAACGTTTGAACACACTTAACAAAGCACAGCTTGCAGGCTACTTGTTCTCAGGACTTGTACTCGGATTAGGTATTCCGAATTTGAATATCTATATTACCAACACTCTTGATAAAAAACAAAAAGCACGGAAAATGAAAGAAATAGGGCAGATGAAAATGAGTGCTTAGAGTTTTAAAACAGCAAGGTGTCTGTTTCTAGTGCCGTTTTCTTTCCTGTATGAATAGAAAAAATCGTTATTGCAGCTTGTGCAGTATGGGCAGATATCAATTTTGTTGACGCCGATTTCTTCAAGCTGACGTGCGTTGATAAGTTTCAAATCAACGTTCATACCGTTATATAAGCCGTCTTTGCTCTTAACGGTATCCAGCAATTTTTCTTTAACATCTTCGCCTACTTCATAGCAGCAAACTGAAATTGCAGGCCCTATAAGCGCAATGATATCACGAGGATTAGATTCCATTTTTTCAATAGTTTTAGGCCCGATTTTCGCTGCAGTTCCCCTCCAGCCGGCATGAGAAACCGCACCGATTTTCTTTTTCGTGTCATAAAAAATCAAAGGAGTACAGTCCGCAAATCTCAAAAAAACAGCGTCGTTTTGATTTGTAAGAATTAAACCGTCAGTATTCGGATATTCAATCCTTTTATCTACAATTTCTACATTTGAGCTGTGGGTTTGATTCGGCGATATTACACGAGAGCCCAATACAGCAAGGTCAAACTCGTCTCTTGTTGTAAAAAAAGCGTTCGGCTCTTGGAGTAAATCGCTTCTAAGAATCTTTTTTTCTCCGAAATTATCAAAATAAAACATAGGCTGCCTGATTTAGATAGAGAATAATTAGTAAATAGTGAGCATTGGCTCACTATTTACTAAAACATTTTATGCTCTGTCTTTGATTTCTTTTTCAATATTAGAAATAAATTCATCAACAGGAAGTGTACCAACCTGACCTACACCGCGTTTTCTTACCGCTACTGCGTTAGCTTCGATTTCTTTATCTCCGATTACGCAGACATACGGAATCTTTTTGTCCTGAAGGCTTTCTCTTATCTTGTAATTCATTGATTCTGAGCGGTCATCGAGTTTTACTCTTATACCTGCAGCGCGCATTTTTTTGTAAACTTCTTCTGCAAAATCAATGTGTTTTTCATTACTGATAGGAACAATCGCAACCTGTGTCGGAGCAAGCCAGGTCGGGAATGCGCCTGCGTAGTGCTCAATCAGGATTCCGTGGAATCTCTCCATAGAACCGAAGATTACGCGGTGAAGCATAACCGGTGTTTTCATGCTGCCGTCTTTGTCCTGATATTTGATATCAAATCTTGCAGGAAGGTTGAAATCAAGCTGGATTGTAGCGCATTGCCATGTTCTTCCGAGAGCATCCTTAACCTTGAAGTCAATTTTAGGACCGTAAAACGCGCCGTCGCCTTCGTTAATTTCATATTTCATACCGCGTCTTTCCATAGCTTCTTTTAAGCCGGCTTCAGCTCTGTTCCAATTTTCAATCTCACCAACATAGCTTTCGGGTCTGGTAGAGAGTTCAACCTCAAAATCCATCTTAAAGATTTTCATTGTATCCGCTACAAAATCAATGATTTCGTTAATCTCATCAACCAATTGCTCGGGTGTACAGAAGATGTGCGCATCATCCTGAGTGAACCCTTGAACACGGGTTAAGCCTGATAGAGCGCCTGATTTTTCTTTTCTGTAAACAGTTCCTAATTCTGCCATTCTCAAAGGAAGCGAACGATAAGAATATCTGTTTGCCTGATAAATCAAAATGTGGAACGGACAGTTCATAGGCTTAACTACGTACTGTTCGTCAGAATCTTCATCTTTCTGGATAAAGAACATGTTTTCTTTGTAGTGGTCCATGTGGCCGGAAATTTCCCAGAGCTTCGATTTTGCAATCTGAGGAGTGTTTACAATAACGTAACCTCTTTTTCTGTGTTCGCTTCTCCAGTAGTTTTCAATTTCTTCTCTTACAATTGCAAGGTTTGGATGCCATAATACAAAGCCAGAACCGATTTCCTCTCTTACGGAGAACAAATCAAGCTGGGTGCCGAGTTTTCTGTGGTCGCGTTTTTCAGCTTCTTCAAGAAAAGTTAAGTACGCCTGCAAATCTTCTTTATTCCAGAATGCTGTTGCATAAATTCTTTGAAGCATTTTGTTTTTTTCATTACCGCGCCAATACGCGCCTGCAACTTTAAGAAGCTTAATTGCATTTCCTTTTATATATGATGTGTTAGGAATATGAGGCCCTGCACACAAGTCGTTAAACAGAACATTTCCGTCTTTGTCTTTTGTCAGATATAAAGTAGGATTATCGTTTCTGTGTTCTTCCAATAATTCTGCTTTGTAAATTTCGCCTTCTGATTTGAATTCCGCAATCTTGGCATCTACGTCTTTTACTTCGTATCTTTCAAACGTTAAATTTTGTTTGATGATATTTTTCATTTCTTCTTCGATTTTAACCAGATCCTCTTGCGTGAAAGCGTGTCCGTCCGTTAAATCAAAATCGTAGTAAAATCCTGTATCAGTAGCCGGTCCGATAGCCAACTTTGCCTGTGGAAACAGCTTCTGTACAGCCTGCGCCATGATGTGTGAGCAAGAGTGCCTAAGCACGCTCAAAGTTTCGTTGTTCTTTTCCATTTTTTCTCTTTCTGTCCTTTTGGGTTATTTGGGGAAATATTATTCGCAATGACAACGTTCATACCTTATATTTACCCCACCCCCTGGGGTGGACCCCCCTAACTATTCACGTGGACAGTTTAGCATAAAATTGTTTTTTATGCTAATATAAAGATTATGAAGAGAGTTTTTTTATCAGTAATTTTGTTATTAAATACAAGCTGCGCTTTTGCAACGCTATGCACGGATTACCTTGAGGATATTTATTCCAAGGAATACAACAAACCCGTGAAGATAAAGTGTAAGAGCGAGTTTATTGATAAAATAGAACAGAATCTTGCCGGAAAATTTATCTCATCAATAACTTACGGCAAAGCAGAATTAAAAATCCCTAAACAGAGGAAAATGAAGGTTTCTTATTTTTGCCTGATGGAAAGCTGCGACAAGCCTCTTTGGGGATATATTATTCCATAGTCTGAAGTTCTGCAATCAGCCTTTTAGGATTAATGAGTCGCCCGATATAAGTTCCTGTATCGTTGTTTGTGCACTCATCCGATGTTTTAAGTGCAACATCCCAGAATTCTTCGGGAGTTATATCCGGACTAACCTGCTTGGCAAGAACATACATTCCGGCAAGCCATGGCGTTGACCAGCTCATACCGCCGTCGTTACCCTCGTAGCGGAATGATTTATCGTCTTTAAAATCAGCAACTGTTCTATGATCCATAGGAACTAATAGTAATTTATCTTTTAGCTCTTTATCGAAATTTTCTGAGTTTTCCTTAAAGAAAGCTCCTGCCTCATAAGTTTCCGGAGAATCGGCATCTCCTTTTGGATCCCTGTTTGCCCCACTGGTCTCAAACCCATAGTCTCTGCCGAGAGCTGTCGATACAACAAAAACACCCTCTTCTTTTGCTCTTGCAATGACTTGCTGCAAATCATCAAAACCATCCGCAAATTTATCAAATCCCCAGCTTATTGAGATTACTGACACGCGTTCCTCCGGCGGCAGCGTTTTATTTTTATCCAAAACCTGTTGTATTGCGTTTACATAAGGTGTATTGGAGATAACCCATACAACTTTCCCGGCCTTTTCTTTTTTCTCTATTGCTGCAAGCTTTTTTATTAGATTTTTTTGAGCCCCCGGCTTATCCTTTAACTCTTCAATAGCAGCTTTTAGTCTTTGTTTATACTCTTCAATTTTTTGAGTATCATTCGTCACATTCACAGCAGAATAATAATCAACTTCTGCATCAGGAGCTACCCCTACCGATTTTCCGACAGCAATCGATGTAACTGCGGCTCCATGCATAGAAGCCTCTTCCCATTCTGAGGGAACTTCCGAAGAATTAACATCAGTATGGTTTCTGATATTAGCAGAATATTCTTCATGCTTGCCGAGAGGCTGGTCAATAATTGCTATGTGCACGTCTTTGCCTGTTATACCCTGCGCGTGCAAATCTCTTATACCCAGACCGGGATTTTTCATTTTTTCTGTATAAATATTTATTATCTTTTTCTGTTCAGGAGAAAGAACCGTAGTTTTATCAATTGTTAAATTTAACAGCACTTCATCCGAAAGCTCAAGACCGCTTATATCATATCCGCGTGCGTCCATTATATTACCATGAGAACCTTGAGGAATATCTTCCAAACTCTTGGCAACTTTTATTTCCGGAGTGTAAAGAGCATGGTCAAAATATGTTTCGCCCGGTTGATTATTGTTGACTTTTTCCCTGCCAAACCTGTTGACTAAAAAGTTCTTTGCCCAGTATAATTGGTCTTTGATAAATCCTGCCAATTTCAATTCTTCATCACTTATAGTACCGCTTTTGTCCTTATCCAGCTTATTAAAAATACTAGGCTCATCCATTTTTTCAAGCTCCTCCAGTGTAAGAGGCTGAGGATAGTTGTTGCTGCTATTTATAGGGTTAATACTTGGCATATATTACTCCTTTATAAAATATATAACGGCAGATTTGAGAAAAACTAAAATAATTTTTACAATTCTTAACCTAAATTTCTCTGAGGGAAAATGCTGCTATTCATTGATTTAGTACGCTCTATTTCTCTAATACTTGCGATTTCTTCTTCGATTGTTGCAATTTCTCTTCTGAGACCAATTTTGCTGTCTTGTGGGCAGTCAGGATGATTTAAAATCATTTTCTTTGCCTCAATTGCTCTTTCTTTTTCTTCAATTGTTGTTGTGCGCTCCGGAATACCTCTGTATGCGTTTTTAACAAATTCGTTAAATGTAACTTTAGACATATAAAATCCTTTCTGAATGTTATATTATGCATAATTCTGAGGTAAAAAAAATCTTAGTACGAAGTATTATACTATATTATAGTCTCACTAAGCTTATTATGTCAATTCTTTTGGTTTTAGTAAAATCTTTATGACTATCAAAAAAGATAGTATCCTGTTGTTGAGATGGGTGAAATTTCCAGAAAACTAGGTTTAAGAATAAAGGAATTACGCGAAAAAAGAGGCTTAACACAGCTGCAGCTGGCAGAAATTCTCAACATGGAATCTTCTAATTTATCCAAAATTGAAAGGGGTATCCAGATTCCGAAAGAAGAAAGTTTGGAAAAAATTGCTTCGGCATTTCAGGTTGAAATAAAAGATTTGTTTGATTATGAGCATTTTTCTGCAAAGCAAGATTTAATTACAAAAATAAATGAGATATTAAACAGTTCTACCCCTGATGAAGTTCAAAAATATTACAAAATTTTGATTAATATATAAGTAACTGATTATGCAGCAACCATCGGCCCATTGTATTTTTTATACAAAGCCATTACATCGTCTGGAAGCTTTTCACCTAGAATCATTTTTGCGTAAGTATCTGCGATGAACTCCCCGATACTTGTTTGTGCATAACCGGAAATCTTGCCGGCAGTTTGCTGTGTTTCTTGATTTGTTAAAAATTCGTACAAGTCAGGATATTGTTTCTTAAACTTTTTAGGATTCTTCTCAAAAAGCTCCTGAAAACCATCGTAAGTTAATCCGCCCCATCTGTTGTCAACAAACTCTATTTCTGTGGTATTTTGATGTTTTTTGCCGTTTTTCGCTTCGTTCCAGGCCTCTTTAAAACTAGGCAGTTTCCAATGTTTTATATCTAATTCTTTTAAATTTTTCGCAAAATCCTGCAAATGCCCCATTTCATGATAAATAATATGTTCTGTAGGGACAAGTTTCAGGTTAAATTGTATTGGCGAGCCCTTTTCTCCTAATGCTTTAGTCATAGTTATTAGAAATTCTTCTTGCTCTTTCGTTGTCTTTTTAGCAAGCTCTTCTATATTAATCTTTTGATTTAACTCTTTTTCAAATAAATTTTTATGTTTCTTTATTGTATCCAACGGAAAACGCTCAAATTTACCTATAAGTTCACTCCATTGACTATCGAAAGAGTAGTATAGAGTACGCATATCATTAATATTCATACTGTCGGGATTTTTGTAGAACTGATTTATTAATATAAAGCTTTCTTTGTTCGGAACAATTGGAATTCCTGCAAATATTCTGGTTTTGATATTATTTTTGTCTAAAACTTCATAAGCTTGTTTTCCGTTTTCATCAAACAGGCGTTCTTTTATCTGTTTCTTCAAAAATTCTTTATCAAAATATTTTTTATTGATTGCAAGTTCGCCAAATCGGGGAGAATCAATCGTTCGTATAACATAAGCGACGGTATTGCCTTCCATCTCTTCATAACATAGTTTTTTCGGTATGAAAAGTCTGCCTTTGTTTGCGTTTGCGACTTCCGTTAACCCTCTGTTTGCATAATTTATTGCATCCAGAGTAAAGTTTTTATCTACATCACCGACTTTTAAGACCTCTTTTGCAAATTTTATACCTTCTTCAACAGTTTTTGCCTCTTTAAAATCAATCTTTTCACCCAGATTAACGAGCTGCATCTTTTCGTTATAAAGTTTTGTCAGCCTGCCGGTTTGGTGTTTTGCAAAAAGGATTGCTGTCGCTGCTATAGTCGCAATAGCGCTTCCAATCCCAATGGCCCATTTCTGGCCTTTCGATAAACCTTCTTCTTTTATTTTTTTGTCTGCAGAGATTTCTACAACGTCAGGAGGTGTATAAGGAGTGTTTATGGGAACTGTTGGGGCATTTACGGCAGCAACAGTATTTCCACCCGAACGAAATCCGATATTCGTGGGGTAAATATTATAATATGGAATATTATCTATTCTTAATGACAAAATCTAACCTAACCTTATGTATAAATAAAGTCTAAAAGAAAAGAATAATTGCTTTTTTGTAACACATTGTTAAATGTTATACCTTATTATTATTTTTTTTTGTGTGGGGGGGATATGTAAAGTTTTGTAACAATATTAGTAAAAACACTAAAGTTTTTTTTAAAAGTGCCGTAATACATAGTATAGAAACAAAAAGGAACAAGGAGACAAAAATTATGGGTATGTCAGCATCACAAGCAAGGTTACTAAGTTTACAGGCAAGACAGTCTAACTTGGAATACCAGGGGCAACAAATTAACCAGGAAAGATCAATTTTATCACAACAGTGTACAGCTTTGTACAATAGCCTTCTTGCAATGACTGTACCAACTCCGCCTTCTACTCAAGATTATACAACTATTAAATATTCAGGTACGGATGGAGCAACTACTTTTACAATCGGAACAGTAAAACCTTCCGGAGACAAATACAACGTTGAACTTCAACAAACTGCAACCGGAAATTCGCTATCCAGAAACTACGGCTCTTCTGTTGTCAGCAAAAGCGGACAAACGCTTACCGGTGAATTTATATCTCCATCTGAAACCATTCATACAGGTATTTACACACAACAAAGCGACGGCACTGAATATGCTGAAGGAGATATTTATGTAGATGAAAACCCTGTCAACGGAGCCGACTTAATAAGTGAAGGTACAGCTAATCCCGAAGATTATATGATGCTTACTGCTAACGGATATGAACCGGTTACATCCTTTGTCGAGGGTAATACCTATTACCAAAAAGTCAGCAAAGAAACTTACGATGCTGCAGAAGACAAATCTATATATTCACATCTCAGAGAAAACATCGAAGAACAACCCGTTTCAGGACTCTCCGCAAGCGATTTGAGCTCATACTATGTTTCTGTCAACGGTACTGTGACACAACTCACTTCAAATTCTCCTTATGTAAAGGAAAATTCAGACGGTACGTATTCTCTAAACGCTGTTGCAGAAAACGTTCAATTCTTTAAGGTTGGTTCAGGCTCAGATGAGTTAACAAACCCTGATGCAGGTAGCACACTTATTGCAGGCAAAACTGCATACGATTTTAGCACTGCAGCAAGCGAGTTTGCCGATGAATTTGATTGGGAACAATACAGAGAAGCTATTAGAAATGCCTATGGAACACAAGAATCAAGCATAAATGAAGACGATTTCTATGTATTCTTTGTAACAAGCGAAACAGGTGTTCGTACTCCTCAATTTGCTTTGAAATCTGATGTAGACAGCCCGGATGGTTTCACTGAAACTTATTCTTATACCCCTAACGGTAGTTATACAAGTTCTACTCCTACAGATGGATGTAAATTAGAGTTTGATGCGCAAGGCAGAATTACAACTATCAGTATCCCAAGCTACGACGCAACTACAGGTGAACTTATTTCATACAGAGATATATCCCTGACCGCCGAAACAGTAACTGATGAAAACGCCTACCAAGACGCATACAATCAGTATGAATATGAACAATATCAATACGATAAAGCTCAACAAGAAATTAACGCTAAAACAGAAATTATTCAACAGGAAGATAGAAACCTTGAACTGAAACTTCAAAGGCTTGATAACGAAAGAACCCAAATTACAACAGAAATTGAAGCTGTTGATAAAGTTATCAACGATAACATTGAAGCGTCATACAAAACTTTTAGCGGCTAATAAGCAAACAACCCTGTTAAGGGATAAATACATAGTCGAAAATGATCGAGAGCCCCGATGAGGGGCTCTCTGTTTACGGAAGATTTATAACGAACAATCTGCCGCGCCATGTACATAAGGTCCTTCTTTTATACATGGAATGATACTGTTGAATCTTCAGGGATAGGATTGTCGATTGTAAAACCGTTATCCTCTCCTTTAATTTCATCCAATATTTGTTGTGCTTTTGCAAGTGAAATACCATACTCATCAGCAATATCTTGTGCAGACATTGATGACGACATACCATCTTGTTTTAATTCGTTTAAAATCTCATTTGTTGATTTATCTGAAGTTTTTTCGGAAGCTGTTGCTTGTGTTGAGGAATTTCCGTTTGACGCACTTTGAACCATTTCAAGATAATTAACACCCGATAGTGAAGAACTGATTCCTTCTGCCATAATATTAACCTCCATATTCTTACCCAACTATGTTTAATTTTAAACACATGAGCATGGTATATTTGTTTTTTTGCTTTGTCAATGGTATTTTAGAATAAATACAGAATTTGGAGGAGAAGATGAGAAACGATGGAAGAGAAAATAACCAATTAAGAAAGATAAAATTTACACATAATTTTACCAAACACGCTCCGGGCTCTGTTTTGGCAGAATTTGGTGATACAAAGGTTATTGTGACAGCATCGGTTGATAAAAAGAAACCTAAATGGATGGAGGAAGATGATAAAAGAGGCTGGGTGACTGCAGAGTATTCAATGCTTCCGTCTGCAACCAATACCAGATGTAAACGTGAGCGGGATAAAGTCTCCGGCAGAACGCAGGAAATACAAAGACTTATAGGGCGCAGTTTAAGGGCTTGTGTTGATTTGACAAAAATTCCTGACATGACTTTTACTATTGATGCTGACGTTATACAGGCTGATGGCGGAACCAGAACTGCAAGTATTTGCGGCGGATATTTGGCGCTAAAAGATGCTGTAGAAAAGTTAACGGCATCAGGCGAGCTGAAAGAAAATCCTATAATTGAACCCATTGCCGCTATTTCTGCCGGAATTATTGAGGATGAAATAAAATTAGATTTAAATTATCAGGAAGATTCACATGCGAGGGTAGATTCCAATATTATACTTACAAAAAGCGGAAAAATTATTGATTTCCAAACAACTGCAGAGGGCGAACCTTATGACTTTACTCAAATGATAGAACTTTTTAATATCGCAAAATCAGGTATTGATAAAATAATTGGGATGTACTAAACTTAAAATACTAGATGTGTGGAGAGACAAATGGAAGAAAAAACGTTAAAAAGGTTTACTACGGCCAAATTTTTGAGCTTTGCTCTCGGATTCTTCGGGCTGCAGTTTGCCTGGCAGATGAGAATTATTTTATCAGGCCCGGTTACGGAAGATTTAGGAGCTTCCCCGTTTTTATACGGTTTAATATGGCTGGCAGGTCCTTTTACGGGAATGGTCGTACAGCCTCTGATAGGGGTGTTAAGCGATAAGACAAATTCTCCATTCGGAAAGAGACGCCCTTATCTTATGGGAGGAGCTCTGCTTTCTGCGCTCGCTCTGTGGGCACTTCCTAATTCAGAAATTATTACCAATACTATTGGTGCATATTTACACCTGCATTTACCCGAATTAAGCGCTCTGTTTTTTGCGGCTATTATGATATGGGTGCTTGATGCTTGCGTAAATATAGCACAAGGGCCTTATAGAGCTTTAGTTCCCGATGTTGTACCTCCGGAGCAACATTCCATTGCAAACTCATATATCAGTCTTGCTATAGGGCTGGGTTCCGTTGTCGCAGCCGGTGCAGCACCTTTTTTAAAATGGGCTCTGGGCTATCAAATGTCAATAAACGCTCAATTTTTAATGGCGGCTTTTGCCTTTGCTCTCGGTATGGCCTGGACTTGTACGATTATTAAAGAACCAAAGTACGAGAAAAAATCTGAAATCAAAGCAGAAAAGTTTAATATCATTACCTCTCTGAAAGAATTTTTCGCATTGTCTCCGGAAGTCGGCAAAATATGCTGGATGCAGTTTTTCTCCTGGATAGGAACTATGTGCATGATGATATATTTTACGCAGTATTGTATTCATACAGTATTTAGCGTTCCGGATTTATCTGATGTTTCTGAATTTGTTAAAGCAAGTTATGATCAGGCGGTTCTTGCAGGAACAAATTTTTCATCTACTTGTTTTGCTTTGTATAATTTGGTTTGCTTCTTGGTTGCAATACCGATTGGCGTGCTTTCTGTAAAGTATGGCAACAGAAAAGTTCATGTATTGTCTTTGTTATCTATGGCTGTTGCATTTGCATTTATGGGATTTGTAACCAACGTTAAAATGGTAGCCTTTTTAATGGCTTTATCAGGTATTGGCTGGGCAAGCATTTGCGCACTTCCTTTTGCAATGCTCTCTCAATATATTAAACCGGGCACCGAAGGTTCTGTAATGGGTATTTTTAACATTTTTATAGCCGGCCCCCAGGTTTTTGTCTGCACACTTGTATCGTGGTTTATTAACAGACAAGCATTCCCGGTTTTGGATGGAATAAACTACCATTGGGAATATACATTTATAATAGGTTCAATTTGTCTGGTATTAGCAGCTATAATTGCATCAAGAGTTAAGGATAGAACCGTTGGAGAAGGTTAAGGCTGTAAAAAAACGAATATTGTTAATTTATCCGCCGTCGCCGGTATTAAACAGAGAGGACAGGTGTCAGCAGCCGACAAAGGAACTTCTTGTCATTCCGCCTCTTCCGCCTATGGATTTAATGTATCTGGCGGCTATTGCGGAGGGATGCGGATATGAGGCTAAAATTAAGGATTACAGTCTGGGCGGAGACTTAGTAAATGATTTAAGAGAATTTCGACCGGATTATTTGGTTGCCAACATTGCAACTCCGACCTTTGTATCAGATATGGCAGCAGTAAAGCTTGCAAAAGAAACACTTCCAAATCTTTGTACAATCGTAAAAGGAGCACCATTTTTAACCTATAATACAAATACTATTTATGAGAATCCCTACATTGATTATGTAATTATCGGTGAAGCAGAGCTTACTTTAAAGGATATTTTAGAAGGTACGCCGAATGAAGAGATTCTTGGAATCTGTTACAGAGAAAATTTTCAGCCGGTTAAAAATGAAAAACGTCCTTTTATAGAAAATTTGGACATTCTGCCCTTTCCTGCAAGACATCTTGTTGATAATTCAATATATATAAGACCTGATAACGGTAAAGTACAGGCCGTTATAAAGGTTTCAAGGGGCTGTCCTTATCATTGTTTCTTCTGTCTTGCAACCCCTGTGTCAGGATCAAAGGTTAGAATGCGTTCTGCAGAAAATATTATTGCGGAGATTAGAGAGTGCGTAGAGAAATATAATATTAGAAATTTTGTATTCTGGTCTGATATTTTCAATATTGACAGGGACTGGACTATAGATTTATGTAAAAAAATTATTGAAAGCGACCTTAGGATTACGTGGTCATCTAATACAAGAGCAAATACAATGGATGATGAGATGGCTTCAATGATGTATAAGGCAGGATGCAGGCTTGTAAGTATTGGAGTTGAGAGCGGTTCTCAAAAAATGCTGGATAATATCGGAAAACGGATTACGCTCAATGATATAAGAGAAACTGTTAAAATTCTAAAGAAAAACAGGATAAAAATTTATAATTACTTTGTAATAGGACTTCCGTGGGAAACAGAAGAGACCGTAGAGGAGACTATAAAATTTGCAATTGAGCTGGACAGTAATTTTATAAGCTTTTATACCGCAACTCCGCTTCCCGGGACAAAGTTTTTCAATTATGCAATGATTAATAAACTTGTCGAGGGAAATTTAGACTTCCGCAGTGCTTATTATGAGCCTGTTGTAAGATCTCATACATTATCAAAAGAAAGAATTTTTGAATTGCATAAACAGGCCGTAAAACGATTTTATCTGAGGCCGCAATTTATTATCAAAACACTTTTGTCACTTAGAAGCTTTGTGGAATTAAAGAATTATTTTATTGCAGGCTTGCAATTGTTAATAAAAAAATAAACTGTTTATCATTTAATTATCACACCCTCTTGAGTTTTTTTTATGCTTGTTTTATCATTTTATAGGTACATTAGAATGCTAAAAGGTGGTGAAATATAAATGGCAGAAGTAAAAGTTGGCGAAAACGAAAGTATCGAAAGCGCACTTAGAAGATTCAAGAAAAAAATTCAAAAAGCTGGAATCTTATCTGAAGTAAAAAAACGCGAAAGATACGAAAAGCCAAGCGTTAGAAGAAAACGTAAATCTGAAGCTGCTCGTAAGCGTAAGGTATAAAGATAAAAAACGGTTTGTATTAAAAGCAAGCCGTTTTTGTTTAATATCAGCCGTAAATACTAACCAACAGTCTATCTTTCATTTGCTTGCAAATCTCGCATGTTTATTTTATTATATTCATACGGCGACATGGCCAAGTGGTAAGGCAGAAGCCTGCAAAGCTTTTACCCCCGGTTCGAATCCGGGTGTCGCCTTTTT
>CALUWH010000015.1 GCA_944324435.1 Candidatus Gastranaerophilales bacterium
CCGGCCCAATGTCTACGTGCGTAGCACATGTAACACAATATGTAGTTTGTTACGCTCAATGTAACATATCGAGTCGTGAAATTTGGTGACTAAGGGACCGCGTAATCAAGTGAGCAAGAGTGAATAGATTTTTGCGTGAAGGGTGAGGCGTGAAGGGTGAAGGGAACGTGTATCAAGTGACCAAGTGATCAGGTGACCAAGTGATCAAGTTAGCAAGAGTGATTAGTGAATAGATTTAACTTCTTCTCAACCCCTCAACTCCTAAACCATAAACTACCCTTCAACTGTTCAACTATTCAACTTCTCAACCCCCATAACTTCTCCTAAACTTATAAACTACTCAACCTCTAAACCCTAAAACTACTTTTCAACTGTTCAACTGTTCAACTTATCAACCCTTTATAACTTCTTCTAAACTTATAAACTCCTCAACTCCTCAACCCTAAAACTTCCCCTAAACCTCTCAACTTCTAAACCAACTCAATAGTGTTGTAATTATTTCTTGAATTCATGCTTTTACTAATCGGTCGGATTTAACAATTATTTGAATTGGCGAATTTTAACAAAATATTCAACCCACTGAATCAACTCTGAAATCTCATAAGGTTTCGGCAAATATAAATCTGCGCCGGAATTTAATACCAGAGTTTTATCGTGTACGGTTGTCGTTACAATAATTTTTGTATTAACAAAATTCTCCAGATTTTTTAAGTATTGGCATAAATCAAGGCCTGACATGTCATCCCCACTGTCAAGAATAATTATTCCCGGCTGTTCAGCGCTTTTGGGGTCAAGGTTATCTATTACATCGTACCCTTGGAGCTCAAGAGTAGTACGGAGAAGCAAGGCAAGCGCTTCGTCAGGTTCTTGAATATATATTCCGGTGTTTACCCTTGGCTCTACAATAGAATTTTCTCCGGCAAGTTTTATTCTGTCAATTGCATAATTTGAACCACTCGGAATTTTTGCAATTTTTTTTATTGACAGCAGCCTTGTCAGAAGCTCATCCACAGAAGAAATTGTCTCATAATTATCTATAATTCCTCCGATTAGAATAGAGACAAAATCCACTCTCATGCCAGCGTATCTGTCGCCCGTAAGCAGCATATACCCACGTTTTGCATCGGCTGAGGAGTAAAATTTAGGGGCTACCGTATCAAATGCAAAAGTCAAAAAAGCTGCCATTTTTTCCGCGCTGTAAGGGTTTGTAATAACAACAAAATTTGTTTCATCGAGTTGACCTATAAAATCAGCAGAATCCATAGTCGAACGAATTATTGCAATGAGAGTTTGGATTAACTTGTCTCCGGCAACTTCCGAATAAACACTCTTATAATTTTCAAAATTTTCTACACCAAGAAGCAAAACCGCCGATTTGTTTGCAGTATTTAACAAACGTTTAAGATTTTTATGCACGTACTTTTTGTTAGGTAATAGGGTTTTTGAATCAAGATTATTTTCTATATCCCTTCTCAAATGAGCCTTTATGCGCATTTTAAACTCATCAATATTAACCGGTTCGCTCAAAAAATCATCTGCGCCTCCTTCAAGAACTCTAATTCTGTCGGAAGCATCAGCCGACTTTGAAAGTCCTATTATGACAGGCCTTGTATTGTATGTAAGCGTCCTTATTTTTTCACAAAATTCCGCGAGGTTTTCCTGTATACTGTCGGATATGATAATCATATCCGGCTCTGCCGCCTGAATTTCTTTCAAAGCATCTTTCAGCGTACGTGTTATTATAACACCGGTTTCGGAATCTTCAAGGCTCTTTTTGTACTTTGCAGGCATTTCCTTTCGTTTATCAATAATTAACACGCTTGAGAGCATTTTAGAGCGTCCTCCTCATTGTAGAATGGAAATCGTATCTCAAAAGTTGTTCCCTTGCCTTCCGTACTTTCAAAAGAGATTTGTCCCATCATACTTTTAACAAGTTTTTCTGTAATATAAAGCCCCAAACCATTGCCCTGGGTCGTACTTGTAAGATGGTTTTCAAGACGGCTAAACTTCTTGAACATTTTATTATAATCTTCTTTTTTAATTCCGATACCTTCATCTTTTATTTTTATTGAAATCAAGTTTTCATATATCTGTGTTGATATTGTAACGGTTTTACCGGAGTGAGAATATTTTGCAGCATTATCAATCAAATTTGTCATAATTTGTTGAAATTTGTCCTCATCAAGTCGCGCCGGCGGTAAGTTTTGTTTCAGCTCCAGATTAAAATGCCTTGTCTTATACTGTTCTACAAAGAGTGGTATTATTTTTTTGATTGTCTCGTTTACATCAACTTTCTTTAAAATAGCATTATCAGAACTCATTTTAGATACTGTCAAAACATTCTCGACAAGATGGATAAGTCTGTTCGATTGATCTTCAATGATTTTTATAAATTTCTTTTTACTTTCATCATCAATTTTATCCCACGAACTGAGCAGTGTTTGAGAAAATCCTCTTATACTGGTAAGAGGAGTTCTTAATTCGTGTGATACGGTAGATATAAATTCATCTTGCATTGTGTTCATATAGTCTGTCTTTCGGTATATTACGAGAGTAAGGTAAAGCGTTGTAGATTGAGTGCTTTTGACTACGCTTTCAGCCCTGATTGGCCTCCGGAATGTGATAAAGCTATTAATACAACCCCAACCCCTTAAAACATTATTCCCCATCCATGTACATCCCCTCCTGATTCAGGCAAGGAGAGGATGTACATTTAGGCTTTACTCAGAACTACGCTTCTTGCATAAATTCTTTTTTTGCTTCTTCAATTGCATCTGACAATATATCAAGCTGATCAGGTGCAAAAGTTACGCCTTTTTTGGTCGGAAGCCAGGTTGCTCCGTCGTCTGTAGTATAGAATATTCTTAAATTAAAATAACTTTTTCCTCTGTATTCCGAAATAGAAATTTGCAGCTGTTCAGTATCTGTTCTTTGAATACTAGCTAAAAGTTTTGAATCTGCCATTTTATTATTACCCTCCTTTAATTTAATAATTAACTTTCCATCCGTCTGCCATAACCCTTGCCGCACAAGCATATCCGTCTTTTACGTATCCTTCTTTGCAATCCGTTGTATATGAATCTTTTCCGTAAGGAACGACTCTGCCGTTATTGAGAAGCTCGAATGCGAACAGATCTTTTCCAAAAGCGCTTTTTCCTTTATCATACCCGTCAACATCAATAAAGAGTTTGGCAATAACAAAATCCGGCTCTGACAAATCATCATCAGTTGCAGAATCACAGGCGTTTACAATATACACATTGGCCGGAATTTTAGCAAACTTATATTTTTTAGCCTTACTAATATCTTCTGCATAAGCGCTTTGGGTACTTCCGTCGTATGTGTTGGAATCTGTTCCTATGGCGGTTGATTCCGTATCTGTAAGATCAAGTTCAGATATAGCCCAATATGAAGGAGCTACATCTTCTATAGCTTCTGCAAAAGAATCTGTTCCGCTCTTGTCGGTTGTTGCATGCGGAATATCATCCAGACTGATTCCCCCGAGCGTATCTGTCGGAGTATCGCCGTTTTGTGTATACTCCATATTTGCAGTCTCAATAATTTTCCTGCATCCGAGTTCAATCTGCTCTACAGTTCTTGCAAGAGTGCTTCCCGTGTGTGCATTAGAAAATCTGGAAAACAAACCGGGAATAGTCAGTGCCGCAATTACGCCTATTATAGCCAATGAAAGCAGCACTTCTGCCAGCGTAAATCCGTTCAATCTTTTTTTCATATAAATCTCTCCATTTTTTACAATAAATTATATCATGAGTTTGGAAAAAAGTTTATAGGTTTGTAAATTGAGGAGAATGCATTCTGGTGTAATTTTACGATATACATAAATTCTTATTTGATTTACCCCAGTTTTGATTTCAAAATTCTTGCCGCAGAAATCAAAATATCTATACTTGTGGAAAAAGGCGGAGCGTATGTAAGATCAACGTCCAGCAAATCCTCTACCGTCATTCCCCGGATTAAACCTACAGATATTGTATTGACTTTCTTATCCGCGTCTGTTGAACCTATTGCCTGTGCGCTTAAAATTTTATGAGAGCGCCTGTCTGCAACAAGTTTTAGAGTTACATTTTGAACTTCCGGCATGTAACCGGCCTTATCTCTTTTTGTTATGACAATAGACACAGTATCAAAGCCAAGTTTTTGCGCCTCTTTCTCTGTCAAACCCGACATTGACATACTCATTCCGCGATACCTTACAACCGCAGAGCCCAAAATTCCTTCAAAATCTTCAACACCGCCGCAAGCATTGATAGCGGCAATCCGACCTTCCTTGTTAGCTGTAGAACCCAGCGGTACCCACATTGGAGTATTTGATATCATATTAACCTTTTCGGCACAGTCACCGCAAGCGTAGATATCCGGAAGATTTGTTTCCATGCGGCTGTTTACTTTTATTGCGCCCGTTGTACCGATAGAAATTCCGGCCTCCTGTGCCATATTAACTACAGGTCGTACGCCTGCAGCTATAACAACCATGTCGGTCTCAAACCCCGAGCCCTTTGCGGTTACAACTCCGCGAATCCATTCTTCTCCTATAAATTCACTGACTATGTCGTCGTTGATTATTTTAACCAGATTTCCCGAATTTTCCAAAATATAGTTTTGTATCAGCGACGAAATATCTTCATCAAAAACCGGAAGTATAAAGGGCGCTTTCTCAACAAGGGTTACGTTTTTATCATTCTTAACAAAAGCCTCTACAAGTTCTATTCCTATGTAACCGCCGCCAATTACTGTTATATTCTTTATATTATTCATTCGCTCACGGATTGCAATACCGTCTTCTATGCCTCTAAGAGTATAAATTCCTTTTAGCTCCCTGTTTTTAATATCCGGAATTACAGGTTCAGATCCTGTTGCGATAATTAACTTATCATATTCAACAAACTGACAGCTGTTGTTTCTGATATTTTTTACAACAATTTTTTTATCGGCAGAAAGAATCTTTGTAACCAGACTTTCTATATGAACATGCACGCCGCTTTTTTCAAATTCTTCAATCGTCCTTACAATAAGCTTATGCCAGTCCTCAAAATCCCCTGCAATATAGTATGGAAGACCACAAGCAGAGTAGGAGACAAATTCTTCTTGAGTATAAATATGGACTTCGGCATCCGGCAGAAGCCGTTTAGATTTGGCAGCAGCCTTTGCGCCTGCTGCAACACCGCCTATTATTATAATTCTCATAATCGAATTATTGATAATTTTATCAACGAAAACAATTAGACAGAAGATTATTTTCTGATAAGGAGCGTAATGTCGTTAAAGAGTACAAATATCATTAAGATTATAAGAAGTGAGAAAAATACCGATGATATAATTTCAATAACTCTTTCATCGACCGGTCTTCCTATGATTTTTTCTATAATCAAAAATAATACATGACCGCCGTCAAGAGCAGGTATAGGGAGAATATTTAAGATGGCGAGGTTTATGGATATTAAAGCAGCCAACAAAATTCCGGAGGATTTTCCGCTCTTTTCAATCATATCACCGCCGATTTTGGTAATAGCAACAACTCCATGCATGTCCTTGAGCGGAATGTTTCCGGTAAACAATTGGCCCAGAGAATACATCATAAGATAAGTGTTATCCCACAAATACTTACAGCTTCCCTTAACAACTGACGGCAAACTGTTTGTTTGAATCATTGTTTGTTCATAAGCCAAGGCAATCCCTATGACTCCACTTTCATCAGGATAAATCGGTTTAAGTTCTATTGTTTTCCCACCTCTTTCGACAATAAAATTCACCGGATGTACATCATTGGAAATGGCCTTTGCAACGTCATACATTGAATATTCTCCTGTTGAGGTGTAAACGGTTTTCCCTTCAATAAGCTTCTCCAGAGCTTTAATATGTTCGTCTATGGTGACTCCTTCCTTTTTGAAATATTTAGCGCCTTTGGCCGCATATTTATCCATTGTTATTACGTCACCTTCTGGCGTTTCGGGTAGTCTGATTGCAATGCCTGCAGGAATCGTTTCGTCTTTTGAAAGCCCTGGGTTTAAAGCCTTTAGTTTGTTAAAATTTTTGTCTATAGTCGCAATGGTAACTACACCGTTATTTTTGGCGCTATTTTTAATAATAGTTTGAAGAGAGTAAATGTTATTAATGTCACATCCGTTTGCATTTAGAATCCTGTCCCCTTTTTTAAGTCCAGACTCCCAAATACTTGCGTTTTTTGGAGCGCTAATTTCTGCTGCATAGACTTTATAATTGCCGGAGGGAAGTCTATGAGTCCATACGGCAACCAGCATTACCAGAGCTATCGCGCAAACAACGTTTGCAATAACACCTGCCGTAACAACAATCAGCCGCTGCCATACCGGTTTATTAATAAATCGTTCCTCTGAATCCAACGGTAAAGCACAGTCCTTGTCATCATCAGGAAAAGAAACATAACCACCCAACAAAAAAGCATGGACAAGCACTTCTATGTCGCCGATTTTTGTCTTATACAAGGTAGGACCTATAGGGAGACCAAATCCGAACTTATCCACTTTTATGCCGAAGGCGCGCGCTGCAAGGAAGTGCCCGGCTTCGTGCACTAAAATGAGTATACTTAACAATATAATCATAATTACTATGGACATAAAACCCTCCCGTGTAATAACCTTATCAAATTTTAACATAAAATAAATGCTTTTGATATAATTTTGTGCTTTATAATACTCAATAAATTTACAATTGTAAATTTTGATTAACAATAGCGTTTAAAGTGTTCACAATCAAAAATAAAACGTGTATTATAGATGTATGATAAATTTAGAGGATTTGTATTCGGAGGTTCCGCCGACAAAACTTAGAAACATCGATGAAAAGTTCCGTCCGGCGCAAACTTCTCCATTCTGGTTATGGGTGGCTGACAGGTTTTTCTACGGTATGTTGGAGAATCGCTTTTACGCATTCCGATACAAAGGTGCTGAAAATTTTTATAAAAAAGATATTGATACGCCATTAATAATGTTTGCACCGCACAGCAACTGGTGGGACGGAATTGTAGGATATAATATCTGCAACAGAATATACAAAAAAGAAATCCGTCTTATGGTAGAAGAGCTTAACCGTTTTCCTCTGCTGAGCCGTGGTGGGGCGTTCAATGTAAATAAAAAGTCCGCACAGGCTTCTATGGAAGCTCTGAAATATTCTGTGGATGTATTAGGTGATTTAAATAATATTCTATATATTTTCCCTCAAGGTATTATTAAACCGCCAAACTATAGGCCCATTGAGTTTCAATCCGGACTTGCCTATATTGCGGAAAAAGCTGCAAAGAAATATGGCAAAGTGGCTCTTATGCCTATCGCCGTAAACTATATGTTTCTACGTGACAACAGACCGGAAGTTCTGGTCGAGATGGGAGAAATTATTGAGCTCCACGGAGAAAAAACAAAAAGGAAAGAGTTTGCGGATATGCTGGCACATAGACTTGAAGCCCTTTGCGATAAACAAATAAAAGAAATCAGCCACGGTGATTTTCACGGATATGATACCCTGTTTCAAAGAAAATTAAAATGGTACAGAAGAATTGAACAAAGGCTCAAAAAGATAGAAGTAAAAGGGTCTGGAGTTTAACTGCCGGACAGATTTTGGATAATCTTTCTCCATTTCCTATATTTAAAGGATTTCAAAGGAATAAAATTATAGTTTAATATAACATAGGATACTGGTATTTAATCGGAGATAATTATGGATATTTTTGCAGTCATAGGACTGTTTTTCGGGATAACAATGATTCTTATCGGGCAAGCCATGGAGGGCGGTAATCTGGGACAGTTACTGCAAATAACGGCAGCTTTTATTGTATTGGGCGGTACTACAGGTGCTATTATCCTGAGCTTTCCACCGCAAGTATTACTCGCGGCAGTTAAAATGGTAAAAGTTGTTTTTATGCCTCCAAAAGTAGATTTTAATGCTTTGATTACGGAGATTGGCGGATTTGCAACAAAAGCAAGAAAAGAAGGTATTATTTCGCTTGAAAAAGAGGCTAATAATGCCTCTGATTCACTTTTGACATTAGGACTTGGAGCTGTTGCAGATGGTACGGATCCGACTCTGGTCAGAGAAATGCTTGAAAACCAGATTGAACGTTTTGAAAGCTACGTTAACAATGCGGCAAAAGTTTACGAATCTTTTGGCGGATATTCGCCTACACTGGGTATCATTGGCGCAGTTATGGGCTTAATTCAGGTTATGCAGAATTTGTCAGACCCCTCCAAGCTGGGAGCAGGTATTGCTGTTGCCTTTGTTGCTACAATATATGGTCTGTTTGCAGCTAATCTGGTTATGATTCCTATCAGTACCAGAATTAAATTAATTTATCAAGATGTGTTTTTATACAAGAATATGATTCTTGAAGGGGTTTTAGCTATTCAGGCAGGTGAGAGCCCTGTTTTGATAGAAAGAAAACTTCATTCGTTTATTCTGGAAGATAACAAGGAAGAACAGGCTAATGGCTAGAAAACCTAAGCACGAAGAACATGAAAACCTTGAAAGATGGCTTGTCTCATACGGAGACTTTATTACGCTGCTTTTCGCGACTTTCGTTGTTCTGTACGCACTTGCTCAGGTTGATGCAACGGATTTTGCCCGTCTGGAAGAATCTCTGAAACAGGCTTTTAACCAAAATACCCTGTTTGACGGACAGCAGTCTGTGCTGGACGGAAGTGAGTCAATTTTTGACCAGCAGATGGCAAATTCTTTTATACCGAGTCTTATGCTGGAATATATTAGTCCAAAATACGAAGAAACATCCTTCAATGAAATTGAACAGACTATTCAGGACTTAACGGAAGCCGGTGAGTTGGAAGGAATTACGACAAAAATAACAGATAAAGGGCTTTTATTAACATTTGACGATAAATATCTGTTTGCGTCCGCATCCGCATATCTCGACAGTGACGCAAAAAAACTTCTGGACAAAGTTGGGGTGATAATTTGTAAGAAATTTGTACTACACGCAATGCGTGTTGAAGGGCATACGGACAGTGAGCCCATAAGAAGTATGCAGTACCCTTCAAACTGGGAACTGTCGTCTGCAAGAGCATCTTCCGTTGTCAGATATTTGATTTCCCGTTTTAAATTTGCACCATCTCTTTTCAGTGCAATAGGGTATGCTGATACAAGACCTCTCGAAACCTCAATCTCTCCGAAAGACCCTGCAAATAGAAGGGTCGAAATATTGATTATGAGGAATAAATATCGCAGAAATTTTGAGACAAGATACGACGGCACAATGAAACTTACAAAAGCGCAGCAAGAACAGATACAAAAACAACGTGCAGAAGTTATAAAGGCTATTGAAGGCGATTCAATTTCACCTGCAGCCCGAAAATTGTTAGAAGAAAACCACGCCCGAAGGTTAATTTCCGAACAGAAAAAGGAAAAGCTTTCCGATAAAAATATGGAGCTGTATATAAATATTGATAATGAGTCATTAAATAAAGAAGAGCATAATATAATGCCCGAGATTGAACGAAGAGTAATAAGGCTTGATTCAAAAATCCCTGAAGATGAGGATTTTGGTTTATGATAACACATCTTGTCGGATTATCCCTTGGTGCCGGCTCCTCTATAGAAAGCGGAGTTGCCGTGAAAGAAATCGCAACCGGAAAGTTAATTTATGTGGACAAACTATTTTCAATGAACGATGTTCAACTGTTCTTTGATAATTATGTTTCACTTAAAAATTCTATTATCTGCGTCTCTTTGCCCTGGGATAATACAATGCTGGAAGGAAAGTGGCGTGTATTATCAAAACCTTACCAGATGATTCAGACAAATGAGAATCATTTTCTGAACAGAGATAACTGGACTCAAAGATTTTCGACAAGAGGGTGCGATTTATTCTTTTCACTTAAAAATCAGGGAGTTGACATTTGCAGGTTTGAAATATATTTAACCAGACAAAGATTTAACCTCTATTCAAACTATAAGGAACGCTCGTCTGCCGACTGCAAGTTTTTGCAATCTGCATTAAAGTTTGAATACGGCTATAACGAACTCCCTGTTAATATGATGCCGGTTGCTCAATTGGAAGCCATCGTTGGAATACTGTTAGCAGAAGAAAAACTTAAAAATAATTCAAAAGAATTATTCAAATTCCATGAGCTGAGCGTAATTAATATCTAAACTATCCAAGTTCAGAACGTTCAATTTCTTGTTTTGTTGTAAATTTAACGATGTCACCGACTTCAATATCGTTAAATTTGACAAAAGAAATACCGCATTCAAAACCTTGTGCAACTTCTTTAACGTCATCCTTAAAACGTTTAAGCTGGTCAACTGAGCCTTTGAAGATTTCTTTTCCGCCTCTTAAAATCGTCGCGGTATCATTTCTGTTAATTTTACCTTCTGTTACATAGCAGCCGGCAATTCTTTGGGTCTTACCAACCGTAAATATTTGTCTAATCTCAACCTGACCTGTAGCGACTTCCTTAACCTCAGGAGAAAGTAATGATATCATTGTTTTTTCCATATCTTCAAGGATTTGATAAATAATATCGTATTTCTTGATAGTAACCCCTTCTCGTTCGGCAGCAGCAAGAGCGTTCGCATCTTCTTTTACCGTAAAGCCTAAAATCAGGGCGTTAGAAGCAGATGCGAGCATAACATCAGCCTCGGAAATATCGCCCACTCCGACGTGGATAATCTTGGTATTGATTTCTTTGGATTCAAACTGCGCAATTGCTTGAGATACAGCCTCTGCAGCACCGTGAGTATTTGCCTTAATAATCAAATTCAATTGTACTGCGCCGTCATCAGCAGCGGATTCACGTCTCATGTGGGCCGGAAGCATTGCATCAAGACGCTTGTTGCGTTCTTTTTCTTTTCTCTTGTCAACAATTGCTTTCATTTCTTTTTCGTTCTTAACAACTTCAAAGAAATCTCCTGCGTTAGGAACTTCTGTCAAGCCCAGAACCTCAACCGGCGTTGAAGGCTCTGCTTTTTGGATTCTCTCGCCCGAATCTGATAAAAGCGCTCTAACTCTTCCGCAGGCAGTACCTACAACAATACAGTTACCTGTTCTGAGAGTTCCGTTTTGAACCAGAAGCGTTGCAACAGGCCCCTTACCTTTATCAAGGTTAGCTTCAATTACAACACCTGTTGCTTCTGCCTTTGGATTAGCTTTCAAATCCTGAATTTCAGCAACTAAAAGAATATATTCCAAAAGTTCGTCAATACCTGTACCTTGAAGAGCCGATACATTAACGGTAATCGTATCGCCGCCCCAGGCTTCCGGCACAAGCCCATGTTCTGTTAACTGCTGCAAAATTCTATCCGGATCGGCACCCGGTTTATCAATCTTGTTAACGGCAACAATAATCGGAACCTCTGCAGCTTTTGCGTGGCTGATTGCTTCTATTGTTTGAGGCATTATACCGTCATCTGCCGCAACGACAAGAATTGCAATATCAGTAGCCTTTGCACCTCTTGCACGCATCTCCGTGAAAGCTTCGTGCCCGGGGGTGTCAACAAATACGATTTTCTTTTCGTGTTTGTTATCAAGATAAACCGTATACGCACCGATTGACTGCGTTATGCCGCCGACCTCGGTTGCAACAATTTTATGCTTGGAGGCTCTAATGCTGTCAAGAAGTGTTGTTTTACCATGGTCTACGTGCCCCATTATACTTACAACCGGAGCGCGTTTCTTGAGAAGTTTTTTATCAACCTCCGTTAATGCTTTTTGTTTTTCTTCTTTTTCTAATTCTTCTTCAATATACGCATCAATATCCTCTTCCAAAACCTCAAGGTTATATTCCGCGCAGACTTTTTTAATAGTATCCACATCTATAAGCTGGTTAACCGTCGCCATAATCCCCTGAAACATAAGGAATTTAACAATCTCTGCAGGAGTTTTTTGAATTTTATCCGCAAGTTCACTTATTGTCATTGCGGAATTAACAACGATCTGCTTAACCTCTTCGACAGCTTCTTCTTTATGGACTTTTTTCTTATGCTTTTGAGCAGCAGCCTTTTCAAGAGAAATCATTTCCTGATCTTCTTTTTTAGAATTAAAATCCTTATCTTTGCGTCTCTGATCTGATTTCTTCTTAGAAGCCCCTCCTTTTCCTTCATAAATTTCCTGAGGAATAATCCGTCTTTCTACGAGTTTTTTCTCGTGAACAGGTTTAGCAGTGGGCTTTTTATCCTTGGAATCAGTTTTTTCGCTCTCGGATTTTGCTGTCTTGGGCGGAGCCTTTCTTACAATCTCTATTCTTGATTGATTCTTAGGATATTCTATTTTGGTTCTTTCTACCCGAACAATAGGTTTTTCTGCCTTCTTAACCTCAGAAACCTTTTCTACTTTTTCCACCTTTTCTATTTTTTGAACTTTTTCAACTTTTTCAACCTTTTCTACCTTTGCTGCAGGTATTGTTTCTTCTGTTCTCACCTCTTCGGCGGCAGGCTTTGCTTTTTTAACTACAAAAGCTTTTGGTTTTGCAGAACTCTTTTTCGGAAGAACGCCCAAATGTTCTTTAAGCTTGCGGATTTGAGTAGGAGTTACCGTATTAGAGTGCGACTTAACAAAAATATCTATTTCGCCAAACTTTTCTATAACTTCTTTGCTTGTCATCCCTAATTCTTTTGCTAATTCACTAACTCTTATACTGTCCATTCAAATTGTCCTTTCAAATTTTTGCTTCGTAAAACCTCTCAACCATTTTGTAAATTTCAGTTTTATCGAAGGCCGCGCTCGTTTTTAGCGCTCTGTTAAGTTTTGATTTCTTCAAAGCTTTATCAATACAACTTTGATTATAACAAAGATATACGGATCTGCCAAATGTTACGGAATCCGGGTTTATTACTATGCTTCCGTCTTTGTAATTCTTCGTTATTTTTATCATTTCTTCCCGGTTCTTCATTTCATTACAGCCGGCGCATTTTCTTTGCACTAATTTACCTCTGCAAGTTTTTCCAGCTTTAATTTCTGGTCATATTCAGTCAACAGATCGATTAACTCATCAAGCTCACCGTCGATTACAGTCCAGACATTCAAGTTCTGGCCTATTCTGTGGTCGGTTAATCTTCCCTGCGGAAAGTTATATGTTCTGATACGTTCGCTTCTGTCGCCTGTTCCGACCTGTGAACGTCTCAAGTCCGTAATCTCTTTCATCTGTTTTTGAACTTCCATATCATAAAGCTTTGCTTTAAGAATCTGGAGCGCGCGTTCTTTGTTCTGGAGCTGTGAGCGTTCTTCCGTACAGAAAATCATAATTCCCGTAGGTTTATGGAATACTCGGGCTGCGGTTTCAACTTTATTAACGTTTTGACCGCCTGCACCTCCTGAACGGGCTGTTGTAATTTCAACATCATTCATATTGAGTTCCACTTCTACATCGTCAACCTCAGGCATAACGGCAACCGTTGCCGTCGAGGTGTGAACCCTGCCTTGAGATTCCGTCGCAGGAACTCTTTGAACTCTGTGAACGCCTGATTCGTATTTGAGTCTTGAATATATGCTGTCGCCTTTCATTGAAATAATGACTTCTGAAACGCCGCCGGCTTCACATTCGGTTTTACTCAAAATCTGCGTCTGCCAGCCCTTTTTATCAGCGTATCTGAGATACATTCTCATAAGATCGCCTGCAAAAATATTGGCTTCATCTCCACCTGCGCCGCCTCTGATTTCAAGCATAATATCTTTATCATCCATCGGGTCTCTGGGGAGGAGAAGGACTTTCATCCTCTCTTCATACTCCGGGAGTTTTGCCTCATTTGCTTCCATTTCCGCTTTTAAAAAGCTTCTCATTTCTTCATCTTTTTCTTCATGAATCATCTGTTTAGCTTCTTCTATTGCGTCGTTTGCATTTTTCCAGGCATAGTATAACTCAACTGTTTCTTCCATTGACTTTCTTTGTTTAGACAAGTCTCTGAATTTGTTATAATCTGCTATTACAGCAGGATCAGACAGAGTTTCTCCAAGTTCTTTATATTTTTTCTCTATCTGAATGATTTTATCTAACATATCTTTCATATTTGTTAACCTCTTTAACTAAACTTTATCAAAAACATGCCTTATGGTAAACAACAAAATGTTTTCGACTGATTTTATACAATCGGAAACAAAAAAGCCTCCCTCGGGAGACTTTTTATTAACATAATTGTTTACAATTTTTCAGGATTCCTCAACGGAATCAGTCTGTCCAAATCAGAGTTTACACTAAAGTAAAATCTTGCTGTATTTTCTCCGTAAGAACGTCCGAGAGGGAAGCCTACGCCGATTTGTGCGGTAAGCCAATCAGTAAAGCTTATATATGTTCCAAAGCCTACTGCGTGTAAGAAGGATTCCGGATAGTTGTATATATTGTCATTTTCGCCTACCCAGCCCCAATCATAGAACACTGCAAGCCTTAATCTTTCATCTACCTTTGGCAGCCATCTGTTCAGGTAAGGAACAGGGAATCTGTATTCTACAGTACCTGTTACACCATAGTCACCGATTAATTCTGCAGGCTGGTATCCTCTTAATGTGTACGGGCCACCCATCTGCATTTGTTCTGCTGCGTACAAGCTGTTAGGTGAATATTGACCGTTAACCCTTATAATACCCATACTTCTTGCAAACAATCTTTGAACACGGGTTGCGCCGGCTGTAAATTTAACGAAAGTTGTATCCTGAATAGCTCCGTGTCCGTCACCGCCAAGACCGAAGTCAAATCCGAAGTTTCCAATCCAACGACCATAATTATCATCGGTCATACCATATAAACCGGAACGCCATACGTTCAAGTTATATGTGGAAAGTCTTAACGGATTGCCTGCAATATTTGCAGATGTATTTGCGTTTACATAATCATATCCTGTATATGCTATCAAATCTGTTTTAGCAGTTTGAATCAAGGGCTGTGTTAATTTGAAGAAATAGCTTTGAGCATTACCTTTAACATTCAAAGGTTTGTATGGTCCGCCCAATCTTACGTGCGAATCTGAAAAGTCAAATGACAATCTGGTTCCGTATGATGAAACCGGAAGTGAATATCCTGCCATCCAGCCTGTAGCTCCGGATGAAAGTATTGTACCACCGTAAATCTTGTCACCCAAGCCAGTCAAGTTATCCATTCCAACGAGGAATGAAACTCTTTGTGCACCGGTATAAGAACGACCGTAGTCATCATAAGAGAAGTTAAGGTTAACAGGGAATCTGTCGCGTACGTTCAAAGTAATTGCGGTATTTTCTTCACCTTCCTGTTGTCTTTCAACTTCTGTCTGAACCTGAACATAGTCTTCACGGTTAATTTCTTTCATTGCTCTTTGAAGGTTTTTAGCGTTAAATACGTCGCCTTCTCTAAGCCCTGCTTTACCCATAATAATATGGCGCAAGTACCATTCTCTGGTCCACTTTTCGCCTTCGATATTAAGTTCGCCGACTTTACTTTCAACAATCTTAATTGTGGCAACCCCGTCTACAATTCTCTGTGGCGGAACAGTTGCGTATGATGTAAGATATCCTTTTGAACGATAGTAATTAGTTACCTTTGAGCAGACTTCAAGAAGTTCATCAAAGAAGATATCTTCACCTAAAACTTCTAAACCCAGTTTTTCCAATTCTTCAGTAGGAATTTGTGTGTTACCTTCAAAATTTATCTTCTGCAAAAGGAAGTGAGGGTTATACAGAACACCTTCTCTTGCCTGATTCTCTTCTACAGAAGCATCATATATTTGTTCATCTTTTGTAACTTCATCAAAAGATTGAATATAACTCTTATCTATTTGATAATTATTAATCTGCTGCATATCTGTTTTGTTAAAGGAACCTGCATCATATCCCTGAACTTGTGCAGGCAAAACAGTTCCCATAGGGTCAGCCATAACTTTATTCATTGTCAGCAGGCATAGAACAGCGAGCAAATAACTTATTTGTTTCTTCATCGTTTCCAAATTCCTAATTTTATTCAATTATTGGGTTATAATATAGTCTTTCATCTAACATTATATTTTAATTAAAAGCCTAAGACAAATTTTAATTGCCAGATTGTTAAGAAATATTAACCGATTTTTTCTTTATTTTAACTTATTTATTACTTTTTGTAAAGATTTTTATATACTCCTGTTATATGATTTCCTGAATGTGGAATTACACTATATAGAGATATTTATAAAATTTTTACAAAAATTTACATAAAGGAGCAAAATTTGATTCAAGCCGTTGGAGCAATAAGCCAATATTCGGATCCGGAGTATTTGAGAATACTCAGGGAGCTTATGGCGCTTGGAATTACTCCGAGCGGAAATAAAGATACCGACAAAATGAAGCTTGAAAAAATAAGAACCGAATTAGTTCAAAAGATCCAGACAAAGCCGGAGGAGGAACAAAAACATGCTCTGCAGGTGCAACCGCTTGAAGCTGTCAAGGATACGCAGCAGGCTCGTTTGGAAGAAGAAAAACTAGGGGCAATGCAGATTTCCGAGTTAAACAAACTTTATTTTGGTCTGTTATAAATTTTGAAAGATTTGTAGGCGCGTAACAGTTGCCTCCCCTAAGACGTCAAACCTATAGTCTTACTTACTAACCAAATACATTTCCCCCCATTATTTACCCCCATTATTTACCCCCGTCTGTGGTGTGTGTTATAATCTTTAAGGTATGAAACGATTTTTAAGAAAATTATTTTCCAAGGTTACACTCATCATACTTGTTTGCATTCTGGCATTACTGGTATTCTTTTTCTGGGGCTGGATTGAAAAACAGGCTATGAAAGTCAAGGGAATGTATTATATCTACAAAGGCGATCAGGCGTACTCTCAGGATAATATGGCAAAAACTCTGGATTATTATAAAGAGGGTTTGAGGCTCTATCCGGAACACTATGAAGCCTGGTTTAACCTCGGAAATATATATGCGGTTTATGAGGACTACTATTCTGCTGTTGATGCTTATGAACACGCGATTGAACATAACCCTAAATTCGTTATGGCAAGGATGAACCTCGGGATAGTTTATTCTGAGGATTTAGGATTCTTTGATGAAGCTATTGAGCAATTTGATACAGTAACACAAATTAGGCTTCTTAAATTATGGATTCCTTTTGTTTACAGTAACGTTAAGAGCGTAAAAGGAAACAGAAGCCTTGCTTATTATAACAAGGGAGTTGCTCTTAGAAAAAAAGCCCTTTACCTTCCGCTTGAAAGAAAATATCTGGCTTACAAATATTTGGGAGAGGCAATAGAAGCTTATCAAAAATCAATAAAGATAATTAAGAAAAACTATGATGCTTACTACAATAAGGCTATTGCGCATCATTTGAGAGGTGAATACAGAGAAGCAGGGCTTGATTACTGCAAAGCAATACAGCTTGAGCCGATGAAGTTCGAGGCTCATTACAACCTTGCTGTTTTGCTTAGAACTCTTAACAGATATCAGGATTCTATAAAAGAGTTAGAAAAAGCTGCTTTGCTTATTGTAGAATCACCGGATTCTACTCAATTGCAAACAACATATATTTTTAACCTTTTGAATGAAGTTTCAAGAAAATTTATTACAAGCGATGAATATTACACGGAAAAACTGACGGAGGAGCCTGCCGGAAGCATCAGTTACACTTATGTGAACGGCAAAATCGTTCCGGATGAAGAGTTTGACAAAGCTATATTACAAAACTTTAAAACCTGCGCAGGGTTTGAGTATTTTAATGAGGATGATGAATATTAATGGAAAATAAACAACTGAAATTTTTATCAAATATTTCTGATGTATTAACAAGAGAGGTTGATATAACAGAGCTTTCCGAAAACTTAAAAGAACTTTTGGTACAGTATATTAATTCAAAATCCATTGATATTTATGTTTATGATCCGGAATCCAACACTATGCGCAACTGCGCAAACAACTGGGATATTGTGGATGAAACTATAAACTCCGAGATTTACAGGGCCTTTGAGGATATTGAGGGGAATGATTTTGTAATAAATTCAAAGGCTTACAAGCTTCCTCATATAGTAGGTGATATCAGTATTAAAATAAGTTCGCTTTTTATGCCTATAATAAAAAACGAAAGAGTGTTTGGCGTAATCAAAATTGAGTTTGGCGGCGAGACGCTTATTGACATGGAATTTCTGCATCTGATGAAAATACTGGCGGCTCAGGTTTCTTTGAAACTTCAGAATATTGTTTTAAATGAGCAGTCAAAAATCAACGTAGAGTTTCATGATTCAATGAAAAATATTGCAAAAATCATTGAAACACAATACGAGTTAAGCTACATTGTTCCGATTATCGGGGAAATGCTTGACAGGTTTATATCAGACCACTTGATATATGTATTTTTAAAACAGGATAATGAGTTTAAACTTGTATGGCCAAAGGCCTGTAATGACGAGAGGGTGTTTGAAACCTTAAAACAAGTCACTCCTGATATGGAATCTCTGCTTACGAACAACGACAAGATTGGAGCATTCCCTCTTACATCAGATGGCGAAATTACAGGCTGCATTGTTGCAAGGAGTACGCTTGATAAACTCTCAAAAAGAGATGTAAGTTATCTGGAACAATTAACAAGACAGGCTTCAATTACAATCAACAGGGCAAATACTTATTCAAAAGTTCTGCAGTACGCCACATTGGATGCTCTGACTAACGTAAATAACAGACGTCAGTTTGAAATACGGCTCAGTCAGGAAATTGCAGAGGCAAAACGTCAGGGGAATCCGCTTTGTGCAATGATGATTGACATTGATTTCTTTAAAAAAGTCAATGACACTTACGGTCACGCAAGCGGAGACGAGGTTTTAAGAAAAACAGCCTCTGTTATAAAAGAGCTTCTCAGAGAATCAGATATTCCGTCAAGGTACGGCGGAGAAGAGTTTGCGGTGCTTCTTCCTTACACTCATATTGATGAAGCTCAAATTGTCGGCGAGCGTTTGAGAAAAGCGGTTGAAGCGTCGCCAATAAATGTTGACAATAAAACTATAAATGTCACAATAAGTATGGGACTGGCTGAATTTAGAATTGATGAAAACGGCGAAGAATTATTCCAAAGAGCGGATAAGGCTTTATATAAAGCCAAGGAAAGCGGAAGGAACAGGGTATGTATAGACAAAAGTGCAAAACTTTAGATGACACAAAAGCTTTAGCGTATAAGTTTGCAAAACTCGTTGAGAGAGACGGATGTTTTGTAAACCTTTTTGGAGAGATCGGGGCCGGAAAAACTGCTTTTGTAAAGCTGGTTGCAGAGGCTCTCGGAATTAAAGAAAAAGTTACAAGCCCGAGTTTTGTTATACTGAACGAATACCACAGCGCGTCTATACCTGTTTATCACTTTGATTTGTACAGGCTTGAACATGCCGGAATTAAAACAATTACGGATGAGCTTCGAGAATATTCTACAGGCAGAAAAATAACTTTTGTTGAATGGGCAGAGTTCTCTCAGGGTGAACTTCCGTTTGAGAGGATTGAAATCAATGTAACTTATGATGACGATGACAGCCGAAATTATGAGTTTTCGTCTGTCGGAGAAAAGAATAAAAAAATTATAGAAGGATTAAAGAATTGAATATACTGGCTTTTGACACATGTCTGGATAAAACATATATAACTCTGGCAAATAACGATAAGGTTGTAAAAAGTGAGGTAATTTTATCCGACGGAGAGAATTACCATTCTGCGTATCTGATTTCAACCATAGTAAAAATCCTGAAAGAGACAGGGCTTACGCCAAAGGATTTAGATATGGTTGCAACGGATATCGGGCCGGGAAGTTTTACCGGAATAAGAGCGTGTGTAACTGTTGCAAGAGTTTTGGCACAGCAGCTTGATATCAAGGCTGTGGGAGTTTCTTCGCTAGAGATTTTATCAAAAATTCTTGGCGGTGATGATTTGGTTGCGCTGGATGCAAGAAAAAATAAAGCCTATGTTTATGACGGTAAAATTTTAGGAGCAATAGAGCTGGAGGAAGCTGATAAAATAGTTAAAGGGCGCAAGCTCATTACTGACAACAGCTTGCTCGAAAGATTCAGCCAACATACGGATAAGGCTGTTTCATACCAGCAGGAAAATTATCCTATCGGAGAAATTTTAGCAAGGCTTGCTTTATCAAAACAAGAAACCGACTGGAAAAAATTAAAACCGCTTTATATTCAGCCGCCTCCTGTTTTCGGACGATGATACAGGGTTTCATAAACCGAAAGACGTTTTTTCAAATCTTCAAAGTCTTTTAGATACATATAAACCGGCTCATGGGAATCTTTGGGAAGATTGTTTATGTTATGAGAAAACGGCTTAAATCCATATCTGAGGTACATAAGATATGGCGGCTTTTTAACACCGTTGTATCCTAGAGCTTTCACAAATACCGGCGCGCAATCTTTTTTTACAAGAAGTTTCATAAGTTCATAGCCGGCAATTTTTCCGGCATTGTTATAAACTTCGGGCTTATTATTAAAAAAGCTGTTTATATAGGTGTAATATTTTGAATTCGCAACAATCTCATTTACTGTCGAATCATTTACTACATTGTTTTTTTCAATCCAGTTTTTTGATTCTCTGGTATTTAAAACAGAAAACTGAATTCCCGAAATCAAAGCATCTTCTTCTGATAAAATTCGATTTTTAGCCCCCTCATTCAATTCATTAAGCTCTTCTTTATTGAAACTTGGAGGAAAGTTAAAAGATTTATTTTTAAGCTTTGATACATCATATACCATAATATTATGGGATTTACCGAAATCAGAAAACAGAACTATCGCAGGAATATTCCTGCCGTCTTTTGTATTCACGGAAACATTATCGATAACAAGCCCCAGCCCGTTTATATAATCTCCTTGTTTATCCGAAACAGCTGGGGCAAAACAAAGAGCTTCCAAGTCTTTAGTAAAAACTCCTTTTTGTTTTTGCAGATTATTCAAGGCCTCATAAGAAACAGCAAGTTTCTTCATCCTGCAAAACTCTTTGTCAGAAAACCCTCCTGCAAAATCGGCATCTTTTCGAAGCAAAAAAGCATTCATCCTATCAAAGATTTCACTTTTTTTTAACAAAATATCTTCTATTTGAAATTTATTATATTTTTTCTCTTCTTTTTTTATACTCAACAAGTCACGGGTATTAAACTCGCCGGTAAGATTCAAAATTTTATCTTTTGGATGAACATACATACTCCCTTTGAGTATTGGATTTTGAAGAGCGTAATCCGTATCAAACCAATTGTAGTAAGGCGTCGGAGCAAGATTTGGATTATCTTTATTCTTTATTTTATTAATCGCATACAAAACAAGATTATCTTTCTTTATCTTCTTTTGTATAGAAGGAGTAAATTCTTCACGGTTTTGCGCAAGTTTAAGACAATCATCAATATAGCGCTGTTTTAATGAATCCAAATCCTTACCATTCAATTTTTTAACCAGTTTATCAACCGCTTTCAAATCTTCTTTTGAATATCCTCCGGATACAGAGACAAGCTTTTGGTAAACATTTCTTTTGCTCATACTAAAAGTATCAGCAGGTATAGAAAAACTAAACCTTTTTACAATTCTGGTAATAACATTTTGAAAATTTACCGGCAGAAACTGAACTTTCATACCTAACCTAAACCCACAAAATAATAAATTTGCTATTATTGACACAAACTCTTTAACATGTAAAATCAAAAAGGAAAAAAGGAGTTTATTATGTTTGTACCAAGAATTCAGACTAAACCTGCTGCATTTATGCCTATGCTGGACAAATCATCTGCCAAAGTATCTGATGCAGCAAAAAAACTTAGTGAAGTAAAATTTGATATACTTCCTAAAAGGGCTGTAAGCGAGCCGCAGAAAGATTCTTTTGTAAGAAAATGTGCATACGGTGATAATCCGTATGGCGATTGTTTTAGCCCATACGGTGGGTTTGTCTGCTAATGAAACTTAAACTTGCAAAGTATACTTTAAAGAAATACGAGCCCAAACTGGGTTTGTATTTCTTTTATAATGCAAAAAATAAATCATTTTGGAATTGCGATTATCCGACAGGCTCTGTGATAAGTGCCTTTGATGGAACCATAAGCACTGATGAAGTCATTAGGATTCTCGCTTCTAATAATTCTGATTTTTCAAAAGCAGAATTTGAAGAAGTTTTTACGGAGATTTTCAACTTTCTTCTAAAAGAGGAGTTTCTTGTCTGTGTTGATTGATAAAGAGTATGAAGAAGCAATAAGATTCTATCTTGATAAGATCTTAACCTCGCCGGATGATTTGAACGAAGCCAATGAAGACCGGCTGGATTTGAATGTCGTTAAGCCTTTTACAAAATATATCACCGACAAATCACCTGACAAATTTTTATTTTCAACCCCTATGTTTGCCTGGTGGAATTTAACATCTGCCTGCAATCTAAGGTGTGTACACTGCCTTTATAACGAAACCGAATACTCCGCTTCAGATGATTTAAACACGGAAGAAGCACTAAGAGTTGCAGACGAGCTCATTAACGATATGGGAATTGTAGAAGTCTTACTAAGCGGCGGCGAGATTTTCCTCAGAAACGATTTACTCAATATCGTTAAAAAGTTTAAAGATAACAACGTCGCAGTTAAGCTAATGACCAACGCCCTTTTGATACAAGATAATGATATTGAAACCCTGTCAGACCTGTTGAATCCATATACTGATGTTGTGCAAATCAGCCTTGACGGAGCAACAGAAAAGACCTTTAAATCGATTAGACAAACCGATAACTTTGAGAAAATTACATCTAATATTAAAAAGCTTACGGAAAAAGGAATAAGAGTAACTGCCGTATGTACCGTAAACAAACTTAATATAAATGAGGTTATCGAAACATATAAACTTGCAGAAAAACTCGGGGTTACGGTTTTTTCCGCAGGGAAAACCGTCTGCTACAATGAAAGCCATAAAAAACTTATTGTACCTGCTAGAGAACTTATGATTCTTGCATCAAAACTCTTGAAAGAAGAATCCCAAACGTACCTAAAACTTGCTCTGTTTCAGTCTATAGAGTTATTGAATATACAGGAAGTTGAACAAATTATGCAGGAAGAAAAGTACAAAAAAATTATTCAAAAATATACCATAGACCCTCCGCGCTCTTGTAACCTTCATGACAGGTTATGTATCTTCGCTGACGGTAATGTCTCAATGTGTCTGCACACAGACTGCGAAAACACCCTGCTCGGAAATGTTCGTAAAAATTCTCTTACAGAGATTTGGCAAAGAAGAGAAAAAAATATATTTTTTCAGCCAAGACAGACAGAAAACATGCCCTGCAAAGACTGCAAATATAACAAAATCTGCAACAGCGGATGTATGGCAAAAGCTTACCTCAGATTCGGCACCATAAATATGCCGGAGCTTGAATGTAAACATTATCCCCAATAGAATTATTGCTTATTTACTTTGCTTACGCTATCCTTATTATGTGAGGAGAAAGCAATGACTGTTATAGAAAAAATTAATGAAATTAATGAAGTTGTTAAAGAAATTTTTGATTTTACACAAACTAACGAAACAATAAAGGCTGATTTTGACGAATATCTGGCTACAATAGGCGGAAGAAACATTTCACTTAATCAAATGGAGAAAATTTTCTTACCTTATATTTTCGAGCGGAAAATTAACCAGAAATCAATACTCGAAATGTTTAAGGAAGAAGCAAAAACAAAGAACGAAAAAATTCTTGAAAGCTTCCTGCATACTCAGGCATCAATTTTTGAAATAAAAAAGATTCTGAAAAACGGATTTGAACTCTATAATCTGATTAACGAAAAGACATACGCCGTACTTTCTCTTACAAAAATGACAAATTTCAGAGGTGTATACGCAGGTCAATACATAGTTGCAAGAATTTTTGAACTTGACGGAGAATATTACGTAATCGAAATTTCAAGCGTTCTTTCACACTCTCAGAAAGAAGAGGCTCTGAGATACGCCGTAATGAAACTTGTACAAACTCCAAGATTGCTATATTTGGATAATCCTGAAAAAGAAGAAGAGATTAAAACTACAATTGCGGATATGTACAGCAAATTTACCAAAGCCTTTGATAAAGACATAATCCTTACAACAAATAAACACGCAGATGATATCATCGGCGCGTTTAATGAAGGAGAAGAGGTCGATTTATCAGATAAAGGCTCTGATATTCAAAACTACAAATTTTTCCACGTAAAAGAGCTTGATAACAATTACTCAAACTTTTTGGAAAATTCAATGGGCGGATTTGCTTCGCACAACGAGACCTATGATGTTGCAGTAATTTTTGACGAAAAGAACGGATTATATGCAATACCTTTCTACGAAACCTTCTGTAAAATTTTTGAGGACAAAAACGCAGTAGAAAACGCCAAAGCGTGTGTTGAGTATTTTCTCACAAATGATTCTATTCCAAATACTATACTGGAGCGCGTATCTACTCAATATCCGAATTTTATGGAAGTCATCAATGAGATTATGGGTACAAATTATACGTTTGAGGAATTGATAAAGACATACAAATCCGAGTACCTGAAAAACAAGATATATTCTTCTGCGACGATTTTATTCTGTTCAAATGCGTTTTCGCAGATTTTTGATTACATATCAACACCAAAACCTCAGCCTCCAGTTATTACGCAGAAAGTAGGCAGAAATGATCCTTGTCCTTGCGGAAGCGGTAAGAAGTTCAAAAACTGCTGTGGGAGAGGTTAAGGGGTTGAATAGTTGAAGAGTAGTTTTAGGGTTGAGGAGTTGAGAAGAAGTTTTAGGGTTGAAGGGTTGAACAGTTGATAAGTTGAACAGTAGTTTTATGGTTTATAAGTTGAGAAGAAGTTAAAAATCTATTCACTATTCACCAATCACTATTCACTCTTGCTAACTTGTTCACCTGATCACTTGTTCACCTGATCACTTGATCACTTTAAACACGCTCCCTTCACGCCTCACACCTCACTAGAAACAAAAACCACTCACATGTAACACAATACATATTGTGTTACATAAGAGCGCCTCGACATCCATGATACCATATATAACTGGGTTTGTGAAGAGGCGCTCTTTTTGAAAAAACGAAAAATCTTCTCATTTTTGCTCAATTTTTATGAAATTTATTTTTTTCTGGAACTCTTGTAGTGTTTACCTTCCAGCCCAGCCCTCGCGTACAAGCCTGTAGCAGAAATTCTTAGGCGGACGTGGAATTTTAAAACTCTCTTGTAGTCTTACCAAGAAGCCGGCCCAATGTCTACGTGCGTAGCACCATGTAACACAATATGTATTGTGTTACATTAACGCCAAATATACAAGACAGAAAGCGAGGAATAGTTTGATGAGAAAACGCGGATTCACTTTAGCAGAGCTATTAATAGTTCTCGGAATAGCAGGTGTTGTTGCGGCGGTAATACTCCCTGCAATAAACGGATTAATGCCGGATAAAACTAAGATTAATTATCTGAAAGTGTATGATGAACTCGGCAAGAACATCAAAGCCCTTACCTCAGATTCATCAATCTTTCCTGTTTTACTCAAAGAAGGAAGCACTGATATTGATGTAAGCAAGTATCCGCTTGTAAATAACTCTCAGCCATTAAAGGCACCTTTTAATGATGATACAAAATATTCGGGAGACAATAAGCTTTGTAACTTGTTAGCGCATACGTTTGGCGCGGATTCTTGCAGTACAACTTCTTATCCTGATAAATCATCTTTCACAACATCAAACGGCATGGAGTGGTGGATAAGTCAGACAAAGAGAGAAATTGATACAGCAAGCAATAAGATAGCTTATCAGACAGACATATATGTAGATGTGGATTCTTCTAAGGAATCCTCTAACTGTATGTACGGCGAAGATGGCTGCAAACAACCTGACAGGTTTAAGTTTTTACTTGCGGCAGACGGGAGATTAGTGCCAGCTGACCCTGTCGGCGTACATTATATCAACACCAGAAAGAATTTACTCAAGAAGAAATTTGAGGCAGAAGGTGAAATCCTTGCGCTGCTCGATGATGACTTATTAAATAATGATTATCATTCATCTGAAGATAAAGAACAAGGCAGCAATAGCGGAGCTTCTACCGGCAATAATTCCAATTCCGGCAATAATGAAGATGAAACAATTGAGCTTAAACCTGCAGATACAAGATGGCCCTGCCTCGGTGACTATAAATCAGAACTTGGGAAATTACACATGGTCTGTTTAGATACTCCTGACTATACTCACAATTATATAGCATACTTTCCGGAAGGAAAATTCTACAAAACTTCACCAAGAAATCACTTAAAGTCGATTTTTGTAGATGACGGTGCCGGAGTGGTTTTGGATTACTTCCAAAGCTCTAAACTAAACTTTGGAAGTACAAGGGCAGAAGTAAAGGTCTATTATGATGTTTTTTATGTCTGTGCATCATATTGGGATGATGAATATGTATATTCTGGTACATCATGTTATGTAAATGATAAATATAAAGATTTTTTGATAGCAGCGTAGTAGAATCAGGTTATAAAGGTACAAGGAATCGGCAGGACAGAGTACCATGGGGCTCTCCAAAATCAATCAAAGTGGATAACGTAGTGTATGTACGTGACTGGCAGGAACCAATAGGAGTATTCACATTGAAACACGGTACCTTACTTAATATCACTCCCATTGCAGACCGTACAGTATTATACAATCCCCTAGAGAACATAAACTTTAATTTGGATGACCCAAATCTACAGTATTCAACTGTAAACTTACGATATTCTGGTGTAGAATCAAGATATGATTTGGAAAATGTTTACATCCTTAGTCCAGATCCTGCTAAAACCTACTTCCCAGATTATTCTCCAAATTTGGAACAAGTTGCGGCCTGGGTATTAAATAAAGATATTAAAGATGTTATTGGAACTGATTTTGTAAAAAATTCTTCATTTTAATAAAGCTTATAGGTAACGGTAAGCCCCAGCTTTACCGTTACCTAAGTTTATACAGCACCTTCGACATACCCTATGTACGGCAGGTTTCTATAATACCCGTCATAATCCAGCCCATAGCCGACAAGAAACTTATTGTCAACCTCAAATGCGTGATAATCAGGATTAATATCAACTTCCCTTTTTATCTTTTTATCAAGAAGGGCGCAGAATTTTAAGCTCTTTGTCTTGAAATTATGTCTGATAAAATCCATCAAAAACTTTGCAGTATGACCGGTGTCAATAATATCTTCGATTATTAATACATTTTTATTGTTCAAATCCGGAAGCGAAATATCAACCGCGTTGACCTTTCCTGTAGAAGAGAAGCCAGAACCGTAGCTTGAAAGGCGGATAAATTCCATTCTCAAAGGCATTTTCAAATGTTTTGATAAATCGACCATAAACATTACGGCTCCTTTGAGCACACAGATTAAATACAACTCCTCTTCTTGATATTCCTTATTCAACCTCTCTCCAAGCGCTTTTATCGCTCCTTGGATTTCGTCTTCTTTGAACAAAACCTTCAAATCATTTTCCGTAATCATAAATCACCTCAGATAAATTCTATGACGTGGGTCGGAACACCTTTTACGCCTATTTTATCACTAATTCCAACACCTAAAACCCATAGGACTTCGTTTTCTTTACACAAAAGGAGTATATCGTCTCTGTTATGCCTTGGAACACCTTTGGAATTTAAATATTTTTTCAGCTTCATAGTTCCGCGCATACCAAAAGGCGTAATTATATCTCCGTCTCTTCGTGTTCTCAAGGTCAGCGGAAACTGAATGTTTGAAAAATCTGCGTACGCAAAATTTGATGTTGATTCCGGAAATACAAAGAGGTCTTTTTCATTATGACGCCTTAGCGAGAATTTTTTACCATTAATCGGATATTCCCCGACAGACGGAATCAATATATCAATAATTTCTTTTTCTTCAATATTTTTGCGCGGAATCTTTTCAACAAATTTTTCATCCGCATAAAGCCATTTTGCAGACGCGAGCGACATTGTACTTCCGTTTCGCTGATTAATATTGCTCTCTATAAACTCGTATATTTCGGAAATTTTCTTGAAATCGTAATCCAAATCAAGCTGCTGGATATATTCATGCAAAAGCCTTAATTTAACCGGCTTAGAAAGTTTTTTATACTCAGAAGAAATTATACGATCACCCTTAAAAACATTAGGTCTTATTGTTTTTAAGTATTCTTCAATAATCTCATTTTCGCTTGTCGCAACCGCAGAAAGCGTATTAAGAGCATCTTTTACATTCTCATTAATTTTTTCAAGCGCAGGAATCACATTGAGCCGCAAATAATTCCTTTTGTACGCAATATTAGAATTAGACGAATCATTATTAGGTGCAAGATTGTTTTCGTTACAATAATCCACAATTTCAGAGCGTCTTGTTGTCAAAAGCGGACGGTAAAAATAAAGCCGCTTTTCTGAAATCCCTTTTAGTCCTACAATTCCGGTTCCCTTTATAACCCTGTATAAAATAGTTTCTGCGTTATCATCTTTGTTATGAGCAGTAAATACAGCATCCGCGTCAAACTCGTCGTAAGCTTCTTCAAAAAACTCATACCTTGCAATCCTAGCGTCGTTTTCTGTCTTTTTTAAACTTTTAGGCGCATTTTTCGTATAAAATTCCATCCCCTTAGCGCTTGCAAAAATCCTGCAGACTTCCTGCTCTTTTAAAGATTCTTCTCCGCGCCAATTGTGGTTAAAATGAGCTGCAATCACCGTCATTTCAGTAAATTCAGGCAATGTTTTAATCTTAGATAAAATATCCAGAAGGCACATAGAATCATAACCGCCGGAAAATCCTACAATGATAGTCTTATCCTGCAGTTCGTATTTCCTCAAAAAATCTATTACGCGATTTATCACTATTTAATACCTTGAATACCATGTTTAATCTCAACGGCATCAACTCCAAGCTGGTTCAGAGCTTTCATAGCAAGTGAATTCGGCTCATCTAAAATTGCAAGAAGCAAATCAACCGCCTCAATTTTTTGTTTGTTGGATTTTTTTGCTGAAACCCAAGCCTTTTCCAGAACTCGTTTTGCACGGCTTGTAAAAGTTATTTCTTTATCAAAATACTCGTTTCCATACCCGACAAGGTTTTCTACAACAAGCCTTGCATCTTTCATTGTGATTTCCAAATCATTCAACACTTCAAAAGCAACGCTGGTGCCTTCCGCAATAATTCCAAGAAGAAACATCTCTGTTCCTACAATATTACGGCCAATACGCCTTGCCTCTTCTTTTGCAAGCTTCATTATTGTTAAAGTCTCCGGCATCTGTTTTTCAATCGGTTTTAAAATATCTGTCGATAATTCTTCGCTGTTTATCCCAAGAGACTTGATAATATCATAAGCCAGCCCTTTTTTGGTTTTCAAAATACTTAAAACAATATGCTCGGGCGTAATCACGGAAGAGCCGAGTTCTTTTGCCGTTTGGAAAGCAGAATTCATCATCAAAAACGCGTTTGGTGTAAAAATAATTCTCTTTCCCTCATATTCAGCCTGTCTTGACTGCTGTTCTTGAAGCTTTTGTTCAAAAATTTCCGCATTAAGTCCGTATTTATTGATTGTTTTAACCAAATCTTTATCCGAAAACTCCAGTATAGAGGCCATAATTTGTTCCGTACCCAGAATCTCATATCCTGCAGCAGACAGTTTAGAAACAGCACTTTCTAAAACATCTTTCAATGCTTCGCCTTCATATACAGATTCAAAACTGCTGTTTTTATCCTCGTCATCTTCTGCCTCAGGGTGTTCAAGACGCTTAATCTTTCTCTGTACCAGTTTTGTTAGAATTTCTCTTGAATTATAAATGTCAAAACTGCAGCTTTTTAAAATTTCCTGAATATTTGGATTTTTATCAGTTATAACTGATAAGAACAAATGTTCAAAAAGAATATTTGTATTTCCGGATTTGCTTGCCAAATCCAGCGTATGTTTTAAAATATCCTTAACATCATGGCTGAACGGAATACTTGCGACTTTTTTATTTGATTTTGTAACGCAAGATTCAATTTTTTTACGGACTAATTCTTCATTTACCCCGTACATCCTGAATAGTTTTAAAGATACGCCCTTAGCCTCTTTTACAAGGGCAAGCAGAAGATGCTCCGGCAAAACCTCGGCACAAGACATCTCTTGAGCCAGCTTTTGCGACTCACTTACTACATTGACCGCCCTTTCCGTAAACCGCTCAAACAAAATTATACTTCCTCTTCTTCGTCGTCTAAAGACTCAATATATTGACATACGCGGTTGAATTCGGCTTCATCATCAATATTTTGGAAATAGCCGTCATCACCTTCTTCTACGTACTCCATAACTATGACTTCCGCGTCTTCATCGTCTTCGCTTTCGCTCAGAGGCAGCAAAAGAGCATAAGTTTTTTCTTCAAAGTCAATGACGTCATAAATCTCACACTTTGTAAGCTGACCGTCTTCATCAATAATTTCTACGTAATTTTGTTCTTCTTCACTCATAATCATTTACCTAAATATTGTTCCAATATTACACAAGCACTTTCTATATCCACAAGTCCTTTATTTTTTCTAAAGTCTACCTTTCTTTCACGAAGCCTTTCTTCAGCCTCCTCGGAAGTTAGTCTTTCATCTTCTAATATTATATCAAAACCAGTAATTTTTTGTGAAAAATCTATACAATTCTTTGCTTGTCCCCCCAAAGAGCCGTCCATGTTGACAGGGACTCCGACGACAATTTTTTCTACTCTGTTTTCTTTTGCAATTTTTATAATCTCTTCAATTGCCTTGCTTTCAGGTTCTCGGGAGATGCAGGAGTGCGGCACGGCAATTACCTGCAAAAAATCGCTCAAAGCTATACCTATACGCTTTGTGCCGACATCAAGCGCCATTACCTTATGCATTATCAACCCACCTTGCTTCTATGCCGGAGATTATCATATCAAGCTGCAAAAGCTCAAAGTCATTGGACTTTGGAAACATTTTTTTCTCAAATATATTAGAAGTCTTGCGTTGATTTTTAAGCAAATAACGTTTCCCGACATAATACTCATAAATACTTTTTCTTATAATATTTGTTAAAAATGAGTAATTAGACCCCAGGGAATAAAATATTTCAGCGAGTTCCTTATCTCCTTTAAGCATTCTCAGATATGCGGCAATATTAAATGTCACCAATTTATAAGCAAGTTCTTTTGCTGTATAAATAGAGTCAAAATGATCAGCAATGAATTTGTCCAAATCTACATCAAAATTGTTGTCCTTATACTCTTTAGATAACTTCTCAATAAATTCTTTAAATTCCGGAGTTGTAATCTCGTCAAAAAACCAGTTTTGAACGTAATCATTCAAACACAGTTTATCAATATCTTTTTGATTCAACTCTTTTTTCTCAAGATAAAGTGCAGGTTTTTCCGGTTCTATATCGAGAAGAATGCTCTGCCAGCAGATATACTCATAAGGAACGGGCTCTCTGTTTATATGAGAGTTTTCTTCAGCCTGAGCAAGAAGGTATTTAGCAACGCCTGCATTTATCTCATACTTTTCCTGATAATTATAAAACTTATCGACAATCTTATAGAAATCCTGCTCCGTCATGGAGTTAAACCCGAATGCATCAAGAATGCCGTATCTCGGGTTAATCACGATTGCAAGAAACTGCAGCGAGCGGTTAGCGCGTATGCGTGAAAAGATTATTGCCATATTTCCATGCCCGTCAGGGAAGGATACATAAATTTTATAAGGCTTGGATTCTTTTAGAATATTTTTATAAAATTCTTCTGTTTTATCAACCCTTATCCCTGACATTTTAAGCTCGGATAACGCTTTATTTAATCGTCCCTGTAACTCTTCCGGTGCATAAATTTTTGCGTTCTCTATCGCATGATAAGCAAGCTGTGACTTTGAGTGTCCCAGAATTTCAAGCGCGGTATTTCCAATATCTGTTCCCATATAGTACAAAAATACCGGAATCAATATATTGGCAAGAGCGTCATTGGCATAATCTTCTTCAAGAGATTTTATGAGTATAATTTTGTCATTGTCGCTTATTGCGCTCAAAAAGTCCATAAAATCAATCTGTGCTTCAGGATTCATTATAGCAGTTTCAAGCAGCTCTTTTGTTTCTTTGTTAATGAGTTCATTAAACTGCTCAAAATATCCGCTTATAACATCGTAGTCAATTTTATTTCCCAAATCCTTGAGCATGTTAAACGCAATCATTTTAACGTGGTCACTGTATTCCGGAGCCTTGATTACGTTCCAAAGCTCGTCATTCAAAGTATCTTTATCAATAAGTTCTGTTAAAAGCCAACAGATAAGAAGCGCTTTTTGTTCAGGCGCATTAATCAATTCCTTAATCAGGACATCTAATACAGTCTTTTTATCGTCTATATTTTTTAAATCCGTAAGCAGTGATGCGTTAGGCTGCATAGAAGTTGATAAGGCCGTTAAAGTGGCAAGAATCTCCGCTTTTATTTGAATTTTATTCATATAAAAATCCTTTCTTATCTTGCTTTACCCCAAAAGGCGTCCAGAATTTGCTGAGCCTCCGCAGAGAGCATCCTGTCATTTAAAATTAAATACTGAACAGCAATCATTGTGCACTCGGAACAAATATTTACCCCCGGGCCCTTGACCATTTTGATAACCTGAGTATTCGGTCTTCCGCAGAAACTGCAATATACAGGCTCTGAAATGCCTTCATGTTTATAGTGATGAGCCGGCTGTTCATTATTGCCGCGTTTTTTACCTCTTGCGCCCAATTTGACGACTTTTTCGTCTGACATTACTCTCTCCTTATTTTTTACAATTGTAGCGCAAAAAACAGGTTTATGCAATCTTACAAAGCTTCCAGTGCTGCAATCTTCATTTTATCGGTATCAGGATTTTTTCCGGTCCAAATCCATAAAGCCCTCTCAGCCTGATAAATCAGCATATCAAGACCTCCTATAGTCTTTAAGCCTCTCTTTTGGGCTTCTTGAATCAAGACTGTTTTTGTCGGGTTGTATACAATATCGTAAACGATTGTATCAGGAGATAATTTATCCAAATCACCTCTTTCCAATGGCATCTGGTCTGCCATAAATCCGCGCATTCCAATTGGTGTTGCATTTACAACTATCGACGTACCCTCAAGGCTTCTTATATTCTGTATTTGATAAACATTGAAAGTTATGTTCGGAAATTTTGCTCTGACATACTCTAATGTCTGTCTTGAGTTAATTATATTTCTTGTGTAAAAGTCTATCTCACTGACTCCGCGCTCGGCAAGTCCTACTACTGCAGCTCTTGCAGCGCCTCCTGTTCCAAGAATACTTGCGTTTTTACCTCTCAAATCGACTTCGTCGGGAATTGCGCGCTTAAAGCCGTAAATATCTGTATTATATCCATGGAATGTTTTATCCTCCATGACCTTAACTGTATTCACGCAGCCTGCTATATTTGCATAGTCGTCTATGTCATCGAGAAACAATGACATTGGAACTTTCAAAGGAATTGTTACATTAAAACCATTATACCCGTTGGCCTTAATATACTTAATTCTATTTATTAACTCTTCCGGCGGAGTTTCCATAACATCGTAAGAACCGGCATCCCCGATACTTTCAAGCCCGGCCTTTTGAATTACTGCAGAAATCGAATGCCCTAAAGGAAATCCTATAATTCCTAATTTATACATAAACCTCTCTCCTACTTTATATCTATAACACTTACTCCGTCTCCGCCTTCAGCATCTTCTCCCACACGATATTTAGCGACATAAGGGGACGTTGCGATAAAATCTCTTACTGCGGATTTTAGCGCCCCAGTTCCGTGCCCGTGGATTACATATACAGGAGATAAATTTGCAAGGCTTGCTTTATCCAGATATGCTTCCAAATCATCTAAAGCTTCTTCAACCCGTTCGCCTCTTAAATCCAATGTGTTTGAAATATCAATTTTTTTCAAGCTGAATGATGATTCTTTTTTCAGAGCACCGAGAGGCAGGTTAACTTTCTTTGCCAGCTGAGGATTATAAACAGCAAGTTTATTTTTCTTAACTTTAGTCTTTATCATTCCCATCTGAATGTACAGAGCACCGCTTTTGTCAGGGAGTGACAAAACTGTTACCTGCTGATTCAAATCTTTTATCATAACTTTATCATTGACCTGAACTTCATCCCAATCAAGTTCCGTATACTGCTCTTTTTCTTCAAGAGAATGTAAATCGGAGCGGAAACCCTGTTCAAGTTTTGCTAAACGAGCGTAAGATCGTCTTGCTATTTTTTCGGATTTTTCACGTCTCAGCTCTGTCAGAATATCTTTTATTTCGCTCTTTGCGTCTTCAAGCTGGTTTTCAAACTTGTCTTTTATAATTTTTATTGTTTTTTTCTTTTCTTTCTTATGCTCGCTGAGTTCTTTTTCGTATTGTTTCTTTAACTCATCAGCCTCGGCGTTCAAACTTTCGGCCTCTCTAAGGTTTGAATCCAATTTTTGCTGTGTATCCTGTAACCTCTCAACAACAAGGCTTGATGCGTCACGCTGGGTTATGAGAAGTTCTTTTGCCTCCCATACCATATCTTCTGGAAGTCCCAAGTTAGATGCAATGGAAATTGCATTACTCAATCCCGGAATACCTATTATAAGCTTATATGTAGGAGACAAGGATTCCGTATCAAACTCTACACAAGCGTTTTTAAAGTATGAATCGGTATATTCCAGAGTCTTTAACTCGCCATAGTGGGTTGTAATAACCGACTGCGCCATCTTTTTGACGAATTCTTTTAATATGATTTCTGCAAGTACCGCGCCCTCTTGAGGGTCAGTTCCAGCGCAAAGCTCATCTATCAGAATAAAGGTTTCCGAGTCTGCAAGCTCTAAAATATCAATTACATTTTTCATGTGAGAAGAAAACGTTGACAAGTTCTGCAAAATACTCTGCTCATCACCAATATCCGCCAGAACTTTCTCAAACGGGTAAATATGAGCTTCCGCACAAGGAAGAAAAAGCCCTGATTTCATCATCAAAATAAATAATCCGACAGTCTTCAAAGCAACTGTTTTTCCGCCCGTATTTGACCCTGTAATAATTATGGATTTATACGATTCTCCTATTTCAAAGTCATTTTCAACAATCTTTTCAACTCTGCCGATTAATAAAGGATGGCGCATCAAGTCTATCTTGATTGTCTTTTCGGAATTTACCTCAGGCTCTATAGCCTGAATCTTTACCGCATAGCGAGCTTTTGCAAAGTGAAAATCAATTTCTGATAAGAGTTTTTCTGTCTGGATTAATTTATCCATCTCTTTTCTTACCTGATTGCTTAGAACTGTTAGAATCCTAATAATTTCGGCGTAAATCTTAGATTTTAATTCCCGAATTTTATTGTTAATAGGAACAATCTGCGCAGGTTCAATATAAAAAGTTTTATTTGTCGCAGAAACATCGTGAACAATTCCTCCGATTTTACTCTTTGAAGAGGCTTTGACCTGAAAAACTATTCTATCATCCCTTACGGTGTAAATATTTTCCTGCAGATGTTTTTGGAACTCGGGCGAGTTCATCAACTCCTGAACTCGCTGTTTTAAATTTGCCTCGGTATCTCTCAGGGAAGCGTACAAACCTTTTAACTCGGAATTTGCATTCTGTTTTACCGTATAATTATCATCAAACGTATCAAGAATCTTATCTTCAAATTCTTTGTTTGAATACAAATCATTTGTCAGCTTGTGCATCAAGGCATCAAACGGCAAGTTTTCTTTTAAGAAATTTCTAACAAGCCTTGAAGTCCTCATTGTTTTTGCAATGTCAACAAGCTCCTCTTCGACAAAGTATTCATTTCTCTCCTGCAGTTTCTTAAAGTTCTGAATCTTTTCAATCGGAATATCTCTTGCCAAATCAAGAACATCTTTTGCCTCGCGTGTCATGATGATTTGTGTCTGAATATCTTCTGTCCTAACGTAAGGTGTGAGGTCAAGACAAAGTTTTTTGGACTGTTCTGTTTTCGCAAAATTAGCGAGCTCAGCCAAAATCTTATCGTATTCGAGAGCTTTTTGTGATTTTTGGACAATACTCATTACAACCTGATTATAAAAAGAACAAAAAATCAAAGCAATATATAAAATAGTAATATATTTTACTTGAATAAGGCCTGTATAAATTCTTTTGAATCAAAGTCCTTTAAGTCTTCCATTTTTTCGCCGACACCAACAAGTTTGACCGGCAGCCCCAAATCTTTTGCAATTGCTAAAATTATTGCCCCTTTTGCAGAGCCGTCAAGCTTTGTAAGAGCAACTGATGTAAGATTAACACACTCTTTAAAAACTTTTGCCTGAGCAAGCCCGTTTTGTCCCGTATTGGCATCAATAACAAGGATACTTTCTCTTAATGATTCCGGCGCATTTTTATCTATTACATTTTTTATTTTAGAAAGTTCTTCCATCAGGTTAAACTTGTTCTGCAGTCTTCCTGCCGTATCTACAAGAATAACATCGTACTTTTCATTTCTCGCTTTTTGTATGGCCTCATAGACTACAGATGCAGGATCCGCCTTATCTCGCCTTACAATATCAGCCCCTGAACGCTTAGACCAAATATCAACCTGTTCTTCTGCTGCAGCCCTGAATGTATCTCCGGCAGCAATAAGCACCCTTTTGCCTTCCTGCTTAAATCTGTATGCAAGCTTTCCGATAAGTGTTGTTTTGCCTGCTCCGTTTACGCCTGTTATAAAATAGATATTTAATTCCCCGTCTTTGAACGCAATTTTTCCCGAGCCTGCTTCATCGAGTGTTTTCAAGAACTCGCTTTGTAAAAATTCCTTAACCTGAGAAGGCTTAATCTTGTTTTGTCCCCTCAATTTGTCAACAAGCTCCGACGCGTAATTCACACCCAAATCTGCGCTTATAAGCAAATCCTCCATATCATCAAGGACAAATTCCGAAAATTCTTCCTCCTCGGATACGGCATCCACAACATTCCCCACAAGTGCTTGTGCGGTTTTTGATACTGTATTTTTTAATTTATCGAAAAAGTTAAACATAATTTTATTTTCAGTGACTAAGTGATCAGGTGACTAAGGTTTTTAGTGATTAGTGAATGGTGATTAGGGAATAGATATTGAATCTTCTTTTCAACTGTTCAACCATATCGTGAAGTGTGAAGGGAGGTTTTTAGTGATTAGAGTTTATAACTTCTTCTAAACTCCTAAACCTATAAACTCATAAACTACTCTTCAACCTTTCAACTTTTCAACATAGAGCCCCCCATTAGCCGCGGAGACCGTTTTCCACTATTACCTTTGCTAAAATTCCGTTTACAAAAGAAGATGAATCCTCTGTAGAATATTTCTTTGCAAGTTCTACCGCTTCATCTACAACAACCTTAATCGGAGCCTTTTTGGTGTAAAGAAGCTCTGTTATTGCGATTCTCAAGATATCTTTATCAATTTTTACAAGCCTTGAAATGTCCCAGCCGTTAGAATATTTTTGAATCTCAGCATCAATGGCTTCGTGATTAATTTTGAACTGCTCGGCGATTTCTACCGTATAATTTTTAACCTCGGATTGATTTTCCAGAGTTGCAAACTCAGCTATTTCCAGAGCCAAAACTGCTTTTTCCGCGACATCAAGCATTGTATCGACCTTCTGAATCATCTCGTCTGTCATAGGAATTTTAACAGGTTTATTCTTTGCCCCCATTGGTCTTGCAAGATTTGATTCATGCTCGGCCTCGTAGGTTTCTATAGAATCTTTGATATCAATCAAAGAACCAACTGTTAGTTTCAATTCCTCTGATGCTGAATTAGAAAGGATTCTGACAGATTTGAGCATTATATCTTCAAAATCTTTTCTTGAATATTTTGTAATTTCTTTATCAAACTGTGAAAATAATATTAACGCTAATTCTCTTGCTGCACGTCTTGCCTGCATACATTTATCTCCTTATATATTTTTTTTAATAATATCATAAAAACATGTTATAATAAAACCGGAGGAACTTATGAAAAAAAGAGCAATAATTATTGTCATAGATTCAATGGGAATCGGCGCAATGCCTGATTGTGAGGATTTTGGAGATATTAAAGAATGCAACACCTTAAAAAATGTCTGTGCGTTCAACCACGGACTAAATGTCCCCAATTTGTCTTCATTAGGTTTAGGTAATATTCAGGATTTTGAGGGTATAAATAAAACCTCATCGCCTTTGGGTCAATACGGAACTCTAGAAGAAAAATCCAAAGGAAAAGACACTACAACAGGTCACTGGGAGATTGCAGGGCTTGTGTCGGAAAAACCTTTTTCAACATTCCCGAATGGTTTTCCAAAGGAACTTATTGACAAATTTATTGCAGAAACCAATTGCGGCGGAGTTCTTGCAAATCGTCCGGCAAGCGGTACAGCTATTATTGAGGAGCTTAATGACGAACATCACAGAACAAAATATCCGATTGTTTACACTTCAGCTGACAGCGTATTCCAAATTGCAGTTGATACTGATATGATTCCGCTTGAAACATTATACAAATGGTGCGAGATTGCCCGTCAACTTTTGGATGAAGGCGGATACAATACAGCGCGTGTTATTGCCCGTCCCTATAAAATTATTGACGGCAAACCTACAAGAATTTCTAAGGACAGAAGAGATTATTCAATGAAACCGCCAAAAGCAACTGTACTTGATAAGGTTAAAAATGCAGGTGCTAAAGTTATCGGTATCGGGAAAATTGAAGATATTTTCTCTAAAGCAGGAATTACTCACGCAATACACACAGGCTCTAACAAAGAAGGGCTTGAGCTTACTATAAAAGCCATTGAAGGGAGTCTCGATTTAGACAAAATAAAATATGAAGGTGTAAATATAACAGATGATTCAAAAGAAATAATATTTACCAACCTTGTTGATACAGATATGCTGTTTGGTCACAGAAACAATGCAGAAGGTTACGGTAAAGCGATAGAGGAAATTGACGCTTATTTAACACAAATATTGCCTCTTATCGGAAAAGACGATTTATTAATAATCACTGCAGACCACGGCTGCGATCCGACAGTCCCGGGCACAGACCACACAAGGGAAAAAGTGCCGGTATTATACTATTCTAAAGGTATAGAACCTAAGGATTTAGGAGTAACTATCGGATTTGATTCGATTGCAAACAGAATATCCGATTGGTTATTTTAATTTTTTGAATTTAAGTGTATAATAAAAAAGTATAATTTACCTGCCCTTGGTTTCCACCGGCAGATAGTACAAAAAAGGAGAATACAAATGAACGTAACTATTGAAGATTCATGCATCGGATGCGGCGCTTGCGAATCAATTTGCGACGCAGTATTTCACGTAGAAGACAAAGCAGAAGTTAACTCTTCTAATATCGCAGGAAACGAAGATTGTGTTAAAGAAGCAGCAGGCGCTTGCCCTGTTTCAGCAATCGTAGTTGGATAAAATTTAATAATTTTTAATCACAGGCGAGCCTCATGTTTTATTGGGGCTCGTTTGTTGTATAATTTTTCTTAAAGGGGGTATGGAATGTATACACTTGTTTACTCAATAAATGAAGAAAAATCACCGGAGACTGTTTATGTTAATCTGACAAATGCCTGCACAAATTCCTGCATCTTTTGTTTAAGAGAGCAAAAAGACGATGTTTGCGGCTCAAATATGTGGCATGATGATAAATATACGCTTGAAGATATTATTGAGCAGTTCAATAAGTTTGTACCGACCCCGAAACAGGTTGTATTCTGCGGATATGGAGAGCCTTTTTTGAAAAAAGATATGATGAAAGCTTTTGCCCAATATTTAAGAAAGAATCATCCTGAAATAAGAATCCGTGTTAATACAAACGGACACGCCAATGCAATATACAAAACAAATGTAGCAGAAGAATTTAAAGGATTAATTGATTCTGCATCAATCAGCCTGAACTCTTCAAATGCAGAGCAATACAACGAAATTTGCAATCCCAAAATAGAAAATGCGTATGAAGAAGTTAAAAAGTTTATAAAAGCTTGTACTAATGCCGGCATTGAAGTTACTGCAAGCGTTGTAACAGGTTTTGATAAAGAACACGAAATTGATGTTAAAAAGTGCAAGGAAATCGCAGAATCTCTTGGGGCAAAATTCAGAGACAGAGAATTCATTACTAACGGTTATTAATTAGATGAGGAGTTAAAATGAAAGTCCAACAAACAACTCAAACCCAATTCGCAGGCAAACACTACCTTAATCCCAATCAGATGAAGGGTATCAAAAACTTACTTACAAGAATGAATGCAGAGACCGTAACAAACAGGACTGAGACCTGGTTCAGCTCTACAATTACAAAAGAGCTTTCTTACAAGAAAAATAAAATTCGGTTTATAGACGGAAGAATGATTTTTGATAAAGTAGCGGACAATGAACAAATGCAGAGAGAAACCCTTTTTACATTAGGAAAAACCGAGCTTGTAATCAATAACAAAACCGGTGAAATAATTGATTGGGAAAAGCCGTTATTGACAGGCTGGAATAGGATTATGAAAAAGATTGACAATTCTCTAAAAACCTTGAATGAGCAATACGATAATTCTGCTGTTGTGAAAAAGAAAAAAATTTCATTTGAAGGATTCACCAAGAAAGGTATTGAGATTCTGGAAAAGCTCAAAGGTAAACAGTAATGACAAAACTCATTCTTGCATCAAATTCTCCGAGAAGAAAACAAATACTCAAAGATATGGGTCTAACCTTTGAGGTAATTCCGTCAAACTATGATGAGAAACTTGCAGACGACATTTTTTCTTATGAAAAAATTGAAGATTTGGCGACCCAAAAATGTCTGGATGTTGTAAGACGAGCAGATAAAGATTCACTTGTGCTTGCAGCCGACACAGTGGTTGTTTTACACAACCGAATTTTAGGGAAACCGCATTCTAAAGAAGAAGCCTTTGAAATGCTCAAATCTTTGCAAGGTGCAACGCATTCAGTTGTAACATCCACCTGTGGAATAAACACTCATACCAACCGTGCGGCCTTAATTTCAACGACAAGTTATGTAAGATTCACCCCCTGGAGCGATGAAATGATTCATTATTATATAGACGAATTTAATCCGCTTGATAAGGCAGGAAGTTACGGAATACAAGAACTTCCTCCAAATTATATTGATAAATTTGAAGGAAGTTTTGAAAATATAGTCGGGCTGTCTCCGGAAGCTGTAGAAGCTATTCTGCAACAGCTACAGTATCTTCAGTAGGAAGACCTAATGAAATACGCTTGTCTTTTGGATTAAATTTAATAATTTTAGTATTAATCTTATCTCCAGCCTTTAGAATACAGCTGTTCTGGTTCTGGTACTCAGCAAGAGCCGATTGTGGGAACAAAGCTTCAACTCCCGGCAGCACTTCAACAAAAGCGCCAAACGGTTTAATTCTTGTAATAATTCCCTCTTTAACATCTCCTTCTTTAAGCTCGGCTTCTGCTTGAATCCACGGATCAGGCTCGGTATTTTTAAGACTTAGGCTGATTCTCTGTTTATCTTTGTCAATATCAATAATTTCAACATTAATTTCCTGACCGACTTTCAAAAGGTCAGTAGGATGTTCAACCCATTTCCAGGAAATTTGAGACAGAGGAAGCAGACAATCTACGCCGCCTACGTTCACAAAGGCTCCGAAGTCTGTTATTCTGACAACTTCACCTTTAACAATCTGTCCGACTTCAACCTGCGCAAACACGTTTTTACGAGTTTCAGCCATATTAGTTTCGTAAACTTTTTTATTAGACAAGATAAGGTTATTTTGTGCCTTATCAAGCGTCAATATTTTAACTTCAATCTTATCTCCCGGGTTACAAATAGTTTCTCTTGCGCAGAGCTGACCTTGCGGAATAAAGCCTTGAACCCCTGATACATCAACAACCAGACCGCCTCTAACAATTTGTGAAACCACAACCGCAATAGTTTCATCGGCTTCCTTAACCTTTTCGAGTTCTTCCCAGGTATGTGCAAGATTAACTTTTTTGTAAGAGAGAATAAATCTTCCGTTTTCATCGCAATCCTGAGTTATTAAAAATTCGTACTCGGTATTAAGCTCCAAAACATCTTCTGCTTTAGCTTTTCGATCCGATGAGATTTCATATTTCGGGACAAAGGCTCCGCATTTAGCCCCGATATCTACAATCACACCGTCAGCCTCAAAAGCGCAAACAACACCTTTTACGATATCGCCGCGTTTAAACTTGTAATCATACTTTTCTAAAAGAGCTTCGAAATCACCATCTGAATACTTCTCAACCATTTTGTATTCTCCTTTTTCTAATAAACACGAGGCAATTATACCATATTTAGCCGATTTCGGCAATAGCCGAATGGCGGAGCAGGGGGTAAATATTTAACTTTATTGGGCTTTACTTTAGGCAAAAACTTTAACGCAGTAAAGGCGGCCACTTTGAGCTTTCGCAACAGCAGAAAGCTTACCTTTATATGTTAATATAATAAGCCCGTTTTCTAAATCAGTATCCAACGGCATGCCATGCGAAACTCTTTCTTTTTCCGTTTCATTAAGCTCATATTTGGGGTAATCAAGATATTCAAGCGGAGAAAGAAGATTTACCTCAACATCTTGTATTGTCTTTAAATCTTCCAATTTTACAGCCCCTTCAGCAGAGAAGTCTCCTGCTTTAACCCTTGCGAGTTTAGCCAAAAAGCCGTAAGTACCAAGCGCTTCGCCCAAATCATTTGCAATCGAGCGGATATAGGTGCCCTTTGAGCATTCAATGTAAAGCTCAAGAACTTTCATCTCCTCATCAAAGCTCAAAAGTCTAATCTCTTTTATTTCGACTTCTCTTGGCTGAATATCAATCGCTTCACCGGCACGCGCATATTCATACAGTTTTTTGCCGTTAACCTTCAAGGCCGAATATATAGGAGGAGTTTGTAAGATTTTACCCTGAAAACGTTCTATTGCTTTTTCCAATTCATAAGCTGAAACTCGCTTGTCGGAAGTTTTTACAACATCACCTTCAATATCATAAGTTGTTGTTGATTGACCAAGCTGGATAGTGCCAATATAGGCTTTATCATGGTTAAGGTATTCAATAAGCCGTGTTGCTTTTCCGATACAAACAGGCAGAACTCCTTCCGCAAACGGATCCAGAGTCCCTGTATGTCCGATTTGCTTAATTTTAGTCACACGTCTTAATATTGCAACCACATCGTGAGATGTTTTGCCTTTGGGTTTATAGACATTCAAAAAACCGAACATTTATTTGATTTCACCTTTAGAAATTTTATCAATAAGGTCAAGCACTTTTGAGCCTTGCTCCAAACCGTCTGAAAATACGAATTTAATCTCCGGTGTTACTCTAAGCCTTATACGTTTCCCAACTTCATACCGAACTTTTCCGGTATTTTTTTCAATAATTTCTTTATCCTTTTCTACCTGTTCCGGTGTGCCGAAAACACTGTATATGACCTTTGCAAAAGAATTATCGTGAGAAACTTCCACATCAACTACGGAAACAACTCCTTCAAGTCCTCTGATTTCTTTTCTTATAATATCTGATATGTCGCGCATTAATTCTTTTCTTACACGTTCATTTCTTAATGACATTTTATCTCCTTAATTATATATGACTCTATTATATCATGAACAGTCTGGTTGCAAAATTATCACACGGAATATTCTCTCCGGAGAGATTTAGTGTCAGCCAAGCAGATGCTTGCTCTGATTGATGTGATTATGCCGCTAGTTTTTTAAATAAATCAGATAAGAGTCGCGCTCTTTTTTATAATAGAAGATTTGTTTATCTTTAAGCCACTCAAAAACATAAGGATATATTGGAGACGCAGCAAAATCTTTTACCATATATATCCAAATTTTCTGCCCCTTTTTTATATTATCAAAGTATTCGTTGGATGATATCATTAAATAGACATTGTCGGTTTTAAAGTGCAAACTTGATGAGTAGAACAAATAACTGGAAGCAGATGCAGTGTTACTTAAAATAATATCATTTTGAGGATTGAATTTTTCTTTTAAAATACGCATTAAATTTTTTGCTGAATGTGTATAAAAAAATTCACTATTTGTAATATCTTTAAAATAATTATAATTATATTGATAAAATCCTAGTACAAAACATAATAATGCAAGAACAAATGTATATGATTTAAATTTATAATAATCTAAAGGTTTGATAAACAATATTATAAGACACGGCGTAAAATATAATGCTACACGTCCGACAAATGGGTACAAATGTAATAACGAAGCCAAAAGAATCAGTCCTAACGTATATAAAATATATTTTGAAAAACAGTTTTTAGAAGAATTATCAAAAAAACAGAGCCCGGCCCCCCACAATAAAAGTCCAAGAGAAAAACAATTTATTATATTCGGATAAAAATTATACTTAAAGTTTGTTGTCAAAATTTGCAAAAATCCCCTAAGCGAGAAATCAAAAAAACCATCATTCCAGTAACCTGGAAATTCTTCTAATAAATTAACTTGTGAAGGATGAAGGTTAATAATATAATAAACAAACATTAATAAACCGAAGGGAATAAAAATAGATACAAACCTGATATAAAACTCTCTTTTTTTTATATTGTTTATAAAATTCAGGATGCCCCAGCCTCCTATAAAAAATACCGCCGGAAGAGAGATAAATGGTATTAAAGAGATGGCAGCAGCAGTAATAACTGTTCGCTTTAGACTAAGTGAAGCAATATTCAACCTTGGCAAATAATATAAACACAATAAGCATATCAATACATCGCTTGAATACTGTTTAAAAATAGCTGAAAAGGCTAGAAAAGGACGAATTAGGCTGAATATAAGTAATGCTAGCAAGACAGAAACTTTCTTTTCAAAATACTGAGCCGTAATTTTATAAAAAACAAAAAGAGATGCTATACTGCAAACAAAAGGTATAAATTTTAAAATATATTCTTTGTAACCGAATAAATATGCTAAAAGTTTAGCTATAATTAAAAATATTGGTGGGGCAGATTGAGCTTCACCCAGAGGCAAAAATACCTGCCCGATATTCTTACCCAAAAGTGTCAGTATTAATCTGCACTCATCATCTTCAAAGCTGCCATTGGACATAAAAAGATAAGTTCTGATTGATATTGCAAAAATAAAAATAACAGCTACGGCTAAATAGTACCAACTCTTTTTATCTATAAAGCTACTCGAATTTTCAAAAAATTTCATATTCTTTTTGTATATTAAATTCTCATATAAGTCAATAAAAAGTGTGTTAATACATAATGTTCCAATAACAGAATGCTTTGACGCTTGCTTCCGGCAGCGACACGGGGAGAGGCTGAACCTGCCCAATAATTCTCCCAATCATTTACCCCTCGTTTGAATTTGTGTAAGTTATAATAATAAAAAATCGGGATGACAGGATTCGAACCTGCGGCCCCCGCGACCCGAACACGGTGCGCTACCAAGCTGCGCTACATCCCGATACAATATTCAATTTTCACTTTTTGGGCGCAGCTTGGTAGATATCTCTATACGGCTCGCCGAACATTCTGTTCGGACTCGCCTTCCTCCGTTCGAAACAATACTTAATCGTTTCTCCGGAGTCCTTGCTACATCCCGATATAATATTTAATTTTTACTTTTGGGGCGCAGCTTGGTAGATATCTCTATACGGCTCGCCGAACATTCTGTTCGGACTCGCCTTCCTCCGTTCGAAACGAT
>CALUWH010000016.1 GCA_944324435.1 Candidatus Gastranaerophilales bacterium
CGAGCCTCGTCTCCCGCTAATTAAAAGACCGTAGAACTTTAGTTCTAACGGTCTTTTAATTTATTGAGATAGTGGCTTGAAGAAGCTTTTTTGCGAGTTGCGCGAGGGAGCTGAGGCTGGAGCGTTTTGCGATTGTGATAAAATCGCATTAGCAAAACGCGTAATGCCGTTAAACGCGACCGAGCAAGACACGAGCCTCGTCTCCCCATAGCGACTCTTTTTTTATTAGCTTGTGAGCTATTTGTAGTCAGGCATTGCCTGACCTACTTTTTATTAGCCCGGATGATAGTAAAACGAGAAGTCCAAGCCCCACTAAACTTATTGCATCAAATCCGGAATATTATCAAGCAAGTCCGGCTTCTTAACCTCGCTTAGTTTGGGGAGGGGCATATTATTTTTTACAGCCTTCAAGGCTTCACGTTCCCATTTCATATTCCACATATAAAGCAATGCCGCAAATATTTGCTGTAAAAATAAATATAAACTTGTAGCTATTCCGATATAAAGAATAACAAGCATCCAGGTTGTATCAGAAAAAACGATTCCTACCTCATCTGCAAGATAAAACATTATTCCTGCCGGAAGAAAAATAAATACAGCAATAGCTTCTATTGATAAAAATCCGATGATAAACTCTGAAACATTATTCTTAATACTTTTGAATCCCTTTTTTACCGCCCTCATCGTGGATAAATCTTCCCAGGCAATTGCAGGATATATAAAAAACACGATTAACCGAACTCCTGATTTTATTAAATCAAAAGTTAGCCCTGCTATTGAAAAACTTTCATATCCTGACAATGTTTTTGCCATATTCTCATAAGAATTTTCTCTTGTACTATTTTTATCTTTTCTTAAAATCATTTCTAAAACTTCTAATATGAACCAAATTATGGCCCAAACCAGCATTATTGGAAAAGCTTTTAACAGGTCTTTTCGGAGAACCTCATCCAGCGCCTTAAAAAAGCTTAATTTGGAACCGGTTTCTATTTGCTGTATTATTTCAAGTACAACTAAAGCACTAAAAGAAAAAATAAAACAACAAACAAATATAATCAAAAAGAATATCCACAATCCTGCAGATAATGATTGGACGCTTTCCCAATTAAAATAGTAGTAAAAATATATAACCAATGAGGCATAGATTATCCAGCTTATAAACATTGGTACAAGTAGTGTTGGGTACTTTATTAGAATACTTATAGTATCACCTAAAATTTTAAAAGTGTTATCTATAGAAGATAAAAAATCTTGGCCCATGTCCATACCTCTTCTTATATTACCAATAATATTGTACCATACTTTAGACAAGATTAATAACAATAATATTGTGAGTCAATGGGTTTTTATTATCTGTTTCTATGAGCAAATAACGTACAGCAGGATCATATTTTGAATCTTCAACAATTTCCCATTTATCTTCGTTTGCGTAAATTTTATTAAAATAATTAGCAACCCCATTGGCTACAGAATTATTATTTTCTTCTTTTATAGCCATTGCAAGCGCAAACCGAACTCATATTCATTCAAAAATGGGCCGTTTTCATTAATAAGTTTTTAATAGAGTATTTGTAATATAATTCACGATTCACCTTCCTTTATTTTTTGTTGTACCCTCCGGAAATGCCAAAAATAAAGTAATTCCTACAATTAGAGAAAATTTCCATTATTTATCTATCATAGAAAAATCTGGAGGAAGTTTTGCTGCTATTTCTGGAACGAATTTATCTGCCGACATAGAATAAGCTTCTGCCATTTTGAATATAGTCGTTAATTGGGGGTCTTTTTTACCGCGTTCAGCCTCGCTTATAACTGAAAGAGGGGTATCATTTTCACTACTAAATTTAAATAAGCTTTGTTGCCCACGGAGTTCTTGCATGGTTTTTGCTAAAGCTTCCTTTATCAAATTTTTCTTATCTGTAGTGTTTCCCTTCATATTAGAATTCCAAGATTAATGATTTAATCCAGACTTTCTTTTAGATTCTCACCTTTGTAAGCAGCGACTGCAAGATTGTCGCATCTTTCGTTATACTCGTGCCCTGCATGACCTTTCACCCATACAAACTTGACCTCATGCTGTTCCTTTGCTTTTAAAAGACGTTTCCAGAGCTCGACATTTTTAACAGGAGCTTTGCTCGCCGTTTTCCAGCCCTTTTTTATCCAGCCGTCAATCCAGTTGTTATTAAACGCATCTACAACGTATTTACTGTCAGAGTATAAGGTGACTTCACAAGGCTTCTTCAAAGATTCAAGCCCGACAATAACGGCCATTAACTCCATCTGATTGTTGGTTACACACTTGTAGCCCTCGGAAAGTTCTTTTTCGTGCTTAAAACCGTCTTTATCGACATGCACAAGAATTGTTCCATATCCACCGGGGCCGGGATTGCCACTGCAAGCACCGTCTGTATATATATCTACAATAACTTTATCGGACACAACTAAGCTGCAACACCTTTAATTTCTGAAATCAAGTATTTTGCAACCCATTCAAAATCTTTATTATTGCTTGCAGCTTTTTTAAGATATTCAACAGAAGCTTCGCCTATTCTGATAAGAGTCATTGCTACAACACCGCGCTTAACCCCTCTTACAACCTGAAGCTGGTTAACAAGTTCAGGAACAACAGCTTTGCCTTGGTCAACAAGTATATTTTCTATTTTGTTTTTAGTTGTATTATCTGCTGTTTCTAATTTGCCCAGAATTTCTTCTACTGATTGCATATCTTTCTCCTTCATAATTCTTTCGTTCTTTGCATTTTTATTATAGACGAAATTTTTACGAAATTAAGATTTCCTTACATAATCTTAATATCATTGTAAAGATTAATTAAAATTTGAAGAACATTTACAAAATGTTTTCTATATAATTTTCGCACGCTCTTATTTGTGTATAGTTAATAATTGTTTTATACGTATTATCTAAAACGAAATTTTGCATATCCGAGTTAATAATTTCTCCGACGATTCCGGCTCGCCAAAAATAACCGTTTTCGTTATCTTTGATTATTCCTGCGATGCCGTCATTTTCGGAACATACGGTTATGCATCCTGAGGCCATTGCTTCTAAGTACACTATTCCGAAGGTTTCGTTGCGGCTCGGAAGGAGAAAAATATCGGATTTTCTCATTTCTTCAATGACCTTGTCATGGTTTAGGCGTCCGAGAAACTGAGGTTTTACCGATAATCTTTCTAGTTTTTGCCTTTCTTTGCCGTCACCTATTATTGTCAGCTCGACATTATCATACTTTTCACATTCAAGAATTACTTTATCAATATTTTTTCGCGCAATCAAATTTGCGCAAGCTAAAACTCTGTATTTATTTTTCTTCTGCCATTCTTTTTTTATAATAAGTCTCTCATCAATTCCTGAATACGCAACAAAGGTTTTGAGTGCGTACTCAGGGAAAATTGCAAGAAATTTTTTTCTGAGAACTTCCGAGCGGCAGGCGATTTTTTTTGCATTTTTATAAGCAAGCTCAAGCTCATGTTTAAAGTAAACAGAATAAATCGGATTGGTTAAAACTTCCAAATCAGAGACGTGAACCCCTGCAACAAACTGCCTTTTGAGTTTGTTTGCAAAAATTAATCCGCTTGGCATGTGCGCTATCGTAATATCAGGCTCAAAATCCGTTCTGATTTTTGATTTGATATTTCCTAAAAACGGCAGGAAATAATTTATATTCTCAACATCACCATAGATTCCGCTTTTATAAAACGGCTTTTTTCTTATAAATGAATTAAAAAGAAAATTTGGTTTTATAACTCTGATTTCGTGCCCCTGATTTTTCCATCCTCTGACAAAGTCATATATTGTTCTCGGTGTGGATTTTTCTTCCTCCTTTATCGGATACAAATCTGTAATAACAAGGATTTTCATTAAATATCTCCGTATTTGTTTTTTTCAAAACAAAAAATATTTATAAGTGAGAACGCCATTACAATAACAAGCAGAACAACAGCGAGCGCGGATGCGTAACCCAAATCCAAATTTTCAAATGCTCTTTCGTAAATATAATACACAATGGTTTTTGTGGAATTTAAAGGCCCACCTTTTGTCATAACATAGATTTCCGCAAAAACTTTCATAGCGGAGATTGTACTTATTGTAGACACAAGCGCAATTGTCGGCATAATATGCGGAATCGTAACCGTGAGGTGCTTTTTAAAGAACCCTGCTCCGTCAATGTCACAGGCTTCATAGAGTTCCTGAGGAACACTCATTAGAGAGGCGAGGTAAATCATCATATAATATCCGATACCTTTCCAGATCGTGACCACTGCAACTGAAAAAAGCGCCCATTTTGTATCCACAAGCCAACCGACAGAATCAATATGAAATAGCGAGAGCAGGTAGTTCAGAATCCCTTGCTGGGCGTAAAGCCACTTAAAGGCAATTGCTGCAACAACAATCGATACAATTACAGGGAGGTATAAAAGAATTTTATAAAGCGTTATTCCCCGAATTTTTTGGTTAATCAAGATTGCAATAAAGAGAGGAAACGTTACAAGAAACGGAACCGCAATTACGAGATACATAAAAGTATTAAACATAACTTTGTAAAATATCGGCTCCTTAAAAAGTTTTACGTAATTATCCGCGCCGCAAAAAGACGGATGATACAAGCTTGATGAATAGTCAAAAAAACTTAAGCCGAACGTTTGGAAAAACGGAATAAAAAAGAACACAATTAATACTGCACACGCCGGCAGTAAGAATAGGTATGGCGTAAATTTTCTGTAATAATTCATAGATTAATTATCTCACCCCGATTAATTGAGGTCAAGTTTATATCCAGACACAAAAATACAGAGATAAATCAGTCAAGTGATTTTATATTGGCTATTATTTTCCCAATTAAAATCAGCTCCGAAGCCGCTCCCTCGGATATTGTACGGATTCTGTACTCCGGATTATCGGATTTGATAATTATTTCATCAAGATTTTTAGAGAGACGTTTTACGAAAAATTCGTTATTATAACAAAAAACATAAATCTTATTATCCTGAATCTGTTCTCCCTGCCAATGCTCAACTATAAGCTTATCGCCGTTATCAATTGTAGGTGACATACTGTTTCCGGAGGCGTTAATCATCGAATACAACTTGTTTTTAGAATATCCTTTTATCATTGAAACAGATATGGGAAGTTTTGTTTTATCACTGGAAAATACGATATTACCGTTACCGCAGCTTGCAAATACATCCGAATAATAATCTATATATGTAATTTCAGGCGAATAATCCGCCCCGAAAAGAGAAATATTAAAAAATTCTTCTACTCGTCTTATTTCACTGACCGTAACCTCGCTGTCGTTTTTAATCCTGTTGCTCACGGTCTGCCGGGTTATTCCCAGACTTTCCGCAAGCAGAGATTGATTAACAGCTGAGCCTGTTTTTTCTGAGATTATTGCGATTAGTTCATCCAATTTCATAGTTTCACCGATACGAAAATGATGCTTGACATTTGTATCATATTGTCTTACAATAACATACAGAATGTAAGTTTATAGTTGATATTAAATCATGTATTTTGCATTCTGTCAACATTTATCAATCACAAATTTTTAGGTATAAGAAGAGGTTGGGGCTAAAATGAGTTACCGATACAATGTATCATGCAGTAATACAGTTTCAAAGAATTGGACACCTACGGCAATCGATTGCTACAGGCTGGGATGTGTGTGCTCAAAGTGTAATTTATACAAGATATATTTTGCACAAAGTAATTATAAGTGCAGAATGAAAGAGACCGTAATTGAACTTGTGCGCAGATGCGGAATACCAAAGGAGGAAATATGTGCGGAACAGTAAGTGCTGAAAACGGGAAAAAAGGCGGTAGACCAAAATATTATACAAAAACTGTAATACCCGGAATAAGTCTTGTTATTCTTACTCCAAACCAGTACAATTCACTGCTGGAAAAGTACGGCTATGATTTACTGAAAAAAGCCCTGATAATTTTTGAAAATTGGCTTAAATCAAGTCCTAAAGGAGAAAAATATGTAGGCAGAAATAATTACGGACATTTTCGTTCCGACGGGTGGGTTATAAATACCGCAAAGTCTATAGATTGACTTTTTTGCTTATTGACTGAAAAAACGCCCTTGTTGCGTCAACTCCTCGGTTAAAGCACAAATGCTGAATTTTTATCCAATCTTTTTTATTAAACCTGCTTACTTTAAACCTGCTAGAAAACCTCGCGGTATCCAGAAATATTTTTCTGACATCTTCCGTATTAAGGCTTTCCGGCTCATACTCAGCGATAAGCTCTTTAATATTTTGAGCGGTGCCGTATTTTTCCCCTCTCTCAAAATTTTTGTGCAAATAATAATCTCTCATCTTTTGAAGAATCCCTCCGGATTCTGTATGCATAGGCATGGACACGTCTTGAAGAAAATGAATTGCATACCCTGCATTACGCAAAAAGTCCTCCCTGTCAAGAGGATTAAGCGAATCTATTACGTGTTTATTAAATTGTCTGTAAGCGTTTTCAGAGGACTTGAAGCCATAGCTCTGTTTTTTGGAATCCGGAAAATAAAAATGAGTATTATGGCAAAATCCTAATTCGTTCTTTATCAAATCCGGCATTTGAGAAAATCTTGCCAGTTGTCTTTTTTCAACAGACGGCAGCGCAAAATCTTGAAGCGCAAGCATCGTCATTTCTAAGTGCGTTGCTTTATTCCATCCAAATGAAGTTTTATTTACTGTATCAATTTTCATTTTTATACCGCAAATCGGAAGTGAACAATATCACCGTCCTGCATTACGTAATCCTTTCCCTCAAGCCTTGTGACACCCTTGTCTTTGCAGGCCGCGTAAGATTTGTTTTCCGCAAAATCTTTATATGCCGTAACCTCCGCCCTTATAAAGCCTTTCTCAAAGTCCGTATGGATAACACCAGCCGCCTGAGGTGCTTTTGTACCACGGGTTATTGTCCAGGCATGAACTTCTTTTTCTCCTGCTGTTATGAATGTAATTAAGTTTAAAAGTTCGTATACGGATTTAATCATTTTATCAATTCCGCTGTCTTTAACACCGAGCTCTTCCAGATACTCTTTTGCGCCCTCTTCACCCAACTCAACAAGCTCCTCTTCTATTCTTGCACAAATTATAACAGTTTGAGCACCTTGTTTCTTTGCGTATTCCTCAACACGTTTTGTATAATCATTGCCCTCTTTCAAATCAAATTCAGATACGTTTGCGCAGTAAATTACGGGTTTTACCGACATTAAATTAAGCGGCTTCACCGCCTCAATTTCATCTTCATTAAAATGTTCTTTAAGGTTGATAAATTTACCCTCCTGCAAAAGTTCGTTCAGTTTCTTCAAGGCACCTGCCTCTATTAAAGCGTCCTTATCTCCGGACTTAACCTGTTTAGAGATTCTTGCCTCTCGCCGCTCTACGGAAGCCAAATCTGCAAGGGCAAGTTCAGTATTAATGATTTCAATATCCGAAATCGGGTCAACTTTTCCGGATACATGTATTGTATTTTCATCATCAAAGCAGCGTACAACCTGAATAATAGCGTCGACCTCTCTGATATTATGCAAAAATTGGTTGCCGAGTCCTTCCCCCTGACTTGCACCTTTTACAAGTCCTGCAATATCAACAAATTCTATAACTGTCGGAATTATCTCTTTTGACTTGCATAAATCCGCGAGAACCTTGAGCCTGTCATCAGGGACTGTCACAATACCAACATTAGGCTCTATCGTGCAAAACGGATAATTTGCACTCTGTGCGTTCTTCGCTGCAGTAAGCGCATTAAACAACGTTGATTTCCCGACATTCGGAAGTCCTACAATTCCGGCTCTTAGCATTTTCATATCCTTTCAATCATAAATTCTGTGATTTGATTATATCATGAAACTATTTTTAATAAAAACTACTCTATTTTACATAAAAATCATTAAGAGCAAGCGGATGCTGAAAATCCTCGTGTGAAAAGACTTGCATAACATAGCGGCCCTTTTCGTACAGCGTAAAATAATTTGTATGATAATATCTTTCATCAAGCATTAGGCGGTAATCTTTTGTCCGCACAACCTCATTGCCGCCCCAGGGCGCGTCTTCTGTCATTTTGAATACCTGAACACGTATAAATTCATTTTTCATTTTTTTAGGCGCTATAAAGAGATAGTACACACGCTGTCCCTCTGTAAATGTTTTTTGGGGATGAAGTGCTGTTTCTTGCGTAATCGGCTGTGTATTAAACAGGATTAAGCCCCTATCATAAGTGCATGCGCAAAAAATCAGACCCGAAAAGAGTATAGTTACCAATAATTTTACTAATTTAATCATTTTTCCAGCTGTTTAATTTTCTGATTAACTAAGTTTAGCATCCTTTCGTCTTTTTCAATTCCTGCGTACAGGTAATAATATTCAAGCGCTTTATCTATATCTTGTTTCTGCTCGTATGCCATGCCTAATGAATAATAGGCATAAGGATAATCAGGAGATATTGTTAAAACTTTTTCAAAACACTTGATGCACTCGTCGTAATTCTTTTGTGCTGCAAGAATTAAACCTTTATTAAAATATGCATCCACATTATTTGCATCAATTACAAGCAGTTTGTCATAGAAACTCAGAGCCTTTGCATTATTCCCGAGAAGCTTGTAAAGGTTTGCTATTTTGAGCATTGTAACCTTATCTTGCGGCTTAAAAATAACAGCTTTGGTGTAATAATCTATCGCTTCGCTATACTTTTGCTGTTTATACGCCTCATCGCCTTTTTTGATTAATTCTTCGTAGGTCAAAGGCTGTTGCTCTAAAACCTCCGGAGGATTTTTTTCTATTGGAGTTAAAACCTCTTCAGATTGAGCAGGTTGTTTTGGCTGCGCTGTCAAATCTTTATGTGCAGTGCGGAATTCTTTAAGAGTATTATTATATTCAATATTTGAAGGTGCTAAGGATACTGCCTTTTCATAGTTAGCAAGAGCAATTTCCGTGCAGCCCATTTTGTCGTTAGCAAGTGCAAAACCGTAGTATGCGGAGGCTTCCTTGTCATTAAGCTCAATTGCATCTTCAAAATATAATATCGCCTGTCCATAGTCCTGTTTATCATAAAGACTGTAACCATAAGCTATAGAAGCCGCTGCAAGATTCTTTGATAATCTCTCATTCGGTTGTTTGGCAAGAAGCTCTTTATAAATTTCTATGGCCGCAACATAATTATCCATTGCGTGAAGTGTTAAAGCCTTATTGGCAAGCAGTTCCGTATTCTCAGGCTCGGATTTTAACGCAAGATCATAATATTTTAGCGCATTCACGTAATCCTCTTTCTTGTGGTAGCAAAGTGCTAGTTCTTTTTTGGTCTCAACATTAGAAGAATCTTTTGAGTAGGATTTTTCAAAGTTAAATAATGCAAGCTCATTGTTATCAAGCTTCTTATACACTAACCCCAAATTTCTGTAAGCGTTTGCGTCGTCAGGAAATGCAGCAAGATATTCTTTATATTGTTCAATAGCTTCCTCATTTTTTCCCATGTTTCCAAGCAGATTTGCATAATCAAACTTGAGGGCAACAAGTTTTGGGTTAAGCTCAAAAACCTTTTGGAATGCTGCAAGTGCTTTGTCATTCTCTTCAATATTCTGGTATGAAAGAGCAAGCCTTGCGGCAACAGCTTCATCCTGCGGATTTGCGTCAAACGCCTTTTCCAAAAACTCTGCGGCAGCCTGATACTGCTTTGTATCATAAAGTGCCATCCCATAATTCGCGTAATCTTTGAAAGCTCCCGGATATTTCTTATAAACGCTTGAATACAAATCGCAAGCCTTTTCCGGTTGGTTAGCCGCGTAGTATACGTTTGCTAAATTTTCGCTTGCTTCCTGATGTTCAGGGTAAGCTCCGAGGAAGGTTGTGTAATACTCTATTGCGCTCTGATAATTCTTTCTGAAATATTCTACATTAGCCAGATTCAAGTAATTGTATTTGTACTCCGGATAAATCTGCTGCGCCTGCATAAATGAATTATAAGCATTTTCATAATCACCCATTGTCTGTAGAATATTACCCATGCTGATATAAATAAAAGCGTCATTAGGGCGAAGTTTTACAGCCTTTTTATACGCGCCCAGTGCGTCTTCATAACGTCCTATGTCTGAATATAAACCTGCTATTTTTGTGTAAAGCATTGCATCATCCCCGTTTATTGCAATTGCCTTTTGAATAATGCTTATAGCAGTATTGTAATCGCTTCTGTACTCATAATTACACGCCTGTTGGTACAATGCGTGCGCCTCTTTTGTCATTTTCGCTTCTGCTTGTATAGATGATAAAGACACTAATACTGCTAACAACGATATATAAATTTTTTTTGTATTCATAACATAAGCCCTCAAGTATATTTTAGCAGAAAAATAAAAAAAATGGTGACGAATTCTCATCACCATTTCTAATTTACCAATGTTTAAGATAAATATTATTCATATTTATCCCTAGAACATCAAGCCGGCTTCTCTTGCAGCGTCTGCAAGTGCTGCAATTCTGCCGTGATATAAGAAGCCGCCTCTGTCGAATACAACACATTCAATGCCGGCTTTTTTAGCTTTCTTAGCAATAGCTTCACCGACAACCTTTGCAGCTTCGATGTTACCGCCGTGTGCTAATTTTTCTTTTAAGTCTTTGTCAACAGATGATGCTGAGCATATAGTTACATGTTTTTCATCATCAATTAACTGAGCATAGATGTGTTTTGTGCTTCTATAAACAGCCAATCTAGGGAATTCAGAAGTTCCTGAAATTTTAACCCTGATAGCTTGGTGTCTTTTTTGTACTTTTGGTTTTCTAATTTCTTGTTTAATCATATTGGTTTTTCCTTTCTATCGCTCAAACCTTCTTGACAACCTAATCAAGGGTTTATGTGAGCTTGTTGTTATTGTTGGGCAGGTATGCCCAACCTACATTCTTCACATCGGGAACTGGTAGTTATACATCTGAGGTTGACCTGGATTTCTAAATCCTGTTTGTAGTTTTACCGCTGTCAACCGACCAAATATCTACGTGCGTAGCACCTATTCCGCCTGTGCAATCAAAGATTGCTTCACTCCATTCCGCTAACGCTTCATTTCGTAACGGCGGAATCGTAGTGTTTCGTCCTCAGTTTGCCGGCTCATCGCCGCCAAATTCGGACTCCACACCGGCCTAGCGCTTACTTCTTACCAGCTTTACCGGCTTTACGTCTGATGTGTTCGCCTTCATACTTAACGCCTTTTCCTTTGTATACTTCAGGTGGACGTTTGCTTCTGATGAATGCTGCTACATCACCTACGGTTTGTTTGTTAGAACCCTTAACACTGATTTTTGTGTTAGCTTCTACAGAAAGCGTGATTCCTGCAGGAGGTTCAATGATAACAGGGTGAGAGTAGCCTAATGCCATATTGAGTTTTGTTCCTTCCATATTAGCACGGTAACCAACACCAACGATTTCAAGTTTCTTTTCAAAACCTTGAGAAACACCGTGAACAGCGTTTGCTATCAAAGTTCTGAATAAACCGTGAAGAGCGTTTGTCTTTCTGTCATCAGAGTTTGGTTCTACAATAATGTGATTATCTGCAACAGATACTTTTACTTCATCTCTAAAAGTAACTGATTCAGTACCTTTTGGTCCTTTTGCAGTTATAACATTTCCATCTATTTTAATTTCTACGCCTGATGGAATTTCGATAGGCTTTTTACCGATTCTTGACATATTATTTTCTCCTTTTCGTTTATGGGCTTTTCTGTCAATTGAACCCATTGTGTGTTTTAATTTTGTTGAGCTGTAGGCCCAACCTACTACTTGTAGTTTCGCATCTGAGGTTGCCCCTGGATTCTAAATCCTGTTTGTAGTTTCACCGCAGTCAACCGACTAAATGTCTACGTGCGTAACTCCTGCTTGTCATACTACTTGTAGTTCTACTTTTGAGGTTGACTTGGAGTTTAAAAACCGTCTTGTCATATTTACCCCTGTCAACCGACCAAATGTCTACGTGCGTAGCACCTAACCGCCTGTGCAATCAAAGATTGCTTCACTCCATTCCGCTTACGCTTCATTTCGTAACGGCGGACTCGTAGTGTTCCGTCCTCAGTTTGCCGGCTCACCGCCGCCAAATTCGGACTTCACACCGGCGACTGGTAGTTCCACATTTGAGGTTGACTAGTAGTTTTAAAACCGTCTTGTTATATTTACCCCTGTCAACCGACCAAATGTCTACGTGCGTAGCACTACCATACGTAGCAGAGGATTTCGCCGCCGAGGTTTTCTTTTCTGGCTTTGCGGTCAGTTAATAACCCTTTGCTTGTTGAAACGATTGCAATACCAAGTCCGCCAAGCACCTGCGGCAAGTTCTTAGCTTTGCAGTAGTTTCTCAAACCGGGTTTAGAAACTCTTTTAAGGTTAGAAATAACCGGCTTGTGTGATTCGTCATACTTCAATTCAATTGTAAGATACTTGAAGTGACCGTCTACTCTTTCAGAGTAATCAGTGATAAAACCTTCAGATTTCAATAATTTTGCCAAAGCTACTTTTAGCTTAGAAGAAGGCATTTCTACTGACGGATGTGAAACAGCATTAGCGTTTCTGATTCTTGTTAGCATATCTGCTATCGGATCTGTGTTCATTTTCATTTCCTTTTCTTTTGCGAGGCGTTTAGGAGAATTGGAGTTAAGCTGCCGCCCTTGTCTTCATCTAACAAACCGGGCATCTAAGCTTATTCCGAGATCCCTTTTGGGCCCCTTGTACTCGCTGCTTGCCGAATTAATTGTCGCTCATTAAAAAGCGTACTTCGGTAGTCCAGCATTTATACTCTAGCATGAAGTATTTAACTTTGCAACAGGATGTAATAAAATTCTTAACATATTGGCTTCTGTTGATAAATTGCCCTGCCGCACTTTTTAAAAACTTGTGGTATAATAACTAAGGAAAAAGGTGAAATTTATGACTATTGCAATTTATCCGGGCAGTTTTGATCCGATTACATGCGGACATATTGATATACTAAAAAGCGGTGCTGAAATCTTTGATAAAGTTATTATTGCTGTTTCATACAATATCAATAAAGAGGGATTTCTGCCCATCGACATACGCGTTAAGCTTATTGAGGAGGCTGTTAAAGATATTCCTAACGTAGAGGTTGACAAGTTTGAAGGACTGACTGTAGAGTACGCAAAAAAACGCGGAGCTTCTGTACTTTTGCGCGGTCTGAGAACATCTTTTGACTTTGAATACGAACTCCAGCTTTCTCAGACAAATCACTCTCTGTATAACGATATAAAAACAGTTTTTTTAATCACCAAGCCTGAATTTAACTTTATATCATCTTCCTGCGTGCGTGAGATTCTTCTCAACAGGGGGGATATTTCTAAATTCGTGCCCGAATCTGTTTGTAAATACTTAAATGCTACACATGGTATTTCGTAAGCACTTTTTCTATTTGTTTAGAAAATTCAACCTGATTAAAGTTATCTTTTGAGATGTAATATTCTATATCAAAGCGGCGAAGCTTTTTCAGTGCAGTTTTTTCGGGTAAAGAACTTATAACAATAATCGGTATATCTGCATACATTTCGTCATTTTTGAGAAGTTCAATAAATTCGTACCCGTCAATCTTAGGCATTGTTAAATCTGTCAGAATCAAATCATAGTGGGTTAGTTTCAGTTTAACGAGAGCCTCCTGAGCATCAAGCACAGTATCTACCATATATCCGATGTTGAGCAGAATGTTTTTTATCATGGTTCTGGTTGTGACAGAATCATCTACAATAAGTATACGCTTGTACGAAAGAACATCTGTCGGCAGAAGTTTTGTGTTAGAAGCCGAAGCAACAGCCTTATTAAAGTCGTAATGCATAATATCCTGCATGTTCAAAATCAGACATAGTTCTCCAGAAGCAAGATTTGTAATCCCTGAAATATTTTTAACCTTATATAAAGGCGGTGATAATTTTTTCTGCAAGATATCCTGATCGCCAAGGAGTTTGTCAACAACAAGTCCAATGGTCTTTTCGTCTGCCTCAAGAATAAGAATGGTTTCTTTATCCCCCCTCGGCATAGGTTCAAGTTTAAGTATGTCCGAAAGATAGTATAGCGGTATAATATTTCCGTTATAGATGATAGAGCGCGCCCCGTTACTGGTTTTAATCTCACTCTGATGCTTAATAATAAAAGTTGTAATAACCTGAATCGGTATCGCGAAGATTTGCTCTGATATCTTGACCAGGAATACCCTTAATGTCGTGAGAGTAACCGGAATCTCAATATGCACACAGCTTCCTTTGCCAAACTCTGAAATTACTTTTACTTTACCGTTAAGCTGTGAAATTTTGGTTTTTACGACATCGAGCCCGATGCCTCGTCCTGAAATACTCGTAATAGAATCTCCGGTCGTAAATCCGGGCCAGAAAATAATATTCATAATCGCTTCATCGGTCATCGTCTCAATATCTTCCTGAGTAAGAAAACCTCTTGAAACAGCGCGGTCTTTTATTTTTTCAAGATTAAACCCGTGACCGTCATCAACCACGTCTATTATTACTTTATTGTCATCCTGTTTTGCGGACAATAAAATTTTTCCTATAGGATTCTTGCCGCTAGCAATCCTCTCTTCTTTGGATTCAATACCGTGATCTATTGCGTTTCTTAAAATGTGGATAAGAGGAGTTTTAATTTCTTCAATAATCTTTTTATCTGCACAGGTATCTTTACCTTCAATCTCAAAATCTATATCTTTGCCCTTTTCATTAGCAATATCTCTTACCATTCTTGAAAAAGAGTTAAATACCGTCGATATTGGAAGTACACGGATATTCTTAACCATTGATTCCATTTCATCAATGATTAAGCGCATTTTCATATCATCTTCTTTAGAAGCCCGGTAAAGCGAATTTAAGTCATAGATAGTTCTTGATACATTCTGCGTAATATCAGATAAAAGCGAGAATACCTGTTTTACAAAAACTCCAGTGTACTGTTCAGTGCTCCCTGATTGTAAATATTTTCTATTATAGTATCTTAAATAATTTGAAGTTTTCAGCAAATCTTTCTGGCAAATTTCATTAAGGCTCTTAATCGCGTCAATCTTTTCAAGACTTTTTTCCGTCTTAATTTTTGTAATAATAAGTTCACCGAGTTGGTTAACAAGCAAATCAAGCTTCTGTGCGTTAACGTGAAGGGTTTTGATTTCTGTTGAAGAAGATGATTTGCTGCCGCTTGAAGTTTGTGTAGAAATATTTTTTATTTCGCTTACATCGGATTCCTTTTTATAATTAAGCTCAAGAAGCTGTTTCATAATCTCAAGCTGTTGTATTATCAGGTCGCTGTCAATACTTTCGCTGGGCGCTGCGCAATATTCTATTCCACTTTTAAGCGTCAGCGTCATCTGCTCTTCCAACTGAACCGAATTTTCAAGAATAAAATCAAGAATATCCAGTACAATATTTAAAATTTCAAGAATATTGCTGTCCTCAACATTTTCTTTAAGCAACAGAATATCTTCTTTAATTTCTTTAGTGTAAACGCAGCTTCCCTGCAGCATTGTTATTTTTTCTGCAACATCAAAAAATGTTATCCCGGTTTCTTCTGTCTCAATGCAGGAAGTAGTAAACTTAGCAGCCGCAGAGCTCAACTCGTTTCTAAGTTCCAAAATTTCGCTTATTGTAAAAGTGTTCGTTGCATTCATTACAACATCAAGCTTGGTTAGAATATTTTCCAGAGAAGTCTTTACCTCGTATAAATTTGAATCTTTGAGGATATCGTAAATATTCTGTACTTCTTCTCGCAGAATAACAATTTCTTGTGATTCTTCTTCCGGAACAATACTGTCTATTATTTCAAAGCAGTTGTTAAAAGAGTGATTAACTTCTTCCTGTTTTTCTGCAATTCCGGGTGCCGCCTCCTGAGCAACAATTGAAGCTATACTCTCCGTATGGTTTGCGGCTTCTTGTATTTCTACCTCTAAAATATACTCGAGATTGGAAATCGTAGCTGAAAATTCTTCTCCAATGATTTCCCGTCCATTTTTTATTGATTCCTGCAAGTATTTTGAAACTATTTCAAGAGATTTGGACATCAGGGTTAAAACATCTTGAGCCAGCACAAACTGTTCGTTGTTAACAGCATCAAAAATATCCTCCATTTTATGAATAATATTTTGAATGTTGTTGAATCCAACCATCCTGACAGCCCCTTTGAGACTGTGCAGATCTCTATATACGTTTCCTACCAATTCCTTATCAGAAGAATTGTTTTCAAGTGCAAAAAGATTATTGAATATTCTCTCAATAATCTCTTCGGATTCGACTTGAAAAATTGCCATTACTTCCTGATTGTTGTTATCACCCGTTAAATCCAAGAGTCTGCCCCTTTTGTCGTATTAATTAGCTTTCCACTGCCGAATTTTTTATCTCAATGGACAATTCATTCAATTTTGAGATTTTTTCTGCGTTTGCCCCTATTGTCTGTACCAAATTTTCCGTTATATGCGAATTTTCTTCGTCAATACTGTTAAGACGTTCTATAATTTCGTTTTGCTTTTTAGCATTCTGATTCAGTACATCAAGAGATTCCAGAATTTCTTTAATCAAATTCAAAAGGATTTCAGAGTTAGAAGAAACATTATTAATATCCTTTACAACCGATTCAATTTCTTTTGAGCCTTCTTCCGTTGCCATGACGGTAGAATTTGTTGTGTACTGGATATTGCTTGTTAAAGATGTTATTTTTGTAATCGCCTGTTTTGACTCATCAGCAAGTTTTCTGATTTCACCGGCAACAACCGCAAAACCTTTGCCGTGTTCGCCGGCACGAGCCGCTTCTACAGCAGCGTTAAGCGCGAGCATGTTTGTCTGTTCCGCAATGTCATCTACTACGTTAATTGTATTGCCGATTTGTTGAGAATGCTCTGAAAGTTCAAGGATCAATTCCGCAATCATTTGAATCTTTTGTCTTAAAACAAGCATTTTCCCCGCATTAGAAGATATTGATTCATGCTCTTTCTCGGAGAAATTGATAGATTGAGTAACCTGTTTTTCTGTGTTTTTTGAAGTAACAACAGCCTCTTCGGAGAGTCCTTTCAGTTTTTCTATAAGAGCGGAAATGCTTCTTGTATTAGCAGCCAGATGTTCAAAAGTACGCTTCTGCAGTTCTATTGAACCCATGATTTCCTCGCTGGTTTCCGCAAGTGAATCGGACTGAGTTGTCATGGATCTCTTAATAGTTCTTAATATCCATTGTTTTGTAACCAGATGCGCCGTAACATTAAGAACAACGATTATTGTCAAAAATACAAACACGTCATAAGGCAAAATCTCCTTCATTCTTGCAAAAAACATAAACAAGATGCATGTTATAACCAGCATTATTATATCTATTGAACATTTTAAATTAAATTTCTGTTTCAATCCTAAATTCCAATCGTTAAGCACTTCTTCTCTCCTATAGTTTTTTTTGAGTATTTATTATATAATCATTTTATAATAAAATTGACAAAATTGGAATATATAAATATATGGCAGCAAAGATTTTATTGGTAGAAGACAGTGATACTCAATTAAAGTTTCTAAAAGAAGGGCTTGTTCAGAAGGGGTTTGAAGTAGAGACAGCAACAAACGGCGCGGAAGGATATAAAAAAGTATTTGAATTTCTTCCCGATTTGGTGGTGTCGGATATTCTCATGCCGGTAATTGACGGATATCAGCTTTGCCGCATGATAAAAAATGTGGATGAAACAAAAAAAATCCCGGTCATACTTTTGACCGTGCTTGATAAAAAAATTGACAGTTTTTGGGGGAAGAAGGCCGGAGCACAGCTGTTCTTATCTAAATCCATTGATTTAAATGAACTGGCAAAGAATATAAATGCTACTGTCAGAAGATATCCGGTAAGCGAAGAGTATAAGGCTGCGATGCTTCAAAAAAACAACAATGATAACTCTGCACAGACCAGATTAAATACTATTCTTAATGATTTGCTGCTCAAGTCGGTTTTTGCAAATGAATTCAGGAATTTGAGCGACTTTTTGAACTATGAAAGAATTTTGGTTGAAAAATTATTTTCACTTTTAAGTTCGTTTGTAGAGTATCACGTTGCAGGAATTTTCTTTGCCTCTCCAGATGACTTTGCAGAAAATATCGTGTATTTGGATACGCTTGGCAGAAACCTGCCTAAAAGCGTTCTTTCCGATATCCAGTATGATTTTTTCCGTAAAATGGAAGAATACAGGCCTCTTAAAAATTCTAAATTTGAAGTCGTCAGAATGCTTTTGGGCAACGAACTTGACTACAAGTTTACGGATTTAACATCAAAAATCATAATACCTTTAATTTTTGACAAAAAATTGATTGGCGGTATCTGTTTCTACACACGTCAGGATATGGACTACGCTTCGTTCAGATATTTCGATATTATGATAAGCGAACTGCTTGCAATCTTCAAGATGAAATATCAATATACTGAAAAGGAATTTATGTCGGTTTTGGACGGCCTTACAGGACTTTATAACAGACGCCAGTTTGAAATCAGCTTAGAGCAGGAACATAACCGTACAAAAAGACATCCTTCGGACTTCAGTCTTGCGATACTTGATATTGATTTCTTTAAAAAGGTTAATGACACACACGGACACCAGTACGGCGATTATGTACTAAGGACTGTTGCAGACTTGATGAAAACAGCCTTTAGAAAAACCGACTTGTTGTACAGGTACGGAGGCGAAGAGCTGGTTATGATTATGCCGGAGACAAATATTGAGGGAGCTGTTATTCCCGTCCAGAGGCTGAGAAGGATGGTTGAAGAATACGATTTTAATTATAACGGTGTAAAAACAAAAGTAACCGTCAGTATCGGGCTTACTATGAACTACCCGGAATTTAATACCCCGGCAGATATTCTTAAATCAGCGGACGATGCTTTATATAAAGCTAAAGAGAGCGGAAGGAACAGGGTAGTATTATATGAACAGCAATAGTTATATAGAACAGAAGAAAAATACTCATCTGTATTTCAAGCTCGGTGACAATAAATATGCAATCAATTCCGACAACGTGCTCGAAATTATGAAGCTTCCGGCACTGGAATATCCTCAAAAACTCCCCAATAATGTGCTGGGGCTTTTAAAGTACAATAATTTCGTTATTAACGTTGTAGATATCAGATTTTATCTTAATATGGAAGTCACTCCGTACAATATTAACAATGAACTTTTGATTGTAAAAACGGATGAAATTATTCTCGGGTTAATAACGGATAAGATAATCGGAATACAGTCGTTTAATTCTGCCCTTACAGATGCACTTCCTTTTGTTGATAACAAAACGGTTGTTGATTCCATCTATAAGTACAAAGACGATACTATATATATTATTAACATCTATGCCTTGGAAAATATCCTGAAACAGCATGATGTTTATTCTGACATAAATATTCCGTCTTTATTTCCAAAAGATGCAAACTCTCTTGCAATAATGAACGAGAGAACAACGGCAATCCTTGATAAAGCCGGTTTAAAACTTGCCTCTGCGGAACTGTATGTAAAAAATAAATATATTTCATTGAATTTGAATGACGATTACTATTGTATTGCGTTAGATTATGTAAGAGAGGTATTGAAAGATTCTGTGATTACGAAAATACCGGGACTGCCCGATTTTATTGCCGGGGTTATGCACCTGAGAGGGGATTATATCACAGTTATAGACCTAAAGCGATTTTTAAACCTTCCGGCGTCAAAACAAACCCCTGATAAAAATCCGGTAATCATTATAAAATGTAATGAACTCAAACTTGCTCTTTTAATAGACAAGATTAATGAATTGTTTGAGTTTCAGGAGAACAACGCTGCAGAAAACGGCGAGGGATATTATTTGAGTGAATTTATGTACAATAATATTTTGTACACCGCTTTGAATATTGAAAAGATATCATCTGACAAAAAGATAATTATAACCGATATGTAATTTAAATTGATGATTTTTTGCCTTAGGTATATGCTCTTTTCGTACATTATGATAGAATAGTTTATATGAAGCAGTTTAAAAAGAAGACGATAGCGTTAGTATTGGCTTCGGTCGTAACGGTAGTCGGAGCTTTTGGCGCAGAAAATTATAAGAATAGCTTAATGTCGCTCAAGTTTGATAGAACAGCACGCGATACTGCTAGTGTGACTGTTCTGACTAAAAAGGATTATACTGAAAATATTAATCCGATAAAAAGGGACGCTAACACCTATATTATAATGCTGCCCGATACCAATAACGAAATAACAGAAAAAATCCAACTGGGAGCCGGGATTCAGAGTTATAACGTCACGACTATGCCTTATACTTCAAGCAGCAACGGATATACAAAAATTACAATAAAAACAACCCCGAATTTATCTTTAAAGGCAGCAAAGGCCTTATATGTCCCCCAGAAGACAGAAACTCCGGAAGCAATAGAGACAGAAGTTCCACCCACAGAGACACCAGCGGCGCCTAATCCGCAGACCTTGTCTGAAATTCCTCCCAAACCTGCAGACACAAAAATATTACGGGAAGAACAGCCTGGAAGAATACGCTCTCAAAGCGGAGTTGCGCAGACAGGCGGTGTTGATATAAATGAAAGCGTCAGACAGTTTGAACCTGATGCTCGCCGCAGACCTGTTACTGCTCCGATACGTAATAAACGCCCGACTGCGGTTAGAAATACGGACAAAAATACTGCCTCTAATGATATTTCTGCGGAAAATCTTCCTGTACAAGAAACCTCAGGAGGTGATTTTTTGCTTTTTATTCTGGGTTTCTTGCTGGTTTCCTGTATTATCGTTTATCTGATTATACGGGCCGGCAACAAAATGAAAGAGCTGCTCGGTGATCAGCCGACTTTGGATTTAGATGACGAAGACATTAAGCCTAAGAAGAAAAAACAGAAAACGAATAAAGCAAAATCGCAAGTAAATATAACGAAGATTCAAAAAACCGTAAAAACACTGGACAGGATGTATGCCAAACCGGAAAAAATACCTGTTAATAATATTATTGAGCCTCCTCAAGCTCCGCCCCCGGTAGAAGAAGAACCTAATATTGTAGATTTAGATGAATTATTTCAGGAAAAGAATAAAGCCGCTTCTCAAGTTTCTGCTGAGGAGGAGAATGATGAAGAGAATCTTGCGCTGGAAGATTTTTTATCAGCATATAGTTTTGATGATGAAGAACCCGAAAAGGCTGAAGAAAAAGAGGCCGGTTTTGATGAAAAACTTTATGAGAAGTACATAAATGACGGCGATTTAAAATTTTCAGAGGATGATGTTAACAAAATTAATCAGCTTTTAAATTCCGAAATAAATGATGAAACTTTAAGAAATATCCAAAATTATGCTCCATCCGAGCCGAAACCGGAAGTAAAACGTTCACAAGAAGAAGTTCTTGCGGATTTGGTTACGACTTATGCAATAAATCAGAATATATCTTTCACCAAAGAAGACGTAGAGGCTTTAAATAAACTTATTTCAGTAGAATTGGACGAAGAATTTATAACAGACCTAAAAACTGATCCGGGCAGACTTAGAGAAAAGGCTCAAGAATATACGTCAGAGAGTGAAAAAACGCATAAAACCTCCGAGCTGCTTACATTAAATGTTAAAGACATGCTTCCTGATTTGTCAGAAGCTTTGAAAAAACAGGGCGGCAGAAGGATTGAATCAGAGGTTAAGCCTACTGTAGTATACTATAGCGAGGGATATGATGTAAGTATATTGTCGCTTAAAGATAAACTGCCTGACTTATCACTAGAACTTCATAACAAAGACGCATATAAATCAAGGCCTTCTGATGAGATACAGTATGTAGAATCAGGATACGACGTTGCAAAAATGCATATATCCAATGAACTTCCGGATTTGCGCGACGCCTTAAAGAATCCGGAAAAATATGAGAATAAGCCCGAAAAACCTGTTGTTGCAGATGAAGCTAGTTTGTTAGAAAGAATAACAAATGTATCTTTTAAACCCTTCTATGACGGCTCAGAGAGTTTTGAAGTTGTTAACGAATATGATAACTCAAATGCTCCGAGCGTTTCGGACATGCAAAAAGAGTTTAATCAGTTTGGAGATATAGAAATCGTTCGTGATGATGACTTTGATGTCCCGACTTCCGTTGAAAAAGAGTATGATGATTTTGTGTCATTATATGATAATAAATATCTTGATTTTGATAAACCGTCATTCTTGAATGATGATAAAAAACAGGAAGAGCCAAAACAGGATATTGCATCCCCCACGAATACGGAGCCTCTTTCAAAGGAAGAGACGAATTCACGGCCGAGACGTGATAATGACACAGAGAAGCTTATTAAATCAATACAGGAAAAGCAGTCTCAAAAGGCAAAAGAGGAGAGTCTTGAGCCTGCACGGACTGTTGCAGAGACACCTTCGCCGGTAATTGAAAAAAGCTGTTTAATAGATGGAATAAAATACGATGTGGTTGATGAGTGTAATTTCAAAGACAATATCGGATGTTATCTTGCCAAAAATTCTTCCGGATACACTGTTATAGGTTATGTGGGAGACAGAACTTTTGAGCTGAAACAATACAGCAGTTTAGGTTCTGAAAGCATCAAAGCACGAGTAAGCGAAAATTTTGACGACGGTTCCACAAGGTATATTGTAAGAGCTGATAGTCATAAATTCATTGTCAATGTTTCAAACGATAATCTAGAATTTGTGATGGATTTATGCTAAAAAGATTTATTATCTTGTTATCGCTGCCCATTTTTTTGTGTTCGTGTTCGTACAGCAATCGTTCTGAGATAACATTCGCTTCTTGGGGCTCTATTACGGAAGTTCAGGTATTAAATCGAGTAATCTCGGAGTTTGAGAAAGAGAATCCTGAGATAAAAATAAATTTCATCCACATCCCCCAGAATTATTTTCAGAAACTTCATCTTTTATTTGCGTCATCACAGGCTCCGGACGTACTTTTTATAAACAATTTGTATTTGCCGTTATACGCCTCGGAGCTGGAGAGTTTAACTGTAGAGCCGGGCATTTTTTACCCTCAGGCGCTGGAGTCTCTAAGCGTTGACGGACGTCTGTATGCAATTCCCAGAGATATTTCTACCCTTGTTTTTTATTACAATAAAAATTTAGTTGAACCGCCGGAGAATTGGAGGGATTTTCTGTCAGCGCTTCAGAAATCGAGGGGAGAGTTTGCAGTCAGCTACGAGCGCGATATTTATTGGGCAATGCCTTATATTCTGACTCTTGGGGAAGATGAGGGGATAAAATTTTATAAAAACCTTGAGGGGAAATATGCTCCGCATCCGTCTCAGGTAGGCAGTTCTACTCTCGGTCAGATGTTTTTGGACGGAAAAATAGGTTTGTATCTTTCAGGTCGCTGGATGTATCCGAAAATTTCACAAACTGCCTCATTTCCGTTCGGGATTGTCAAATTTCCCGGGTCAGTTCCGGCAGATGCATCAGGCTGGGCTATTTCCAAGAAATCAAAACACAAAGCGGAGTCGCTGAGATTTGTTAAATTTTTATCTTCAAAAGAAGGTATAGATTATTTTACGCAAACGGGTTTAATTGTTCCGGCACGCAAAGACTGCGCCGGGAGCCTCAAAGAGGGGGAGGCTTTTTTTGAAGCAATAGCATCTTCAAAAGTCGTACCTGTTGGGAGAGATTACAAAAGGATTACAGACAGAAAGAATAAAGAATTGTTTAATTAGAGTATTTATGTTATTCTTGAACGAGTTAGGAGTGTGATATGGAGAGAAATGTAATTTGCATAAAATGGGGCAACAAGTTTGGTCCCGAATACGTCAATAAACTTTATGGGATGGTAGAAAAAAATCTCACATTGCCCCATCGTTTTGTTTGTTTTACGGATAATTCCGATGGGATAGTTGAGGGAGTTGAGATTAGGCCGCTGCCGGAACTTAATGATGAGGGGATTCCTGACAGAATGTGGAAGAAGCTGGGTCTTTTTGCTAATCCGTTATCTGATTTAAAAGGAACGGCCTTATTTTTGGATTTGGATATTATAATAAGAAGCTCTCTAGATCCCTTCTTTGAAGTAGAAGGCAGCTTTCTGATATGCAAAGACTATGATTTTCCTCACGATATAATCGGCAATTCTTCTGTGTACAGGTTTGAGATAGGGAAACATGCTGACATAATCGAGCATTTTTATGAGGAAGGCAAGACCATACGAGAGCGCTACAAGAATGAGCAGGCATTTTTGTCTTATGAGATGGACAGGAAGGGGTTGTTAAAATATTGGCCGAAGGACTGGGTAGTAAGCTTTAAGCGTCAGTGTTTGCATAAGTTTCCGATATGCTGGTTTAAGGTACCCAGAGATCCTGAGGAGGCAAAAATATTAATTTTTCACGGGAAACCGACTCCTGAGCAAGCTTATAAGGGTTATTTCGGGAAATTAGGATTCCGGTACATAAAACCGACGAAATGGCTGGACAGATATTGGAATGTAGAATAGCTATAGGGTTGAAAGGCTGGTTAGGAGTTTATAGGTTTATAGGTTTATAAGTTTAGGGGAAATTATAGATGTTGAAGAGTGGAAAAGTTGAATAGTGGAAGAGTAGTATAATTTTATTGGTGGAGCTTTTGCGCCCACTATTGCGCCACACGCTCACAAGAAGTAAAAAATAAAATTGAGCCTTTACGGAATGAGCCAATAATATTTGCGAGAGAACAACGGAGGCAAGCATTGTCTGAGCGTAAGCGAGTTTGCTTGCCTCGGCTCGAGCAATTTATATTATTGAGCGAATGAAGTTCAGGCTCAGGAGTTTCTTTGCGCCGCGTTTCTTTGCGGTCAAAGAAATGCGGCTATAGGGTTGAAAGGCTGTTTAGGAGTTTATAAGTTTAGGGGAAATTATAGATGTTGAAGAGTGGAAAGGTTGAAAGGTAGTTTTTTTAAATTTTCGGTATTGAAATTTCACCAACTTATGCTATACTATATATATAAATAGTAGTAACATATAGAATGGAAGAAATATCAGGTTTAATCAAGGAAGCGCCAAAACACTTATAAACTCATATACATACACCCCTTTAGACACCTAATATTTACCCCCCTCACAAGCTATGTTATTACGTGGTAAGGTACAGAAAACAGGAAACAATTGTGAGCATCTCATTCAGCGGATTGGCATCCGGCTTAGACACATCATCTTGGGTTGAATCCCTTGTATCTCTTAAACAGGCGAAGATAGATTCGTATGAGGAAGAGAAGGATGTTGTTGCGCAGATGCAGGACACATTGGCGAGTATCAAGTCATTTTTCACGTCATTCAGGGGTGTAATAGAGAAGGTAACGGACGCTAAGTTCGGTATAGCGTCGATGGACATATTTGCTCAGAACTTAGCTACATCGAGCAATTTGGATGTGCTGACTGCTTCGGTAACCAGTGAGGCAGAGGAGGCGACTTACAATGTTGGTGTTGATCAGTTAGCGACGGCAACGGACGCAGTGAGCCAATACACATATACTACTACTATAGTTCAGACATCAATAGCTTCGCTTGATTCCAAGCTTATCAACCTGGGTCTTAACATCAATGACACAGGCAGCCAGATAGGAGTGACCGTAAACGGAGTGGAGCATGGTATTATTCTTTACGAGAACGACACGATACAGGATCTTATCGACAAGCTGCAGAACATTGGAGTTGATGCTTCGTACAATGAGGATACGGGTGTATTTTCAATGAACATCAGCGACAGTGACATCAACGACATAGACAACACAAACATCGTTGATGCCTTGCATTTGGAGGGGGTAAACGAGGGATACACGAGTAACAATTTGCAGATAGAGCATGTTGAAACCATTTATTCTGACGCGACTGAATCGACGTTGTTATCGGAGCTTGGCGTAAATGCCGGCTTATTAACGATAGACGCGAACGATCAGAGTTACACGGTTACTATTAAGAACAACACGACTATAGGTTCATTCGTTGCTGACTTAGAGAGCAAGCATATTGACGTAGATTTCACGGACGGTGTTTTAACGTTGGACAATGCTGTCATTTCTAACCAGGGAACTACTAACTTCCTCGACGCTCTTAACATGCAACAAGACGTCGCATCCCAAACCCAAACTTCTAACAACCTAAACTTCCAAACCATTACAACTGACACCTCCGTCGCTACCGAAGATACGCTGCTCAAAGACCTCGGTGAAGGCATTAACTTCACTAACGGACAAACCATCATCTTCAAAAACTCTAACAATGTCTACGATACCATTACCGTTAACCAAACCACCACACTCGGCGACATCATCGCCGAACTCAACAACAACGGACTAAACGCACAACTTTCTCAAGACGGTATTCTCTCCATTCAAGGAGGCGAAATCACCGGAGGCACCTTCGACGCCATTAATCTACTCAACCTTAACGAAACCCCCATGACCGCCATGGCATCAGGGAACTCTCTTTCCCACACAATAGAATTCAACTCCGTTATTACAGCAAATACCAAAATCGTCGATGAATTCGGCGCTAAACAAGGCTACTTCCTCGTTACCGACGCCAACGGTAATGAACACTATACCAAAATATACTCCGGACAAACCTTCCAAAACCTAATAGATACTCTTAACTCATACGGTATTAGCGCATCCCTTTCACAAGAAGGTATTCTGTCCGTGCAAGGAGGTACACTACAATCCCTCACTGACTCACAAGTTCAACAACTCGTTCACAACAAAACCATAAACGAAACAAACGCCAAGCTCATTAAAGGCTCTGATTTCGTTGATATTGTTTTCAAAAATACCGACTTCAACGCCAGCGAAGCTACTTCTGACCCACTTACATACACCCTCACACAAACGCTTAACGCCTCCCTTACTACTACTCTCGCTCAACTCGGTATTACCAAAAACGGTAACATTAACGTCGATGGAAAAAATATTAGAATTACTACATCCATGTCAATCCAAAATCTCATCGATACTCTCGCCGCTAACAACATTCAAGCAAACTGGGACGCTCAAAACGCTACACTCACCATTAACGCTAAAGTCCAAGACCCCAACAACACCAACTTCGTCAACGCTCTCAACCTCCAAGAAACCGTTACAGAATACTACGCCTCCTCCGACAGAATATTCCAAGCTGTTACTAATACTCAACAAGCAACCGAAAGCACCAAACTCGACCAATTCGGTATCACTAACTCCCTCTCTAACGCACAAAGAACCGTTAAATTCTACAACGCTAACGGTGATTTACTTTCCCAAATCACAGTAACTCAATCCTCAACACTTAGCACCCTCATCTCCGCAGCTAATAAGGCAGGGCTAAACGCCTCACTAAACAACGGCATCCTTACAATCGAAGACGGATACATCTCAAACGACATTCTTCAAGACTCGCTCGGACTAGAATACAACCCGGGCTCGAGTTTCGCCCTCGGTAATATTATAACCACAACTGAACTCCAAGCCGCTACTCTCGATTCCTCACTCAATGACATCATAGCCGCCCTCGGAAACCAAAGCCTCGTTGCGTCCGGTTACACCCTCTCCTTCAACGGGACTGCCCTTAATGTCTCCCAAAACTCCACAATTAACGATATTATTAACCTAATTCAACTCAATGGAGGCTCCGCATCTATCGACTCTTCCGGTAGACTCTCTATCTCAGGAGGCACACTTTCAGGCTCCGTTGCTAACGCCCTCGAAATCACACAAACCATCACCACTACTAAAGTCAACGCCACCGGTGATAAAACTCTCATGACCAAACAAGAAGTCTTTGCCGACAGATCCACTACATTAAAACAGCTCGGTATTAACACCTCCACAATGGTCATTAACAAAAACGGCGCCGCTATTAAAACTATTACAGTACAAGCAACAAATTCCCTCGGTGACCTCTTCGACACCCTCGCAGCTAACGGTATTGAAGCTTCTATTGCCGATGGTGTTATAACTCTGTCATCCCTGCAAAACCTCTACGTCTCAGGTAACCTTGCTAACTCCCTCGGTATTAATACATTCTCTAACACCCAAACACTCAACACCTCAGCCTCTTCAACCATTGCCGTCAGCTACACAGATACCATTATTGCTGATATAACCTCGAAACTCGGTGACGTAGGAGCCATAAAAAATACCTCAGACAACCTCCTTATCTTTGACTCAGATAACAATTGTATCGCTACAATATCCTCACTCACAACCCAATCCTCAATAGGTGATATGTTCGCGCTGCTCAATAACTACGGGTTCTCTACTAATATCTACAACGGTACCATATCAATCTACTCCGACCAGGGACTATACATCAAAGGGAATATCGCGACCAATCTCGGCATCAACGCTACTTCCACAGGTACCGTCTACACTACTCTCGGTAACGCCATCACCTCCTCCATTCAAATCTCTTACTCTCAAAACGATAACATCTCACTTGAAGACAAGCTCTCCAAAGTTATTTCCATCACAGGTAATAACGTCATTCAAGTTACAAACCAAAACGGTAACCACATCGCATACATTACCGTAAACCAAAATACCACTTTCGCACAACTCTTCAACTCCCTCAATAACTACGGTATTAACGCCTCCCTCTCCGATAACTACATCGACCTTCAATCCAACGATAACAATGTTATAAAAGACTCCTCCGGTAATGTTCTCTCTCAACTCGGTATCTCACTCTCATCGACCACAGTCACTACTACTATTGGTATGACATCCTCCTCTTCCTCACAAATTAAATACTCCCAAAACGTCTCAAACCCGGCAGATGGTTCAACCACTATGGCCCAGCTCGGACTCACAGGTAAAACCCTCACCATTAACCAAACCTCCGGAGGGACTGTCAACATGACCTTCGCTGCCAACGCAACACTAGACTCCCTCTTTAACACCCTCGCTGCCTACGGTATCAACGCTTCTATCTCCAACGGTGTCATCTCCATCGCTTCTACTAACGGGAACTATATCTCGGGTACACTACCGACTGCACTGGGAATATCCGTTATAAACGGATCCACATCAGGTACCATTGGGCAATCGACCTCTTCTTCTGGGGCGCTTACAGCCCACGAAGGAGAATCTCCGGCAAACACCTCTAACACTCTTGCAGAAATCGGTATCACAGGAAACCAAACGCTGGTTATTAACCAGACCAACGGAAGCTCGAATGTTACAATTACCGTCACCGACTCGACGACCCTTAACTCCATTTTCAACACACTTTCTACATACGGCATAAACGCCTCTATGTCTAACGGGATTATTACTCTCGACTCTGAATCCGGCGCGTACATTTCAGGCTCGCTTGCGACTGCTCTCGGTTTCGACGTGCTCTCATTCGTCGCAAACAAAACAACCGGCACATCCATGACCTCCAACGCGCCAATTACATACACTTCAACAGGTAACGTCATTGCAACTGCTGACACTACCCTCGGGGAACTAGGGATGAAGTCCTCAGGCTCCGGCTCTTCCGACAGCATACCTTTCCTTAAATCCATCACCAGAAAAACCAGAGAAGAGGCAGAAGCTGCAGGGTACATCTGGGTTACATCAGCTGCGCAGCTCAACTCCCTCATGCACAACAGTGAAAGCCCGACAACACTCATTATGCTCGGTACCGATATCGACCTCTCAGGGATTGAATGGAATCCGGCGAGTTTCAGTGGAACCTTTGACGGTAACGGGTATACCATATCTAATCTTACGATTACTGAAGAGATAAAGAGCGGTAGTAACCCAAACTATATTGGGTTTATAAATGGAGGCAATATCAAAAATGTCAGGTTTGAAAACGCAAGTATTTCTGTTACTGCTGACTACTATGGGGCAACCCCTGAAATAGGAATCATATCAGGAAGAGGAAGCGACATCGACAACTGTATTGCCTCAGGAAGCATTAATGTACAAGTTACTAATGTTGTCTGGGGATATATAGGTGGGATTGCTGGAAGTAGTGTTAGTTATGATATATCTAACAGCATAGCGGATGTTGATATTAATGTTAATAATAATACCAGCATAAATTCAGTCTATGTTGGCGGAATTACAGGAGAGATGTGGTTTGGTACTATATCAGACTCGCACACCTACAGCGATATTGTTGTTACCGGAAACACATCCCGGAGATTTATCGGTGGGGTAGCAGGACGTGTTATGGCAGCTGACAGTCTTACTATCTCTAATGTTGTTGTCGGTGGATCTTATACAAGAGTCAATGACACCTCTAGCGGCGGCTCAGGGATTATTGCAGGAGTATTAGAAGGATATGCTGGTGGGCCTTACGAAACTCTGAAGGTACAAGGAACATACTACGATTCCTCCCTAGCTGATGATGACTGGGTCGGATATGAGTCTACAGATACCGACGACACTGTCACCGCTGATCCTACCCTTGCACTCTCAGGTGCAAGCATTGGCAGCTACAACGTCGGAAACATCCATACCGAGGCAGGCTCAGGTACCGGAAACGGGATACTCGATATCTACTCAAGCACGGGAACGCTTGTCACCTCTCTGAACATCGAACCCGATGACACACTTCAAGACGTATTTAACCAGCTTGCAGCCTACGGTATAAACGCCTCTATCAACAACGGGATTATATCCCTCACTTCCACTAACGGCAACTACATTTCAGGCTCCGTGCCCAAACTCCTCGGCATCGAAACCAAACAAATCACAGTTAACACCTCTCACGCTGCAACAAGTACATCCACTGCGCCAATCACCGCGACCTCAACTAACGTCGTTACCAAAGACGCTACACTCGAACAAATCGGAATCTCCGACGAAATCTCCGACGGTTTTATTAACCCGATTAACAGAATGACACAGCAAGAAGCTGTAGCCGCAATGTATACCTGGGTTACGTCCGCAAGCCAGCTGCAAAGCATCCTAAGCTCACCCTCCGGAAGCTATGCTAGAATCATGCTGGGAGCTGATATTGATCTGTCCGGGATAAGCTGGAACTCTTCTGGCCTTTTCCAAGGCACCTTCGACGGCAACGGGTACACTATATCAAACCTCTCAGGTTCTGCTTTCATAGCTCGAACCAACGGCGCAACTATCAGGAATGTTAAATTCGAAAATGCAAATATTACACGAGATTTTAATAGCTATTATGGTATAGTTACAGTAGCCGATCAAGGCAACTCAACCTTTGAAAACATCGTCATTGACAGCTCATCAAGGATTTCTGCCTCCTACACAGGTGGAATATCTGTTGCCGGAAGTACTGTAGGCTCACTTGCTGCAAGCAGCACCATTGCTGATTCTGTCTCGTTTGCTAGTATTAATTATAGTTCTATCTTCTCAACAGACTTTGTAGCTGTTGGCGGCCTCGCAGGAAACGCGCAAGGTACAATCACTAACTCCGTTTTCGGGGGGAAACTTAACATTTCAGCAAGAAACGCTAAAGTCGGAGGTATTGCAGGTTGGGCCAACGGGACACTCAGAAACAACAAATCCTACGGACAAATAAGTGGAAGCGGCAATAATACAATCACAGGCGCCATTGCCGGTTCTGTCTACTCCTCCGCAATTCTCGCAAGCAACGCCTACTACTCTACCGGCGGTCTTGACCCGTTCGGAAACAAAACCGCAACCTCTACTGAAGCCTTCGTCAACCCCTCTATCCTCGGTATGGGACTCGGATTCGGCGTGTTCACGAAAGACGGCGACCTCTTGGGCGAAGTCACCGTCTCCTCAAGCACTACACTCGATAACATTATTACACAGCTCTCTAACTACGGCATCAACGCAACCCTTAAAAACGGAGTCCTTTCCCTCTCCTCCTCTAGCGGAGCAGTCGTAGCAGGCAATATTCCGGAAGCCCTCGGTATCCAACTTAACTACAACTCCGCCGCCGCAGGCGGAGGAGGCACTTCCTCAGGCCCTACCACTACCACTACAGCAGTATCACAAACTTCGTATACGGATATTGTGACGTATGGTGGCAGTGAGCTCAACCTAGAGACCGAAATATTGTGGCTAAGTGATGATTTATATGATGAGAGTACGAAGAACTATACCTTAACAGTATCAAACTCCGGAACTACAACGACTATAACGGTTGATTCCGATAGAACCCTCGGCGACCTCCAGTCAGAATTCTACAGAGCCGGTATGTCTCTCACCCTCGACGGGAAAAAAGTCACACTCTCCAGCCTCCCAACCGCCAACGCGTACCTCGTCAGCGGCCCCTCCGTACTCCTCGACGCACTCAAAATCGGAGCCGGTGAAGGTATCTCCTACACCGTCACAACCTCCGGAGGCGGAGGAGAAACCCCCGATGCAGGACCGCTCTGGTCAAATACCGACTCAAACACCCTCGTCGGACGAGACCTCGTTACTACAAGCTCATCACTCAGCGACATTGGCGTTAATTCCACACAATACATTACAGTCGTTCAAGGCGGTACCCAAGACGTCATTACCCTCGACTCCTCAGCAAGCCTCGGTGATATCATCGACAGGCTCTCTGAATACGGTATCACTGCCTCACTTAATAACCAGCAGTTCACCATCACAGGAAATTCCACAGGCTCTTTTGTCAAAGGTATGTCCACATCCCTCAGAAACGCACTGAAACTCAATGTCGGACAAGGTTATACATACAACGTATCCTCCTCCACTCAAACAGGTAACGAAACCTCAGGAAGCATTACAACTACAGGTACCGGTGAAGTTAACGCAAAAGGCTCAACCCAACTCAGCGAACTCGGAATTAACTCCAGCCAATATATTACCATTAAACAAAACGGCACTACCCAAGTAGTTACGCTGGGATCCTCAGACTCCATTAACGACCTCATAAGCAAACTCTCCAACTACGGAATATCAGCCTCTCTCTCCAACGGAAGAATTGCGATAGAAGGCAGCGAAATAAGCTTCGTGACCGGTATGTCCGCAGGACTCGCTAATGCCCTTAATGTCACCGCAGGAAAAGGTCACTCCTACACCATCTCCACTGAAACCGTTACATCTAACTCTACAACCTCGCTCCAATTCTACACCCAAGGAGCCTCCAAAGCAGTCTCTACCTCCACAACCCTCGGAGAGCTGGGCATCTCAGGCACGTCGTCCATGACGATAAACCAGGGAGCCCTCGGCGCCGCAACCGTACAGTTCACGGAATCCGACACAATAGGCGACATCATCGAACAAATTAACCTGCTCGGCGGAGGACACCTCACCGCAAGCCTGAGCAGCAATAAGTTTAACATAACGGCAGATGGTACAGATTACTACGTCTCATTCCTCTCCTCCAAACTCTCTGACGCACTCAAACTCGGCGCTACTTACAAAACCTCCACGGTCTCAAAACCAACTAACTCAACTACATCAAACTACCTCTCCGTAACCAAAAATGAAACCATAACAGCAACCGCAGCTACCTCCCTCTCCTCCATCGGTGTCACCTCTAATCAGTATATTACAGTCAGACAAGACGGTACCCTCAGAACTATTACCGTAGGCGCCTCAGATACCATCGGCAGCCTTATCTCTAAACTCGCTAAATACGGTATTAACGCCTCTATAAGCGACGGCTTCCTGACCGTACAAGGCTCAGAAAACAGCTCTATTACCGGTATATCCTCCACCCTCGCCAACGCAATTAAACTCTCCGCGTCAGGCTCCGGTAACTCCTACACTGTTATAACTGAAACTACCTACAAAAACTCCGACTCCAAAAACCTCGGCTCAATAGCATCCACTAAAACTCTCAACTCCGATACAACCATGAGCCAACTCGGGTTTAACTCCTCAGGAAATATTACTGTCGTTCAAAACGGTACTCAATACCAGGTCGCCGTCGATGGAAGCAAAACCCTCGGCGATATCCTCACCGCACTCTCCGCATACGGTATCGCAGGCAGTATACAAAACGGAAAACTTACCCTCTCCCCAAGCTCTAACGCCTTCATCCTCGGAATGACCTCCGGAGTCGCTACAGCCCTCGCACTCAAAACAGGCAAAGGTAACTCATACTCAACTTCCTCTAAACAAACATATACTAACTCAACTTCCAAAAACCTCAATAAAAACGGTACTAACCTCATCCTCAACGAAGATACCGTTCTTAACAAAATTAACGGATTCACCTCCGGCGGTAAGCTCGTTATTCACCAGGATAACGGCTCTAACGTCACTATCTCCATCGCAGCTACCCAAACACTTAAAGACTTCTTTAACCAAATAGCCGCCTACGGATTAACTGGTAACGTCGACTCCACAGGCAGAGTTACCATCTCCGCTTCAGGTAATACATACCTGCAAGCCGTATCAGGCGGTACTAACCTGCTCTCAGCTCTTAAACTCTCTAATCCAACCCGCTCCACAGTCTCCGAGTACGATAACTCAGACTCCTCCCAACTCTCTTACACCCAAACCATCGCTGCGCAAAACTCCACTACTCTCCAAAATCTCATAGATAGCAGTAATAATAAACCAACTTTCAACGGAAATAATATTACACTCGTCGTACAAACTACCGCTAACGGTACGACTGCTAATAATACACTCGTTTTCTCCAAAACACAAACCCTCCAAGATGTATTCAATACACTCCAAAACTACGGCATACAAGCACAAATAGACGCCAGCGGTAAAATCTCTCTCTCCTCCGACTCTCTGTCTAATTTTAACCTCTCAGGTAACCTATCATCCTTCCTCCTCGGCTCATACTCAAAACAATACACTACCCAAGTTACTAATAACCAATCCGCTATACTAACAAATACCGTTATCTCCGCCATGACCGACGATAATACCCTCGCAGAACTCGGCATTACTAACGGTACTGTTAACATCTTTAAAAACGGACAAAACGCAGGCTCGTTTAATCTCAACACCATAAAAACAATCGGTGACTTTAGAAATATCCTCGAACAATACGGTTTCACTACATCCCTCGATAACCAGGGAAGACTCTCCGTTTCCAGCGCCGACGGTAACTACCTCACCGCATCTTCTTCCAATATCCTCACCAAACTCGGACTCAATGACTTTACCATACTCGACGCTAATCAACAATCCTCCAACCTCACCCAAACTACCGTATCTAACCCGACTATATCACTTAACGCAACACTAAAAGACCTCACTAACTCCGCAGGCACCAACCTCGGTATTACCAACGGGAATGTCTACGTATACAACAACGGAGTTAGAAATACCGTATACATCGATAACAACATGACACTCCAGGAACTCTCCGATAAACTCGAACAATTCAACATTAACCTCAGCCTCGCTGACGGTAAAATCTACCTCGAAGGTATCGGTAACTCATATATCACTACAGACGGACTCTCCTCCGCCTCAAACATCCTCGATAAAATCGGACTCGATAACTGGGAGTACGAAGCAACTTCTACTTCTAAACCTCTCTCCTTCGTCCAATCCTCAGACCAAATTATTACCGAAAATATTAAAATTACCGACCTCCAAGATAAAAGCGGTAACAACCTCAATATCTCGCAAGGTACTTTTAATATCTATCAAAATGGAGTTAAACACACAGAAACTATCGATAGTGAAACTACCGTTAATGACCTCTTTAACATGCTCGAAAAATACGGTATTAATGCCAGTATCGCATCTAACGGAGCCATCTCTCTCTCCGCAACTGGTAACGCTTACATCGAAAACGGCTCCTCAAACATAGCTTCTAAACTCTTCGATGACTGGAAGTTCTCAAATACCTACACCAGCAATACCCTCTCCATCACCCAAACCGATACCGTATTCATCGACCAAAATACTAAACTCGCCGATATTAACGAAGGTACGTTTACTCCAGGTGTGTTTACCCTCGTTAACAACGGCGTACAAACGAACATAACTGTTAACGCTAACGATACTATAGGTACATTCATTGACCAACTCCAAATGCACGGGTTCGATACCGTTATCAACGAAAACGGTCAACTCATCGTTCAAGCTCAAGGTGACTCTTACCTCAAAAACTACAACGGAACGAACGCATCTAATATCCTAGATATCCTCGGACTTAACCAAAGCGACTGGATTAATACCAGCACTTACGACAGCAATACTCTCAACGTTATTAAAACTAATACCTTCGATACTGCCGCTACTCTCGATACTAAACTATCACTCCTCGGAGTTACTACAGGTGAATACTACATATACAACAACGGTGTTAAATACACCGCACTCATCTCCTCCGACGAAACCATTCAATCCCTCATCGATACCCTCCACCAGTTCGGTATAGAAACAAGCCTCACAGGAGACTCTTCTAGCTCCATCCTCACTATCCTCGGACAAGGCGACTCATACATTCAAACTTCCAACAGCGCCACCAACGCCTCTAACGTCGTGGACGTACTCTTTAACAACTCCACTGATACTAAATACCAATACTCATCAGATAAACAAACCTCTGAAATCGTTACTACATACTCTAACGCAACAGAAGATACTCTCCTAAGCTATTTCGATACACCTTGGGGAGGATCTACCCTCAAAGCTGAAGGTCAACTCTCCGTTACTGTCAACGGAGTTGACAGCGTTATTAATATTACTAAAGATGAAACCATCGGCTCTCTGCTTAATAAATTCAAAGCCCTCGGACTCGAAGCTACTCTATCCGACGGACAAATCATGATCCAAAGCGGATATGATACTTTTACTATCAATTCCGCAGGTACTACTTCAAGCATCATTAACCCTAACGCTAACTTCAATCTTAAATTCAACGATGACCTCGGAGGTTACCTCGCTAGCGTCGATACCGTTATGGCTACTACTACCACCGTCGAAGTGAGAACCCTCTCCGTTGCTAACTACGCTGATAACAACACTAAACTCGGAGACCTCAATATCTCATCAGGTACCCTCAGTATATATAGAAACGGACAAAAAGCAACTATTCAAGTCGATGAAAATGATACCTTTAACCAGTTCAGAGCTAAACTCGCCTCTGCTTTCTCCGATGTCGATATTAAATTCGAAGACGGATTCCTCCAAATCTACTCCAAAGACGGAAATAAAATAGAAGCAGGTGCTACTACCGACTCCTCTAACTTCTCTGCTGTTACAGGAATTACAAACCAGGAAGACGGCTCCGTTAAAAGCGCCAGAGCGCTCTTCAAAGTTAACAACGAATCCGTTATCACTAACTCAGGACTCTTCAGAAACGGCAACGTTACTCAAGGTACATTCACCATCGGTAACGCTACTTTTACCATCGATAACTCCACTACTCTAAACGATATTATCTCCCAAATTAACAACAACGACGACGCTAATGCTACAGCATACTGGGATAATATCGACGGTAAACTCGTTATTCAATCCAGAACCACAGGGGCTGCATATATTAACATAGAAGCCGGGACCAGCAACTTTACCGATATTATGGGATTCACTTCCTCTGAATGGAACGCAGATGGCTCTATTAAACTTACAAGACTCCTCGCCGACGCTCAAGACATCGGGCAGAACGCCAGATTCTCAATTAACGGTACTAACTACACATCTACTTCAAACACCATTACAAGCGATGTCTCAAGAATTAACGGACTTACCATTAACCTCAAAGGACTCTCTGAAGGCGAAACCGTTACTCTTACCATAGAAAAAGACAAAGAAACCGTCGCAAGCGCTCTACAAGATGTCGTTGATTCTTACAACGAACTTATGAAAAACGTCGATGAAGCCATCGCTGCTAACGGAGACCTACATAGCGAAACTACTCTCAAACTCATCAGAAACCAGCTCCGTAACATGATGACAAGCTCCGATATCGGCACCACCGTATTCAGAAACCTCGATGCTATTGGTATCTGTGTCGACGCTGCAAGCGCAAACAACATCGATACTAACAATATTATTAACCTATCCTTCGATAAAGATAAATTCCTCGAAGCTTACGAAGCCGACGACGAAGCCGTTAAAGCTCTCCTTGTAGGCAGCGAAAACAACACCGGTATATTTAATAAAGTTGAACAACTCCTCGAATCCGCACTTACTTCAGTGTCAGGATATTTCGACTCCGCTGACAGATCCTTCGACAGAGAAATCGAAAGGCTCGACAACAAAATCGTTAACGCTACTAAAGACATGCAAAGGTACAGAGAAAGACTCGAAAACAAATTCTCCGCTATGGACATGCTTATCGCTAACATGCAACAACAATACGCCTCGTTCCTCGTCTAGGCGTGAAAGGGGGAAGAGTAGTTTTTGGGGTTGATAAGTTGAACAGTTGAAGGGTTGAATAGTAGTTTTAGGGTTTAGAGGTTGAGTAGTTTATAAGTTTAGGAGAAGTTATAAAGGGTTGATAAGTTGAAATCTCCATCAGATGCGCCTTTTAATGCCGGTAAATTTGTTAAAGATTGAGCAGCTAGCTGCGTTGTCGCCCTACCGAAAATCCGCTCGCCCCTTAGGGGTCACTTCTCTAAGGGGAGGGGAACAACCGGGCTTAGCATGTAGTGATTTATCGCACCAAATAAGTTTCGGTAATCAGAAATTACCAAAATCTACGGACTAAGCCCTAAACAAAACTTATACAAGCCCAGTAATATTATCTCGCGTAATCACAGCATCATAGTTTTTGTACCCGAGTATATTTTCAATATTGTTTGAATGAGCTCCAACAATCTTTCTGCACTCTTCAGAACTGTAGTTCACCATACCGCGTGCAAATTCAACGTTATTTTCATCACAGATAGAAACAACTTCACCCTGTCGGAAATCATTAATAACATTTATAATTCCTATCGGCAAAAGGCTCGAACATTGTTCTAATACGGCCTTTTTAGCGCCTTGATTAACTATCAGCTGGCCTCGAATATTTGTTGCATACCCGATCCATCTTTTCTTATCAGGAAGATTTTCCTGTGTCGGAAGGAATATAGTCCCGATTTCTTCCTTATCAAATATTTTGCTTATTACATAAGGAATTTTCCCATTTGCGATAAGAACTCTGCCACCGAATCTGGTAACTAATTTTGCAGCCTCCAGTTTTGTTCTCATTCCGCCCCTGCCGCCTTCTGACGCGTCTGTTCCGAGCGCCATAATCTCATCTGTTACGTTTTCTACAACAGGAATCAATTTTGCGTCCGGGTTTTCTTTTGGATTTGCAGTATAAAGCCCCTCTATGTCAGAAAGAAGTATAAGCAAATCCGCATCAAGTTCGCTTGAGACAAGCGCTGACAGTTTATCATTATCAGAAAAACAAACTTTCATGCCGGACAACATTGCGTTCATCTTAATCGTTGATACGGTATCGTTCTGGTTAATAATCGGAACAACACCAAATTCAAGAATCTTATTCAAAGTTGTTCTAAGGCTTAAATATCTGTATCTTAGAGAAAAATCATCTTCTGTTAAAAGAATTTGGGCTATCGGAATATCGTAGATTCCGAATCCGTTTTCATAAAATGACATTAAGCGGCTTTGTCCGACGGCTGCGCAAGCCTGTTTTACGCCATCTTCAGCAGTCGATTCAAGATTAAGCTTCTTTTTACCTAACCCGACAGCGCCTGAGGTTACGAGAATGACCTCTTTTCCCTGCTTAACGAGTTTTGCCATATCTTCAATAAAAGAATAGATTCTCGAGATTGCAACCTCGCCGTCTTCGTTTCTTAATACATTTGTTCCGAGTTTTATTACAATTCTTTTAACGTTTACAAAATCATCTCTTAGCATTTTTTCTACATTCCCATAGCTTTCAAAACGTCTTTAATTTCTGATGAGGTTTTCTTCACATCGGAATTAGAATATTTAATAGCATTATCAGGATCTTTCAAGCCATTTCCGGTCAGAATACATACAATATCAGAGCCTTCTTTTACAAGTCCATGAGAATTTGCCTGAATCAAACCTGCAACAGAGGCCGCACTTGCAGGCTCGCAGAGTATTCCCTCTGTAGATGCGAGCATTTTATAAGCTTCAACAATCTTTTCATCAGAAACACATCCGATTTTGCCGTTGCTTTCGTCTCTTGCAGCTTCTGCCTGTTTCCAGCTTGCAGGATTTCCGATTCTGATTGCCGTTGCAAGGGTTTCAGGTTTCAGGATTCTTTCGCCTCTTACGATTGCTGCAGAACCTTCTGCCTCAAAGCCCATCATCTTAGGTAAATTAGTAATAACACCGGCTTTATTATACTCTTTATACCCTTTCCAGTATGCCGTAATATTTCCGGCGTTGCCTACAGGTATAAAGTGATAGTCCGGAGCTTTTCCAAGAGCGTCACAGATTTCAAATGCCCCGGTTTTTTGACCTTCGATTCTGTATGGGTTAACCGAGTTTACAAGTGTAATCGGATGGGTCGCGGAAATCTCTCTTACACAATCGAGTGCCTGATCAAAGTTGCCTTGAATAGCAATAATCTCCGCTCCGTACATCATCGCTTGAGAAAGCTTGCCCAGAGCAATATAACCGTCAGGTATCAAAACAAAAGTTTTAATCCCCGCTTTGGCGCCGTAAGCTGCTGCAGAAGCCGATGTATTCCCGGTTGAAGCACAAATTATTGCATTTGCTCCCTCTTCTTTAGCTTTAGTTACAGCCATTGTCATACCGCGGTCTTTAAAGCTTCCGGTCGGGTTGCAGCCTTCAAATTTCAAATACAAATTAGCTTCTATACCTATTTTCTTTGCTAAATTATCAGCCTTAATCAAAGGTGTATTACCTTCATTAAGTGTTACAACCGGAGTTGAATCCGTTACCGGCAAATATTTTCTGTATTTATTTATAAGACCTTGATAGTACATTTTTCCCTCTTTTCTCTAGCTTGCAACTCTTATAAGACTGTTAACAGTACAATCTTTTAGTTCTTCCACAACTTCTCTTATAAGCTTTTCCTGACAAGTTTCGGTAATTACCGTAATATCTGCGGTGTTATCTTCTGAGACACCTTTTTGAAGAATACTTGAAAGGCTTATGTTTTTATTGGCACATATTGTTCCGATTTTTGCAATCACGCCGATAGCGTTAGGCGCGGTAATTGAGATATAGTATTTGTTATAAGTATCCTCAATTTTTACCGGATTTGCCTTTTGTGTGTGGTTGCATCTCATCATCGGAAGCATATAGTCAGTTTTTCCAAACTCTGCTGCTATTGCAAGAATATCACCAACGACAGAGCTTGCAGTCGGGAATTCTCCTGCGCCCGGGCCGGAAAGAACGATACTTCCGATAGGGTGACCGCTTATAAGCACGGCATTGGTTACGTAATCAATATGAGCAAGCATGTTGTCTTTGGAAACCAGCATCGGATGGACTCTGACATCTGCGTTACCATTATCATCAATTTCTGCGCTTGCAATAAGCTTAATTTTAAAACCAAGCTCATTTGCTTTTGCCATATCTTCTTTGCGAATCTTTGTTATGCCTTCTCTGTAGACATTTTCAATCTTAACACGTTTTTTGAACGCAATAGTTGCAAGGGTTGTAATCTTATAGGCGGCATCGAAACCTTCTACATCCCCGGTCGGGTCTGTTTCTGCATAGCCTAAAGATTGAGCCTCTTTTAGAACATCTTCATACGAAGCGCCTTCTGTATCCATTTTAGTCAGGATATAGTTTGTTGTTCCGTTTAAGATAGCGTGAATCTTATTAATCTTATTTCCTGCAAGAATTGTTTTTATCGGCATAATAATAGGAATGCCGCCTGCAATTGCAGCTTCGTATAAAACAACTTTGTTATATTCTTCTGCAAGATTAAAAAGTTCTTCCCCTCGTTTTGCAAGGAGTTCTTTATTTGCAGTAACAATATGTTTTCCGTTTTTTATCGCTGTCTCGAGGTATTCATAAGCCGGATTTACGCCGCCTATCAATTCTACAACGACATCTATTGAAGGGTTTTTGATAACCTCATCGGGATTATCGGTTATAATATCGGCAGGAACATTTACAGAGCGCGGTTTGTTCAAGTTTTTTACCGCAATTTTAACAATTTCAACACTGTCATTTCCCTGCAGAGTTTTATAAACACCGCTTCCTACAGTTCCAAGTCCTATTATACCGATTCTCAATTTGCCCATATATATCTCCTTCAATGAATTTAATTATACCATAGAGAAATTGTTTTCAAAAGTTTCGGTAATCGGAGATTACTAAACCTGCTTCCTAATTATGCCCCATCCTCCCTCTCATATAGTTCAGTTGTCGGTAAAAAATCAAGATAATATGGGCAACTGTCATGCTGAATAGCCGGTAAGGTGTAAAAATAATGGTGTATGTGCTTATAAATAGAGGCATAGTATTCGGTAATGGTTTCTTTTAGGTTGAGTGCATTGACAAAGTTGGTGTTGTTTGGGTTTGAGAAGCGACGTCTTGTTGAATGTTAAGCGCGTCGAGGAAATTAGTAGTTCCCTGGTTAGAGATGACAGCATTGTCCAACGTTAAAACACCGTTGAAATATTTGAAACTTTGTTATATCTTAATACATAATATAGACTTACAGCTGTGAGAGAAGATTCTATGGAATGTAAGAAAGACGAAAATTTATCAGAATGCACCTGCTCCGCTACAACCTGTAAAAACAGGGGAGTGTGTTGCGAGTGTGTAAGACATCACCGCGAATTAGGGCAAATTCCGGGCTGCTTTTTCCCTAAAAGTGCGGAGTTAAAACACAATAGATCCATTGAATACTTTGTAGAGGTTTATTATAAAATTTTTAATAAGTAAAATATCGGTCAAAATCAACATCTTCAAAGTTGCATAAAAGATGAAAAATGTCATCATCGTCATCAAGACGCTGAAAGTTGTATTCATCAAACAACCAATATTTAGGATTAATGCCTTTTACACGAACAATGTTTTTATCTTTGAGAATCTGAAGTTTTTTCTTAACTTCTTCGACCGGTAAATCAACAAGTTTCGCAAGCTCAACAGCAGTGATTCCATTGGAATTACTGTACTTTTCTGGGGTAAGGAACATGAGTTCCAGCCCGACCATTTTAAGATTTCTATCTTCCGCTTCTGAACTCATGTCATAATTATAACGCATAAAGCAAATTAAGGGAAGTGGGGGGGGGTATGGGTTTATGGGTTTATGGGTTTAGGAGTTGAGGAGTTTAGAAGTTTAGGAGAAGTTATGGGAGTTGAAAGGTTGAATAGTTGAAGAGTTGAATAGTAGTTTTTGGTTTAGGAGTTGAGGAGTTTATAAGTTTAGAAGAAGTTATAAAGGGTTGATAAGTGGAATAGTTGAAGGGTTGAATAGTAGTTTTTGGTTTTGGAGTTGAGGAGTTTATAAGTTTAGAAGAAGTTATAAAGGGTTGATAAGTTGAGTAGTTGAGAAGTTGAGGCGAAGTTAAAAATCTATTAACTAAACACTTGTTCACTTAGTCACCTGATCACTTGACCACTTGATCACCTTTCGCTATTCACCATTCACTAAAAACCTTGGTCACTTGTTCACCTGGTCACTTGTTCACTTAAAAAACGCTCCCTTCACCCCTCACTGAACAAAGAATAGTAGGTCAGGCAATGCCTGACCTACTGTTCTACGCACGTAGACATTGGGCCGGCTTCTAGGTGAGACTACAAGTGGGGTTCAAAATTCCACGTCCGCCTAAAAATTTCTGCTACAGGCTTGTACGCGTTGGTTGGGCTGGAAGGCAAATACTACAAGAGTTTTAGGAAGTGAAATTTTTGCAAAATTTGGGCAAAAATGAGGATTTTTGGCCTCGCACAACATAAGAGCGCCCCTTCACAAATCCAATAATATATGCTATCATGGATGGCAGAGGCGCTCTTATGTAACACAATATGTATTGTGTTACATGAGAGCAAAATAGAAGAGATGAAAAGCGAGGAATAATTTAATGAAAAAGCACGGATTTACTTTAGCGGAACTGTTAATAGTTCTCGGAATAGCAGGGGTTGTTGCCGCTGTAATACTCCCTGCAATAAACGGATTAATGCCTGACAAAACTAAAATTAATTATCTAAAAGTATA